>NZ_JAEMNZ010000001.1:0-651933 GCF_016461625.1 Devosia sp. MC532 | reverse complement strand
GCTTCTCGATCTCGAGCTGCTCGGGCTTCATCTGCCCATGGCCGGGGAACGCCTGCTGCGGATCGGCAGACTGCTCGCGCACCCATTTGCGCAACACGTTCACATGCAGGTCTAGATCACGGGCAGCCTGTGCAACTGCAACACCCCGATCCCTGACCAGCCTGACAGCCTCGAGCTTGAACTCCCGGCTGAACTTGCGTCTCTCCATAAAAACTCTCCAGTTCCAAAAACACCTTAACTCGGTGTCCTCAAAACCGGCAGCAGCTCAATACCTTGCTTGGCTCTAAAATGGACACGTGGAGCGGCCTTGTGAAAGGCACACTCCGCTTTGGTGACAATGACGAGCAGGTGCTGCGCGCATCTTATCAGCGCTGGTACAGTCAGGCGTTTGATCAGGCTTATGCCCAAATTGGTACCGGCAGCGTGTTTTCATCGGCGTTTGGTATTGTTGACCGTAAGGTCAACGATCATACCGCAACGTTAACATACGAAAATCCAGCGGCTGATAATCCTTGGTTGGACTTGAACGTAGGTATTACGTGGTCCGATACTGAAAATAACCAATTTAACCAGCGGTCGTTATCGGGCACGCCTGCAGGCCAAAATGCTGTCGGTCGTAATGCTGTACTTGCGGACACAATTTATGGGTACCGCACCCTCCAGCTCAAGGCCGACAATACGGTTGAATGGATTGGCGAAGGTTTTGAGAATTTTACCACGTTTGGTGCGAGCATTAGTACACTAAATCGTAGCGTAAAGAGGCCCCGAAGCAACGTATTGCTGACTGAGCACCCTGAAGGTGTTGAAAATAAAGTCGGACTCTTCGTGCAGAATGAGTACGTTTACGACGACCGACTGACCATTATGGCGGGTATCCGTGGTGACTTCCATAATGTCACCTCATCCACATCGAGCGCGGCCCCTATCACGGGGAGCGCCTTCTTGCCAAAACTTGCAGCGCATTATGAGTTGAATGACAACTTTGCAGTGTTTGGGTCCGTTGCTCACACCGAGCGCTTGCCAACGATTGACGAGTTGTACTCGTTTACGGCCTCTAGCTCGTCGAGTTCAGGAAAAGTCGCAAGCCTTAATCTCCGCAAAGAGCACGCAAATACCATTGAAGCCGGCTTTGCCATCAACGGCTTTAGTCTTGTCGACGATGGCGACGCGGGCAGCGTCAAAACCACCTTCTTCTACAACGATTTGACAGATCTGATTGTGTCGAACACTGCGGGCGTCGCCGGTGCAGCGGCACCAACGTATTACGGCAATGTTGGAAATGCCCGCATCTATGGTGCGGAAGTGGAAGGCTCCTACAATGCCGACAATTGGTTCGTAAATCTCGCTTACACGCTGACCATTGGTGATGATCTCGACAAGAACCAGCCACTGACGACGATCCCACAAAGCAAGGTAGCGGGCACCATTGGTGGTCGTTATGACGAGTGGAACCTCGACTACGGTGCGCGCGTCACACTTGCTACACAAGGCGAGTACTTTGTGAAGGAATCCTCGGGCGGGCAGGGCGAAGCGAAGGCTTTCGCTACGCTTGATCTCTTCGCCAATTGGAAGCCAGAAACGGGTCCCTTGGCAGGAACGCAGATCCAAGCTGGTATCGACAATGTCTTCAACGCCGACTTCCGCGAAAATCTGGCCTATGACCGCTCATCAGGCCGGACCTTTAAAATCTCGCTGTCCAAGCAGTTTGACTACTAAGGCCGGACGAGTTTAGCGCCTAGCGTGGTGGTGGCATGAGGGATCATGCCTCCGCCATACCTCACCCGTTTAGATATTCCCTGTTGCAATAGAGTAGGGTGCCCATCTGCTCATTTTCTCGCACGGAAATGACGCGGCCAAATAGGATACGGTGCGTTGCTTCGTCGACGTAACTTGCCAATTCGCATTCAAAGCTTACTGCCGCATTGGCCAAAATCGGGGTTCCACTCTGTCCGCGGTGCCAGTCGACAGTCGCGAACCTTTCGCTCATTGGCGTGCCGCCACCGAAACGACGCGAGAAATCTTCCTGTCCCGGCGATAGAGTGTTGACGCAAAATTGGCCGGTCTTTTCGAACGCCTTGAAGCACGAACTCGCCCGGTTAATGCACACCAATAGCGTGGGTGGCGTATCGCTGACGCTGCACACGGCCGAAGCGGTGAAGCCGTAGTCTTGTCCTTCAAACACGGTGGTGACGACGTTCACGGCGGACCCCAGGCGTGCCATGCCGTTGCGGAACGTGGTTTTGTCGACGATGGTGGAGCGCAGGTCTATCGTGCCCATAGCAGTCTCTTAGTCAAAAGGGGCCTGCGATCGCCGCGCGGTCGTCGCGCGGGGTCGCTAAGTCTGCAGAAATTTGGCGGGCTAGTTTTGGAAACAGCGCGACGATATCTGCGGCAAGGACGTGGCGGCGGTGGGCCGCCACGCGAAGGCTGAGCGTTTTACGATGTGAGCTCGGAGCGAACGATGGCTGCGCCCGCGCTGAGGGCGCCGAGCTTGCCGCGAGCAACGTCGCGCGACAGTGGCGCGAGGCCGCAATTGGTGCAGGGGTAAAGCTTGTCGGCGTCGACAAACTGCAAAGCCTTGCGAAGGGTGTCGGCGACTTGCTCAGGCGTTTCGATTGTGGTGCTTGCCACATCGATAGCGCCCACCATCACATCTTTGCCGCGCAAAAGCTCGATCAGATCCATCGGCACATGCGAGTTCTGGCACTCCAGCGAGACCATATCGATGTTTGACTTCTGGAGCTTTGGGAACACCTGCTCATACTGACGCCACTCTTGGCCCAGCGTCTTTTTCCAATCGGTATTGGCCTTGATGCCATAGCCATAGCAGATGTGAACGGCGGTCTTGCACGTCAGCCCTTCAATGGCGCGTTCGAGCGCGGCGACGCCCCATTCATTGACCTCATCGAAGAAGACATTGAACGCTGGCTCGTCGAACTGGATGATGTCCACGCCAGCCGCTTCCAACTCTCTTGCTTCCTCATTGAGGATCTTCGCAAACTCCCAGGCGAGTTTTTCGCGGCTCTTATAGTGGGCGTCATAGAGCGTATCGATCATGGTCATCGGGCCGGGCAGGGCCCATTTGATCTTCTGCTTGGTTTGCTGGCGCAAGAATTTGGCGTCTTCCACGAACACAGGCTTGTCGCGGCTGACAGCGCTCACCACCGTCGGGACACTGGCATCGTAGCGATTGCGAATGCGGACTGTTTCGCGCTTTTCGAAATCAACGCCCGAGAGGTGTTCGATGAAAGTGGTGACGAAATGCTGGCGGGTCTGTTCGCCATCGCCAACAATGTCGAGGCCCGCAAGCTGCTGCTCATGCAGCGACAACCGCAGAGCGTCTTGCTTGCCTTCCAAAAGGCCTGCGCCTTCCAGTTTCCAAGGCGACCAAAGGGTTTCTGGCTGCGCAAGCCACGAAGGTTTGGGCAAGCTGCCAGCGGTCGAGGTGGGGAGGAGTTTTGTCATGGGAATGTCTCGATTTTTGGTGCTTAGCGATGCGCGTTTTCGCGCGCCCAATGGCTGAGGGCGTGCTGGTGGGGCTCGATGAGCTGCTCTTTGGCAAACTTGCCTTGGTCAATGCCCAGTCGGCTGCGTTCTTCGCGGTCGTAGACCACTTGGGTCAGCGAATAATCCTGATGGTTCAAACTCGGCTGATAGCGCCGACCAGCGACTGAGTTGGCGTTGTAGATTTCCGGGCGGTAGATGCGCTGGAAGGTCTCCATCGTGGCAATCGTACTGGCCAGTTCGAGGTTGGAGTAATCATTCGCCAGATCGCCGGTGAAGTAGAAGGCGAACGGCGCTGAACTGTTGGGCGGCATGAAGAAGCGCGGCTTAAGGCCTGTTTTGAGGAAATAGCTGTCTGTGAGCGAAAAGTCGTTTTGACGATATTCAACCCCAAGCACGGGATGCGCATTCCCGGTCTGCTCATAGATTTTGCTGCTCGATGCGCTGATGCAAATCACGGGTGGTTTGCGGAAGTGCGTCTTGTAAACGTCGGAGTTCAGCAGGCTTTTGAAGAGATCGCCGTGCAGATCGCCAAAGTCGACGGGCACGCTCGTGCCTGCGCCGCTGGCCTTGTGTGCTGCCAACACCACGCTGAAATCATAGTCGCGCACATAGGACGAAAGGCTGTTGCCGGTCACGCCCGGGATATGGGCACCGGTGAGCGTGTCATGGATCTCAGTTTGGAGCATTTCGATCAACGGAAACGCCGTCTTGGTGCTCTGGTCGGCTATGTTGAGATCGACGGAAATGATCTTGAGCCGGACAGAATATCGGTCACCGCTCTCATTGTCCCAATGGATCAGGCTGTTGAAGCGGTTGTTGATCATGCTCAGCGCGTTGCGCAGATTTTGCTGGCGCGTTTCCCCGCGTGCCAGATTGGCGAAATTGGTCGTCAGGCGGGTGTTGTCGGCAGGGACATAGTTTTCGTCAAAATCAATGCTGCGGATTGAGAACTCTATGGTTTTGGTCATCGTCTTATCTGCCCCAAACTGTCTGTTGCGCTGGCTTTGCGAAAAGCCGTCGTGGGCCGTTACCGGTGCCGTGTTACGCCCGTGTCCTCAGCGGGAACGGAAGCAAGACTGCGCCACGGATGGCGGCGGTTAATTCTGTTTGGGACAGGTTTGCCCCAAGATTTGGGGGCAAGGCATAGCGAACGCATAGCAAGCAGGGCCGCGCAGCGACCTTTGCTACGGCACACTGGGACACCCCGCCCGTGAACGTTATCTCGCCACAGGCAGGTCTCCTGGCTCGTGGGTCAAAGCCTCCATCCGTCTTCCCAGGGGTAACCCCAGTGACACATTTGGATGTCAGCTCGCCACTTACAGTTGCGGGGGCAGCATTGGCTTTCTCGTCGAAACGAGGCACCAACTTCCCTCTTAGCTTCAACGCGTTACAGCGAACGGCTGAAGAACCTAGGCCTGGGTACTATCGATCACATTCGTTCGAACGTCAAGCCATATAAAGATATCTTTATATCTTTAAGTCTTGATCCTGTACAGAAGGTTCTTGAGCGAGGGCAGACGTTTCCTTCACTGGACGGTGACGTCGTGCCGAGGTCTCACGCGTCCGCGCGGGTAATGCCGTGGCGCTTGAGCTTGTCGTAAAAGGTCTTTCGCGGAATACCGAGATCGGCCAGACAGGCAGCCACATCGCCTGCGTGCATCTTGAGGGTTTGGCGCAAAATCTCGGCCTCGGTTCGCGCCAAACGCTCGGGCAGGGGCAGCCGGGCAGCAGTTTCAGGTTGAGCCGGTTGATCTTCTTCTAGACCGAGCACAAACCGCTCAGCGAAATGGCCCAATTCGCGCACATTGCCCGGCCAGTCATGCATCATCAGGAAATCGTAGAGCACGCTATCGACCTCCGGCGCTTCAACCTTGAACCGCTTCGCCGCCCGATTGAGGAAGTGCGTAAAGAGCAGTGGGATGTCGTCTCTGCGTTCACGCAGTGGAGGGATGGAAACGCTCACCACATTAAGGCGATAGAACAGGTCTTCGCGGAACTCGCCGCGTCGCGAGGCCTCTGCCAAATCCACTTTCGACGCCGCAACGACGCGTAAATCCAAGTCGCGGATTTTATTGGTGCCAAGCGGACTGATCCGGCGCACCTCTAAAACGCGCAGAAACTTCACTTGCGTCGCCAGTGGCATGCTTTCGAGTTCGTCGAGGAACAGCGTGCCGCCAGACGAGTGTTCGAGCCGGCCAATACGTTGCTTGGCAGCGCCGGTAAAAGCGCCGATCTCATGGCCAAAAAGCTCGCTCTCGATGACGCTCTCGGGCAGTGCGCCGCAGTTAATGGGCACGAATTCGTTGACCGATCTGCGGCTCCATTGATGCAGGGCGCTGGCCACGACTTCTTTGCCAGACCCGGTTTCGCCCAAAATCAGCACGTCGACATCAGCATTAGCGATTTGCTTGAGCGTCCGACGCAAGCGCTCCATCACCGGCGTTTGCCCCAGCAGAGGCAGGCTATCTTCGGTCTCGATCAGCGCAGTCTTGAGGCGACGATTTTCGAGCGTCAGACGGCGCTTTTCGAGGGCATTTTCGACAGTGAGAATTAGTCGCTGCGGTGGCATGGGCTTGGCGATGAAATCGTAAGCCCCGGCCTGCACCGCGCGCACAGCCATATCGATGTCGCCATGTCCTGTGATGAGGATCACCGGCAGAGCGGCGTCGATAGCGCCAATATGGGTGAACAGATCAAACCCGCTCATCTTCGGCATGCGAATGTCGCTGACCACCACACCCGCGAACTGGCTGTCGATCTGCTTGAGGGCGTCTTCCGCCGAGCCGAACTGCAAAACGTCAAAGCCAGCCAGCGTCAGGCTTTGCGCTGTTGCCGTGCGAAAATCGGCATCATCATCAATCAGGGCGATGGTTTTGGTCATGGGGTCGGTCTCGGAAAACGGAGCACAAAGCTCGCGCCGGATGCTGTTTTGGGATCTAGAAGCAGGCTCGCGCCAAAGCTCTGTGCGAGGTCTTGGCTGATCACGAGCCCAAGTCCGAGCCCCTTCGCCTTGCTGGTCGAAAACGGCGTGAATATGCGTTCTGCCATGTCCGGCGACACCCCAGGTCCGTTGTCCGTCACCCGCAGGTTTACGCTTCCGGGCTCACTCGAAAAGGCGATGGATATAGCTTTGTCCGCTCGCCCCTCAAGAGCCTCTAGGGCGTTCTGGATGAGATTGACGATGATCTGTTCGACCCCAGTCTCATCTGCAAAAATCGGCACATCTGTCTGCGGCCGCGTGTAGTCGATCCGCACGTTCTGGTGCCGAATGTTAGCGCCCAATAGGCTCAGCGCCGCGTCCACGGCACTGCGCAGATCCATCATCACCGCGTTCCGTCCACCCTTCCGTGAAAAATCGCGAAGGTGTTCGGTGATCTTGGTAATGCGGTCCGTGAGGCGCGAAATCGCCCCAAAATTCTCCAGCGCTTCGGCATTGGCGCTCCGCTGCAGAAAGACCTGCCCATTGTCCGCATAGGCGCGGATGGCACCCAATGGCTGGTTGATTTCGTGCGCCACACCGGCCGCAATTTGTCCCAGTGATGCGAGGCGATTGGCTTGGGTAAGCTCGTCCCTCAACCGCGCGGCGTTCAACTCCGCCGCGTCGCGCTCGGTGATCACTTCCATCAGAGCGTGGTTGGTAGCGGCCAAATCGGCTGTGCGCGTCTCGACGGCAAGCTCCAGTGCGTGGTGCTGATCGGCCATGCGCCGTCTGACCCGGTCCGACCGTTGCAGCAAAGCCAAGGCCAGAGCGGCCAAAGCCGCCCCCGCGGCCAGGACCAGCAAGGCATTGGAGCGCGTGGTGGTGATCGCCGCCGCCCGCTCCGCTTCTACTGGGAAGAGTGCGGAGAGCTGCCAATCCGTTGTCGGGACCGCAATCTGCACCCGTGCAAACTGATGCGGCGTTTCGTTGGGTGGAATAAGGGCCTCAACGACATCCGTTCGCCCTTCATGAGACGCAATGGGCAGGGGCCGCAAAGGCGCAGAGAGATATTGCAAGCTTTGTCGCAATCCCGCGACTTCAGCCGCGCTCTTCGTCTCGGCGGCGTAAAACTGCCAAGTCGGCACGCTTGAGAGCAGCACGACGTCTCTGGCATCTGTCACGTAAGTGGCAGCATTCCCTGGCGCCCAGAGCGTTTCCAGCAATCTAAAGTCAATTTTGACAACGGCCACACCCAGCGTGCCCTCAGGTCCCTCAATGCGTTCGGACACATAAAGCCCGGGAACACGGCTGGTCGCTCCCATAGCGAAAAGCTGGCCCGTGCCGCCCGACATCGCATCGCGAAAATAGGCGCGATACTGGTAGTTGTTCCCGACAAAGCTCTCGTCAGTGTCGAAATTGCTCGCCGCAATGGTGTCGCCCGCGACATTGATCACATAGATCACACTCGCCCCAGCGCCTTCAGCGAGCGTTCTCAGCTTCTGGTTTAGCCCCGCGACGGCCAATGGCTGACCGTCGTTGAGGGTCGCGATGACGTCGGCGTCCCGGGCCACCAGAAAGCGGACCGCGCGCTGCTTATCGAGTTCTGCGAGCAGCGCCGACACCTGCAATTGTGTCGTTGCGTCGCCACGCTCAAGCACCTCGGCGTCGGCTTCCGCCTCACCAACATAGGCGCCAACAGTCAGCGCAACCCCGCTTAGGGCCAGCAGAACAGCGCCCAAAAATGCCCATTGTAAAAGCGGACCGCGGACCATGCGTTTCAGAGAAAAATCCATGCGCATCCTTGTGCGGATTTTCGCACAAACTGCAATTCACGATGTGTGGATTTACGCACAAACTCGCGTAATGTGGCAGTTCTTTGGAAGTTTTGTGACGGTTTATCAGAGAGATAGGGGTAAGGTCGGTAACTGGCACACTAGTTGCGAAAGGAGTGGGAGCACAACGAGCCGCGCAACTGCGGCCCCCCTACGGGAGTGAGACCATGATGCCCCATTCAATGGCAGACTCTTCTGCCCCAAAGATACCTCTCTACAAGCACCTCTATGTGCAGGTGATCTTCGCAATCGTCGTCGGTATTTTGCTCGGTCACTTCTGGCCAGCTATCGGCACAGAAATGAAGCCTCTCGGCGATGCCTTCATCAAGCTGGTGAAGATGATCATTGCGCCGGTGATCTTCCTCACCGTTGCCACAGGCATTGCTGGCATGAGCGATCTGAGCAAGGTTGGTAAGGTCGTTGGCAAGGCGATGATCTACTTCCTCACCTTCTCGACCCTGGCGCTGATCGTTGGCCTTATCGTTGCCAATTTGGTTCAGCCCGGCGCTGGCCTCAACATCGATCCAGCAACGCTCGATCAGGCTGCGGTGCAGGGCTATGCCGATAAGGCGCATGATAGCACTATCACCGGCTTCCTCATGGGCATCATCCCCGACACCATGGTCAGCGCCTTCGCTGACGGCAACATCCTGCAGGTTCTGTTCGTCGCCATCCTGTTCGGTGTCGCTCTCGCCGCCGTTGGCGAACGTGGCAAGCCGGTGCTGGACCTGTTCCAGACCCTGACGGCGCCAATCTTCAAGATCGTTTCGATCCTGATGAAGGCCGCTCCAATCGGTGCCTTCGGCGCCATGGCCTTCACCATCGGTCGCTATGGCATTGGATCCATCGCCAATCTGGCGCTGCTGGTCGGCACCTTCTACCTGACCTCTTTCCTCTTCGTCGTAGTGATCCTCGGCGCAGTGGCAAAGTATAACGGCTTCTCCATTTTCGCCCTCATCCGCTACATTAAGGACGAGCTTCTGCTCGTGCTCGGTACCTCTTCCTCGGAGGCGGCTCTGCCGACCCTGATGCAGAAGATGGAAGACGCTGGTGCGAAGAAGTCGGTTGTGGGTCTGGTGATCCCGACTGGCTACTCCTTCAACCTCGACGGCACCAATATCTACATGACCATGGCGGCGCTGTTCATCGCGCAGGCCACGGGCATTGAGCTCTCGCTCTGGGATCAGATCATCCTGCTGCTGGTGGCGATGTTGAGCTCGAAGGGTGCTGCAGGCATCACCGGCGCGGGCTTCATTACCCTGGCGGCAACCCTCTCGGTTATTCCATCCGTGCCAATCGCAGGCATGGCGCTGATCCTCGGCATCGACCGCTTCATGTCCGAATGCCGCGCACTCACCAACCTCACCGGCAATGCCGTTGCGTGTCTGGTTGTGGCCCGTTGGGAAGGCGAGCTGGACGTTGAGCAGATGAATAAGGCGCTGTCTGGTGAAGCCGTGGCAACACCACCCGCTTCCGAAAAGCCAGCTGCCTTGCAGCCAGCAGAATAAGCAAAATGGAAAAGGCGGCTCTTGAGGCCGCCTTTTCTTTTAACTGATGAAGTCTCGGTCCATTCCTGAGCGCTGCACCACTGCGGCGCTCAGTTTTGAACACCCAAAAGTCGGGTGTTAGCTCAGTGGCACGAATGCCAAGCCGTTATTGTTGTTGAGCGGAACAACCAGCTGATTGGCCTCAGCATCGTAGCACATGGAGGCTGCGCTCGGGATTCCGGTTGCGATCAGCTCAGCTTCAGCGCCTGGCACCATCTTCGAGATCCCGCCTTGCATGACGCTGCTCACATATTTGGTGCCGTCAGCCATGATGACGAGGCCATCGCTGCCTGGCTGCGCGGCTTTTTCCGTGTTGAGCAGCTCACCATCGACGGAGAAGGTCAGAACGGCGTCATCACCCATATTGGCGATCACGATGTTTCCGTCATTGTCGATACCAACACCATTGGGCAGGGCCAGTGGCGCGCCTTCTAGGAATACGCTGGTTTCACCTTCTGGCGTAACCTTGAAAATGCGCTGTGGCGTGCCCGCAGGGCCCATGCCTGTGTCTGAGCCGTAGATCGTCCCGTCACTGGCCACTTCAATGTCATTGAGCCAAGCGACACCAGCCACTGGCACTTCGCCGACAGGCGCGCCGGTCGCAATGTCAAACTTGCGGATCACGGCTGTGCGCGGATCGTCCTCTGCGGTGCCGCCATCGCTATCAGCGAGATAGAGGATGCCCTCATGGATGTCGCTGCCGAACGGCTCGTTGAGAGTGAGGCCGTTGCGGTTGGCGCCGATCCAGCGCGGGGTGTGGACGGAGCCGTCGTGATTGATGAGCGAGACGAAACCATCATTCGGGAAGCGGTTCTGTGGCGCACCACGGTTCACCGCAATAACCAAGTTTCTCGTCTCGTCGTAAGAGCAGCTTTCTGCACTGACGATGGCGCCAAAGACCTTCACATTATCAGAGGCCGGAGTATGCACGCCCTCCCTGTCCACGATGCCCACAGGCATGCCGGCAACGAAGGGAAGGTCCTCCGGCTTTGGCGCGGCGTCCTGAGCAAGGGCAATGGATGAGCTGGCTAATACAGCAGCACAGCAGGTCAGGCTGAGTAATTTGAACATGAAGTCTCCGGGATTCTAGAAATGCTAATGAATTCGGAACGTCGAAATGACTTAAATTCTAGGGAAAACACGCCTCGCCACACAGGGTGGGAAGCGAAAATCCTCCTACAACCATCTGATGGTATTGGCATTCTCCATAAGTGTCTATGGGGAAGACGCGTTGATTTGATGGATGCTCTGCTCCTCGCAGAAGCGCGGATATCTGGTCTTTGTCAGCGTCACAGCGCGCCAAACGCCAGCAGTTTAGCCCTACACAGCCTGTCTGTCGGTACACGAAAGTGCCGAAGAAATGCACATTCCGGACGGCTCTGATATATTAGCAAGAGGCGGCGCTGCGTACTCCGCGCAATGCGTTAGGTCGCAATTCGGCCGCCGGGCGCGCACGCGGTCATCTGCGCGCTGTCTTGTGGCCAGCGCGCAGCATTTTTCTTTGGGAGCTAAGTCGGCGATCCTAAACGAAGCCTCGTTTAGCGCCGGAAGACGACGCCACCGAGCCAGCCAGTGAACAGCGCGAGGAACGCTGCGGCAAGGCCATAGAGGAGAGAGTGATTGCGTGCGCTATCCACCAGCATGCGCTCGAACCCTTCGGTGCGAACCGCAAATCGCGTGGTGGTTTCCGTTATGAGCTCGCCATTGGCGTAGAGATAGGCCTGCGCAATGTAGAGCCCGTTGGAGACGTGTGAGGGCAGGGAGATGCGCGCGGCAAAGCCGGTACGGGAGAGAAACACCACGCCCATAGCGTTTTCGCTATAGGTGCCGCCCTTGGATTTGATCCGTACAAACTCGCTGTTGAGCTCTTGTGGTCCCGACAGATGGGAGGCCTCTACAACGCGCAGCAGGCTGAAGTCGGGCCGCTCGTTCAAACCTTCCGGCAGGATGACGTTGAGCGGTCGATTGGACAAAATGGCGTAATAGCTTGGAACGCCCTTATACATCGTCATGTCGGTGGTCAGCACCACCCCAAGCTCGCGCCCCTTCATGCTGACACGCTGGTCATGCGGTGGGCCTTTGATCACCATCACGACGTCATAGCTGGTGTCAGCGGGCAGATTGTGCGCAGTCGGGTCGATCGCGCCAAAGAGGGTAAAACTCTGGCCTGCAAAATTGGAGTGGACCGCAACCACGGGGTCCGAATTGGCCAGAACGAGGCCCTGCGCTGCAACGGGTGTCGCGGCGGCAGCGATAATCAGCAGAGTGGCGGCAATAGCTGAGCGGAGGCGGGAGAACATCACAGTGTTTCTCCAAAGCCAATGGTTGTGACGGTGAACGGGTCGGCTGGCATGGTGAACAGCGAAAAGCCGAAGCGCGTCGCGATCAGCAAAATCAGCAGAGCCAACAGTGCCCGCAATTGCTCACCCTTGATCGTCTGACCAGCGGAAGCGCCAAATTGCGCGCCAACCACGCTGCCCACCATCAGGCAGAAGGCGAGGAGAATATCGACCGACTGATTGGTCACGGCCTGCAGCACGCAGGTGACGAGCATGACCACGAGCAGATGGACGAGCGAGGTGCCAATGACCACATTGCCCGGAACGCGCAGGAGGTAGACGAGTGCAGGGACGAGGATAAAGCCGCCACCCAGACCGAGCAACGCTCCCAAAATGCCGACGCAAAAGCCGATGCCGATCACCGGAATGACGGAAATATAGAGCTTTGAACGCGGAAATTGCGTGCGAAGCGGCAGGCGCTGCAACCAGGACGAGCCCTGTGGCTTCGGCGTCGGCACATAGTCCTTGCGGCGCGCGCGGATGATCGCGCGAACGCTTTCAAACAGCATGGACGAGCCGACAAAGCCGAGAAGTACCACATAGCTGATAGCAATGAAGAAATCGACCTGACCCCATTGGCGCAGCAGAGCTAGTACACCAATGGCGGCGATAGATCCACCGACGCCCCCGCCAACGAGATAGGAGGCAAGCTTGAAGTCGATCCCGCCCTTGCGGAAATAGGAAATTGCCCCAGAGGTTGAGGAGGCGGCAACCTGCGCTGTCACTGACGCAACGGCAACTGCAGCGGGCACGCCAGAAAACAGTAGCAGCGGCGTCATCAGGAAGCCGCCGCCAACACCAAACAGACCCGAAATGAAGCCGATCGCGGCACCGATACCGATCAGGAAAAACAGATCGACAGAGAGTTCAGCGATAGGCAGATAGATGGGCATTGCGCACCGGGGACGATATTAAAAACAGGCGCTTAAAGCGCCGAAGCTAACCACTCGAGAGCGATAGACATGCGAGGTGTGTTGGACATCACGTGCGGCTCGAAAATGCAAGGCGGAAGCCTGCATTTGATCCCGCACTATCCGGCGACATGGCCATACGTGCCGCAATCCGATAGCGGTAGCAATAGGAGATGTGACAAAGGAACGAACCTCCTTTGAGTACTTTCTCTTTATGCTGCGCGGCACTGGCATTTCGAAGCTTGGCCGACTTGCTCAGAGAGCGAATTTTGAACGCGTCCTGCGTCCACTCCCAAACATTTCCCGCCATGTTGTAGAGCCCCAAACTATTGGGTTCGAAGCTCTTTGCGGGCGCCGTCAGCAGATAGCCGTCGGTCAGACTATTGTGCCGCGGGAAGCTGCCTTGCCAGATATTGCAGTGAATATCGGTGTCGCTTGGTTCTGCATCGCCCCAGGGAAAACGCTGTGGATGC
Source organism: Devosia sp. MC532 (assembly GCF_016461625.1). Lineage (NCBI taxonomy): Bacteria > Pseudomonadati > Pseudomonadota > Alphaproteobacteria > Hyphomicrobiales > Devosiaceae > Devosia > Devosia sp. MC532. Next base: position 638,404 of record NZ_JAEMNZ010000001.1, on the reverse strand, counting down.
GCGCCACCTCGGGCCGCATGTTCCCACTCCGCCTCAGTAGGCAGGCGACCACCCGCCCAGCGGGCATAAGCGTTCGCATCATTCCACGAGACTTGCACGACGGGATGATCTTCCCGGTCCCGCAGATCCGACTGCGGCCCTTCTGGGTGGTTCCAGCGTGCCCCTTCGACAATCTTCCACCACGGCAATTGATTGCCAACCGAGGCGGCGTGCGCGAGGTGTTCGCGGGAGCTGTCGAAGACCGGCGACCAGCCGATGCGCTCGGCTTCAGTGATATAGCCTGTCGCCGCGACAAACCGCTCAAACTCAGCGTTCGTCACCGTCGTAGGGCTTATCCCATACGGTGCGAGGGTGACACTTCTTTGCGGTCCCTCCCCATCCTGCTCAATGGCCGGTGTGTGGGTGCCGACAAAACTCTTGCCGCCCGCAATCGCTACGACGCCGACCGAAACCTCGGCAGCAGAGACTGTGGTGACAGTCGTCTGCTCCTGGCTCAGGCTAGTGGCATTCGGCGATGGCGGGCGGCAACATTGGCTCATTTTATGGGCGACGGATCATCTTAGTTTTGTGCGCGGATAGCGGCACTATCGTGTTCTGCGATATCGCCGATTTCCGTCATCTTGTGATCCAGCTTTTCCAGCATGGCTAGGAAAATCTCACGATACTTCGGATCATTGGCAAGATTGACCAGTTCTTTCGGGTCGCTCTGGCAGTCGAACAATTCCCATTCGGGCGGCTCATCGCCGTTGAATGCACCGGGCTGGTCGAGCGCGTCATTGTACCAATAGATCAGCTTGTAGCGATCATCGCGAATGCCGTAGTGCGCAAAGGCGTTGTGGTAATAATCCTTGTGCATCCAATAGCGATGGTAGGCCAGATCCTGCCAGCTGGCATCGTCGGTCTTTTCCAAGATCGGACGCATGCTGACGCCCTGCATGAAGTTCGGGATCTGCACGCCAGCGTAATCAAGGAATGTCGGAGCAAAATCGACATTGGATGCGATGCGCTTGGTCACCGACTGTGGCGCGATACCGTTCGGATAACGGATCACGAACGGCATCTGCAGCGACTCTTCATACATGAAGCGCTTATCAAACCAGCCATGTTCGCCCAAGAAGAAGCCTTGGTCGGAGGTGTAGATGACCATGGTGTTGTCGGTCAGGCCATTGCTATCGAGATAGTCGAGCAGGCGCCCAACATTGTCGTCAATGCCCGCGACGGTGCGCAAATAGCGCTTGATGTAGCGCTGATACTTGAAAACATCGAGTTCGCGCTTGGTTTTGAAGGTGAAATTGGTGCCGGTGTCCTTGCAGATCAGCACGAGGCCGGACACGTCTTCCAGATCGGGAACGTTGCGGCTGATTGCGCCGTTTTCGCTGCGAATAGCGCTGCCGACTTCGTCGCCGCCCTCAGGCTGTACCAGCCCCAGGTCTTCGTAAGTCATGTCCTGACGAACCCGCATACGCGCCAGTTCCGCCGCCGAAGCGCGGTTGGAATAGTCGTCGTCATAGGTTTCTGGGATCGGCAGATCTTCGGTATAAAGCTCGCGATAGCGCGGATGCGGCACAAATGGACGATGCGGCGCCTTATGGTGACACATGACGAAGAACGGGCGATCGCGATCGCACTGGTCCATAAACGCGATGGTTTTGTCGGTGATGATGTCGCTGGCGTAGCCGGGCTCAACATGTGGCCCATTGCTGTCGATCATGACCGGGTCGAAATAGTCGCCCTGACCCGGAAGAACCGACCATTGATCAAAGCCGGTGGGCTGGTGAGCCTTGCCTTCGCCGAGGTGCCACTTGCCGAACATGCCGGTCTGATAGCCTGACGCCTGCAGATAACGCGCCACATTCGGCAAGCGATTATCGAGGTCGGTGGTCAGCGTGGTGACGCCGTTCACGTGGTTATACGTGCCCGTGAGGATCGAGGCACGGCTCGGGGTACAAATAGAGTTGGTGACGTAGCAGTGGTCGAGACGCATGCCTTCTTCTGCCAGCCGATCAATATGGGGCGTGGCATTCAGGCCCGAGCCATAGCAAGAGATTGCGCTTGCAGCATGATCATCGGCCATGATGAACACGATATTGGGTCGAGTTGTCGTCATCAACTTAGTATCCAAAAAGAGAGACAGTCTGGGTCTCCGCTGCCGATGAAGGCAGCGAAGACCGTGTGGATTTCAGCCGATGGGCTTACTTGGCGTAGAAATCGCCGAGGTAGAATTCAGACGCTGGCTGAACGCTCTCAACTTTGCCGAAGGTCACATAGAGCTGCGCCATGGTGTCGAGCCAGGAATTGACCGAACCATTGATGGTCAGGCCAACCAGCTCTTCCGAGTTTGGCTGGGTCGCAAGCGAAGCTTCTGCCTGCAATGGCTCAACTGGAACGCCAAGGAAATCGGCGGTGATGGTGACGGACTCGTCGATGTTGTCACGGCGGAAGTCGATGGCTTCCTTGATTACCGCATTGACCTTGCGAATGGTGTCGCCGTCTTCAGCCATGGTGTTGGAAACGATGAACGAGCTTGGGAAAGCCACAGCCGGGAAGAAGTCGGCGTTGGACGACAGTTCCTTCATCTCTGGAACGCGCTGACGGATGATGTCAACGAATGGGTACCAGATGCCGGCTGCATCGACCTGACCGGAAGCAAATGCGGTCACGATGGTGCTTGGGTCCATCATGATCGGCTCGATGTCAGCAAGGGTCATGCCTGCTTCTTCAAGCGCGAGGCGCATCAGCATGTCGCCCGAAGTGCCTTCAGGAATAGCAACGCGCTTGCCACGAAGGTCTTCCATCGACTCAATGCCTGGCTGGGCAATAACGCGGTCGGTCGAGCCGAGCGCGTTGATCGCGATAACCTTGGCCTGACCGGAAGCAGGAAGCCACAGAGCGCCTGGTCCGATGTAAGCAAAGTCAAGCGAACCAGCGCCAAGAGCCTGAACCTGGATCGGGCCGTTGGTGAAGACGCTCAGATCAGCCTTAAGACCATGCTTGGTCCACAGGTCCTGCTTGGTCGCAATTGCTGCAACACTGCTGCCGAAGTAGTCAGCGATATAGCCCATGCGGATTGGGGTCAGGTCCTGAGCCGAAACTGGCACGAGGCAAACGCCGGTCAGGGCAATCCCTGCCATCAATTTGATAAAGCTACGCTTTTTCATATCATCACTCTCCCTTGAGTTTTCTTATGAATGGCTTGGCTGCGAGTAAACAGCGTGCCAAACCTTATTGCGGATTTCCGCAAATTCTGGCGACAGACGCAGTTCGTCATTGCGCGGGTAGGGGAGATCAACATTGATGACCTCCTGCAGGCGGCCCGGGCGGGCAGCCATGACGATTACGCGATTGGCGAGATAGACGGCCTCGTCAACGTCGTGGGTAATAAACATCACCGTGCGGCGTTCTTTAGACCACGTGTCGAGCAACTGATCCTGCATACGGACGCGGGTCAGCGCATCGAGCGCGCCGAAAGGCTCATCCATCAGCAGAACCTTTGGGTTCACCGCATAGGCACGAGCAATCGCGCAGCGCTGCTTCATGCCGCCTGAGAGCATCTTGGGCAGCGCATCCGCGAAGTCGCTGAGGCCCACGAGACCGATATAGTGGTCCGCAATGCGACGGCGCTCTGCCTTATCGATGTCCTTGAGCTTGAGGCCAAACTCAACGTTCTCGCGAACGGTCAGCCATGGGAACAGCGCGTATTGCTGGAAGATCACACCACGGTCGGGGCCCGGGCCGTTAACGGGTTCACCGTCAACGAGGCACTGGCCGCTCGTGACATCGAGCAGGCCGGCCACAATGTTCATGGCTGTGGACTTGCCGCAACCGGAAGGCCCTACAACGGTGATGAACTCGCCATCGTAAACATCGAGATTGAGATTTTGCAGCGCAGTGAAATTGCCCTTATCGGTGCCAAATTCACGGCCAACATTCTCAAAACGGATTTTGACGTCTTGCGTGTTCGACATGCTTAGATTCTTTCCTGCCAGACGGTCAGCTTGCGCTCGGTGAAGCTGACGACGCGATCCATGATCAGGCCCAATACGCCGATAGAAATCAGCGATACGAAGATGACCGGCAGATCGTAGTAGAGCTGGCCCTGCTGCATGCGGAAGCCGAGGCCCGCCTGCGCTGCGATCAGTTCTGCTGCCACAACGGTTGCCCATGCGGAGCCGAGACCAATGCGGAAACCAACCAGAATGAAGGGGGTCGATGCTGGGATAACCACGCGTGTGAATATGACCCAGTCCGACGCGCCCAGAACGCGGGCTGCGTTGATAAAGGTCTTATCGACGCTGATCACGCCCTGATACGCGGCAACAACCGACGACAGGAACGAGGCCAGGAAGATCACGAATATCTTGGGCGTTTCGTCGATGCCCATGGTCACAATAGCGAGCGGAATGATCGCCAGTGGTGGGATCACGCGGAAGAACTGGATCCAAGGATCGATCAGACCACGCGCAACCTTATACCACCCCATCAAGAACCCGACTGGGATCGCAAGGAGTACGCCAAGGGCAAAGCCGGTGAGAACGCGTGTCAGAGACGCGCGCACGTCTACCCACCACTGACCAGAGCTAAACGAGCGAATGAACCGTTCGAGTACTTCTACGGGGCCCGGCAAAGGGGTGGTGGTCAGCGACGTAGCAATCCACCAGAGCGCCAGACCACCAGAGATAGACAGCGTGGTCAGCATCACAGCTGATCTGTCCACGGTGAAGCCTGATTTACGCGCTGGAGGCGCAGCTTCGGTATCTCCCATTGAACTATCCTTCAAAGACATATTTCTCGAGCGCGACACAGGCAGCCCCAAGGGCGCCAGCATCGGGCACTAAGTGAGCACGTTCGATCCGGACGCCTTCAAACTGGCGCATCAGACGTGGGGTGAGATCAGATTTGAGCTGATCGATGAATTCTTGTGGTGCCTCGCCCAAATGACCGCCGAGCAAAATCAGATCGGGGCCGAGTAGGGTGATGGATGTGGCAAGGGTCTGTACGAATTGCTCGTAGGGCAGGGCCCACACTTCTGAATTGGCGCGTGCAGCCGCGATCAACCCCTCTTCGGGGACGTGATCGAGTTGTAGCGCCGACAACAGTGCCGGTTCAGAGAAGCGGGCTTCCAGACAACCACGCGTGCCACACACGCAGCTGAGGCCGTGAGGCTCGACCACCACATGGCCGATTTCGATTGGGCCGGGCGAATTGGCTTCGCCATTGCGGAAATGCACAAGGCCGGCGCCAAGGCCGGATCGCATATAGATATGCAAAACCGAAGCATTGCCCGCCCCAGCGCCATAGATGGCTTCCGCCAAGGCAATGGCCGAAGCGTTGTGTTCGAGCACGACGGGCAAAGCTAGTCTCTGTTCGATACGGTCCGCGAAGGGCACCGCTTGCCCAGAGCGTTCGAGTTTCGAATAGAGATTTGAGCGCTTGGCCGCGTCGACCTTACCGGGAACGCCCACGCCAACACCGGCTATTCTGGTGCGCGGCAGCTGGCTGTCTTCGATGAGCCTATTGGAAATTTTGCTCACCAAATCAATCATGTCGTCGACTGTCGTCTTCGTCTGATCGAAGTTGGCGCTGGCTGTCTGCTGCACGGTCAGGGCAGAGTCCACCAAAGCAACGCTAATGCGTCCATAGCCAATATTGGCGCCAATGACGTAAGCGCCACTGGGGTTGAACGCGAGCAGGGATGGGGGACGGCCCATTGGGCTGGGCGCTGTCGTGTCGGCTTCTAAAACCAGACCGCGAGAAATGGATGCGGCCGCCAGCTTGGTCAGCACCGATGCAGAAACACCGATACCCCTTGCCAGATCAGCACGTGACTGTGCACCGCCATCGCGCAGCATAGTCAGCAATTTCCCGGACGTGCTTTTCACAGCCCAATTCCCCCACAGATCGGAAATATCTTTCATACTTTCTTTCTACTGACAAGAAAGTATTTTCGTTGGTGATGAGGGCGTGTTTCTGGGCATTTTTCGCGCCACCTCTTTGGTGCGCATGGCTTTTTGCGTGAAGTGGTAGTCCCAAAGAAACTTGGGCGCTACGACATCACAGGAATGTCACAGCGCCCCAAAGGTCTCGGGTCAGCGCGCGATGCGCCGATCAATCGTGGTGGTTTAGGCCTTAGCGGGGGCGGATCGCGTCTTTCGTACGCAGCCACGGCAGCAGGCCATCCAAGAATCGTGTGGCCGACGGCATAAAGTGGCGGCCGTGATGGGAGAACGGATCAAGGCTCGTGATGATCATTCGCCCCTTGGTCGTCACATCGTCGATGTAGAGGATCGGCCGATTGTCAGGGCCAGTCGCCAACACTTCAGCGCCCTCCGGCACATTGTAGAAGCCGTGCAGATGCCAGGTGATCGCCTTGTGGTCGATGTACTGGAAGAGGCTATGCTCAGGCTTGGCGATTTCTGTCCCCAGCGTTTCACCCGGCGTCAGCCACCACCAAAAATTGGTCGGGCAGGGGTCAAAGCTAACGTTCGGCAGCCACTGCTCATTCTTGCTGCGGCCACTGGCGAACAGCGTCCCACCACGCTCCAGAAAATCGAGTAGAACTTGCTGCTTGGCCAAGATGCGATGCACCGGCGTGTGGCATGGAATGATGAGCACATCATGCCCTTCTAGCGCTTCTGCGGAGAGCTCTTCCGGACGCAAGGCCAGATCAAAATACTCGCGAAAGCGCGGGCCTTCGAGGCATTCGAGCTGGAAGCAGGCACCGGAGTTTACAAACACAACGCCCACTACATCTCTCCCTTACACCAAGCCACGAGCTTGGGTGCCATTGCCTTGCGCGCATCGGGCTGGTTGCCCACCACCCAAAGGTCATTGCCGGAGTGGTTGAACACCACGCCCCCCTGTGGACGTTCCCAAATCCAGTCGACGGGAACCTGTCGCTCACCAAAAACCTGAATGGCTTCTGCCCCTTCTGGCATGGGATTGTGGCCGCGCCCATAAAAGCCCACCACGCCCTTATTGGACTCAAGCGCTTCCGTGGGCACGTCCGCAAAGATGGCGTGCTCGCGCAGGCGGATGAGCTTAAAGTCTGGACGCTTCGGCTTTTCCATCGGCACGAAAATACCCGGACCATCGATGAAGGGGCGCAGCATGTGGCACATGATGGCGATGCGGCCGCCACGATCCAGCAGCGCCTCGAGCGCAGGCTTGATTTCCATCAGGGCAATCTGATCAACCGCGAGCGGCAGGATCAGACCTTTGGCGTCGGCGAGATCATCCGCTGTAACATCGGATTGACGCAGCCAGCGCAGATCACCGGCCGCAACGCTTGGCTCAAAGCTGGAGGCAACGCCTCCGTCTCCATTGTGCAGGAGGACCACTGGCGCTCTGGTCATTGTGAAAGCTCTCGTAGAATTTGAGTGTATTTAGGCGCGATCAGAACATCGCCATCGGCCGTGACGGATTTCGAAACCGGCACTGAGAACGTGTCTTCAAGCAACTGCTCGGTGAGGGTCGTGCCCACCGGTCCGAACACCGGTCCGCGTGTTTTGGACAAGACCAAAACCTGCCCGCCGCAAACCAAGGCATGCTCTGGATCATGGGTGGTGACGATCACGGTATTGCCGCGCTCGCGCAGGCGCTGGATTGCCGCGATCACCTGCATCTGATTGGCAATATCGAGGTGCGACGTCGGCTCGTCGAGCACCACCACTTGCGATTGTTGCGCCAACGCGCGCGCAATACGTACCATCTGCCGCTGACCACCGGACAAGGACGGCAGCTCACGATCGGCGAGGTCGGCAACGCCCATCACCTCGAGCACCGCCGAGGCGATTTCTTCGTCCTTCTTACCGGGGCGCTCAAACAGCCCCAAGTGCGGTGCGCGCCCGGTGAGCACGGTTTCGCGTACAGTCAGCGCAAAGGTCATGTTCTCACTCTGCGAAACCAAGGCAATGGCTTTGGCGCGATCGCGAATGCTCATATCTTTCAGCGGCTTGCCGAGAAGTGTCACGGTGCCGCTGATGGGGTTGGAGAGCCCGGTAATGGCGCGCAGCAGCGTCGTTTTACCAACGCCATTGGGCCCGAGAATATTGAGAACGTCGCCTTTTGCGAGTTCGCAATTGAGGTCGCGGACCAGCACGTTCTTGCCATAGCCGGTGGCGACTTTGCTGAGGCCGAGGGCGGTCATGACCACCCCTTTCCGCTACGCGCCAAAAGCACGGCAAAGAACGGCGCGCCGACGAGGGCGGTGACGATGCCTAGCGGAATTTCCGCCATGACGAGGGTGCGGGCGAGCGTATCGACGATCAGCAAAAACGTCGCGCCTAGGGCCATCGACATCGGAATGAGTTTGACGTGGTCGGGGCCAACAATCATGCGCGCCAGATGCGGGGCAACAAGCCCAACCCAACCGACGATCCCGCAGGTCGAAACTGCGGCAGCACAGAGCAGGGTGCCAAGCGTAATGTGCAAAATGCGCTCGCGCTTGACGTTCACGCCAAGCAGCTGCGCCTGTTCATCGCCAGAGGTGAGCAGGTTCAGTCGCCAGCGCAGCAGATAGACCAGCACCATCGCCGGGATCGCCACGACGGCGATATTAATGAATGCATCCGTGCCAGCAGCGGAGAGCGAACCGAGTAGCCAATATTCGATCACCGGCAGCTTGTTCTCGGTGTCGGCGGTATATTTCAGAAGGCCGAGGAGGGCGGTGAAAACCGAGCTCGTAATCGTGCCGGAGAGGATCAACACCAGTGTGTTGGAATTCTTATAAAGCCGCGCCAGAAGCACAGCCGCAATCACTGCCAGACCGCCAAAGGCAAAGGCATAAAGCTGAATGGTGAGCGTGCCGCCGCCCTGCAAAATCGCGACAGCCGCACCAAAACCGGCACCGGCGGAAACGCCGAGCAAGAAGGGACTGACCAGCGGATTGCGGAAGACGCCTTGGAAGCTCACGCCGCTCGACGCCAGACACGCGCCAACCAGCAAAGCCACACCAATGCGCGGCAGGCGAATATTGAAAATGACCGTTTCAACGCGCGCATTCCAATCGACGGGAATGTCGATGAAGCGCGACAGGATCACTTTGATAACAGTAACAGGATCAATGCCGTAGCGGCCTGCATTCATGGCGAAAAGGCTCGCCGCGATCATGCAAACGCAGGTGATAGGCAAGGCGGCGCCGGACAAAGTCCGGCGCACAAGGCTGTTGCGATTAGTCACGCGCGTAACCGATGCGGTAGAAGGTCTGGTAATAGTCCTGAACCATCGCTTCTAGGTCGAGATCGGCGTAGAGTTCTGGATAGAACAGCGAGCCGAGATAGGCTTCGCCGAGGCCAAGGCTTTCTGGAGCCGGATGGCCATTCGGACGCACGAATTCTGGCAGCAGGTAAACCTTGCCGTTCTTGACGGCGTCGATTTCGGCCCATTCGGCCTTGGTGGTGATCGCCTCATAGGCTTCCACCGAACGCTCTTCGACGATGATCACTTCCGGATTCCACGCCAGAACCTGCTCAAGCGTCACGGTTGCGTTGCCGTGCAACTCGCCAGCGACGTTAAAGCCCCCCGCCTGTTCAATGATCAGGCCGGTATACTTGCCCGCGCCACGGGTGCTGGTTTCGGACGAGGCGAGATAGACGCGGGTGCGGTCTTCTTCAGGGATGCCTGCGGTGCGTTCATCCGCAATCGCACGACCCTTTGCCATCGCCGCAACAAGCTTTTCGGCCTGGTCTTCCTTGCCGTAAATCTCGCCGAGCAGTTCCACAGCCCCGGTCACGCCAGCGGTGTAGGCGGCCTTCTCGTCTTCCAGCTCTGGGTCGGTCTTGCCATATTGGCTTTCCGGCAGGTCCGCAAAGGCAAGCGCGATGGTTGGGATATTGGCGTCTTCAAGCTGCTTGATAACGGCCGCATCCATAAAGTGCGGGATGATCACCAGGTCAGGGTCCAACTCTAGCAGGCTTTCCATGTTCACTGCGCGCAGCTCGCCCGGCTTGGCGATGTCGATGAACTCGGGCGTGATCTTGCGGAAGCCGGGGCTCAGGCGCTTGTCCCAATCAACCAGAACGCCCGCCACCTGCGCTGTCGCATCCAGCTGTGCAACCACATCGAGCGCCTGATGGAAGAGAACGACCGAGCGCTCAATCTTATCAGCGACAACAACTTCACGACCCATCTGATCGGTAAAGCTACGGTCGGCGAAAGCCGGGGTGGAGATCAAAGCGATGGCAGTTGCGAGCGTAAGGGAGCGTGCGAAGGGGAGACGCATAATACAAACCTGATTTAGGAACTCAGATTTGCGTGCTCTAGTGCCATTCGCCGCCGAGTCCAAGCCCCGGCCTAGCCGATTTAAGCCATTGGTTTTGAAATGATTGTTGATAACATGATGGAGTGGTTCATGTTTTCGGTCGACAGCGCCCCGCGCCGAGACCTTCTGACGCACAAACACTACGCAGCGTGGAAAAGCCCCCGCGCCATAAAAATAGCCCCGCCGTTGGGCGAGGCTAAAAACCTTGTGGTGCCGTGCGAGCGGGGTGGCCCGCGAAAGGTTTGCGTTATTCAGCGGCGAGAATGTTCAGGCTGATGGGCTCGAGGCCTTCAACGCCGCCTTCGATGCTCTGACCGGCAACGATAGCGCCAACACCGGCAGGGGTGCCCGTGTAGATCACGTCGCCGGGCTGCAGGTGATAGTAGTGCGAGAGGTGCGAGAGCAGCTCTGGAACCGACCAGACCAGATCGGAGAGCTTTGCGTCTTGGCGGGTTTCGCCGTCGACCTTGAGCCAGATCGACTGCTCGCCAATCGCACCAAATTCCGCAGCCGGGGTGATCGCTGTCAAAACAGCTGACTGTTCAAAATCCTTGCCGAAATCCCACGGACGACCCTTGGCGCGTGCGACGAGCTGGAGGTCGCGGCGGGTCATGTCGAGGCCACAGGCGTAGCCGAACACCGCATCACTGACCTCATCGATAGACGCCTTAAACAGCGGCTTCCCGATGACCACGACGAATTCCATCTCGTAGTGGTAGTTCTCAGTGCCCGGCGGATAAGGGATCGACGAGCCATTGGCTGTCAAAGCCAGTGGGTTCTTGAGGAAGTAAAATGGGGTCTCGCGATCGACCTCAACACCCATTTCCTTGGCGTGGTCGGCATAGTTGCGACCCACGCAGAAGATACGGTGAACCGGATAGAGATCGTCGGTTCCGAGAACTGGAACTGCCGGGAAAGACGGGTCAGCAAAGAGACGATTAGACATAGAAAACCTTATTTATCAGTCGTTTCCGCGACGGTTCTGCCAGAAGACAACGCGCTTCTCGGTGAACATGACGATGGCGTACATCGATAGCCCGACGAGGCTTAGATAGATGATGAGGGCAAACACGCGCGCCGTATCAAGCTGCGATGCGGCCACACGGATCAGCTCACCAAACCCCTTGCCGCCACCGAGGAATTCCGCGGTGATTGCGCCCGCCATGACCGACAGAGCCCCGATCTTCAGACCCGTAAAGATCTGCGGCAGACCAAAGGGGAACTTCATGCGGATGAGCGTTTGCAGGCGGTTAGCGCCCATGGTGCGGAACAGCATGTGAGCATTTTCGTCCGCAGATTGCAGGCCCGAGGCCGTGCCGACGATGATCGGGAATACCGACACGAAGGTTGCCAGAGCAATCTTGCTTTCAAGGCCGAAACCCAGCCAGGCGACAAACAGCGGCGCAAAGGCAATCTTGGGCATGGTGTCGATGGCAACCAGATACGGCATCACCGCGCGTTCGCCGAACTTGGTTTCACCAACCAGCGTGCCGAGCCCGATACCGATGATTGCGGCGAGCAAAAATCCGATCAGCACTTCCTGAGTGGTGATCCACAGCGCGGCCAGCATATAGCCACCCGTCGCCAAATTGAGCCCGACGGTGATGATCTGGTTCCACACCTGAAACGGCGTGGGCAGGATGACAGTGTTGATCAGGCCCGACATGGTCACGAGATGCCAGAGCGCAAAGATAATCGCGCCCAAGCCGAGAATGGCGACAGAGCGGGGCAGGCGGTCGATGAGCGATACTTTTTCGGTCCAAACGGTCGAGGGAAACTCAGTTGTATCAACCAGCGGCGGGAGGACCTTGATATTACTTGCCATGGTTCACACCCATATCTAGTCGGTTGCGGATGTAAGCAACGAGCTCGCCAAAATGAGGATCAAGCATCATCTCCAGCGTGCGCGGACGCGGCAGGTCGATGATCACTTCTTCCATGATACGACCAGGGCGTGCGCCCATGACAAAAACCTTGTCCGACAGCAGAACCGCTTCGGGGATCGAGTGGGTGATCAGGAATGTCGTGGCATTGCGCGCCATGCAGATGCGCTGCAATTCCATGTTCATGTGGTCACGCACCAATTCGTCGAGCGCCGAGAACGGCTCGTCGAGCAGCAGGATTTGCGGTTCCGTGATCAGCATTCTGCAGATCGAAGCGCGTTGCTGCATCCCGCCCGAAAGCTCTTTGGGATAAGCGTTTTCAAATCCCTGCAGACCAACCAGCTCCATCAGCGCTTCGGCATTGCTCCGCTGGGCGCGTGCAGCAGCTTTCCCGTGACGGATTTCAATTGGTTGAAGAATGTTCTCGATCGTGGTCATCCACGGCAGTAGCACCGCCTGCTGGAACATCATCCCGATGTCCGGGCGCGTGCCCAAAACGGGTGAGCCAGCCAGCATCACTGAGCCCGCCGTTGGCGAAACCAGACCAGCCATGATCTTGAGCAAAGTAGATTTGCCGCAACCCGACGCGCCGATCACCGAGGTGAAACTGCCACGCGGCAGGTCAAAGCTCACATTTTCAAGCGCGGTAACGGCCTGTCGAGCGAAGGCCTTTTGGAGGTTGCGGACCTGATAGACCGCAGGAGCCGAAGCTCCTGCGTTTGTTGTTTCCAGACCCACAGAAGGGGACTGCGTCATTTGCCGTTCCAAGTGTCGATGAAGTCATTGGTGTAGACGACGCTGAGGTCTTCCAGTGGCTTTTCCAGCTCGCCGGAAGCCACAAGGCTTTCTTCCCAGGCCTTCCAGGCGTCGAGGTCCTGATAGCCATAACCGAGCGAAGCATCGAACGGGGTCTGACGAATGATGATCTGGTCGATCAGCGCATTCGCGAACTCTTTGTCCTCAACTTCCTGCGGGTTTTCAGCGCCAATGTGCTGGATCAGAGCTTCGCGGTTTGCCGGATCAGCAGCCCACTTTGCACCCTTGACCAGAGCGCGGCCGAAGGCTTCAACGTCCGACTTGTTCTCATCCAGATACGGCTGCATGGCTGCGAGCGCGTTGCCGAAGAAAGTCTTGAACTTGTCCGGTGTGATGTTGGTCAGCTTGACGCCACGCGCGTTCAGAATTGCCGCGTCGTTGGTCGCTGCCGCATAGGCATCAATATCGCCGCGCAGGAAACCGGCCGTTGCCTGGCCGCCATCACCAACCACGAGGAAGGTGAAGTCCTTACCTTCTTCAAGGCCGGCTTCGGTCAAGATCGAGCGCGCAAACGCCGATTCAGACCCGTCAGCGGTACCGATACCGATGACTTTCCCCTTCAGCTGATCAGCCGAAGTGATTTCCGAACCTTCTTTGACCACGATCGAGAACGAGCTGAGTGGGTTGAGGCGGTAGATATTGGTGATTTCTACGCCACGCGAACGCGCCTGCAGCAGCGGGCCTGCACCCGGATTGCCGATCTGTGCCTGACCTGCGGCCAGTGCCTGAATAACGGCACCCGAGCCGTTCAGGGCTTCGATGGTGACGTTGACGCCTTCGTCTTCAAAATAGCCTTCGCCCTGCGCGGCAATAATTGGCAGGAGCAGAACAGCCGATGGATTAGGGACCGCAACGGTGATGTCACCGGCAAATGCTGCTTGGCTGCTCAAAATTGCGAAAGCCGATGCAGCGATCCAACCCTTGAAATGATCCATGATTTCTCCTCCAAACAAGATAATGGATTATTCTTATAAATTCGAATAGAATTCCATTTTGCGACTTTGTCAACCTGCGCTAGAACAGATCTGTCTGGGGGACGCCATGAACGAAGAAAAACCTGATGAGCCGACCAAGCTGACGGCCGCGAGCCAAATCGCCTTGGAGTTACGTCAAGAAATATTGCAGGGCTCATTGCCGCCCGGCAGTCGTTTGCGCATAGAAGTGCTTCGCCAGCGCTTTTCGACTGCGATCAATCCGGTTCGAGAAGCGCTCAATCGCCTTGTTGCAGAAGGCTTAGTTGATTTGCAGGACCACAAAGGGTTCTCGGTCAGCCAGGTATCTTTGGAAGTATGGCGTGATCTGCTCGAGGCCCGGTGTATTCTCGAGGTTGAGGCGCTTCGCCGGTCCATCGCCAATGGCACCGAAGAGTGGCGCGACGAGATTGTCGTAAGCCTGCATCGGCTGACCCGCACGCCGCGATTCTTGGATGATGCGCGCAAAGTCCGGAATGATAAGTGGGAGGTCTACCACCACCGGTTCCACCGGGCGCTGGTGTCCTGCTGTGGCTCAGACAAAATTATGGCGATCTGCGACGACCTTCGGGAACAGTCGGACCGCTATCGCGCGGTCGCCGCTTCTTCCCATAAGCCCCGCACCGATTATGATGATGAGCACAAAGCGATCGCTGAAGCCGCAATGGCCGGAAATGGTGATGAGGCCGCAGGGCTATTGGAGCGTCACTACCGAAAAACGCTCAAGGTTATTGAGCAATATTTCTCTGAGCAGCACTGATCTCAATCGGCGCGGACGGCTGTTTCGTCCAGAACAAAAACCGCGTTGATCACCACGTCGATAGACTCGGCAATTTTCTGCATCACCGGATTATTGCCGGTGAGCATGGCGGTCATCAGATTGACGCTGCAGGTCGCGCCGAACAGCATCCCAGCGATGAGGTTGGAGCTGAGAGCAACGCGTCTGCGCTGTTCGGGTATCCGGTCAATCGCCTCCACCAGCGACGCGCGACTTTGATAAATACCCAGCTCCAGAAACGTATCCGCAATCCCGTTCTTGGAAATGCTCTCTCCAACAGCGAGCCGACACAAATTGATGTGGCGGGGCGACAGCACATGTTTTGAAATAATGCGCAATCGTTGGCGCACCTCGTCAACCGGGTCATGTGCCACGGCTTGCGATGCGCCGGCGTCCCACAAGTAAGAGGACGACACCAGCTCGCGCAGCAGTTCCTCTTTATCGGCGAACATCACATAGAGCGTCTTCTTGCTCATGCCCGCTGCCTTGGCGATTTCGGTCATCGTTACGCCGGAATAGCCCTTGTCACAGAACAGACGTTCCGCATGTTCAAAGACCAGTTCACGTCGTTCTTCTGCTGCCATCGTCACTGGCCGGCCGACACGTGCCATACTCACTGCCTTCGCTTTATTCGCCGCTCTTTTCACCGACTGTGCACGGTAAGACACCGCCCGAACCTATTCTTGTCCATATACTGGAAAAGTCTCAAGATCGTTGGTGAAGACCCAAAACTTTGTGTGTCGCCAAACCTGACACTCCGACCTCTCCTATAAGTATCTGAAATTAAGATATTTTCTGTCCATCCTTTGAGGCGCTGCATCTGCTCCCACAGATGGACTTTCAGGCCCATGGTTTTGCCTTTTCGTCCGCGAAATCCGCGCGGAAAATACGGAAATCCAGCCAGTTTTTCCGCGCTGCACCCGCACCTTAGCGCCAAAACCCACCCTCACTCGATCCAAAGAATTCCCCGATACCCGATACTTGACTTGGGAAACTGTCAGGTTTCCTAATGGCGGCAACAAAGGAACTCTAGGGAGGAGGTTTCCGATGAAGGAAATCAAGGTTCTCGTTGTCGGGGGCGGGATCGGTGGACTCGCAACGGCTATTGCAATGCGTGGCAAGGGCTTTGCTGTCGACGTTATCGAACGCAGCTCAGACATGCATGCATCGGTTTTTGGCGTCGGCATTATTCAGCCATTCAACGCCTTGCGCGCTCTGGACGCCATTGGTTGCGCACAGCAGTGTTTAGAATTTGGCTATTCCACTCGCGCATGGGGCAAGACCCTCAATGCCGAAGGCGTAGAAGTTCGTCAGATGCCGGGTGCGACCATTCCGGGTTCTAACCTTCCGCCCATGAATGGCATTACCCGTCCAAAGCTGCACGAAATTCTGACCACGCGGGCCAATGACGTCGGCGTCAACATTGCCTATTCGACCACTGTTTCCAGCTATGAGCAGGGCGCGAATGGCGTTGACGTGGTGTTCTCGAACGACACAGCTGCCCATTATGATGTGATGGTTGCGGCGGACGGCACCTATTCCAAGCTCCGTGAAGACATCACCGGCGACGACACCAAGCCCGCGTACAACGGCCAGTCGGCATTCCGCGTCAACATTCCACGCGTCATCGACGGCGAGATGGAGATTGACCGCATCATTCTGCAACACGCATCCCACGGCATGGCCGGGTTCGTGCCCATTGGTCCAGACTTGGCCTACATGTTCTTCAACACCAGTTGGGACAAGTCGGTTCGCTATGAGGCCGCGGAATTGCCAGCGGTCCTGCGCGAGCAGCTTAAGGGCTTTGGCGGCCTGACCGGCGCGGTGCGCGATCGTTACATCTCCGATGATGCCAATATCGTGCTGCGCCCCATCGAGTGGATGATCGCTGATGGCCCATGGCACCGCGACCGTCTCGTGATGATCGGCGATGCCGCGCACGCATTCCTTCCGCACATGGGGCAGGGCGCTGCTCAGGCCATCGAAGATGGCGTCGTGCTCGCGGAAGCACTCGCCGAACACGACGATTACGAAGCCGCTTTCGCCAGCTACTTCGGGCGCCGTTACGACCGGTGCCGCCGGGTTATTCAGGCCTGTGTGGACATCGGCGAATGGGAGAAGGGCCGTCTTAAAGACTTCGACAACGTGGCCACCACGCAGTCGATCATCGAGACCTTGGTCCAGCCCATCTAAATCCATCAACCTGTCATTCAAGGAGGAGAGAATGACACTACTAAAGCGCTTGGCTGTTTTGGCTGCGCTGGGGGCGTTTTCGTCCCCAGTCGCTGCCCAAACGGAAATTATTTTCAACACTTACCTGCCGGTTTTTGAAGTCACTCAGCAAGTCGCTGTGCGCGAATTTGCTGAGCGTATCGAAGCGGAAAGCAAGGGCGACATCGACATCCACATCCCTGATGTGTCGTTGGCCCCGATTGATCGCCAGTATGAGATGATCCTTGATGGCATCTCCGACATGGCCTTCATTCCAACCAATACCGTGCCGCAGATCGTTGCGCTCAATCGCATTGCCGATCTGCCCGGTCACGCCCCATCGGCAACAGCCGCTTCGCAGGCGCTTTGGGCGACCTATAAAGAGCACTTTGAAGCCCTGAATGAATATCAGGGCCTCGTTGTTCTCTCGGTCCATGCCCTCCCAGGTCGCCAGTTCATGTCGATCAAGAAGCCTCTGGAAGAGGTTGCCGATTTCCAGGGCATGAAGCTGTGGACCCCACCGGGCGCGATGAGCGAAATCGTCACCGGTCTTGGTGGCGTGCCGGTTATGGAGCCCTTCACCAGTCTGCATGAGAACGTCAGCAAGGGCACTGTAGAGGGCTTGGTGATCACACCAGACTCGGCCAACTCGGCCCGCGTTCTCGAAGAAGCCCGGTTCCAGACCAAGATCGACGGTGGTCTGGGTTCGATCTCCTTCGCGGTGGTTATCCGTGAAGAGCGTTGGAACGAGCTGAACGACGAGCAGCGTGCTGCAATCGTCCGCGCTGCCGAAGGTCTACCCGCCCGCACCGGCGCTGCCGTTGACGCGCGTGAGGCTGAAGTCGCCGCCAAGTTTGATCACCTGGCCCAGGTTGAGCCTTCGGTTGAACTGGCAGAAGCCATTAAGCCGATCTTGGCCGGACAGATTGAGACGTGGAAGCAATTGGCCAAGGATAAGGGCTTGGCCGATCCAGACGCTGCAATTGCGACCTACCGCGCGGCCCTCGCTGCCGCCCAATAAGAACAAGCTCCCTCCCGGAGCTCGGGGCTCGATCTTCGGATCGGGCCCTATTCGTCTTTCTGGCAGCCAAAAGAGAAAGGCCCGATCTTCCGATCGAGCCCTGAGTGTCTACTTGCTGGCGACGGCCACAAAATCACATTGCACCAGCATTCCCCCTTGCAAATCCGCCTGCACAGCTTGCCGGGTTGGGCGGTTCTGCGGATCGGGGAACATCTTCACCCAATGCGGATTGACCATGTCGCGCTGCGAGCGGTCCTTCATCAAAATGGTGATTTTGATGATGTCATCGGTGGTCAGGCCAGCCGCTTCCACGATGCTCCGCACATGGCCGAACATCAGCTCGCATTGCTTTTCCATGCCCTCAGTCGAGGTTGCCATTGTTTCGGGGTCGAAGCCATGGATACCGCCCGAGTAAACAATGTCACCGATCCGGCACGCAGCCGGTGTGGGGTTTTTATGGACGAAGCTATCGACGTAGATGCTCTGACGTTTCGACACGTTTAGGGCTTCCTCTTCCCAATCTTGTTTGGTGCCAGCAGCAGTCACATTCGTTGATTGTTCAAGGCAAAAGCCCACGCTTTTTCACAATACGGACAGGCTCTTGTCGGTTGCGGGTAGCGAAAGGCCTGGTGCCAATTTAGTTTTCGCTATGTGAACAAAAACGCCAGCTTCAGTTGAGGCAAACTTCAGCACGGGCTCAACGTGCCTTCCAAGAAAAGTCAGCAATGACCCTGGGAGGCAGGTCCATGAGCATGGACGATATCGTTCTTCATCCGCCGTTCAACATCACGCGTTCGAGCCACATTGTGCTCACCGTGGCGGATCTCGACGCGTCTAAGGCATTCTACACCGATCTTTGCGGCTTGGTGGTCAGCGATGCCGATAGCGAAGCGGTCTATCTGCGCGGCATGGAAGAAGCGGCGCATCACTCGCTGGTTCTGCGCAAAGGCAATGATCCAGTCTGCCAGCGCGTTGGTTTCCGCGTGCAGACCGATGACGATATCCGCGCTGGTTATGACTACTTCCAGTCCAAGGGCGTTGAATCGTCCATCGTTGAAGTCCCGTTTCAGGGCCTGACCTTGCATGTGCGTGACGCGGTGGGCGTGCCACTGGAGTTCACCTCTAGCATGGAACTGCGTCCGCGCCTGATGACCGCTTACGATCAATACCGCGGTGCTTCGGCCCAGCGCCTTGATCACTACCAGCTGCAGTCGGCCAAGGTTCGCAAGAGCTACGAATTCTATCAGCCCCTCGGCTTCCGTACCTCCGAATACACCTTCTCGGAAAACGAAGACGGCTCTGAACACCTCTGGGGCGTGTGGATGCAGCGCAAGGGCAATCCGCACGATATCGTCTTTACCCATGGTCCTGGCCCGCGTCTGCACCACTTTGCCTACACCCTTCGCGATGCCTCGGACATGATCCGTGCTTGCGACGTTGCCGGTGCTCTTGGTTTGGGCCAGCGCCTCGAACGCGGTCCGGGTCGTCACGGCATTTCCGGTGCCATGTTCATCTACTTCCGCGATCCGGACGGGCACCGCATCGAGCTCTTCAATACCCATTACCAGCACATCGACATCGAACCCGCTGTGGGTTGGTCACTGTCCAATCCCAAGCGTGCGGATCAGTGGGGCCTGCCGGCTCAGGAGCAGTGGTTTGCAGAAGCCACGCGCTTTGCTGGCGCCGACCCGAGCCAGCCAGACGAAAACATCCCGCTGCCAACTCTTGAAAAGTTCTTGGCGCGCAAGGCGGCCGAACGCGCCTGACGCGCGGCCAATAGAGGAGAAATGACATGCTGAACATTGCCATTATCGGCGCTGGCCCCGGCGGCCTCGCACTGGCTCTGCGCTTGCAGCAGAAGGGTTTTAACCCCACGATTTATGAAGGCGCACCCGAGCTGAAGCCGCTCGGCGTTGGTGTCGACATCAAGATCTATGGCGTCAAGGAAATCACCGAAATGGGGCTCCTTGAAGAGTTCCAGTCGATCTCGGTGGAAGCCATCGACAGCATTTTCTACACGCGCTACGGCCAGATGATCTATGGCGAAAAGTGCGGCAAGCACATGGGCTATCCCCATGAGCAGCGCTTCGTTCATCGCGGCGATCTACAGATGATGTTCTACCGTGCGGTCCTGGATCGTCTCGGCCCGAACTCTGTTCAGCTGGGCAAGCGTTGCACGGGCTTCGAACAGAATGAAACCGGCGTCACCATTCACTTCGAGGGTCTGGACGGCACCAAGTCCTCGGCCCGCCACGATGTGCTCATCGGCGCCGATGGCATCAAGTCCGCTGTCCGTAACCAGCTCGTTCCCTCGTCCTCGGCCAGCCACTATTCGGGCGTTGCCATGTGGCGCGGCGTCACCGTCATGCCTCCATTCCGCAATGGCGGCACCATCCTGCACATCGGCGATCCAATCGCTCAGGGTTCGATGATCGTTTATCCGATCACCAACAATGTCGACGGCAAGGGCAACCAGCTCGTCAACTGGGTGGTCGAACAGAACGGCCAGCCAAAGTCGCTGGAAGACTGGAACCAGCGCATGGACCAGGGCGAAATCGCCCACAATTTCGACGAGTGCAAACTCGATTTCGTCAACGTGGGTGAGATCATCCGCAATGCGCGCGAAGTCTATCTGTATCCGTTGATCGACCGCGATCCTCTCGACCAATGGTCGTTTGATCGTGTCACCCTCATCGGCGACGCCGCCCACGCCATGTATCCGCGTGGTGGCAATGGCCTGTGTCAGGCGCTGGTTGATGCCCGCGTTCTGGCTGAAAAGCTCGCTGAGATCGACAATCCCGCTGAAGCCTTCAAGGCCTATGAAGGCGTTCGCCGGGAATTCGCCAACCGTCTCGTCATTGCCAACCGCGGGGAAGGCCCCGAGGTCGTCCGTCGCATTGTCGAAGAACGCTCTGGCGGCAAGCCCTTCGACAATATCGAGGACATTTTCCCCATCGCCGAATGCGAGAAAATCTTCCTCGAATACCACCGCATGGCCGGCATGCAGCGTCCCGACGACGCTGGCCCGCTCGGCTTCCGTGACGAGGGCTTCTTCAACGAGGATCGCGCCAAGAAAGCCGCTGTCGAAAACGACATCGCTGGCGCCAAGGGCTCGGCGCGCGCTTAACGCGCGCCCTCCCGCTGTAGAGATTTGAAAGGACCACCCATGACCGTTATCGACGCCAATATGCACTGGCTGCCAGACACGCTCTTCACCGATGAGAGCCTGCGTGATCTGATGATGAGCTGCATTCCACGCCAGCACGGCATCCACGTTTCGATGGTGCCAGTTGAAGGCAAGGACATTCGTCAGATCATAATCGAAGAGCCAAAGGGCGTAGTGAACATCAACTACGCTGAAGGTCAGTACAACATTGAAAGCCAGCTGGCGGACATGGACAAGGCTGGCATCGACCAGGCTGTGTTCCGTATTCCAGTGTGGCAGGAATGGCTGAACCTTGAAGCCTCCAAGCGCCTCAACGATGGCCTTGCCGAATACATCTCGCGCTCCAATGGCCGCTTCACCGCGCTGGCGGTTTGCCCACCTTGGGGTTCCAAGGACATGATCCGCGAAGTCGAACGTTGCGTTGACGATCTCGGCTTCAAGGGCGTTCAGCTCGCTTGTAAGTATGGCAACATCTACCTCGATGACGAGGCCTTCTTCCCATACTTCGAATTCCTCAACGACCGTAAGCTGCCAGCAGTTGTGCACCACACCCCGCTGCCAGTCGATCACGGCTCGATCCTGACCTTCAACAACATGCGTCGCCAGTACGGTCGTTCGATCGCACAGGGCACCGCTATCGGTCGCGAACTCTTCTCGGGTCTGTTCGATCGCTTCCCAGAGCTGCGCCTGTCGCACTCCATGCTCGGCGGTGGTTTCTTCGCTTTCGTCGACATGCTGGTACCAAAGCCAAAGCACACCTATGGCGATGCTGTTGATCGTTTCGACACCGGTCGTTCCGATCTGCGCGCCCAGCTGCGCAAGAACCTCTTCTTCGATATCTCGGGTGCACCGCAGTGGGGCAAGGCCCAGCTTGAATGCGCTATCGAAGTGCTTGGCGAAGACAACATTCTGTACGGCGGTTCCTACCCGATCCGTAAGGACTGGTTCTTCGACGGCGTTCCAACCGTCAATGGTCTGAACGTTTCTGACGAGATCAAGACCAAGGTTCTGTCGGGCAACGCCAAGAAGCTCTTCAATATCTGATAAAAATACAGCCGACGCCTGCTTTTGGGCGGGCGTCGGCGTTATGTTTTCCTTTGGAAACACGAAACACCTCCCAAAGGAGCGGGATATGACCCTGAAAGATCCGAGCCTTTTCCGTCAGGCTGCCCTTGTTGGCGACCGTTGGATTGAAGGCACAGCCGAAAACGGCTCTCCGGTAAATAACCCCGCCACCGGGGAAATCATTGGCTACACGCCAAAGCTGGGCGTTGCCGAAACGCGCGAGGCCATTCTTGCCGCCGAAAAGGCGCAGAAGGCTTGGGCCGCCCGCACCGCCAAAGACCGCTCGAACATATTGCGCAAGTGGTTCGACCTGATGATCGCCAATAAGGAAGATCTCGGGGCGATCCTGACCATGGAGCAGGGCAAGCCGCTTGCTGAAGCCATTGGCGAAATCACCTATGGCGCAAGCTTTATTGAGTGGTTCGCCGAAGAAGCGCGCCGCGTTTACGGCGATCTCATTCCCGGCCATCGTCCCGATGCGCGCATCATGGTGATGAAGCAGCCTATTGGCGTTGTCGCGGCCATTACCCCATGGAATTTCCCCAATGCCATGATCACCCGCAAGGCGGGTCCGGCATTGGCCGCTGGCTGCGCTATGGTGCTCAAGCCCGCAGCCCAAACCCCATTCTCCGCCATTGCCCTCGCCGTTTTGGCTGAGCGCGCAGGGCTACCGTCGGGCCTCTTCTCGGTCATCACCGGCTCCTCGCGCGAAATTGGTGGCGAACTCACCGCCAGCCCAATCGTGCGCAAGCTCACCTTCACCGGCTCCACCGAAGTCGGCGCTGAACTCTATAAGCAAAGCGCCCCGACCATTAAAAAGCTCGGCCTCGAGCTGGGCGGCAATGCCCCCTTCATCGTCTTCGATGATGCCGATGTGGACGCCGCCATCGAAGGCGCTTTGATCGCTAAATTCCGTAACAATGGGCAAACCTGTGTCTGCGCCAACCGCATCTATGTGCAGGATGGTGTCTACGAAGAATTCGCCGAAAAGCTCGCCAAGGCGGTGGGTGGTCTCAAGGTCGGCAATGGCTTTGACGAAGGCGTCAACCTCGGCCCGCTGATCGACGAAAAAGCTATGGCCAAGGTCGATGAACACGTCTCTGACGCGGTCAGCAAGGGCGCTCGCCTCCTCCAGGGCGGCAAGGCCCATAAGCTTGGCGGCACCTTCTATGAACCCACCGTCATCGCCGATGTGACGCAGGACATGGCCGTCGCCCGCGAAGAAACTTTTGGGCCACTGGCCCCGATCTTCCGCTTCACCGACGAGGCCGATGTCATCCATCAGGCCAACGACACCGAGTTTGGTCTGGCGTCCTATTTCTACGCCCGCGATCTCTCGCGCGTCTTCCGCGTCGCCGAAGCGCTCGAATACGGCATGGTCGGGGTCAACACCGGCCTTGTCTCAACCGCCGAAGCGCCCTTTGGCGGGGTCAAGGCATCCGGCCTTGGCCGCGAAGGCTCGCGCTACGGCATCGATGACTTCGTTGAAATTAAATACGTCTGCTTGGGCGGCATCGCCTAAGCCTATACTTCCCAGGGGGGACCCGATGAGGCCGAAATTTGCCAGCTTTGTAACACCAGAGGGGGCGTCTTTCGGCCTCGTCAGAGATGACGGTGTCGTCGACATTGGTCGTCGTGACCAGCGCTATGCTTCGCTCAAAACCGTTGTCGAGGCGGGGGCTCTGTCCTCCCTCGCAACCCAATATGCCGATATGCCTGTCGACCACGCGCTCGACGCGATCACCTATTCCATCCCGCTCGCCGATCCAGAAAAGATCATCTGCGTCGGCGTCAATTTCCCAGATCGCAACGAAGAGTACAAAGATGGGCAGGACAGTAAGCCCAACCCGTCGCTGTTCATCCGCTTCCCGCGCAGTTTTACGGGGCACGGCCAGCCGCTCATCCGCCCGCCCGAAAGTGTTCAGCTCGATTACGAAGGCGAAATCGCTATCGTCATTGGCAAAGCGGGCCGCCGTATCGCTGAGGCAGACGCTTACGATCACATCGCCGCACTAACCCTTTGCAACGAAGGCACGCTGCGCGATTGGGTCCGACACGCCAAGTTCAACGTTACCCAAGGCAAGAACTTTGACAATTCCGGCGCTATCGGCCCATGGCTTGTCCCCTTCGAGAACGCCGACCAGCTTGCAGACGTTCGCCTGACCACCAAGGTCAATGGCGAACTCCGTCAGGAAGATCGCACCAGCCGCATGATCTTCACCTTCCGCAAGATCATCGCCTACATCTCGACCTTCACCACACTCGTACCCGGCGACATCATTGTCTGCGGCACGCCCACCGGCGCCGGCGCACGCTTTGATCCCCCGACCTGGCTTAAGCCCGGCGACATCATCGAGGTCGAAGCCGAAGGCATCGGCCTGCTCCGCAACACAGTTGCCGATGAGGTATTTCCATGATGAACACGGCAGACGTCATCGACGCCGCTCAGTCGCTTGATGGGGCCGAAAAGTCCCGCCAGCAGATCGGCCTTTTGTCCCTAAAATACCCCGACATGACCATGGACGACGCCTATGCCGTCCAGGCCGAATGGGTGAAGCAAAAGATCGCCGCTGGCCGCAAGGTGATTGGCTGGAAGATCGGCCTCACCTCAAAGGCCATGCAATACGCGCTGAACATCGACATCCCGGATTCCGGCGTGTTGTTCGATGATATGCTCTTTGAAGACGGCGCGACCATCCCGCCAGATCGTTTCATCCAGCCACGCATCGAAGCCGAAATCGCCTTCATCATGAAGTCCGATCTTTCCGGCCCCAATGTCTCGACCTTCGACGTTCTCAACGCCACCGATTACATCACCCCGGCGCTTGAAATCCTCGACACCCGCATTCTGCGCGTCGATCCTGAGACCAAGAAAACCCGTACCATTGTCGATACCATTTCCGACAATGCCGCCAATGCTGGCATCGTCCTCGGCGGCCGCGCCATGCGTCCCAATGAGGTCGATATGCGCTGGATGGGCGCGATCGTCTCGCGCAATGCCGAGGTCGAAGAAACCGGCCTTGGGGCAGGGGTTCTCAATCACCCCGCGCGCGGCATCGCCTGGCTGGCCAATCGCCTGCACCAATATGGCGACAAAATTTCCGCTGGCGAGATCGTGCTCGCGGGCTCATTCATTCGCCCCGTCGAAGCGCGCCACGGCGACACCATCACCAGCGATTACGGTCCATTTGGCACCGTCAGCTGCCACTTCAAATAAGGCGCGCCATGCCCGCACCCATCAATAAATTTAAGCAGAACATCCGCTTAGGCAATCCGCAGATCGGCCTCTGGGCCGCTCTCGCCAATCCCTACACCACCGAAATCCTCGGCGGTGCCGGATATGATTGGTTGCTCTTGGATGCCGAGCACGCGCCCAACGATGTGCCGGTCCTCATGGCGCAATTGCAGGCTCTGAGCGCATCGCCCAGCCACGCCATTATTCGCCCACCGATCGGGGAAACCTGGGTCATCAAGCAGCTCCTCGATATTGGCGCGCAGACCCTGCTCGTGCCCATGGTCGAAAGCGCTGCTCAAGCCGCTGAACTGGCTCGCGCCATGCGTTACCCACCCTTTGGCGTGCGTGGCGTTGGCGCTGCCTTGGCCCGCGCCTCCAACTTCAATCGTATCCCCGATTATCTGCAAACCGCCAATGATCAGGTCTGCCTTCTCGTCCAGCTCGAAAGCCAAAAGGGCATCGCCGCGCTCGATGAAATCGCCGCTGTCGACGGCGTCGATGGCGTCTTCATCGGCCCCTCCGATCTCGCCGCTGACATGGGCTTTTTAGGCAAACCCGGCGCGCCGGAAGTGCAAGCCGTGGTCGAATCCGCAATTCTGCGCCTCGTCAAACTCGGCAAGCCAGCGGGCATTCTCATCGGCGATCAGGCTCTCGCCCGCCGCTATCTCGAACTCGGCGCCACATTCGTTGCTATCGGCAATGACGTCACCCTGTTCTCGACCGCCGCCTCAAAGCTGCTCACTGAGTTCAAAGCCGGAGCGCCCATCGTCTCCGCAGGCTCCAAAGACCCTTACGGCTAAGGCGAGCACTCCAAATGCAAAAGGCCTCCAACGGGAGGCCTTTTTCTTTGTTGAAATGACTACTTCCCCCACCGTCATTGCCGGGCTTGTCCCGACAATCCAGTCAAACTTAGCGCCGCACTGGATCACCGGGACAAGCCCAGTGATGACGAGAGCTCGCAACCGAATATACCCGAAAAGTCAGCCCTGCCTGAGCATTTCTCACCAGCCCCTCGTTCCTTCGTCTCCCTCCCCTTTGAGGGGAGGGACTAAGGGTGGGGGTAAATCCCCCCAACAGAACTCTCCTCGTGACGACAAAAATTCGTCACCAGCCCAGCGCTCCTTCGTCTCCCTCCCCCTTGAGGGGAGGGATTAAGGGTGGGGGATAAAATCCCCCCAAAACGACTACCCCTGTTTCGCTTCCCAAGCCCGCAGCAGCGCCCGTCCATAATCATTCCCGTTCGGAATACGGGTAATGTGATGGATATGGAATTTGGCTGGCTGTTCATTGGTCAGCCACATGCCGGAGTGATGGTCAAATTCCAGCATGATCACCGGGCTCTGGATACGGAAATAGAACGGGTCTTCGTCCCCGTGTCCGCCGATCCAGCACCAATAGGTTTCATCCAAATGTTTGGAGATCAGCGCCATCTGCGCTTCACGCGCCGCATCCGGCACATGTTCGATAAATGTCTCGATCAGCTTGAGCAGTGCAGCCTGTTGTTCTGCTGAGAACTCACTGGCCCTCACCCCCTCATAGGGGATCACGCGGTTGTCCTGAAACGCCCCGCCAAGGTGGCGTTGGTCGGCGAAGTTGAACCGATCCGGCCCCATCTTTGGGTCTTCCATCAGCTCAAAAATCGTCGCGCGCTGCTTCTGCTCGGCGCTCAGCGATTGCATCAGCGCTAGGCCCTGCCGCTCTTCTTCGGTGAACAGCGCAAAGCAATTGCCATTGCCGCGATCGATCACATTGGGCTCAACGCCCATGAACGTCGGTGAAATCACCATCTGATTGCCCACGATCAGACAGTTGAAGGCAACGTGGTGGCCATAGATATTCCAGCCCCAAGGCGCGGTAAGCGACGGCGTACCAAACATCAGGAAGTGGAAGCTCCACTCGTTCATGATGTTGAGCAGGTCATAAATCTCGCCCAGATAGCGATTGGCCGAGAGCAGGTTCTGCACCTTGGTAAAGCCTACTTCACTCGTGCAGGCCTTAAGCAGCTCTAGGAAAGCATCGCGCGCCGCCTCCGGCATATATTCAAGCCGGACCCCATGGTCGTTGAATGGGATTTCCGGATTATACCAGCCGCGCCATTTGTCATCGTCGCTCTTGTGCGCAATTCCGGCCTGATGCTCGGGCGATAGCGCTGCCAGCATCTTTTCCATAGCCGCGACAGCAGGGGCGGGGTCGAACCCCTGATCTTCCAGCGCAAACAAATCTTCAATGACCGTGCCGTCGGCCGTTACGCCTTTGAACGGCTGGTTGTATCGGCTCTGCCATTCGGCATTGAGCGCAATCGCCCGCTCCGTTTTCAGAATCGGCTGGGCGTAAACGAACGGGTCCAGCCCGCGCGCATTGGCAATTCGAGGCGTATCCAGCGCCAGCATGTAGTCGCGGAAGTTGTTGCTCGCCATGGTTTTCCTCCCAATCTCTGCGTCTAATCGATGGTCTTATACAAAATCGATTTTTTATGCAAAATAGTTTTGCTTGCATCTGATCCCATTTTAGAGGAACAAATAGACCCAATGGAGACTGCCTATGGCGCAAAGCAAAACCGCTGCTGTTTATGAAACCCTCAAAACCGAGCTGCTCGACGGCATGCATACGCCTGGCCAAAAGCTGGCGATTGACCAATTGGCTGCGCGCTTTGGGGTAAACATCGGCGCGGTTCGCGAAGCGCTCTCGCGTCTCACCTCCGATCATTTGGTCACCTCGCAACCGCAAAAGGGGTTTCTCGTCGCCAAGGTGTCGGTGGCCGACATGCTCGACCTCACCGCTGTCAGAACCGACATTGAAACCCGCTGCCTGCGCCGGTCGATTGAGCTGGGGACTTTGGAGTGGGAAGGTCAGATGCTGGGCACATGGCATCAGCTGTCACGCACCACGCCCCTTATTGGCGGCGAGCCCAATATCGAATGGTCGCGTCTCCACCAGAAATTCCACGACGATCTGATTTCCGCTTGTGATTCAGTGTGGTGGCTGCGGTTGCGTTCGCAATTGTTTACCCAAGCTGAGCGCTATCGTCGGATGATCCAGCCCCATCGTCGGGGGGGCCGCGATGTCGATGCCGAACACCGCCAATTGATCGAACTCTGTCTGGCGCGTGACGCCGACGGCGCCTGCGCCGCGCTCACCGAGCACCTGAACAGAACCGCTCAGACGCTGATCACTTATGGCGCACGCTATTTAGACGAAGCTGAAGACGTAACGAAAAAGAACGCTGCATCAGCAGCATAACAGGGAGGCGACTATGTCTGAGGAGACCGTTACCAAGCCCCGCGCACGTCGGGATGAATCGGGTACGCAGTGCATTCACCGCTCCATTGGCGTCATGCGTCTTTTGGCGTCTAGCCCGCGCGAGGGGCTCAAGCTGGTCGACATCGCCTCGATGCTCGATCTTTCGCACCCCACGGCGCATCGCATCCTGAAAGCCCTCGAAGAAGAAGGCGTCGTCGAGCGCGTTCAAGGTTCGCGCCGCTACACCGTTGGCACCGAAGCCGCTTGGCTTGGCCTTGCCGCCAATGAGCGCTTCCCGATCACCTCGGTCGCCGCTCCTGTTCTCGATGGGCTTTCGGCCTCCATCAAGGACACGGTGTTCCTTGCCGTTCCCAGCATCAATGACTCGGTCTATGCCGACCGTCGCACCGGCTCTTATCCGGTGCAGGTGACCACTCTTGCCGTTGGTGCGCGTCGCCCGCTCGGCATCAGCGTTGCCGGTCGCGCCATGATGGCCTTCATGGGAGATCGCAAGATCGAGGCGGTTCTCGCCCAAAACAGCGCTCGCTACGAACCCTATCGCATGACTGCCGAAACCGTCAGCGCCAGTGTTCGGGAAGCGCGCAATGCTGGCTTTCTCTGGGCCGATAGTGTCACCGCCAAGGATCGCCGCGCCCTCTCGGTTCCTGTGCTGAATATGGCCGGAAACCCTGTTGCTGCGCTCAGCGTCATCGCGCCGATCCACCGTCTGCCAGAGGGGCGTATTCCCTCCATCGTGCCTATTCTCAAGCAAGCCGCGGCCGAGATTTCTCAGTCGCTGGTCAAGCGGTCGATAGCCGCCTGATAGACTTATAAAAATTCCACAGGGCGGCCTTCGGGTCGCCCTTTTTTGTGTCGTTGGTGGCTTTGTTTTCGCAATGTGAACAAAGCCCCAAGCGCAAGTTGCGAGCAAGCCGCCCTCACGGAAAAAGTCGTTTCTAAAATACGGCTTACCGCATGGGAGGGGTTCGTATGGCCCAGACGATCGCCAGCGATCTCGAATATAGTTTTGATGGCACACGCATGATTGGCCGCCGCTTTGCGCCTGTTGGGGCAGGGGATGCGCCGGGCGTATTGGTCATTCACGCCGCTCACGGTCTAGGCGAACAGGTTCTCGGCTGCGCCGAACGTGTCGCCGCTTTAGGCTATGCGGTTCTCGCCATCGATCTTTGGGGTGAGCGCAAGCAGATCACCAATCCGGCCGAAATCGGCCCCATGCTGGGCGCGTTTAATGCCAATCCCGACATGTGGATGGGGCGTATCGAAGCTGCGCGTCAGGCGCTGATCGCTTCGGGCAATGTCGATGCCAATCGTATTGCTGTCATGGGCTATTGCTTTGGTGGCTCGTCATCCATCGAATTCGTCCGCTCCGGCGCGCCAATTGCTGGCGCAGTGAGCTTCCACGGTGGTCTCGACAATGTCGGCGATGATTTCACCAAAGCTGGTGCAGATGCCCGCGTTCTCATCCTGACCGGCTCTCAAGATCCGCTCGCCTCCGCAGCCGATCTTGCGCGCATTGAAGCCGGGATGAGTGCTGTTGGCCTCAATTGGGAAACCAATGTCTACGCCAACACCAAGCACGGGTTTACCGAGCCGGATCGCGGTCCCCGCCCACCCTTCGCCGCTTACAATGCCATCGCAGACCGTCGGTCGTGGTCGGCTATGACCGCCTTCCTCGCCGATCTTTTCGCCCACTAAGGATAGCACAATGGATCTTGGTATTGCTGGGCGTAAGGCCCTGGTTTGTGCGTCTTCTCAGGGGTTAGGCTTTGCCTGCGCCACCTCGCTCGCGCGTGAAGGTGTGGCCGTTACCCTCAATGGTCGCAACGCCGAAAAACTTGCCGCCGCAGTTGAAAAGCTCCGCGCTGAAGTGCCGGGCGCTGTGGTTGACTTCATCACCGCCGATCTCACAACTACTGAAGGACGGGCTGCGATCCTATCTGCCCTGCCGCAGGTCGATATCCTGGTCAATAACAACGCTGGCCCCGCGCCTGGCGCTTTGGCCGATTGGTCCGAAGAGGCCATCCTCGGCGCCATCAACGCCAATATGCTTCCCGCTGTGCAGCTCATCCGTGCCTATGTTCCGGGCATGCGCGAGCGCAAGTTTGGCCGCATCATCAACATCACATCGGCCATGGTGAAGTCACCCCATTACATGATGGGCCTCTCGACCTCAGCCCGCGCTGGCCTGACCGCCATTTCCAAAGCCATCAGCCGTGAAGTTGTGGTCGACAACGTCACCATCAACAACATCCTACCCGAGCGTATCGATACGCCGCGTCAGGAGTTCATGGCCGAAAAGCTCTCCAAGATGCATGGCATCACCAAGGAAGAAGCGCGCGCCCGCTCGGTCTCCGAGATCGCTGCCAAGCGCTTTGGTCGACCCGAAGAGTTTGGCGATGCCTGCGCCTATCTCTGCAGCGCTCAGGCCAGCTTTATTTCTGGCCAGAACCTGCAGCTCGACGGCGGCTCTTACGACGGGTTGATCTAATGAACACGCTCGAAAAAGACCTCGCCGACGTCCTCGAAACTGAAGAAGCGCGCCAGCACGCGCTCGTGAAAAACGATCAAGGCGCGCTCGAATGGCTCCTCGCTGACGATCTCGTTCACGTCCATTCCTCGGGTCAGGTCCACACCAAGCCCGAGTTCATGGCGCACCTTAATCGCATGGGCGGCTTCCGCTCCATTGAGCGCGGGCCACTAGACATTCGCGTCGAAGGCGACATCGCCATCGTCACCGGCTCGACCATCAATGGCGTCACCAAGCCCGACACCAGAGAACCGGTCACACTCGAAGGTTTCGCCACCCAAATTCTGCGCCGCGGGCCGAAGGGCTGGCAGATCGTGCTTTCACAACTCACGCCATTTCGCGACGGACCGCAGGGCAAATAGCCCCGTTCCCCGCACAGCTCATTAGCAAGGAATAGACATGAAACTCGCTCGCTTCTCACAAGCGTCGGTCGACGGGGTCCGCATCGGTCGGGTCGAGGGTGACACCATCATCGACCTCTCGGCACTTCTGGGTGTGAATGCCTCGATGCGCCACCTGATTGCCAATCTGGAGGCCCTTAAAGGCCAGCTAGATGCCATCAAAACGCCCATCCACAAACTCTCTGATGTGACGCTTGAAGCGCCCATCAACGACCCGCAAAAATACCTCGCTATCGGCATGAATTATAAGGAACATGCCGAGGAAGCGCGCGCTGCCGGGATCACCATTCCCACCAGCCAGATGTGGTTCAACAAGCAGGTCTCCTGCATCAACGGTCCCTTCGCCCCGGTGGTGAAGTGGGATGCCGTCGAGAAATGCGACTACGAAATCGAACTCGCAGTCGTAATTGGCAAGAAATGTCATCAGGTTAAGCGCGAAGACGCACGTTCCGTCGTCGCTGGTTACATGGTCTCCAACGACGTTTCCGCCCGCGATTGGCTCCCGAAATCCCCGACCTTCACCCTCGGCAAATCCTGGGACACCCATGGCCCAATCGGCCCGTGGATCACCACCGATGATGAAATCGAAGATCCGCTCAACCTTGAGATGAAACTCTGGATTAACAACGAGTTACGCCAGAACCATCGCACCAACGACATGATCTACAACATCTGGGATCAGATCGCTTATCTCACCCAAGTCATGACCCTTGAGCCGGGCGACATCATCGCCACCGGCACGCCGTCCGGCATCGGTGCTCCAAAGGGAATTTTCCTTCAGCCAGGCGATGTTATGCGTCTTGAGATTGAAGGACTTGGCACGATCGAAAACCCTGTCGTCGCCGAAAAGGCCTAAGCTCGAAAACGCCAATTCCGCATTGTGAAATTTTGGTCGCGCGCCGATTGCGGTGGACGCGGCCAATTAACACTATTCAAATTGCCGGTCTGTGTTTTTTATAAATCTGACAGGCACTAACGGGAGGAAGTACCATGTTATCCATTCGCAAGATCGCTCTTGCATCCATCTTCAGTCTGACCCCAGCCGTGGCTTTTGGTCAGGCGATCGAGCTGATTTACAACAACACGCTGCCGCCGTTCAATGAGACCTATCAGGTCGGCATTCGCGATTTTGCATCAGCCATCAACGAAGCCTCCGGCGGCGAAATCAAGGTCACCATCCCAGATGCGCAGCTGGCGCCAGTGGACCGCCAGTACGAAGCCGTCCGTGACGGCATCGTTGATATGGCCCTGATCGACGTGAGCGCGGTCACCCAGCACGTTGTTCTCAACGGCATTGGTGAACTGCCAGGTTTCGCTCCAACCTCCGAGGCCGGCTCGGTTGCTCTTTGGGAAACCTACAAGCAATTCTTTGAAACTGTTGGCGAATGGGACGGCGTGAAGGTTCTGTCGACCCACGTTCTGCCGGGCCGTCAGATCCTCTCGGTGAGCGAATTTGTGCCTGATACTCCAGAAGGCATGCGCGGCGCACGCACTTGGGCGACCTCTGCTACCTTGGCTGTTATCGCGCAGGCATTCGGCGGCGTACCAATGGATACCGCCTATCCCGAACTGCAAGAAAACGTTGAACGCGGTAACCTCGACGTCCTGTTCATCACCCCAGGTTCAGCTGATGGCGCGGGCGTTCGCCCAAGCGTAAAGCACGTGACTAAGATCCCAGGCGGTATCGGCACAGGCTCGTTTGCGGTCATCATTTCCGAAGAGCGTTGGAACGAGTTGACACCTGCTCAACAAGAAATCGTTCTCGCCACTGCTGAAGGTCTGCCACGTCGTCTTGGTCAGGCCAATGACGTCGAAGAAATCGAAACGGCTCCACTCTATGCCGACATTCCAACGACGGAAGTCGAAGGCGAAGCGCTGGCAGCATTCCACGAGGTCCTCGACGCGCAGGAAGCGATGTGGGTTCAACGCGCTGAAGCGGCAGGCCTTGCTGATCCGCAGGCCGCAATCGACTTTTACCAGAGCGTCCTAAAGCGTGAAGCTGGCGAATAAGCCTCACGTTCTCCATTCGGCTCTTCAGGCCTTTGACCTGAGGAGCCGGCCCTTCGGCACAAGCCATGCGCTCTGTGTCCATTCCAGGCAATTTCGCGATGTGGATACGTGCAATGGCTTGGTCTCTAAGGAAAAACCGTAATGATTGACAAGATCAATCACTGGCTGATCGTCCTGCTGAAGTTAGTGTCAGGCTGTGCCATCGTGTTTATGGCGGTGATCGCCTTCGTTGACGCAGGCGGGCGCCAGTTGCACATGCCCATCTTGGGTGCCTATGAGTTCGTCAAGCTCGCCCTCATGCTCTTCTTTTTCGCGTCGATCGGCCTCGTCGTTCGCGACGACTCCCAGATCCGCGTTGGCCTGATGGCAGAACTCTACAAGCCACTGGCGGCCAAGATTGAAGGGCGCATCACCCTCGTCGTTGAGGTGATCGCGATGGCTGGCCTCTCATGGATGATTTTTGACCAAGCCAGCCGCCTTACCCGCTTTGGCACGGTTTCGTCCTTCTTCCACTTCCCCATGGGCCCTTGGGTCTACCTCGGCGCTGTCATGACGCTGATTGGGGTGTGGTTCGCAATATTGAATTTGGGTCGCTGGCGCACGATCGGGGAAAAACCCGTTCGGCAACTGCAGCCCGGTGAGGAGATTTGACGTGGGGGATTCCCTAATTATCGAAATTCTCGTGATCGGAAGCCTACTTGGGCTTATGGTGTTCACGCGAATTCCGCTCGGCTTTATTATGATGTTCTGCGGTGCTGCCGGCATCGCTGCCATGCACCCTCGCGGTATTGGCGCAGGACTCGCCGTAGCCGAACAGCAGATCATGGATCTCGCCCTCAACTATAACTTCTCGGTTCTGCCGCTGTTTATTCTGATGGGCATTTTCGTGGTGAAGGCGGGTCTAGCCGACGAAATGTTCGACGCCGCTCGCGCTTGGCTTGGCCATTATCGGGGTGGCTTGGGCATGGCGACCATTGTTGCCTGCGGTGGCTTCTCGGCCATCTCCACCTCGTCCACTGCCGGTGCGGCCACCATGGGCCACATCTCCATCCCGGCCATGATCAAGGCTAAGTACAACACTGGTCTTGCTGCGGGCGCTGTTGCCGCAGGCGGAACGCTCCTCATTCCACCATCTGGTGCGCTGATCGTTTATGGTCTGGTGACCGAAGAAAGCATCACTGAGCTCTATATCGCGTCGCTGATCCCAGGCTTGCTGCAGCTCGCCTTCTATCTCGTCGTCATGCTGCTCTTTGCTTACATCGTCCCATCCTGGGCTCCTGCTGACTCGCGCGTCAGCTGGAAGGAAAGACTGCGTGCATTGGGCAAAGTCTGGGGCATTGCGGTATTGTTCCTGCTCATTATGGGTGGGCTCATGGCCGGTTGGTTCTCCCCAACAGAGGCAGGTGGTATTGGTGCCGGTGGCGCGCTGATCTTCGCTCTGGCCCGTCGTAAGCTCAACTGGGCCAGCTTTGTCGATGCACTGGCTGACACCGCCAAAATTTCGACCATGATCTTCCTCGTGGCGGCGGGCGCTATGGTGCTGAACCAGTTCATCAATATCTCCGGTATTTCCGGCGATACGGTGAATTTCATCCAGTCGCTCAACCTTGAGCCTTGGCAAGTTATCCTCGGTCTCGTGTTCTTCTATATAGTGCTTGGCACGTTGATGGACGGCTATGCGATGATCCTTCTGACCGTGCCAGTAATTGTACCAGTGGTTCAGGAACTCGGCTTCGATCTCGTCTGGTGGGGCGTGATCACGGTCATTCTGGTCGAGTTGAGCCTCATCTCTCCACCGGTTGGCCTCAACGTGTTCGTCCTGCGCTCTGTCTTACCAAACGTACCGCTGAGTGCGCTGTGGCGCGGCATGTATGCCTTCATCGCCGCCGACACGGTCCGCGTGCTCCTGCTGATCGCGTTCCCGGCTCTTGTGCTGTGGTTGCCGTCGTTTACCGGTGGCAACGGGTAGCGCTATCAAACAGCGTAACGCACTTAAGGATGCGGCCATCTTGGTGGTCGCATCCTTTGTTTTTCAAGGACTTAGCTTCTATCGCGAGCTTGCATGGCTGCATTCCGCCAGATCGCCTCAGAGGCCTCACGAGAGCCCGCGTTCAGCGCGTCAATAATGTGAGGAAGGCGGCCGTCGTCGAGGCGGGACCGCGTCCCGATCACGCTAATCGCGGCGATAGCATTGCCCGCCATATCTCTTACGGGCGCAGTGATCGCACGTGTATCGCGGACGGTCAGCCCTTCGCTTACCAAATGGCCTCGCTCCCGCACAGAAGCGATCTGATGGCGGAGCCCATTTTGCTCGTCTGCGTCCGCTGCCGCGATAATGGGTTCAACCAGACGGTCCGGCAAATAAGCGAGCATTGTTAGGCCGGCGGGGGTGGTTTGTAAGGGCATTCTGGAGCCCACAGCGGCAGACGTGACTCGAATTGGCAGCTTGCCATTCCGTCGCTCAACGCAAACGGAATAGACGCCACTGCGCACACTCATGATGACGGTGTCGCCGACCCCATTGGCGATAGTGCTCAGTGCTGGCGCGACAAGCGAGAGAAGCGGGAAGCGTTGCGCGGCACGTAGCCCGAGCCACACCATCTCGACACCAATCACATAGCGCCGAGAATCTGCGCTGCGCTCCACCAGCCCTTGCTCTTCTAAGGCGCGCAAAATGCGATAGGCAGTCGGGTGCGACAGGCCTGTGGCCTCGGCAATATCGATCAGTTTCATACCGTTACGCGGTCCTGCCGATAGGACTCGGACGATATGCAGTGCGCGGTGAATAGCTTGCGCCCCGCCAGAACTTGTATCTGGTTTCAGTTGGGCCAATGGCGGCTTCCGCTCGCCATCTTCAGTATGTTCGCTCATGCGTTTCGTTCCTCCCGCGCCGCTGCGTGGCATGGCCACAGCGCGATCCCTAAGGCATCGTATCAGCAGCGCTCGGCTCTGCCATACATGCTTTCAGGAATTCTGCTCATTCCCCATACCTATTTCCAGCCAACTCAATGGGCTCACGCGACCGACCTTGTCAGTCTCCGTCGTGATGAAGTCTTCAATGTGAAGGGGGAAGGGGGCGCTCGACGCACTCTTTGGCGGAGCCGAATGGTGACGGTGCCCAGTGTGTTGCCGGGCACCGTTAAAGTCATTTAGTCAGAGACGAGGTCTCAGTCGTTGTCGTTCTCGAGGCGGAACATCTTGTCGCCTTCGCGCGACGACAGCAGGCCAGTCTTAGAGTAGAGGTCCAGCTTGGCGCGGGTGTCGACGATGTCGAGATTGCGCATGGTCAACTGACCGATACGGTCCGCAGGTGAGAACGGCGCGTCTTCGACCTTTTCCATGCTCAGGCGTTCTGGAGCATAGGTCAGGTTCGGGCTCTCGGTGTTGAGGATCGAATAGTCGTTGCCACGACGCAGTTCGAGCGTCACTTCACCAGTAATCGCCTGTGCAACCCAGCGCTGAGCGGTTTCGCGCAGCATGAGGGCCTGCGAGTCAAACCAACGGCCCTGATAGAGCAGGCGACCGAGACGCAGCCCATTGATGCGATACTGCTCAATGGTGTCTTCGTTGTGAATGCCGGTGACGAGGCGTTCGTATGCAATGTGCAGCAGCGCCATGCCTGGTGCTTCGTAGATGCCGCGGCTCTTGGCTTCGATGATGCGGTTTTCGATCTGGTCGCTCATCCCGAGGCCGTGACGGCCACCGATGGCATTGGCTTCGTAGAAGAGGGCGACTGGATCGGTGAAGGTCTGACCGTTGAGTGCAACAGGCTGGCCTTCAACGAAGCGGACCACAACCTTCTCGGCCTTGACGGGCTCTTCGTCCTTCCAGAACGGCACGCCCATGATCGGGCTAACGATTTTGATGCCGCTATCGAGGCTTTCGAGATCCTTGGCTTCGTGGGTGGCGCCCAGCAGATTGCTGTCGGTCGAATAGGCCTTCTCGGCGCTCATCTTGTAAGCAAAGCCGCTGGATGTCATGAACGCCGACATTTCAGCGCGACCGCCGAGCTCGTCGATGAATTGCTGATCCAGCCAAGGCTTGTAGATGCGCAGGTTCGGGTTGGTCAGCAGGCCATAGCGATAGAAACGCTCAATGTCATTGCCCTTGAAGGTCGAGCCGTCGCCCCAAATGTTGACGCCATCTTCCTTCATCGCCGACACCAGCATGGTGCCGGTTACGGCGCGGCCAAGCGGGGTGGTGTTGAAATAGGTAACGCCGCCGGTCGAAACGTGGAACGCGTTAGCCTGAATGGCCGCGATGCCTTCGTGAACGAGCTGGGTCCGGCAATCAACGAGGCGTGCTTCCTCGGCGCCAAATTCCATGGCCTTGCGCGGAATCTCGTCATAATCGGCTTCGTCTGGCTGGCCGAGGTTCGCGGTGTAGGCGTAAACCTTCGCGCCCTTTTGCTTCATCCAAAGCAGGGCAGCGCTGGTGTCCAGACCACCGGAGAAAGCGATACCAACTTTCTCACCCTTGGGCAGGTTTTTAAGAATTGTACTCACGGGTGGATTCCAGTCGGCTTGATTGAAATGATGTTCGCCGCGAATACCAAATCTCGCGCCACCCGCCAAGGGTGCGTATGGCCGCGTTGCATGATCAATACGTGTGATGGCCGCTGACGGGATGCCGTGGCTGAGGTGATCAAGCCACGGCAAATGGTACAAGCGCGTTTAGGAAGCAGCTTCTAATACGTGCAGCGACCGCCGGAGAGGTCGAACACCGACGCCGTCGTAAAGCTATTGTCCTTCGAAACCAGCCAAGCCACCATGGCGGCCGCTT
The DNA here is from genome assembly GCF_016461625.1 of Devosia sp. MC532. NCBI lineage: Bacteria > Pseudomonadati > Pseudomonadota > Alphaproteobacteria > Hyphomicrobiales > Devosiaceae > Devosia > Devosia sp. MC532. The sequence continues at coordinate 600,019 of NZ_JAEMNZ010000001.1, read as the reverse complement.
CATCGACTTCAAGGAACCGCCCACGCGGAATGCGCACGAGCATGTAGTTGATAAACTCCTCGGTCAGCGTTTCGAGGATGCGGGTTTTGGCTGTCGCAGGGGTAATGCAGTTCACTGCAATGTCGTACTTCGCCAGTTCCTTGCCGAGTGACTTGGTCAAGCCAATGACCCCTGCCTTGGCCGCAGAATAGGCCGACAGATTGGGATTTCCTTCCTTACCGGCCACGGAGGAAATGTTGACGATACGCCCGTAATTCCGCGCTTTCATCGAGGGTATAACGACCTTGTTGACGTAAAAGGTGCCATTGAGGTTGATCTCGACTACCCGCCGCCATTCATCGGGATCATAGTCCTCCAATGGTGCGTTGTTTCCGGCAATGCCTGCGGAATTGACGAGGATCGAAACGGGTCCGACTTCGCCTTCGACTTCCGCATGAACCTTCATCAGGCCCGCCAGATCGGTGATGTCGACGACCTTACTCGACGCGCCCGCGCCGAGCGCTGTGACTGCCTTGTCGAGAAGCGCCGCATCGCGGTCCCACAAGCTCACCTTAGCGCCGGAGGCCAGAATGCGTTGGGCCATAGCAAAGCCGAGCCCTTGCGCCCCGCCGGTGATCACGGCGACTTGGCCGTTAAGATCAATGTTGTTCAATTTTCTCTTCCCAAAACGAGGAGGCCCGGTTGACCCGGGCCTTTAGTGTTTAGAGGCGTACGACTTCGCCAGTATGGATTGACTCATCTGCAGCCAGAACGATGCGCAGGCTATTCACCCCGTCGTTCATATGTGCGCTCAAGTCCAAATCTTCGGTGATGGCCTTGAGCAGGTAGCGCTGCTCGCGTTCACACAGGTCATCGTGATCTGGTTCATCGGTCATGTCGATCCGCTCGTCTGGGCGGGTCATGTCGGCGTAGTGGCGCAGGATTTGATTGGTCTTAGTGTGGGCGTTGATATCGTCCGATTTCACGCCCGAAGCATTCTCTGCCATGACGATGGAGACCGAACCCTTTGGCCCGAACACGTCTTTCACAAAGAATGCTGTCTCGCTGACCATCGGGCCCCAGCCAGCTTCGTACCAGCCAACGGACCCATCATCGAACTGCACCTGCAGCATGCCGTAGTTTTGCTTGGCCACTTCGTCGGTCAGACGAGCGCCAATGGCGTGGACTTTCACCGGCTTGGCGTCAGTCATCTGACACATGACGTCAACATAGTGCACGCCGCAGTCAACGATTGGCGGGAAGCTGTCCATAAGCCGCTTGTGCCACGACCAGGTTTCGCCATTCGACTGTTGGTTGAGGTTCATGCGGAAAACCAGCGGCGTGCCCAATTCGCGCGCGATTTCAATGAACTTCGTCCAACTCGGGTGCTGGCGGAGAATATAACCGATGACGAGTTTCTTGCCGGTCTGTCGTGCGACCTCGACCACCTTTTCTGCGTCAGCCACGGTGAGCGCCATTGGCTTTTCGACAAAGACATGGGCGCCAGCCTGCATGGCTTTGATGGCATAAGGAGCATGGGTGTCGGGCAGGGTGTTGATCGAGACAACATCTGGTTTGAGTTCCGCCAGCGCGGTCTCAAAATCATTGTAGCGTGCCGCGCCTGACAGCGCGTCAGGCAGTGACAGGCTTTCAATATGCCGCGTGCAAACGCCAGCCACCTCAAAGCCATCAATACGCGTGTAGGCGAGAGCATGGCTCATGCCCATATTGCCTAATCCTACAACCAGAACACGCAAAGCGCTCATGGTTAGCCTCCTCAACGAATATGAATAATAGTTCCCGTTCGGGCGGACTCCTCAGCCGCCAGACAGGCTTGCAATGCACCGGCGGCGTCCTCTGGTCGACCAACATCAGGTTGTTCGCCAGCAAGCGCTTTCCGAGTGAAGTAGTCGAACTCGTCTCGTAGCGCTCCTCCTCGAACGCCGTCGAACATCGGCCAATAGGTCGTGTCCGGACTGTGCAATTTGTTGTTATCGACTATCGCCAGATTGGGGAAGGTATCCTGAATATGGATGATGCCTTCCGTGCCGATAATCGACATGCGCTCGTCGATGTCGAAGGGGGTCTTTTCCGGCATGCACCACACGGTTTCCAGTGTTGCCGTCGCGCCGCCTGCAAAGCGGAACATCGTCTGGCCGATATCGGGATGCTTGAGATTGCGCAGCGAGGTGGTTTGAGCATAGGCGGAGACGATCTTGTCGCCCGTCAGCCAAAGCATGATGTCCGTGTCGTGGATCGCATCGCCAACGATGGGACCAATCTTTTGCAGGATCGTCGGCGTCCAAGAGGCCGGAATATTGCGGCGTGAGGAGAGGGCAATGATCTTGCCGATGCGCCCCTCGTCGATCGCTTGCTTGGCCATACGATAGCGCGGATTGAACCGAACCACGTGGCCAATGAACAAAATGCCCTTGGACGTTTTGGACGCTTCCACGATTTTCTGTGCGTCTTCGACGTTAGAGGCAATCGGCTTTTCCAGGAAGACGTGCTTGCCAGCCTTGAGTGCCGCGATTGCAGGTTCGGTATGTTGGTCCCACATCGTGCAGATTGAGACGGCGTCGATGTCTGGGTCGGCGAGCATGTCGTTGTAGTCAGCGTAGAGCTTGCTAACGCCAAACTTTTTGCCCAGTTCAGCCAATCGATCCGGCGTGCGCGTGCACAGCGCGTCGAGCTTTAGGTTGGGGATGCCCATGATCGTTTCGGCGTGGATCTCCCCAAACCAGCCCAGCCCAATAATGCCAATTCGTAATTGTGACATTGTTCGTCTCCCCTCAAAGATCCTCGAGCGTAAGCTCGCGAGTCATCACGATATTTCCTGAACTGAGGCCGCAATCGACCGGGATGACGGCCCCTGAAACGGCGCTCGCTGCATCCGACGCCAAAAAGCCCACCACAGAAGCGACCTCTTCAGGTTCGACAATCCGTCCCAAGGGATACCAACGCTCTAGGGTCTTGAGGACATCAGGGTCCTTTTGCGCTCGTTCCCGCCACAGCGGCGTGCGCACTGTCCCCGGCATGACGCAGTTGGAGCGGATGCCGAACTTGCCCAATTCTTGCGCAAGCGTCCGGGTCATGGAGATCATGCCCGCCTTGGCGGCGGAATACGCCGGGTCGCCGAGAGCACTTTGGCCGTTGACCGAGGCAACGTTGATAATAACGCCGGACTTCTGCCGCTTCATCCGCTCTGCCGCGGCGTGGGCGCAAAAGAAAGCGCCGTTGAGATTGCCATTGATCTCTTCGGTCCAGCTCTCTGGGTTTGTGAGCCGTAAAACGTGATGATTGGAATAGCCCGCATTGTTGATCAGCACGTCGACCTGCGGGATTTCGCTGAAGGCCGTCTCCACAGCCTCTGCATCGCCAATGTCGAGCCGCAGAAAGCGGGCTTTCGCTCCGGCATCCTCGAGTGAACTCATGGCGCCGCCCGAGGTTATGGATTTGTCGATCCCCACAACCTCGGCACCTCGGGCCCCGAACCAGTGGGCAAGGCAAAGGCCTATCCCGCCAGCCGCTCCAGTGATCACGACAGTTTTGTTCGAAAACTCAGCCATCACGGAACCCGCGCCAAAGCTTCGCCGATCCACTCAAGGTTGCGGCGGCGCTGGTGGCCCCAATTGTAGAACGCGATGTCGGTCACTCCACCGGCAACCAGAATATCGACGGCCGAAAGGAATTCCGCTTTGCTTTCAATGTCCGGATAGCTCGGGCGAAGAATGCCGCGGATCGTCGTGTTCGTTGGAACTCTATGTTTCAGGTCGAACAGGTCAGTGGCTATCCGAGCAGCTTTGGGCTCGTAAAAGCACGCTTCGATAATGCCTGTCGTTTCGCCAATGGCCTTGAGGTCGGTCCCTTCGTACCACGCCCCACCCGTGGGGCGAGCGACAGATGGGATGATGGCAACATCGACGTCCTGCCGAACCGCCTCGCGTATCTCCGCGATAAGGCTGGTGACCTGGCCGGCGCGAAAATCGAGATAGGTGCGAAGATCTTTATTGGTCGCGATTTCCGCCAACCAGAAGGCTCGGCCCATATCGTCGGGAATATCGACATCGCTCTGCAAAAAGCTATCGATGCGGTTTGCGACATAGGCTTTCAAGCGGTGCGCATCAAAACCCTGTTTGGACGCAGCGCTGACGCAGTGATCGCAAAAGCACAGACCCATCAGACCCTCAAACATAGGGTCCTGACGCACAAAGCTCATCTCGTGGTGATAGCCATGGGCATAAGGCGTAAAGCCGGGCGCTTCGAGGGAGAGACCGGTAACAGAGTAGTTTTCTGTCACATCGACGCAAAGGCCTACCGCATAGGCTCTGGCCTCTGGGGCGCTAGGGCATAGATTGTAGAAATAGGGGTCGCCGAAGGCGTTCCGGACCACTGCATTCGGGTGCTTCATGCCCAAGGCCGTGTTGTGCAGCAGCACCATCCAGACGTTGATGTCTAGTCTGCCGTCGTCACAAAGCTCTTGAAGAATGTCCCGCTCGGCCAAAAGCGAGTTCGGCAAAGGCTTAATCTCACCATAGCGATCATCGTCGTGGCGGAAGTAAGCAGTTCCGTCTTCAGGGAAATAGACCTTCCCCGATTTGCCCTGTGGCCGCAGAAACTTCCCAGCGTGGTAGGTGCCTGCGATCGAGATCGTGTTGAGACCCATATTTTTGAACGCAGAGATGGACTCGGTGACACCGTGGTCCGCAAAATCCCAAGCATAGGTCAGAATGGCTTTGTAGCTCATTGTCCGAACCAGCCGTCCTTGAGGTAACGCATATATTCAAAGACCATTCCGTGCTTGAGCACGAAAGCGACTTGAAGAAAGTCCCCGACGACGAAAGGCGGGATCAGCACTTCGTCAGCCTCAGCGAGACGTTTCTCCATATCGTCGATCCGATAGGCAACATGAGGATTGTTTTTGACAATCTCTGGGGTTGGGCTATCCGGCTCGTAGCGCAGAAACTCGATATGTTCCGGGTGATTGCGCGGGTTTGTCACCCACAAGCGCGATTGCTCGACCCAGTCTTCTTTCGGCTGTTTTGTGGTTGTTGTGATGCCAACATGGTCAAATTCGAACACAGCGATGCCTCGTCGGTTTAGAAGGGGCGGGGAGTGACCCCGCCCTCAGGCTTGATCAGAGGGTGGCTTCAATCGCTGCGATGTCGACGGCTTTGTACTCGTCGCGCAGCTCAAAACCTTCGGCATCGGCTTTGACCTTGGCGTGGTCAAAGTCATTAGCGCCGTCAATCAACGCATTGGTCACGACATCACCGGCCTTCAATGGCTGCGATATCTGACCGATCTTGTGGATGGCGTCGAAATACGACTGCCAGCTGTCCTCGAGGTGGAGACCCCACTTGCCGCGCTTGTCCCAGTGAGCGTGCATCAAGCCACTCTGCTGCATAAGGGACTCGACGGCGGTTGCAGGATCCATCTGAGTTGCCAAACCAGGGAACTCATCCATTGCGATCTGGGTCGCTGCGGCAGGGTTCAACCAGCCAAACTCAAGGCCCATCGACCAGCCACGCAGATACTTCGTATAGGTCTCGACTAGCGCTGGGTCGTCGAGGTCTTTCGCGCGAATAACGAAGCTGTTGGCAGGGAAAACCGAAGCGTTTTTGCCGAGCAGATAGTCGAAGTCGAAGCCTTGTCCACGCCACTGGGCGCGCAAGCCTTCCCAAGTCAGAGCTGCGTCCGCCTGGCCTTGGGCGAGCGACTGTCCCCAACCGGCCACTTCCACATACTTGATCGTGGAGAGGTCGACACCGGCTGCCGCCAACATTGGGTCGGCGATAGACTGCCAGCCAGCAGAACCCAGAACGATGGTCATGCCTTCCATGCCCTTGAGGTCGGCAGGGGCCTTGCCCTTTTGGAACGCAAAGTCGAACACGTCGCCAGCCATGATGTGGAAGACGGACTTGAGCTTCATGCCTTGTTCTAGGCCAAGAGAAAGCACGCCGGGCGATGGGTAACCGAAATCGGACTGGTTCTGGTCAACCAACTTGATTGCCGCTGTTGCGTCTGGTGGACCAGCTTCAACGGAGGTGTCGAGATCGCCGAAGTAGCCCATGCGCTTTGCCACCCAATAGGCGAAGTCGTCGACGACTTCCAAAGAGCCGCGTGGCGAAACCCAACGGATTGGACCGCTTTGCGCGAAGGCGCGAGTGTTCATTCCGATCGCCGACAAGGCAACGCCTGCGGCGGAGATTTGAAGCATGCGGCGACGGTTTAGCGTAGTTGTAGTCAGCAGATTGGACATAGATTTCCTCCCATATGTCCGGTTGACGCCCGTGTTCGGTTGTCACGCTGGGCCCATCAGGACTCCCAGCTGGTCCATTTCTTCCCGATCTGGAAGAAGATGACGTAGATGCTGATGCCGATGGTCGCGAGAAGCACGATCACAGCGAAGAACTGCGGCATGCGGATCATCGACGAATAGTAGTTGAGGCGGTTCCCGAGCCCTTCCGCGCCGCCGACCATCTCTGCGCCGACGGTCGTCAGGAGTCCAAAGATCGAGCCGATCATCAGGCCAACCATGATCATCGGCATGGCCATCGGGATGCGGATCTTCGTGAAGATTTGGAAGGTCGATGCACCGAAGGACTTTGCCAGTGCGATTTTCGCGAGGTCGACACGACGGAAACCCGTCGCCGAGTTAATCATCACCATGGGGCCAGATGCGAGCGCCACAGCGATAATGCGTGGTTCCCACCCAAAGCCGAACCGCAGCACCAAGAGTGGGACGAGCGCCAGCATGGGTGTTGTGACCAGAAGCAAGATGTAGGGCGTGATGATCTTTTCAGCGAACGGGAATTGAGTGATCACCGCCGCGAGAATGAACCCTATGGATGCCCCGATTGAAAACCCAATGAGCAGCTCGCAAATAGTGGTGACGAGGTGTGGCCACAGGAATGGCCATTCCGTAATCAAAGCCGATCCGATCGCGCTCGGCGGTGGCAGAATGTAGAGCGGAACTTCAAACAGGCGTATCAGCAGTTCAGCGCCGCCAATGATGACAACAGCGACCAGTGCGATAATCGCGGTTTCGAATGCGGTGCGGTTTGAGTTGCCCAAGAGCGCACCTGCGCCTCCGGCCAACCCTGCCTCTGTCTTCTGCCCCTTGTTCCCAAAGCTCGGGATTTTGTCGTGCAAGGCGTCACTCATTTCAATCTCCTTGCGCGCTCAGGTGGCCGGACGGTGGTCGATCATGCCCTTGATGGCTTCGACCCGTTCGAGAAATTCGGGGGTTGTCTGGAGCTTCACCGGGCGAGGGCGCGGCAAGTCGACATCAACAATAGTGGAGATGCGCCCAGGGCGGGCAGACATGACAACGATCCGGTCCGCCAAGAACACCGCCTCGGCGATGGAATGGGTAATGAAAATGATCGTCTTGCCCGTCTCCATCCAAATCTCTTGAATGAGAAGGTTCATCTCGTCGCGCGTGAAGGCATCGAGTGCGCCAAATGGCTCGTCCATTAAGAGAACTGATGGGTCCACAGCCAAGCTGCGAACGATCGATGCACGTTGTTGCATGCCACCGGACAGTTCGCGCGGATATTTGTTCTCAAAGCCTTCGAGGCCAACACGCTTGAGCAGCTTTTTAATCAGCTCCCGATTGGGCGGCTGCTTTTTGATCTCAAAAGGCAATTCGATATTGCTGCCCAAATTGCGCCAAGGCAGCAAATTGGCTTCCTGAAAGATCATAGCGATTTCAGGATGAGGCTTGGTAATAACGTCAGAGCCGAGGCGTATCTCGCCGCTGGTGAGACCGTGCAAGCCGGCCATGGACCAGAGCAAGGTAGACTTGCCGCAGCCCGACGGTCCGAGCAGACACAGGAATTCCCCTTCGCGAACGTCTATCGAAACATTGTCCAGGGCATGTACGCCCCCTGACTTCGTTTGATAGATTTTCGTTGCCTGCGATATTCTCATTTTGGCTGGCATATGGGCGTCAGATATCGCCCCTGCTGCATTAGTCATGCAGCGTCCTCCCTCAGCAAGCTGTCGTGTAAAGCATGCTCGCCTCCTCTGGCAGAGCACACGTTCTCCTGATGTGACTGAAACAGAATTTCATGATCCAGCGTATTATACTTTAGTCGTATTCTAGAGGTGATTTTTGGTCTAAATCGGCTGTCTGAAACCGAAAATGGTGAAATTCCTCAAGCGTGTTAGGGATAGCTCTGACCGCTCGAGCTTCCTGTTTCAAAAATTTCTTGCTTAAAAAGCGGAAGGCTGTAATTCAATTTCATAACAGTGAAGGGGTGTTTGGCCGTATGACTGCTAAGTCGGCGAGTGTTGTTCAGTCGGATGTCATTGATATCGTCTCGCGCATGCAACGCGTGGAGGGCGGGCTGTCCCCAGCTGAGCAGCAGGTTCTTAAAGCCGTGCGCGCAGACTTCGAAGCCACGACGCGTATGACCATCGCTGAACTTGCCAAAGCGGCTGATGTCAGTCAGCCCACTGTGACGCGTTTTTGTCGGTCTATCGGTAGCGCTTCCTTTGCCGATTTTAAGATCAACCTCGCCACGACTTTGACCGTCGCCGCCGCCTATTTGCAGCCAGACCGCCAGTTTGACGATGATGCAGGGCAGCTTGCGCAATCGATCATGTCGCGTGCGATCAACGCCATGCGAGATGCGCTGAATGGGCTCGATACTGACGCCGTAACCCGCGCTATCGCAGCACTATCCAATGCGCGTCGCGTGGATATTTACGGGCAGGGCGGGGGCTCGGCGAGCCTGGTCGAGGACGCAAAACTGCGGCTTTTCCGCATTGGCTTGCCTGTGTCAGCCTATATCGACGGACATCAGCAACGCATGTCGGCAGCGACCCTGAGCAAGGGTGATGTTGTCATCGCCATTTCGAACAGCGGGCGTTCGAAGGCGGTGGCAGAAGCCGTTCAAATTGCGTCGTCTTTCGGCGCGACGACAATTGTGTTGACCCGACCTGATACGCCCGTGGCAGAGGGCGCCACGATCCTCATTCCTATCGTTATCGCAGAGGACGAAAACGTCCTCGCGCCAACGCCTTCCAGATACGCCCACATGATGGTGATCGATACGATTGCCGCAGGTGTCGCCTCAGAGCGAGGCGCTCTGGCGCGCGAAATCTTGCGTCGCGTTCGATACACGGTCGCCAGCATTGGCATAGCCATTCCCGCGCCATCCACTGACCCAACGATCTTGATGAAGACCATCAAACCGCACGAGTGATCCCATGACCTTGGCCAGCAACAATACGCCCGATTGGGTGTTCCGGAACGCGCGCATCATCGATGGCACGGGAGGAGCGTCCTATCACGGGGAGTTGGCAATCGTTGGCGACACGATTTCTGCAGTGGGGCCGGTCGGGTCAATTAGCCAGACGGGACGCAATGAAGTCTATCTGCAAGGGCTAGCACTGGCGCCTGGTTTTATCGACTCGCATACTCATGATGATCGTATCGTGCTCGATGCGCCGGAAATGCTCCCAAAAATCAGCCAGGGTGTGACTACCGTTGTGGTTGGGAACTGTGGTGTTTCCCTTGCGCCGGTCACCTTTAAGGGTGATCCACCACCGCCAATGAATCTGTTGGGTGGCAATCGTTCCTATGAATTTGTCACCTTCGCGTCTTACGCGCGGGCGGTGGCCGAGGTTGTACCCGCTGTAAACGTCGCCGCACTGGTCGGCCATTCAGCACTGCGATTGGCCGTGATGGCTGACGTTAACGCGAAAGCGAGTGACAGCGAGATCGAGCGCATGGGGGCAATGCTGTCCGAGGCAATGGAAAATGGGGCAGTGGGGTGGTCGACAGGCTTGTTCTATCCCACAAATGCAGCAGCAGATGCTGACGAGGTGTCACGGTTGGGGCGCTATGTTGCGCGACACAGCGGCGTCTACGCGACCCACATGCGGGACGAATTCGAGCATGTTCTCGAGAGCATCGATGAGTCTGCTGACACCGCTAAAGCGGCGGGTACAGCATTGGTCATCTCGCATCATAAATGTGCGGGGGTCGAGAACTGGGGGCGATCGCAGCAGACACTGCCCAAGATTACGCGATTGGCCCAAGATCAGACGATTAATATCGACGTTTACCCCTATGCGGCTGGCTCGACCAATCTGCGCGCGGATCTGATCACCGATACATATCCGATCATGATCTCGTGGTCCGGGCCGCATCCGGAAATGACGGGTCGTTACCTTATCGACATTGCCGCAGAGTGGGGCCTCGACCTGAGTTCCGCTGCCGCGAAGCTGCAACCTGCAGGTGCGATTTACTTTCAGATGGATGAAGCCGATGTGCGGCGTGTCCTCGCCTCGCCGCTCTCGATGATCGGTTCGGACGGTTTACCGCATGACGTCCATCCGCATCCGCGTTTGTGGGGAACATTCCCGCGCGTACTGGGGCACTATGCACGAGACGAGAATTTGTTCGATCTGGAGACTGCGGTCCACAAGATGACGGGCAAGACTGCAAAGGTCTTCGGGCTGACGCGGCGCGGTCAGCTCAAAGCCGGTTGCTTTGCCGACCTCGTCGCATTCCGCCCGGACGCCATTGCGGATTTGGCGACATACGAAAAGCCAGTCCAACAATCGGTTGGCATCGAACTGGTCATGGTGAATGGCAAAATGAGCTTTGGCCAAAGTGGTGCGTCGGTCACGCGTGCTGGACGACTTGTCTACCGCGACAGGTAATGGTGTTTCTTGGGCCGGTGGTGGAGTTACGAGGCGACGTGCAATCTGAGCACAATGTCCTGATCGTAATTGCCAAAACCCTTGCCAAAAATATTGATGCCGCCGGGATGCTTGGCGTCGTCTTTGACCGCGATGCGTAAGCGGATCGAGTGGTGCGTGTCCAAATCAAGGTCGGCCATCGACACCGGCGAGATTTTCATCCCGTCAACGTAAGTGCCGGCGGCTGTCACGCGCCAGCTTTTCAGCTTGCCATATTGGCTGCCCTTAAGCTTCCACCAGTCGGGCGTGTAGACGCCTCGTTTGTCGCCATAGTCGCCAGTCGACATCCAAGTGCCGACTTCGATGCCATTGATCGAAAGGGTAATGTCGCTTGGCCAATCGGCGGACGTGCCGGGCACCTCTGAGCTCAACTCAATTGCGAATTCTAGGGTTTCTACAGTTGTTTTGGAGAGGCGGGCATTATTGGGAAATTGGTATTCTAGATAGCCGCGCGTGAACCATATCAGGCCGGCCTTCATGCGGTCGGGGTCGAGGAATGTGTCTGGCACGTCCAAGAGCCCAATGATGCTTTCCGTAGAACACAATCCGCATGGCGCCGTGACCTCACAACTGGTGTAAAGCCCCAAGGGCATGGACACTTCTATGACGCTGTCACGCTTGTCACTTTTGTCCTCGTTGAACATGACAAGGATCTCGTCAAAAGTGGAGTGGCAGATCTTTTGATTGCCCTTCCGCGCCTTTTGCGTTTCGAGCCGCAAGAGGCCTGCGGCCTCTAAGATCTGCACATTTGTGGAGACGGTCGATTGCGGCAGGCCCAAGTGGTCGGCAATGTCGTTGCCATTGAGCGGGCCTTCGGTCCGCAGAAGTTTCAAGATTTTGACGCGAATAGGGGAGGCTAGGCCTCTGATGATGTCTTGGCCTTCTTCCGGGTCAACCACTAGAAAATTGCGGCTCATCAGGTCCTCGAGGCCCAGATCGGCGAATGTATATCAGATAGACTGATACGTATTGGCTGGCAACTCTGGCGCGGGCTTGCCGCTAAAACAAAAGAGACGCGCGCCGCTCCAGACGCACGTCCCTTTTGCGCGGCCATACTTCGGTGAGGATGGCCAGCTATTACCTACCCTTTGTGTCCCTCAGAAATCTGATCACGCAGGTTTTGGCCATGGCTCTGTCGATCGTGACTCGGTCGTGAGTGTGGCCAATCTGTCAAATGGCGACTAACCCCTCTGACGGTGTAGGTAATGTATTCCGTTCGTCTGTGATCGGACTGTCAGACCGTAGTTCTCCGCCAGTTTTGCAACTGTGCCATCTGCCTTAAGGTCAGCAAGGGTTGCGTCCATTTGACGGCGTAGGGTTGTGTCACCCTTCCAGAAACCGAAGCTCAGCCCTGTGGCGGCGGGCCCGTTTGGGACGGGGCTGAGGCTGAACTCGCTCGCGTCAAAATGGGCGGCAGCGATCGTGCTTTCGGTGATTGCAGAGCTGATTTCGCCTTGGTTGAAAGCGTCGACCAAGTCATCGACGTTTTGCATTGGCAGAGCGTCGACACCGTTCCGAATAAGGCTTTGAGCCAGCGCGACGCGATCCAGCGCGAAGGTGCCCGGTGCGAAAGCAACGCTCTCGGGTGGCCACGCTGCCTCGCCTTTGTGAACCCATGTCCATTCGCTCAAAAGGTAAGGGGCGCTTAGCTCCAAAAGGCTTCTGCTCCAAACATTGTCGCGGATGCCGCCAACAATAACGCGGCAGTTGGCGCGCGAGATCCGCCAGTTGGTCGGATTGTATTCCCGGTTCATCGCCGCGTTCTGTGTCACCGTGATGGTGAGACCCATCCGACTGGCCGCCTCACGGAGCAGTTCGATCTCAAAGCCCGGCTTCTCGCGGTCGCGCGTTACCAGGGGGCCCATCTCACGTGGGGCGCAAACGGTGAGGCGTTCAGCCTGATGAATTTCAGACCAAGACTCGTCGGACGGCAGAAAGCTAACGCCGAACAGAATGGCGAAAGACACTGCGAGCGGTACGAGGGGGCGAAGAGAGATCATCGCCTATACCTTGCGGAATTCGTACATGGCGACGAGAAAGAGAACGATAGCCATGCCACCCGCGACCTGCCAGCCCAGCATAAGGGGGAAGGAGTGAAAGCCGATGAGGATGCCGCGTAAGCTATCGACGGCATACGTAATCGGATTGGCTTCAACCAGCGCCACGAGCCAGCGCGGATAGACGACCAACGTCTGAGCACGAGTAAGAGCCGGATCAAGCGGAAACACCGAGGACGAGGTGAAGTAGAGCGGGAGCACGAGCGCGTTTGAAAACACGCCAAAGCCCTCAAACCCTTTCACATGGTTGGCAATGACGATGCCAAGCGATGTCATGCCAAAGGAGATGACGAACATCAGTCCCAAGGCGGCAATGAAGTCCTCCAAGCTGATGTGGATATTGGCAAAGCGCGCTACGGCCAAAACCAGCATGCCGTGAACCACAGCTGTGGTGGCTCCGCCTAAGACTTTGCCCAAAAGGATGAAATTGCGCGGCAGCGGCGAGACGAGAACTTCACGCAGGAAGCCAAACTCACGATCCCAGATTAACGAAACCGCCGATTGGATGGAGGTGTAGAGGATGTTGAGGACGATCACGCCGGGAAAGATGTACTGCAAATAGGTGAAGGGGACGATGAACTTAACGTCGCCCATGACTTCGCCCCGGAAGAACGGGTTGAGGCCAACGCCGAGAATAAGCACCCAGAGGAGCGGCCGAGAGACGCCACCGATCAGCTGTCCCCGATCGGTGAGTGAGCGCTTCACTTCGCGCCACCAAATGACCTGCACACCGCATGCGATGTCCCACATATTGCGCAGGGCCGATGGGTTGTACTGACGGCGCGCGCGCGGAGTTGGGGTTTTCTGGCTCATTTGCGAGCTCCTTTGCCAGCGGGCTTGCCGCGTCCAGAGTTCGGTGCTTCTTCGCGCAAAGCGCGGCCGGTGAGGCTGAGGAAGACACTTTCGAGGCTTGGCGGTTCAAGGGTAGCCAGCGCAACTTTGCCACGCAGGGCTGCAAGCGCCGCCTCAGCCTCAGGTAGAGAGGCGAAGCGTACGAGCATCTGGCCGTCCGGCATTGTCATGGCGTCGGGATGAGCAGAAACAATGGCTTGGCGGCCAGCGCTACCTTCCGGCTGCAGCCGCAAGAGCGTCGTGCCATGCTTGGCTTTTAGATCTGCCGGCGTGCCCTCAACGAGGATTTTGCCACGGTCGATAACACAGACGTCGTCGGCTTCTGCCACTTCGTCGATGTAGTGCGTGGTGACGACAACCGTCAGTCCGGTCTGCTCGCGCAGGTCCGTGAGGTGCTGCCAGATATTGGCGCGGGACTGAGGGTCGAGACCAACAGTGGGTTCATCCATAAAGAGAATTTCTGGGTCGTGGAGCAGGCCGCGGGCGATCTCGAGGCGGCGCTTCATACCCGCGGAAAGGGCGCGAACGGGCGCTTTGCGCCATTCTTCCAAGCGGACGAGTTCGAGCATTTCATCAATGCGGCGATTGCGTTCGGAACGCCCCATGGCGTGAACGCGCGCGTGAAAGTCGAGGTTGTCGAAAACCGACAGTCGTGTGTCCAGCGTAGAGTTCTGAAATATAACGCCAATCCGGCGACGTACGTCGCGCGGCTGGCGCGCAACGTCGATCCCCGCGACGACAGCACGCCCGGCGACTGGCTTGCGAATGGTTGAGACAATATCGATAAGGGTCGACTTGCCTGCGCCATTGGGGCCGATCAGGGCAAAGAGGCTACCGTTAGGAACGGTGAGGCTGACATTGTCCAAAGCCAGGGTGCGGCCATAGCGCTGGGAGATGCCGTCCACAACAATGGCGGCGTTGTCACTGACGGGCGCTGACGGATATTGGGTCATGCGATGACTCCTGCTTGAGGCAAGGTCTCAAAACACAGTGTGCTGAGACTGTCCTCGGCATGCAGAGTGAGGAAAATATTGCGTGGGTTGACCGCGGTGCGGAGCGATAGCTGTAATGTATCAAGGGCTTGCCTGTATTGGCTAAGCATTGTTTCGTCGATGGTGATGTCGCGCTCTTGCCCTGTTTCAGCGTCGACAAAGCGGTGAACGCCTTCGCCATAGGCACCGGGATCACGCTCGACAGCGCTAAGTATTTGAAGGGCGGCTATACTCGCTGGAGTGGCTGCCAAACTGCCCAAGCTCTGCGCCGCACCGGGCTCCCAGAAATCTGAAAGCACAATGCAGACCGTGCCTGCATCGGCCGTTGCACGAAGAGATTCAATGCTTTGGGCAAGGCTAGACAGTGCGGGCCTGGGTTCGCCGACTTCACGGTCGTGGACTGGCCTTAGGTCTGTTTGCGCGAATGCGAACAGCTCTGGTGCACGGCTGCGACCCTGCCAAACAGGGGAGCGACGGATGGCGTTGTCGCCCTCTAGCACGAGTATTTGAACGCGATCTTGACCGACCAGCGCGACAAAACCGAGGGCTGATGCCAGGGCTGAGGCAAGGCGAGCCTTCGCAGGAACGCTGACCATAGAAGGGGTTAGGTCGAGAACAATGGTAACAAGGAGCTGACGACGTTGCACATAGCTACGGGTCAGCGGCGCGCCAAGGGCTAGGCTGCGCGGATCAACATGGCGCAGATCATCACCAGCGCGATAGGCGCGGTATTCGGCAAACTCCATGCCCGCGCCGCTCGTTTTTGATTGACGCTCGCCAACACCGCGCGTGGCCCGTGAAGAGCCCGCTACGATGTGCATTGCTGAAAGCTGATCCATCAATGCAGGCGTGAGTGCCGCCTGCGCTTGATTTGCCTCTAAGCTCATGAAATCGAACCGAGATGTTTGTCAAAGAGGCGGTTGAGCAGCTTGGTCACGGCCAGCGGATCTGCCTTGGCTTCAAAGCGAGCGTGGAGGCGATGGAGCAGGGTCGGGCCCATGACAGCACGGAGGTCCTCCACGGCAACGTGGTTGCGACCGGCGAGGAAGGCGTGGGCCTTGGCCCCGAGGAGCATTGACTGGGCCCCACGTGGGCTGATGCCATAGCGCAGAATGCGATTGGCTTCGGCATCGCTATCGGGGCTGCCCGGCTGGGTTGCTGTCGCGAGTTTGGCGACGGCCAGCGGGATGGAGGAATGAACTGGCATGTCTCGGACCAGCGCGCGCAGGACAAGAATTTGCTCTGGCGTTAGAACAGATTGCAGCTTTGGCTTCTCGGTGCCGGTGGTGGCAATGAGGATTTCAGCGAGACTTTCTGGGGTCGGGTATTTGACTTCGATGCGCAGCATGAAGCGGTCAACCTGCGCCTCGGGGAGGGTGTAAGTCCCTTCCATTTCAATCGGATTTTGGGTCGCGAGAACCGTGAATGGTTGCGGCAGCTGTTCGGTGCGGCCATTGTGGGAAATGGCCCCGTCCTGCATCGCTTCCAAGAGGGCGGACTGGGTGCGTGGGGTGGCGCGGTTGATTTCGTCGGCCAAGAGGAGCTGGGTGAAAATCGGGCCCTTCTGGTAGTCGACGCGGGGGCGGCCGGTCTCGTCTTCCACCAGTGTCATGCCGCCAGTGATGTCGGCGGGCATAAGGTCAGGTGTGAACTGAATGCGCGCGAAATCGAGCCCGGTTGCAGCGTGAAGGCTTTGAACGAGAAGAGTTTTTCCGGTTCCCGGAGGACCTTCAAGGAGAACGTGGCCGCCTGAAATAATGCCGATCAGGGTCAGCAAAATGGTCTCGTCCTGACCGCGCACGGCCTTGGCAATCTCGCTGCGTGCAGCGCTGAGGGCAGTGCGGAGCGTTTCAATATCTGAAGCAATTGGGGCGTGAGCGGTCACGATGCCAGTCCTTGATTGGTGGGGGCTTGCATACCGGCCTTGGCGCGTGGGCGCGGGGGACGCATGTAGAAGAATAGGGTGATGAGGAAGGCGAGGAGCGCCAGGGCAGTCCAAGGCGTGGTGAGGCCGGGGACGAGGCGCAGGGCCATGCCTTCGGGGGCTTTTTCGATGCCGCCAACAAAGCGTGGAGCGACGTCTGAAATCGGCTCTGCCCAATAAGCTCGATTGATGAAGGTAGCAGATTCTGCAATTAAATCAGAGGTATCGCGTGCGGCCGCGCCGAAACGCTTCGGCGGGGCGATA
Organism: Devosia sp. MC532; assembly: GCF_016461625.1. Lineage (NCBI taxonomy): Bacteria > Pseudomonadati > Pseudomonadota > Alphaproteobacteria > Hyphomicrobiales > Devosiaceae > Devosia > Devosia sp. MC532. Next base: position 583,232 of record NZ_JAEMNZ010000001.1, on the reverse strand, counting down.
GCGACGCGGGCGTGAACGCGGCCGGTTTTCTCGGTGAGAACATTGGCCGTGTAGGTGCCGGGAGCACTTTCTTGCAAAGCGATGTGTTGGACCGCTCCATCGGCGAAGGTCACTTCGGCGATAGGGGCGAGACCAAATCGTGGCGCGCCGTCATCGTCCAGAACGTTGAGTGTGAGCGCGATGGTTTCGCCTTGGCCTCGAATGGCCAAAAATGGGCCGCTGGCCGGCACTATTGGGCGTATCTGGCGCAAAACATGGGCCCAGAAGGGGCCTATCGTGGCGTCATTTCGCCAGTTCCGTGTCCATTCGCCGGTGGCATCACTTGCAAAAGCGAGAACGGAACCATTGCCATAACGCCAGCTCGCCATGAGGGGCGCTTCTTCGCCCTCGGCATTGGTCGAGGTCATGCTGACGAGTGCCTCCGGCTTTTCGGTGGTGAGCACCAAGCCAGAAATACTCGGTGGGGTCGCGGACAAGCCGCGCATCAGATCGGCGCTGAGCTGTTTAACGCGCGGCTGTTCTACGCCCTCACGTACGGGCGAGGACAGCAGCATAGCCTCTTGCGAGAGGATGGAGGGTAAACTTGCGAAATCGTCCGAGGCGTGGACCGAACCGCCACCCGCTTGCGCGATTTCGATGACGGCACGGGTATCGGCTTCGGTGCCGACAGCGACGGCCGACACGGTAATGCCTTGGTCTCGCATTTGGCCAGCGATGCCAGCGAAATCGCCGGGCAGGCTGAGACCATCGGACATGACAATCATGTGGCGCGCTTGCGCTTCGGAATTTTGAAGCAGACCCCAGCCAGCTTCGAGACCGGGCACGATGGCAGTGCCGCCGCCGGTATCGACCTCGGCGAGGGCCGCGCGAATAGCATCGCTTTCGCTTGCAGCAGTGAGCGGGAGAATGACACGGGCTTCTGTGTCGAAGACCACAATGCCGACCTGGCTGGCTGGATTGAGCAACTCAATCGCGCCAGCTGTTGCCTGCCGGGCGAGTTCAAGACGCGTGCCGCTACCAACGGTCTGGTTCATGCTGCCCGAACGGTCAAGGACGAAGACCATTGTTACCTCTGGCGCTTCGCGGGGTACGCGGGCCGAAAGAGGGGAGAGGTTCTCAAATGGCGTGGCGTAATAGCCGCCGGGTCCAAAGGCCTTGTTGCCGCCAAGGGCGATTAGGCCGAGGCCGTGTTCGGAGACTGCTGTTTCAACCAGACCAGCCTCGCGGGAGGTGATCGCGCGCGCAGGCATGTTGACCAGAACCACGGCGTCATAGTTCAGCCAGCCGCGCAGATAGTCCGGTGCGGAAGCTGGGTCGAGTACGGCGACGTCCGCTTCCGTGTGGCCGGGCAGCGCCATTTCGGCAAAGGCCTCGCCGTGCGAGAGGGCAGGCGCGAGGAGAAGAATAGGGCGACCGGCACGGGCCGTGGTGATCGCCGACATTTTGCTGGCGAAGCCGCGCTCGGTGGAGACGTTGACCGTAAACAGAGTTTCGCCCAATGCCAGCGGAGGGAGTTCAGTCTCAATCCGGTTCATGCCCGGCAAGAGGGCGATGTTTTCTGCGGCAAGCTGGGTGCCGTTGGCATGGAAGGAAACTTCCGCGGGGAGTTCCACGGGAGTGCTGACGAGAGCCGTTAGCACAATGCGATCGCCGGGCTTGGCGTCGGCGGGGACGGCGAGCGCTACGAGTTCAGGCTGCTGTGCTTCTGGCACTGAGGCATCAGTGTGGGTGATGGCGGTCCGGCCGGATAAGGCGAAGCTGTTGCTTGCCGACATCTCGGTGCGGATCGGTGCGCTGATGGTGATCGCTGCGTGTTGATGGGGCGGAACGAGCGCTTCAGCGAGGGCGAGAGCAGGGCCCAAATGGGTTACGCGCGTGGCGGGCTGTGCGGAGGTATCTGATGACGCTAAGCGCGGAACTGGCCCGGCAGTAATTGTCGTGGTGCCCGGCACTGACGCCGCGCCCTGAGGAGCGATGGTCACAGCAACACTGCGCACGAATGGCAAGGGCAAAGCGAGGCCGATCACTGCAGCACTCAGCAAAGCCATGGGTATGAGAGCGGTCAGCGCGCGTCGGCCACTTCTGCGATAGCGGAGGGCCGCATCGGCAGCCATGAGCGCCAAGGCGAGTAGGATCAACCACGGCAACAATGCCAAGGGAGCCGACCCAGAATCTGGCTCAACATTTTCAGCTGAAACCGCTGGTGCGCGGCTCGGAGCGCCGTTGATGGCAATGAACTGGCCAGTTCCGGACGTGAAGACGCCTGCGTTGCTTGGGATGAACGCGGCGGCTGAGACCGAGAACGGCTCCGCGCCCGTTACGGAGGTGTACGACCCAGGCTGTGCGCCACACGGCAAACCGACCTGACAGTTGAGCAGCGGAAGGCCGGAGAGGCCAAGCCAATCGGTGATCTGGCCCGAAAGGAGTGGCAGAACATCTGAGCCCTTCCAGTCAACTGTGCGCGGGTCAAAACGGACGAAGAGATCGCGATAGGTTTCGCGCTCGATTGTTGCAAGGAGCGGAAGGGTATTGCCGGCAACCAAGACTTCGGCACCAGCCGGGAGCGAACGCGTGGACACCTGAGCATAGTCGGGAATATGCCAATCCAACCCATGGGTGAGGGGGTGTACCGGGTGCCAGTAATCAGCGTCATGCGCTGCGGCAGTGGCGTCGCTGGTTTCAGCAATTCCGGCCGAGCCAAGCCAGATTGTGTGTGCGGCGGGCGCATTTGGAAGTGTGAGATTATCGACCACGACGAGAGCAAACTCGCTTAGGTCCGACGGCAGTTCTGAGGTCTTGAAAACCTCAACATTGTCTTGCGCCAGCAATGCGCGAATGAGCGGCTGATCGGCGCTGGTCGGCTCGGCAACGTAGAGAACACGCTGCGGCACTGAGCTCGTGGTTAGCGTGTAATGGGTCGAGCCAGCCCAAGGTTGTGTATCTTCGGCTGAGACGCTGACGGTGATCAGACCCAGATCTTTGAGCGTGATGGTTTCGTCGATTGACGAAACGCCATCGACAAACTTGAGACGGAAACTGGTCCACGGAAGGGGCTGATGTTCGCCAATGTCAACGAGGCTGGTGAACCCAATTTCGAGGCGCGCTTCTTCTACGGTGGCGGCCGCGGTCGCGCTGCCCTGAATGCGCCACTTGCCGTCTGCTGTGGGCGATAGACGCAGATCAAGACGCGGCGCGAGGGCTGGAAGCGTGATTGGCGTGTCCGCGAAGCTTGGCAAGGCTTCGTCCGAACGAAGCGCCTGGGGCAGGTGCGCACCGATATAGAGGCCTTCCACCGTCTCATTGGGGAGGAGGGTTTGGCGAATGAGGTCCAAGACTTGCGCGGTGTTTGCGGGACCGTCGCTTGGCAAGGTGGCAGCGACGAGGGGCGCTGCCATTTCGGGCTCATAAGGATGGCGTGCTGCCAGCAATTGTGGCGCGGGACCCGATAGAATGATGGAGACACGCTGAGGCGCTGCGCCGTTGCGCGTACGTAAGCTCGACTCTAGCGCGGCACGGGCCTTGTCGAATGTGCGCACGCCATCGGTCGAGACATTCATCTCGGCGGAGCCATCGAGAACGACCACTAAATGGTCAGCCGGACGCGCGCCGAGGAAAGGCTGCGCGAGCGCCAGGACGAGTGCGGCCAAGGCTGCCAGTTGCAAGAACAGCAGGGCCGAAGGCTTGGGCAGGCGGCGGCGACGCTTGGACACGCCCGCCATGTCTGGCAGGGAGAGCCAAATTTGCATGCTGGGCACGATGCGACGCACAGGCTGGGTGCTGTGCAGCCATATGATCAGTGCGCCAAGCGCGAGAAGGAGGAGCATCGCGGGAGCGAGAATGCCTGGGGTCACGACGTAATGGTCCCGGATAGTCTAGGGAGAGAGTTCATTCCGACACCTTCTCGAAATAACGCGACAAGGTAGATCGGTGGCTGGCGCTGATGGTTGACCGGGTGACCGGGACAGGCGCATGGGCGCTGACTGTCGCTCCGGCTTCACCTGAACCGGCACCTGCAAGTCCTTGTTCTGACTCAGAAGGGGGCAGGCTGATGCGAATGCGACGGCCTGTTTCCTGTGTCGACTGGGGCAGGGAGAAATCTTCGGCTCCGTTGGCGCCAAGGGCAAAGCTTTCGCCCAAAAGATCGCTGCTGCCACCACCGGCTTGATCGGCAGGTCCCTTGCCAGAATCCGCCGATGCGCCGACCGCTTCACGAGCCGCGATCTGCAATTGCTTGGGTTCAAGCTTTTGCATCGACATAGCGGCACTCGGCGGTGCTTCAGCAGTCCCCGGCGTGATCTCACCGCCCGGATTATCCATCTCGTTGCTGGCGACGTTGGCGGCATCTAGGATGTCCAGAGCCTCCCAATCTCGACGAATTTGCTCCACGGCGTCGAGGTCCATTGCGTACATGTCGATGCCATCGCGGAGCGAAGCGTCCGCGCGATTAGCGATTGCAGCGTCAGCGTTGGAGCCTTGCGCTTGATCGTTCGTGAACCTGTCCGCGTTCAGCCAGCTTGGGGGCCTGTCGCCGAATGCTGTAGACGCTTGATCGAGTAGAGCAGCAAGCGCTTCCTGGAGTTGGTCTTGAGTGGCGTCGGGCTCGGCTTGCACGATGCGCTCGCGGATTGCGCGTGCAATGGCCTCAAGCACTGGCTCATCGCGTAATACAGCCTCTTGGCGAAGGCGGTCGGAGAGGTCCTGTGCTGATTTTCGTAGGTCTTCGATCTCAGTCGGCGAGACGATGTGTGTGCTTGGTTGGGCGTTGAGTGGGCCCAGGTAAAGAGCGCTCGTTAAACTGCCGATAACAAAGGTAGCCGCAACAAATGAGATGATCGGGCGGGTCAGGAGTGGCCAAGCACTCGCGACGTCAAATGCCGCCGCCGCGGCATCGGCGCTGGCAAGGAGGTTTTGGGCGAGTGGACGAGTGGCGTGTTCGCCCTTTACGTCTACGGCGGTCGCGTAGGCGAGGTTAAGGTTGGCCTTTTTGTCTACGGCCAACGCCAAATGCGTTCGGCTGATGAGCGCGCGCCAATCTCCCCAAAGTGCGATGGCAAAAGCTGCAAAGGCAGAGGCCGCAATGGGTGCTGCAAAAGGCAGGGAGGATTGAATGACGTTGACGTTAGCAAAGCCTACGAACTGCCAAGACGCGTCAAAAAATGCGGCGCTCGTTGCGCCCGTAGCGGCACCGGCCGCCCCAAGCAATATCGTGCGTTGGCGCAGCCGAGCAGCGCTCGCCTCAAGAAGCCTGTCTCGAGCGTCAGCCATCACCAAACCCAAATTTCGAGTGCGCAGACAAAGGCGAGGGTAAGGGGCGAACTCCAGCGCGCATGAGCGGTGATGAAGCCCGGCAGATATGGCCGGAGCAAATGGGCGCCGGTTAATGCGAAAATGGGTAGCAGATTGATCAAGGCGACGCGGTCAGAGAGCAGGACGAACGTGGCGAACCAGGCCTGGGTCCCTTGCAACAAATCGGGTGGGGTGAGCGCCAGGATAATCGGCCGGGAGGCAGCAACTACGCGCCCCAGCATGAAGGTCGCGAGCAGCGCTGAAGCGACAGCAATACCAATGCCCCAAAAGCCACGGCCAATATCGCCGGGACGAATATCCATCGGCTTGACCCACGCGACATTCGCCAAGACCATCCCAAGCAGGGAAAAAACGTCAACGTGTGGGGTAGGGTCCAGAGTGAGCCGACCGTCATAGGTTGGGCCGTTATCGCCGAGCAGCTTAGCTGCCAGTGCGAGGAAGTAGCCGTGCAGCACGATGACGACCAGTCCGGCGCTGGCGTCTAGTGCCATGCGCGATGGATAGAGTTCGGAAATCAGAGGGATCACTTCTCGTCCCTCCACACCAGATTATGGCGCTCCGCCAAGGCCCGTAGCGTGCCGTTTGCTTCCAGCGCGGCAATCGCCTCATCAATCAACGCGCCCAGGAATGTATCTGGTGTGCGCACCGCCCCGCCAACCATGACCTCGGTTATGGGGAACGGGAGTTGGTCAAGGCGATGAAACTGTTGTTGGTGCTCGTCCATGCCCGCGAGAGCCGCGCCTTCCCAGATGAGGGCGGCGTCGATTGATCCTTCGGCAAGTGCAGTAACCAGAGCCTCATTGGTGCGGAATGTGACGCGCTGGGGAACTTTGTCGGCGGGCAGTGTTTTGAAATGGCTTACCAGCGCGGCGTCGCCAGCGGCATTGCTCTGAGTGCCGATACTTTTGGTGGCATCGAGATCATCGAGCGTTCGGACACCGGGATCGCGCGAAACGGCAATAATCTCAGAGGTTAAATACGGTCGGCTAATGCGCAACCATTCCGGCACGAAAGAGGTGAGGTGCATACCCATCACGACGTCGCACTGCTCCGCCATCATTATGAACATCTGCTCGTCAGTCATGCCCAGGATATAATCGTAGGCCGTTGGGCGGACTGGAAAGCCCCGCAGGTTTGGCGTGAACGTGCGAACCTGTGTCAGAAGCATCTGGCCGATTTTCTCAGCTACTTCCGTTTCAAATCTGGCAAGTGGTCCGACAGGGCGGATGCAAAAGGCGATGCGATTGCCTTCTCTGCGTGGGCGCTCTTCATAAAGGCCGCGGTTCTCCACGTCGATCTGCGCGACGGAGGGCGTGGTCGCCAGAAACCCAACGCAAATTAGTGCAGTAGCTGCGCGAAACGTCCCCCTCATGGATCGCGCAATCAGCCTGCGAAATCTGATATTTAAAACGTTCACTTGTGAGGAGACTTTGTGATGAGGTGACCAGCAGGCACCGCCAAAAATAATGGGTTGGCGCGGGAAACCCGCGCCAACCGCTTGTCCGAATGTATTAGTTCGGGAGAGCGAAGACGTGAACAGCCGAACCCGAGCTATTCATGTCAACCTTGATGCCGAGGCTGGAGTTCAGCGTGCTGCCGTAAGCGGCGTTACCGGTTACGACTGCAATGTACTGATTGCCATCGACTTCATAGGAGATCGGAGTGCCCATGGCCGAAGCGGCCAGACGGGTCTGCCAGATCAGTTCACCAGTGGTCTGGCTGATAGCCTTCAGGTAACGGTCAGCGCCGCCCGAGAAGACCAGATCGCCAGCGGTGCTGAGCAGGGAAGCGTAGTTTACGGCTTCCTGTTCGTAGCGCCATACGGTTTCACCGGTTTCCATGTTGATCGCGTCGATACGACCACCGTTGACCTGACCTTCTGGCAGGCGCCAGTTCAGCGCAACGTTGTAGGCCTTAGCTGGTACAGGTGCGTCAGCATTTGCAGTCACAGTCGCACACGCATTGGTGAGCGGCACAAACATGATCTTGGTTTCAGGGTTGTAGGCCGTACGTGGAACGTCGCGGCCGCCCAAGAAGGTTGGGCACATATCAACAACGCCGTCTTCCTTGAACACAACGTCTTCGTTGACGGTCACGAGACCGTTTTCGTCGATGTTGTCGATCAGGTTTTCTTCAACGGTGTCACGAGCGTAGATGAACTCGCCGGTAGCTGCGTCGAACTGCCAAACCAGACCAGTCTTACATGGAACGCCGGTCAGAACGGTGCGTTCGCCCGTTGCTGCGTTCGGGTTGATTGCCTCAAGACCTTCCATGGTTGGGCTTGGGTTCACGTTGAGCGTGTCCACAACCATTTCGAAGGTGCATTCCTGGTCCCAGTTATCGCGGGGCAGGGTCTGGTGACGCCATACGATTTCACCAGTCGATGGCTTAACCGCAAAGCGGGTGTTTGTGCCGTACTGGGTGCCGCCAACGGTGCCGCGCTGTACTTCGGAAGCAGGACCGGTACCGGTCGAGCCGTAGAACACCAGATCGAGTTCTGGGTTGTAGGTCATCTGACCCCAAGCGCCAGTCATCCAACGGGATTCGTATGGAGCGCCACCCCAAGTGTCGTCGCCTTCTTCACCTGGCTTAGGAATGAAGTAGTTGCGCCACAGTTCTTCACCGGTGTTCGCATCGTGGCCGGTTACGTAGCAACCAAAGCCCGAGTACTGGCAGGTGGAGCCCAGAACGATCACGCCATTGGCGATGATTGGACCGGACGAGTTGGAGATGCCTTCATCGCCCTGGCCACGGTCGATGTCGAACGCAACCTGGCCGGTCTTCATGTTGACCGCTACGAGGTGGTTATCCCAAGTCGCGTAATAGACGTTTTCGCCGTAGATCGCGATGCCGCGCTTACGGTCACGAGCAACAGTGCTCAGATCCTGTGGCTCAGCTTCAATGCGGTGACGGTATTCCCAGAGGAGGTCGCCGGTGACAGCATCGAGCGCCTGGAGCACTTCGTTGGTTGCGGCGAGGAACATCACGCCGTCATAAACCAGTGGAGCGGTCTGGGTGTTACCCACGTCGATACCACGAGCCCAAACCTGCTGAAGGCCGCTGACGTTTTCAGCGTTGACCTGGTCGAGCGGGCTGTAGCCGAAGTTATAAACGTCGCGGCCGTATGCCATCCAGTTGCCTGGAGCAACATTCTGCAGGTCCGCATCAGTGACAGGCTTCAGGTCTGCAAGCTTGTCAGCAAAAGCCGGTGCGCTGGCGAGAGCCATCGACGCGACCGTGAGCATAAGCAGGCGATTGATCTTCATAGAATTCATCCTCTTTTGAAGACACTGGGGTGCACTTAACCGGTCGCTGGCGCCGTGGGGCGCCAGTCGTGGTTATGTGTGGTAATCTTGTGAGCAGCTGTTCTGTTAGGCCGGACGCGAGGACTTACTCGGCAGACGTCTCGACGATTTCGAACTCAGCGAGGTCCTTGATCTTGCGTGGCAGTTCGGTTTCGCCAGCTTCCGCGCCATGGAGTTCGAGCAGATAGGCTGTAATATCGACGTACTCAGCTGTGCGCAGCTTGCCGGGGGCTTCTGGCGGCATCGCCATGATCATGTAGTCGACGAGGTCGGACAGCATCATGCCGGCCTTCAGATCGAGAACACTGCCAATCAGGCCTGGTGCAGCGGAACCACCACCAGCGGTTGGGCCGTGGCATGCTGCGCAATTGTCAACATAGAGCTGACGACCGCGTAAAGCCTGGTCGGCGGTGTAGACGCCTTCGAAGATGTTCTTCGGGCCAACGGTGTAAACGGTGTCCGCCAGTGCGGCAGAGGTTGAGAGTGCCGCGATTAGGCCTGCGACTGCGACAATTTTGGTTCTGGTCATGAGGAGGACCTTCTTGATATTCAAAGGGAATTGCCAAAGCGCAAACCGGTAGTCGTGCCCTCTCCAAAGTGCATAGCGGCTAACCGAAAGTTGCGCCGTAGACCGATCTCTGCCCGTTAGGCAAAGAAACTTCGTTCTCCATGTCCGAAGGATGTGGAGGTGAAGTGGTGCAGCACTTTTCGTGATGTATTACTGGCGAGACAAAATGTTCAGTTCGGCGTCACTCCGATCCGTGCAGAAAGACTTGGCGTACGCGTGGCGAGGTGTTTTGTCGCTGTGTACTTGTATGCCATTACGTCGCACTTATAACTTAAGTCAATGATCGACTTTAGCTTTGCCTATAAGCGCCGTGGTCACAATTTGCGCATGCGGATGCCGTGAAAATGCCGCAACCATGCGGATGTGGTCATTTGATGCAGGGTCAAATAGAGATATCAGGCAAAAAGTTTTCCACAGTAGTCTATTCAATTTGCGACGTTTTTCTGTCGCAGGGTGGAACCAAACTCAGCTGACAGCGACCGCCACGGCGAAAAAAAACGGCCCACCGAAGTGGGCCGCGTTGATCATGAGTTTTGCTTAGATCGTCTGGTTGTGAAGGTTGACGTCATACTCCTGACCTTCAATCACCACTGTCACGGTTGGACCAGTATCTATGAGCTTGTCCAAATCGGCACTGTTGACCTCAATGATCGTGCCATTGTTATCAGCGCTGCTTGAGGCTTCAGTCTGGCCAGTGGCTCGATCGAGGAGCTCTGTGATGTCGAGAGTGTCGTCTGCCATGTACTCGTCTAGGCTCGCGGACGCATCCATATCTGAGCGTGCTTCGGCGGCTTTCTCACCATCGGTCCACGCCTGTGTCGCGGCTAGGCTGGAAGCGAGATCATCTTCAGCCTGGGTGTAGTCATCCGCGTCGCCATCGCCAAACTCGGTATCGAGTTCCACTTCGACATAGGTGCCTGTGGTGCCGTCGTCGCGCGTGAACGTTCCTGTGCCAACGACGGTTTGGCCATCGATCTCTTGGCCCGTCGAGCTTGTCGACGCATCGATACTGGTGATGCCGTGCTCAACCAGCGTCTTCAACTCGCCGGCGTCCGTAAACCCGTCGCCATTATCGTCTTGCCAGATGCGTAGCTTGGAGAAGGCCTCATCTTCAGGCGAAATTATGCCATCGCCATTGCTATCGAGGGAGGCGAGAGCGTCTGCCCCGCTGACGAAACTTCCGCCTTGGAACCAAGGTGTGAACAGCTCTGTACCATCGTCGGCAATACCGTTTTCGTTGCCGTCATAAACTAGAATGCCATCACTGGTGTTGCTCCAGGCAAGTTTGTCTTTGGCCCCGTCACCATTGAGGTCGAAGACGACACCATGGGAAAGGCTGCTAAAGCCAACACCATTGCCATCGAGATCGAGAATAATGGGGTCGTTTGCATCGGAGTAGACGACGAAGTTTGATGCAGTGAGGGCGGATACTTCGGCAGCCGAAATTACGTTTTCGAGCGTCGCAATCAGCGTACGGGTTGAGGGGACGCTCCAGTTTGTTGCGAACCAAATCTCGCCGTGCTCCGAGGTGCTATTGTAGACAATGACATAGCTGTTGTTTGCGCTCGTTACGCTGCCGGTTTTAATCGTGGCCTCAGACTGGGCGGTCGATATGACGATGACCCTTTGATCGTCGGAGTTGTCGATATTGCTCATCGACGATCTGGCGACGAAGTCATTGCGGTTAAGCACTGCCCCGGCAGATGTGCCCGTCGTGTTGGCAAAGTTGACACTGCCACTTGCACTGGTGCCTGTATCCAAGAAGCCAATCTTGTCGCTTTGGAAGCGATTGAAGTCTCGCAGGACATCAGTGCCTGAATTGGACGACAGCCGGAACTGATCGGCTCCCGTGCCGCCGGTGACGATATCGTTACCGGCTCCACCAGCAAGGATGTCATTGCCCGATCCGCCAATGATCACATCATTGCCAGAGCCGCCAAGGATCTTGTCGTTGCCACTGGAGCCGGTGATGCGGAGGCTTTCAGTTTGGTTGGTTAGATCCGCGATTGTGCGGTTGCCTGATGTCGGCGCGGCGAGTTCGACCCGTTCAAAGTTGACAAGTTGTGCATTGCTGGCGGTCCGGAATGTGCCCGACACGCGCAATGTGTCGATGCCTGAACCACCATCGATGAGGGTGTCGTTACTATCGGCAATTATGATGTCGTTGCCGTCGCCAGCATTGGTCGTGTCGCTACCAGCTTTGCCATCGATGATGTCATTGCCGACGGTACCGGTGAGCGTTTCAGGCCCTGCCGTGCCGTTGATCGTTTGACCGGCAGTGATGATCTGACCGTTGCTATCAACCTTAGAGATGTCGAGCGTGAATGTGGCTTCATCGGTGTCCCCGTCACCATCGGTGATGCGATAGATAAAGACCTCCTTGGCTCCTGTCGGAACTTCGCTCGCATCCTTGGTGAGGGTGTATTTGTATTCACCCGCACGATTGACGGTCAGCGTGCCGTATAGACCTTGCACCTGATAGACGCCATTCTCGAGCGTTGTATCAGCCGCGCCGGTGCCGATGAGGGCAACGACTGCCAGGCCACCATCCGCGCCCGCAGTGTCCGCATTGCTGAGCAAATTGCCATTCGCCGTAATGTTGGTGGTGTCAGATGAGACCAAACGTACGGCCAGCTGATAGGTATTGCTCTGTCCTTCATAGGTCCGGACAGTGTTGACGATCTGATTATTCTCATCAACGAAACCGGTGACGTCCAAGGTGTACTTCTGGCCGGCAATGGTAATGGTCGTGGTTGACGTCGCAATCGAGATGATGTCTCGGCTGGCCTCTGGGTCGGTAGAGTTTGGCGTCTCGTTGTGGGTAAACGTTATCACCACAGGGCCGACGTTTACGGTCTGCCCATTGATGATGACTTGGAAATTCACTGTCAGCTGAGCCTGAGTGATGGCTGTACCAGACGTGACAGGCAAGTTCCTGTGCGTGAACTCGCCCAGATAGAAAGTCTGGTTTGTGAGCAGATTTTGGAGGTCTGCCGCTGGGGCATCAACAAAACCATAGCCCGAGCGACCACTGCTGTCGCCCCAGGTGACGTGGTCACTGAGCCCGTCTCCATCCTGGTCCGTATAAACGAGATTTTGACCGCCGCCAGTGATTTTCCATGCGGCATTAATCGCGCCCACGCCAAGCTTGTCATAGACGATCTCAAGAGTGCCGGTGTCGTCTTTGGCTATAGGCATGTCGTCGACAATCTTGGCAGTGAAGTTGCCGGTGGCAACATCTCCGTCCTGATCAACAAGGCGTACAGCGAGTGTTTCCGTTATCGCATCGTTGCCTTGGCTCGTGTGTGCCTCGTTGTTCGTCAGCGTGTACTTGTAGGTCACAACGCCAGTTGTGGGATTGTAGCCCGTGATGGCCATGGTGTTGCCCATGGGGGTCGTAAAGCTTGTCGAGGTAAAGACACCATTGGTGATGATGGCGTTGCCGTCGATCGTCAGGGTAGCGAAGCCATCGGGCGAGTTGATGGTGAAACTGCCCGTTGCCGCCTCTCCGTCGCTCGATGGATTGGTCCCTTTAGATAGCGCCTCTTCGTAGACGGTGACGCTGGTCGTTTCTTGGGAAGGAACCAAATTGGTGATTGTCGGAGTGGCATCGCCAATCTTGATGGTGAGGGTCGTGCTTGCGAGGTCGCCGTCACCGTCCTTGACGGTATAGGTGAAGACGTCGCTCACGCCGCCTTCGGAGCCTGCGTTGCGGTCGTAGGTGTAGGTGCCGTCGGCATTCAGCGTGAGCTTGCCGTGATTGCCGTCAATAGCAAACTGGGTCGGTGGGTTGTCAGCGGGAGCGGAGGCAGTGCTGCCTTTAACGACGCCGACCACCGTGCCGCCGTCAGCGCCGAGATTGTCCTTGCCACCATCGCCTTCAGCGTCGGTGAGGACGTTGCCGGTTGCCGGGGCGTAGCTGCCATTGGCAATGCTGTCCGTGTCGGCAGCCAGGATCGGCGCGTCATCAACGACTTTAATGACGAGATTTCCCGCAGGAGCGGCATCGCCGTCAAGATCGGTGATCACAACCGGGAAACTGGCCGCTGTGTTGTCGCCACTGGTGTTGTCAGTGAGAGTGTAGCTGTAGTGGATTGTACCCGAGCCGGTTGACGCGTTGAACTCGTAGCGCGCGGTGAGTGTGCCTTGGACGCCGTCGACGGTGGTGTTGAAGGTCTGATCTGACGTCGTGAGTGGGTTGCCGCCGAGGCTGATCGTGCGCAGCCCGTCTGGCGACGTGAAGGTGATCGTTCCGGAGACAGCTTCGCGAGGATCGCCGTTGGCTCCAGCGGCAATGGCTTCGCCCGTGCCTTCGGTTTCGCCATTACGCGCTGGCAGACCAGCTTCATAGACAGTTGTCGTCTTCTCGCCAGCCTGCGGAATGGACACTGTTGGAGTGCCATCGCCGATGGTGATGGTGAGGGTGGTGTTGGCGAGATCGCCGTCACCGTCCTTGACGGTATAGGTGAAGACGTCGCTCACGCCCCCTGGCGTGCCTGCGTTACGGTCGTAGGTGTAGGTGCCGTCGGCATTGAGCGTGAGCTTGCCGTGATTGCCGTCAATAGCAAACTGGGTCGGTGGGTTGTCAGCGGGAGCGGAGGCAGTGCTGCCTTTAACGACGCCGACCACCGTGCCGCCGTCAGCGCCGAGATTGTCCTTGCCACCATCGCCTTCAGCGTCAGTGAGAACGTTGCCGGTTGCCGGGGCGTAGCTGCCATTGGCAATGCTGTCCGTGTCGGCAGCCAGGATCGGCGCGTCATCAACGACTTTAATGACGAGATTTCCCGCAGGAGCGGCATCGCCGTCTAGGTCCGTTATCACGACAGGGAAGGTCGCCGCCGTGTTGTCGCCACTGGTGTTGTCGGTGAGGGTGTAGGTGTAGTGGATCGTACCCGCACCGGTTGCAGCATTGAACTCGTAGCGCGCGGTGAGCGTGCCTTGGACGCCGCCGACGTCGGTGTTGAACGTCTGGTCTGACGTTGTGAGTGGCTTGCCGCCGAGGCTGATCGTGCGCAGCCCGTCTGGCGAGGTGAAGGTGATCGTTCCGGAGACAGCTTCGCGAGGATCGCCGTTGGCTCCAGTGGCAATGGCTTCGCCCGTGCCTTCGGTTTCGCCATCACGCGCTGGCAGCCCGGCTTCATAGACAGTTGTCGTCTTCCCGCCAGCCTGCGGAATGGACACTGTTGGAGTGCCATCGCCGATGGTGATGGTGAGGGTAGTGCTGGCGAGATCGCCGTCACCGTCCTTGACGGTATAGGTGAAGACGTCGCTCACGCCGCCCTTGGAGCCTGCGTTACGGTCGTAGGTGTAGGTGCCGTCGGCATTCAGCGTGAGCTTGCCGTGATTGCCGTCAATAGCAAACTGGGTCGGTGGGTTGTCAGCGGGAGCGGAGGCAGTGCTGCCTTTAACGACGCCGACCACCGTGCCGCCGTCAGCGCCGAGATTGTCCTTGCCACCATCGCCTTCAGCGTCGGTGAGGACGTTGCCGGTTGCCGGGGCGTAGCTGCCACTGGCAATGGAGTCCGTGTCAGCAACAACAAGCGGACCATCGTCCTTAAAGGCAAAAGTGTCTTTGCTCAGATCGAGGCTGTGGGAGGCTTTGTCGCCGTCTCGGTCTGTGGCCGTTGCGATGATGGATATCGCTTCTGGGGCGGCAGACAGAGTCTGGGTGTCATCGGGATTGGTTGTGTCGGCGTGCCAAAGGGCGTTTTTCTGGACGAGGGTGACGGTACCCGTGTCCGGATTGATCGTGATTTCGAAATATGTGACGTCGCCCACCTTGCCGGAAATGACATTGCCGCTCTGGCTCAGGAGAATTTCGGCACCTTTGCCGTTATCCGCGCTAGCGTCGAGGGCATAGAGACCGGAGCCGAAGCTAGGGCCTGAGAGCTTTAGTGCGTAGTTTAGGGAGGCTTTGCCATCAGCGCCGAACTCTACGGCGTCTTCGAAGGCGCTGGCAAAGTTGGCTGTGTGCTCGGTGTTGAGATGGGTTTCGTCGGCAGCCAGCGGCTTGACCGCGAGAAGGCGCTCAGCGTCAAAACTTGGCATGTCGTCGGCAATTTCAAAGGTCAGCGTGCTGCTGGCCTGATCGCCCAAACCATCGGTGACGCGGAATGCAATATTGGCCAGGATGTCGAGATCCTCGCCCTGGGTGGCGTGCTGAATTGGGCCGAGCAATTGCGCTTCGAGCGTATAGGTGACCGCGCCGTTTCCGCCGCGCGTGGCTCCACTGAGCGAGATGGTGAGGAGGGGCTCGCCAGTCGAGGAGCGTCCGACGATGGCGCCGCCTTCCACTGCGAATGTTAGCAGCAGGCCATCAAGACCTTGCAGCTGACCGTTGAGGTTTGCGGAGCCAAGGAGTTCAAAGGAGCCCATCAGGTCGGTAGGGGCGTCGTTGCCATACTGAACAAGGATGTTAATCTGTTGCGAGGACGCTCCGGAGGATGCGGTTTCGCCGGCGCGGAGAGGTGAACTGTCGGCAGCGGCCTGCGGCAGACCATCTTCATCGAGCATGCCGACGCGGCCGCCAACACCATAGACAATGCTTTCAATGGTTGGCTTGTCATTGTCGGGCGCGATGCCGCGACGCAGTACGCTAGGATAGAGTTCACGCAGTTCGGGGAGGGTGAATGCCAGCGCGGTCGGCGGCAAGAGATCACCGAGTGGGAAGGCATCGCCAATGCCACCGACCGGAACCTCAAAATTACCGCCGGAGCTTTGCGCGGTTATGCGACCCGGGCCAGCTGCGATGTCGATGTCATTGGCTGCGAAGAGCAGCGCAACGGTCTGCGATGGAATTTCGACCGTGCCCAAGATGATCCGGATGCCATCAACGGCACCGTTCTCCACGACCAAAATCGTGCCGTCGGGTTGAACAAACTCGAGGTTGGCGCCGTTTACGCGGACTTGGTCAAGATTAGCGTCTGCCGGGAGTCGAACCGTCTCAGCGTTGTCGAGTTCGAATACGACCTGTTTGCCCTCAGTAGCTGGACTGAAGTCCTCCGTAAGTGGAGTGTCAGTTGCTGCTTCCGCGACCACTTTTACATCATTGAGGTCGAGGCGTGTCGCGCCGTTGCTCACGTGCTCAAGAGAAGGGGTGTGATCGTTTGTAAAGCGCGCGGCCATAATAGTCTCCGGCAGAAAAATTGCGTCCTGCTGAAGTAACTACGTAAAAATACTGATGTGACAATTCCGTAAGGAGCTGGCCTTTATACTCCCGTATGTACGGAGTGATCACGTTTTTCGATAAAGATTTAGAGGCGCATAACTCCGTATAAGTCAGGATAAGTATCCTAGAGATTCTGGAAGTTGCTGGTGGTAATTTTCGCGAAGATGATGGAGATTTACGGATGTTACCTTGAAATGTTGAAGATTCTAGTAACGTCGCAATCGCCGAAATGGCGATATTATACGGTTATTATTTCGCAGTAAGAGGCGTTTGCTGGTGCGTCACACGTTTCGAGATGATGCTCGGTAACACGCATCGCTTGTCACCGAGCTTGATTGATTAGAAGCTGGCCTTAGCGCCGACGTAGAAGGTGCGGCCGGGAGAGTTGAACCCGTAAACGGTTTGATTGGCCGTGTTGAGAATGTTCGTCACGCGGCCATAGACTTCGACGTTCTCATTGACCTTGTAGTTGAGGCCTGCGCTGAGGTCAGTGAAGGCGGGGATTGTGGCGAGTCCGCCGTTTGACCAATCGCTGTCTTTGGCTTCGCCGACAAAGCTTGCACTGGTGTGCAAAGTTAGGGGTGTGTTTTCGAGCGTGTATCGCAGGTTGACGACGCCGACGTGGGCCGGACGACGAACTTCGATTTCACCATCAGCTGTTCGGGCGTGCGTATAGGTGTAGCTGGCGGAGGCGACAAAGCCATTGAGGAAATCGAGCGTGCCGGTCAGTTCCAGCCCTTGGCGTGTGCTGATACCGGGAAGATTTATGACGGTCGATATCCCGGCGGAGCTGGCCGTTTTGATCAGATTTTCTAGTCTTTGATTGAAGTAGGTCGCATCGACAATCATTTGGCCACCGAAGAGGGACTGCTCAACGCCGATGTCCCAGGCAAAGCTCTGTTCAGGGCGCAGATTTGGGTTCGGTGTGAACGTGCTGCTGCCGCCGTAGAACTGCTCGTAGAATGAGGGGTTAGAAGAGCCCGTGCCAAGGGAGGCGTGAAGACGCGTTCCAGCCTCGGGGATTTGCCAGGCAGAGCTAAGGCTGTAGCTGGTAAAATCCTCAAATCGATCATTGAGGTCGTGGCGCAGCGCAGCGGTGAGATAGAATTGGTTTGCGAACCGCCCGCGATACTCCCCGGCGAAAGCATGGGTCGAGCGCGTGAACATGTCAGCGTCATAGGAAGACTTGTAGGTCTCTTGGGTCAGGTCGTAGCCGCCAGTGATGGTGTGTTCGGCGTTGAGAAGGTCCGGCGTATAGAAACGATGGCCGAGCTGATAGCTGCCCTTGTAACGGCGCGTTATCGCGTCGGAGTCGCCCCATGCGCCGCCCTGAAACAGCTGGTCGACCTGATTTGCGCTGAAGCGCGCGGTTTGGAACCAGCTCGCGTCCTCATTCGTCCAACGGCCGCCGAGCGAGCCGAGGAGTTCGCTCGTTCTGGTTGTGTCGCCGCTGTCGTTCAATACGCCAAAGCTAGCCTCATTGTCGCCTTCGGCGAGGGTATTGGCGTAGCGCAGATTGCCGTCGAGGGTGACGGACGGAGAAATGTCAGCGCGGAATTTGAAATTGGCATCAAAATGCTGAGCACCGTCTTTTTCATCGCCGATGCTGGAGATGTTAAAGCCGTCGGTCTGGCGGCTGGTAACACTGCCGGACCACGTGAAATTGTCCTGACCATATTGCAGCAGGGCCGAGCCCATCTTGGTGCCGTCACTGCCAAATTCGGTGCCGAGCGTGGTGCGCAACCCGCTGCGAATGCCGGGTTTGGTGACGATATTGATGACGCCTGAAATGGCATTGCTGCCCCAGAATGCGCCCTGCGGGCCGCGCAGAACTTCAATGCGCTCGACCTCGGCGATTTGCAGGCGGCCAAAGTCGAAATCGCCATCGGATGCCGAATTGGCAATGACGCCGTCGATCATGACGAGCGTGTGGTTGGCTTCACCGCCGCGAATGCGGACTTGAGACAAGGAGCCAACCGAGCCGCTGCTCGATACGGCCAGACCGGGCACTTGGCGCAGCACATCGGCGATATAAGGAGCTTTGCTGATTTCGAGCTGCTTGGCGTCGATGACGGTGAGAGAGCGGCCCATCTGTTCGCGCTGCATGGGCGAGCGGTCGGCCTGAATAATGATGGTGCCGAGCACGGCATGCTGAGCAAGCGCGGGGGTGGCGCTGACAATGCAAGCGCTGGCGACAGTGGCCAGCAGTGCTCGTGACAGTGGGGAGATTGGAAACTGACGAAGCGTCGCCATGGCAAGTCCTCTTGCCGATCCGCCCGATCAGCACCCAGTGGATATCAGTTCCATGGCAGGTCTCCTGGCTTGCGGGTCAACCGAGCGCTCGCCTTCCCAGCTTTCGCCAGTGGCATGAGTAGCGCACGTCGCCGCTTACAGTTGCGGGGGCAGCTCCGGACTAAGGGCACGCCTTTACCGGATTCCCTATTATCCCCTCGCGGGGACCGTGGACCGCCTATCAATGCGTTTCTGGGGGAGGGGTGTCAATGTGGGCGAGGAGGAAGTTGCTGCGGCGAACCGCGCGGGCCTTGCAAACCACTCTACAGGCATAAAAAAAGGCCGCCAAAGGCGACCTTTCGTATTCTGATCGTAGCGTCGAATTACGACTGCAGCGACAGGTTGATTGCCGATTCACGACCGTCACGGCCGGTTTCGACTTCGTAGGTGACCTTGTCGTTTTCGTACAGGCCATCAACGCCCGAACGCTGAACAGCAGAAATGTGTACGAAGTGGTCCTTGCCGCCGTTGTCTGGGGTGATGAAACCAAAACCCTTAGTGGCGTTGAAGAACTTGACGGTACCGGTGATGGAAGCCATTTTTATTTCCTTAAAGCTCGGAGCCGAAGCTAAACGAGCAACACTCCAAAGCGACATGCCTAGGAGCCTAACACGTTTGCAAGGTGCATCAGAAAGCCAAGGACCGGTAGAACCGGCAGAAAGGCAGCCGACTTAGGCTGAAAACGTATGAGCACTTTATGCCTGAATTTCATGGTCACAACAAGGCGAAACAGAAGAAATTCTCACTAATGCTGCTAACGCCCTGTATGAATTCGCTTTTTCGGAGGTTTCAGGCGCCTGTTCTCGTCCTGAATGCGACCTTGAGCCGCTCGGATATCTTGCGAAATTTCCCCAGCGGAATAGCGCTGTCGATTGGTGAAATGGCCGGAAAAGAGGGACGCTGTGCTAGAGTTAGCGCTTATTGATCCCCGTTTTGAGTGGCTAAGCCCAAATGAATTCTCCCCGTGTGGACACGCGAATCCTGATGTCGCGCCTAACCCGATTGGGTGAGATTGGGCGCGATGAGCGTGGTGTTCTTGCACGTTTGGCGTGCTCTGTCGCGGATCGGCAAGGGCGCGATCTACTTTTGTCTTGGGCGCGCGAGTCGGGTTTTGAGACGCGCTGCGACGCGATCGGCAATCTTTTCATTGTCTACAATCCGATTGGGTCGGACGAATCACCGGTTTTGATCGGGTCGCATATCGACAGCGTCATCAACGCGGGAATTTACGACGGCTGCTATGGCGTTTTGGCCGGGCTGGGCGTGTTGGAGACAATCAAAACCGAGGGTGTGGCGCTCAAGCGGCCGCTCGCACTGGTTGCTTTCACCAATGAAGAGGGGGTGCGGTTTACGCCCTCGCTGTTTGGTGCACGGGTTTTTACCGGCGTTATGCCGCTCGAGGCTGCCTATGCAACGGCGGATCGGGATGGCGTTACTGTTGGAGAAGAACTCCGGCGCATCGGCTATGTGGGCGCTGACAGTTTCCCGACTCCTGCTGCTTATGTGGAACTGCACATAGAGCAGGGACCAGTGTTGGAGGCTGATAAGCGCGACATTGGCGTTGTGACCGGTGTGAACGGGGCCTTCTCGATCCGCGTAACTTTTGATGGTGTTGCCAATCACGCCGGGACAACGCCAATGCGATTGCGACGGGATGCGGGGCAGGGCGCAGCGCGGTTCATGCGCTTTGTCGATGAACTGGCGCGTGCACATACGCCCGATCTGGTGGCGACTGTAGGGACATTCTCACTTGAGCCGGGCGCGATTAACGTCATTCCATCGCGCGCGGTGATGACTGTAGATTGCCGGAGCTCGAAGTCGGAGCTTTTGCGCATGGCGCGTGAGGCGATGGCAGCTGAGTTGGCGGCGATCTCTGAAGAGACTGCGCTGGACACACACATGGAGGTGTTGGGAACCAGCGCGCCGGTCGATTTTGCACCAGATCTCATCGATTGCGTGGAAGAGACTGCCGAGGATCTCGGCTATTCCCATCTGCGTCTGCCCTCGGGAGCGGGACATGATGCGCAGATGATGGCGGCGGTTTGTCCCGCCACCATGATCTTTGTTCCGAGCCTTGGCGGCATCAGCCACAATCCTCTTGAGCATTCTTCTGAGGACGAATTGGCGAAGGGGGCTGCGGTGTTGCTCGGCGTCGTTGAGGAATTGGTGACGCGTTAAGGCGTCGCCACCCCCTTAGTGCGGACGAGGGTTTGGAGCAGTGCCTGTACGCCGCTCGGCTCTAGGACGGTATGCGGGCGATGACTTTGATTTCGAAGTCGAAACCAGAGAGCCAGTTCACGCCGACCGCTGTCCAATTCGGGTAGGGCGCCTCTGGGAAAAATTCTGCGCGGACGGCCATGATATCACCGACCTGATTTTCAGGGTCGGTGTGAAATGTCGTTACGTCGATGATGTCTTCCAGACCCGCTCCAGCTGCGGCGAGAACCGCCTGAAGATTTTGGTAAGCGCGTCGAACTTGATCTGCGAATACGGGCTCTGGCGTGCCATCCTCGCGACCGCCAACTTGGCCGGAGACAAAGAGCAAATCGCCCGATCGCGTGGCGGCAGAGTAGCGGTGCGCCTCATAAAGGGCGTGACGGTTCGCCGGGAAAACCGGTGTGCTTGTGGGCATAAGAATTCTCGCATGTGTTGATCGTCCGCTATGGGACGGCGCGCCTCGATGTGATATACGGCGCGTATGTGAATAGATACAGATACGCGCCGTATGTCAACTGGCATACGCAGTGTATGTGAGTTGGTATTTGAAATGGCCCGCAAAACCCGCGCTGAAATGATGGTAGAGACACGCGCCAAATTGCTGGCGGCGGGGCGCAAGGCCTTTGCCGAGCACGGCTATGCTGACGCGTCGATGGATACGCTGACGGCTGATGTGGGGCTAACGCGGGGCGCGCTCTATCATAATTTTGGCGACAAACGCGGGTTGTTGGCTGCAGTCGTCAATGCAGTCGACACCGAAATGGCGGCGCGTGCCCACGACGCCGTTCGCGCGAGCAATCCTGCCAATCTTTGGGAGCAATTGGTGGCCGAGGGCATCGCCTATATGGAGCTGGCAACGGACCCGGAAATCCGCCGAATTGTGCTGCTTGACGGGCCTGCGGTTTTGGGTGACCCGTCGCAGTGGGAAAGCCAGAGCGCTTGCCTCGTTGGTACGCGTTCGATCTTGGTGACGTTAATGGAAGAGGGCGTGGTCAAGCGGATGGATATCGAAGCGGCGGCGCGTTTGATGAACGGCGCAGCTCTCAATGCGGCGCTTTGGGTGGCGGCAAGTTCCGATCCCGATGTGACCCTGCCGAAAGCGCGAGACGCCTTCCGGCATCTGATGAGTGGATTTTTGGCGCAGTGATTTGTGCCGCCACCGAACCTGCGCCTGACTAAGGGGGAGGGATCGGGGCGGTGTTTGAGTAGCGCTGTAAACTAGGCCGAGAGCTTGGCTTGCACTTGCGCGATGTCCGGCAGGGCGGTGCGGGCGCCGACAGCCGAGACGCTAATCGCGGCGGCGGCACAGGCAAAGCGCAAGGTTTCAGCCAGAGATGCTCCGGCGAGATGAGCCGCGAGGAATGCGCCATTAAAGCAATCGCCTGCGCCGGTGGCGTCAATCAAGCTGGTTGGGAAGCTGGATTGGGTGAGGGCTTCGTCGCAGGATACCGAAATTGCGCCTTCGGCGGCGCGGGTGACGGTGATCAGCTGCGGGCCGAAATCGAGGAGCTTTTCGACAGCGTCTGGCGTGAGGGGTTCGGCGGAGGTTGCCAGAAAACCGGGCTCATTCATGAAGACGATGTCGGACAGTTTTAGGAGCGCTTCGAGGCGCTCGCGATTGGGTGCAACAGCGGCTTCAATATCGATAGCGACAAGGCAGCCATCGGCGCGGGCGAGCCGAGAAATCGCGGTGAACTCTTCGATGTCATAGGGCATCGCATAGACAACGCGGGACTGCTGGACGGCTTTGGTGAGGCTGGCCTCATCGAAGGCAATGCCCGGCATGGGCGCGTAGACCAAAGCCTTTTCGCCGTCCGCATTGACGATGATCATTGCGGAGGCGGTTGGGTCGTCCGAGACCGTCATATAGTCGTTGGAGATGCCGAGTTTGGCATTCTCTGCGAGCAGCATGGTGCCGTCAGCATCGGCGCCGACACGTCCGAACGCGGCAGTCTTGAGGCCGAGGCGGGCTGCGGCGCAAGCAACGTTTGCCGCTGTGCCGCCCCCAAATACGCCGAGCTTGCGACCCAAGAGCTTCTCGTCGGCCAGAGGTACCCGGTCGGCGAGATAGATATGGTCGGCGTTTGGATCGCCGTAAGCGAGCAGATCGATGGCGCGCGGGCTTGCCATGCTTAAGCGGCCTTCAACTGCGCTGCGGCTTGCTTGATCTTCCGGCGGGCGACGCGCTCCTGACGAATGTTGAACCCAACGAGGGCAATCAGGGTCAGGGTTGGCGGGATCATGAAGATGATTTGCGAGGGAACGTCAAACGCGCCGAGGCGTGCCGCAAAGACGGTCGATGCGCCAAAGACAAGCGCGGCAACGAGTGTGCCCCAAGGATTACGGGCACCGAGGAACACTGCCGCAAGGGCAAGGAAACCGCGACCGCCGGTCATGTCTGCCTGGAACAGGTTGAGGTAACCCATCGAGAGGAAGACACCGCCGAGGGAAGCCAGAAGGCCGGAGAGCAGAAGAGCCGAATACTGGATTTTGCGGACCGAAATGCCCGAGGCGAGGGCGGCTTCGCGGTTTTCGCCGACAGCACGCAGGCGCAGTCCAAAGCGTGTGCGGTAGAGCAGGACGGCCAGCAAAGGCGCGGCGATCAGGGCGATGTAGACGATCATATTGTGGCCGTTGCCACCATCGCCATTAAAGATCGGATCCAACCAAGGCACGCCGTCAAGGAAAGGCATGGAGATATTGGGCAGCATAAAGGTCGTGAGCTGCGCCGTCGAACCCTTGTCGCCCGTGAGGCTAAACAGCAGGAAGACGGTCAGGCCAGCGGCGAGAATGTTGACGCCGATGCCTGCAACGATGATGTCGGCACCCAACTCAAGATGGAACACAGCCAAAAGGCCGGAAACGAGAACGCCAGCTCCAACGCCACACACGAGGCCAAAGAGGGCGTAGAACCAGATCGGCGAGCCGGGGAACCAGATGGCGGCATATCCCGAAGCGATTGCGCCAAAGAAGGCCGCAATCAGCATAATGCCTTCAAGCGCCACATTGGTGGAGCCCGCAAGGTCGGAAATCAGGCCGCCCATGGCAGCCAGAATGATCGGGGCGGCTGCGCGCAGGACGGCGGCGAGCAGGGTGCCGAAGGTGACACCCCATGCGGCGAGTTCGAAAGTCATGCGCTGACCTCGGTGGTAGAAGACTTAGCCTTGCTCTGGAACAGCTTGGCGAAAAGGGCAGGGCCAAAGCGTTCAGCAACGACGAAGATGATGATGAAGGCCTGAATGATCATGACCATTTCACGGGTCACGTCAGTCGAGCGTTCCATGATCTGAGCGCCCACACGTAGATAGGCGTAGAGCAGCGCCACCAGCGGCACCGCCAAGGGATTATTGCGAGCCAGAAGCGCCACAACCATGCCTTCAAAACCAATGCCGGGGGCCAAATCCATCGGCAGGTTCTTGAGAAGGCCGTTGGCCGTGTGGAAACCCGCGAGGCCGGCAAAAATGCCCCCGATGCCCATGGAGAGTGCAGTGGCCCAGCGCACCGGCACGCCAGCATATTTTGCAAAGCGTGGGTTTTCGCCGATCAGGTTGATTTCGAAGCCGGTTTTGGTCCGGCGCATGATCAGCCAGACGATGATCGCGGCTGCGATAGCGAGGAAAATAACCGGGGTGACATTGGTGCGGTTGATCAGGATCGGCATCAGGGCTTCTTCCGGGAACGGCCCGGTTGTGATGAAGCCTGCTGTCGGATCGCGCAGCAGATAGGTGATGCAGAAGCGGTAGAATTGGAGCGCGATGACATTGAGCATCAGCGTCGCCACGATTTCATTGGTGCCGAAGCGGGCCTTAAGAGCGCCGGGGATCAGGCCCCAGATAAAGCCCGAAGTCATGGCGGCAAGGCAAGCGGCCGGCAGCACAACCCAGGACGGGCCTTGCAGCGTCATGCTGACAGCACCGGCGGCGAGAGCGCCGAAGAACAGCTGCCCGTCTGCGCCCATGGTGAACTGCTTGGCGCGGAAGGGGATCGCAACCGCTAGGCCCAGCAGGGTCAGCGTGGTGGCGTCTTCGAGCAGCGAGCCGACGCGGGTCAGGCGCTTGATGGACAGCTCACCATCTTCAAACGAGATTTCTGGCCATGCGCCGGTGAGCAGCACCTTGAACGCACCGACCGGGTCTTCGCTAGCGAAGGTGGTCATGATGAAACCGCAGAGCAAAGCTGCTGCGATAACGAAAACGAGGCGTCCGACGCGGGAGATCATGGAGCCTTTGGCAGAAGCTGGCGCGCTCATGAAGCTGTACTCTGAAGTTCGGTAGCAAAGGGGGCGCTGAGCTGGGCAGAGGCGTCTGGCTGACGCTTGAGGCCGGTCATGTAGAGCCCGATTTCGCGCTGATCGACGGTGTCGGCGCGGAAGTGTGCGGTAATCTCGCCCTTGAACAGGACCGCGATGCGATCCGAGAGGGCAAGCACTTCTTCAAGGTCGGCGGAGATCAAGAGAACTGCGCAACCACGGTCGCGCGCAGCAATGACTTCGTCGCGAAGGCCTTGGGCCGCGCCAATGTCGACGCCACGGGTGGGCTGGGCGGCGATGAAAAAGCGGGGCTGCGACGACAGCTCGCGCGCCATAACCACTTTTTGCATATTGCCACCAGACAGCGCAGCAACCGGGGTTTTGCCCGATGATGTTTTGACGCCGAACTTCTTGATCAGCTCAACGCCGCGCTGCTTGATATAGCTCGTGTTCAGCCAGCCAAACTTGGAGGTTGGGGCCTGATAATATGAGGTGGCGGCAAGGTTTTCGTCGATGGACAGCGTTGCAGCGACGCCATCGGTGAGGCGATCTTCAGGGACCGCCGCCATGCCCATTTCGCGGGCCTTGCGTACGCCCAGGCCGACAAAGCTGTCGCCACCGATTTCGGCAGTGCCGGAATGCGGATCGGCGAGACCGGAGAGAACGCGGGCCAAGAAATCCTGACCATTGCCTTCAACGCCAGCGATGCCGAGGATTTCGCCCGGCGCGACGTCGAGGGTAACGTTGGAAAGTTCGATGGTGCCCTGATTGTTGATGTGACCGAGATTGCGGACCACAACGAGTGGGGGCTTGTCGCGTGCATCAACGCGCGGCACAGGGGGGATCGAGAGGGGGCGACCAACCATCATTTCAGCGATGGTTTTATGATCGATATCGACGGTATCGGCTGCGCCAGTCACCTTGCCATCGCGCAGGACGGTGAGGCGATTGGAGATTGCTTTCACTTCCGCAAGCTTATGGGTGATGATGACGACAGTCACGCCGGAGGCGACGAGGCGCTGGATCGCGGCAAACAGTTCGTCGCATTCTTGCGGGGTCAGCACTGCGGTGGGTTCATCCATGAGGATGATGCGGGCGCCGCGGTAGAGCGTCTTTAAAATTTCAACGCGCTGCTGGGTGCCGATAGAACAATCGGCAACTTTGGCAGCGGGGTTCACGTCGAGACCATAGGTCGACGCGAGATCGGCGACCGCCTTTTCAGCGGCAGCGCGGTCCAGCAGTCCATTGGACTGGCGCGGTTCTTGGCCCAGCACGATATTTTCGGCAATGGTCAGTGAAGGCACCAGATTAAGGTGCTGCGCCACCATGCCAACGCCAGCCGCAATCGCCTGGCTTGGGTGGGTGAAGCGCGCGGGCTGACCGTTGATCAGAATCTGACCGGAGGTTGGGGTTTCAAGGCCATAGATCATTTTCATGATCGTGGACTTGCCAGCGCCATTCTCGCCGCAGATCGCGTGGATTTCTCCAGCGCGAATGGTCAGCGAGACATGTTCATTGGCGAGCGTGCCATTGGGATAGCGCTTGGTGACGTCGCGCAACTCAATAGCAGGGGCGCCCTCGGAAATCGAAGGGGCGATGTGCATCTAAAAATCTCCGAGGGCAGATAGGCTTAGAGAGTTGTTGGGACGTCGATAGAGCCGTCGATGATCTTGGCTTCGATGGCCTTGATCTCTTCCATCACATCAGCTGGAACGACAGCATCGGTGTACTTGTTGACGGCGATCGCGATCGCGCCTTCCTTCAGGCCAAGCGATTCAGCCGAGCCGAGCTTGAGCTCGCCCTTCTGGAGCTGCTCGAAAGCGTAGACGACAGAATTGTCGACCTGCTTGAGGACCGAGGTGAAGATGCGCTCTGCGGTTTCCGGACGGGATTCTTCGAAGAGAAGAGCCTGATCGGAATCGACGCCGATGACATAGCGGCCAGCTTCAACAGCGGCTTCAATGGTGCCCTGACCCGAAGCGCCTGCGACCTGGAACACAATGCTTGCGCCCTGATCGTACATGGCCTTGCCGATTTCCTTGCCAACGGCAGGATCAGCGAAGGAGTTCGAGTACTGCTTGAGGACTTCGATTTCCGGGATGATCGACTTTGCGCCAGCTTCGTAGCCAACGAGGAAGTCATCGATAACCGGGATCGGCATTGCGCCGACAACACCGAGCTTGGAGCCTTCGGCAATGTCTTCAACGCCAGCCGTGGTGAGACGAGCCGACAGAGCGCCAGCAACGTATGCGCCTTCGTTCTGACGGAAGAGGATGGAATAGACGTTTTCACAGCCGCAAACGGCGTAGTCCACGGTGCCGTCAAAGACGACGAAGCGGATTTCTGGGAATTCTACCGCGATCTTTTCGATCAGCGGGACCATGGTGAAGGTGCCTGCAACGATGGTGTCGTAGTCGCCGCTTTCAGCGATATCGAACAGCGCTGCTTCCCAACGGGTTGGGTCGTAACCGCCTTCGACGGTCTTGGTTTCGATGCCCATTTCAGCATTGATGCGCTGAATGCCGCGTTCCGCGGAGTCGAAGAACGACTTGTCGCCGAGAGTGCCGTTGATGAAGTAAACGACACTTTCCGGGGCGCGCTGCAGATCTTCCGCCATCGCGCCACCCGCAGTCGCCAGCGTCAGTGCGCTAACAGCAAGACCTGCGGCCTTCAAAACCTTCAACATGAGCTCTCCTAAGCTACTTCGTGAGTTGGCTGAACTGGTTAATCCTGGTCGTGTAGCGATACGTCGATACGTAGCGCATCACGCAGTATTCGATGGGCTGGCGGCGATCGGACAAGGTGACCCGCTCACACAGCAGCAGGGGCGAGCCCTGCTCAACATTAAGATGGGACGCGTCTTCAGGCCCTGCGGCAATTGCGCCGAGGCTCTCAAGTGCTTCTGCCAGCGAGATATTAAATCGAGCGCGGAGCAGCTTATAGAGGGAACCAACCTCAGCAAGCTCGCTTAGCGTGAAAGAGCTGTTTTGCGGCAGGTTTAGATAGGCTTCCTGCAAACCAACGGGCCGGTCGTCGACCGTTCGAATGCGGACGACTTTGGTGATGAGGCGCTTGGGCTCAATCTCAAGTACACCAGCGATAGCAATGCTGGCCGGAATTTGTTCGACAGAAAGAACGGTTTGACCTGCGGTTTCGCCACGCTTGCTGGTGTCGACGGAGAAGCCATCGATGAACCGCGACATCTGCTGGACGGCCGGTGGGGAGACAAAGGTCCCGCGCCCATGATCGCCGTAGACGACGCCGATCGTCTCAAGAAGTTTTAGTGATTTACGGACGGTGTCACGACTGACTTGGTAGCGCAGGGCGAGATCGCGCTCGGCGGGCAACGGCCCATCGGCGGCAAATTCACCTGTTTCGATCGCCGCGCGCAATTGTTCTGCGAGGCGGCGGTAGATCGGTCCATCTGTGTTCAGTGCAGAAGAGGTCATGAGAGATCCCTGTCGGACGGGGGCGTGCTAAGTGGCACGTACCAATAAGTCAACTTCACGGATTAGTGATTAAATATCAGGCAGGGCTGCGCAAAATTTGACTTCGGTGGTACGTACCAATAGAAGCCGGGTGATATTTTAGGGAGTCTTTTGTATGGCTGAGCTGCCAAGCTTTATTGCGTTTACGGGTTTGGATAACCCAGCGCAGATCGGTGATTTGCGGGCGCTTTCAGCGCGTTACCCGATTGAATGGGGCGTCTTGGTGGATGATGCGCAGACAGAAAAACCGCTCTTTCCAGATGCAGAAAAACGCAAAGCTTTTGTGACAGCGGGTGGGCTGCGCTTGGCAGCGCATGTGTGCGGAGAACAGGCACGCCGCATCGCCAACGAGCCAGACAGCGTGGACGTAGAACTATTTGGTTATTCCCGCGTCCAAGTTAATCACAGCTTTACCGGGAGTTCGGCCGCCCACATTGAGAACACCGTCTATTTCGGGCGAAAGATCGGGGTTCGCTCGATGCTGCAGTTCAGCAAAGAGACGCCTAGCGATTCTCGGCTCGATTGGTTGTTCGATGTGTCCTTTGGCACAGGCGTAGCGCCAACCGCGTGGCCAACGCTGGCGAAGAACGGTCCCTTCGTGGGCTTCTCGGGCGGGATCGGGCCAGACACGGTCCAGGATGTGCTCAAGGCAATCGATGCGCCCGAGGGCGTACAGTACTGGATCGATATGGAGTCCCGTATCCGGACCGATGGCTATCTCGACCTCAATAAGTGCGAAGCGGTGTGCCGCGCCGTCTACGGATAATCGCGAAGCGGAGTGCAGATGTGAAAAGGGGCGGTATAGACCGCCCCTTTCTTGTGCCAATTACGGGTGTGGTGCTGGTGCAACGGCCAGCTCGGCTTCAGGCGTTTCCTCTGGATGGATACGGAACCACGCCACGTAAAGCGCGGGCAGGAATACGAGCGTGAGGATGGTGCCCACCAAAATTCCGCCGATCATGGCGTAGGCCATCGGTTCCCAGAACACTTCCGTCGCAATCGGAATAAGACCCAAGCTGGCAGCGAGCGCAGTGAGGATGATCGGGCGCACACGGTGTTCCGTGGCGTCGACGACGGCGTTCCATGCATGCATCCCCTCAGAGCGCAGATGCTCGATCTGCACGATCAGGATCACCGAATTTCGGATGAGGATGCCGACAAGCGCCAAGACGCCGAGAATTGCGACAAAGCCCAGAGGTTTGCCGAAGGGCAAGAGCGCCGCGACGACGCCAATGACCGCGAGCGGGGCCACTGCGAAGACGAGGATGAGGCGCGAGAAGCTCTGCAGCTGGATCATGAGCACGGTGGCCATGATGAAGAGCATCAGCGGCACCACCGCAACGATCGGCGTGATCGATTGCTCGCTGCTTTCCACCTCACCACCGGTGACGACAGAGTAACCCGCGGGAAGCGATTGGGCGAAGTCAGCGACCAATGGGGCCAATGCGCTGGCAACGCTGGCGGGCTGGATCGTGCCGACAACATCAGCATTGAGCGTGATGGTTGGCGCACGGTCGCGGCGGTTTATGACCGGTTGTTCCTGCTCATAGCGCAGAGTAGCAATCGAAGAGAGCGGGATGGAGCGACCATCGCCCGTTGCCAACTGCATGTCTTGCAGGGGTTCTATAGACCCACGATCAGTGGCTTCAGAGCGTCCGGTGACAGTGACGAGGTAGATATTGTCTCTAATCTGCGTAATCGGCTGACCAGAGGTGACGCCATTGAGGGCCGTAGAGATGTCGCTGTTGGAAATGCCCAGCTGACGGGCCTTATCCTCAAGCACATCGACCTGCACAACTTGCATGCTTTCCATCCAATCATAGCGAACCGGACCGAGGTCTGGATTCTGGCTGATGACGGCGGCGAGACGCTGCGCTTGAGTGCGGAGGGTTTGGATGTCCGGGCCGCTCACACGGTACTGGATCGGGCGGGTGACAGGCGGGCCGAGTGCCAGACGGCGCACATAGGTATCAGTGCCGGGGAAGGTCTGCTGCAGATAGGCCTCGATATCCGCCTTCACCCCGTCACGGACTTTAAGCCCTTTTGTGACAATGACTGTCTGGGCGATGTTGGGCATAGCCACGGGCACATCAAGGGTCAGAACGAAGCGTGGCGCGCCTTCCCCTATGTGGCTCGAGTAGTGATCGATATTCGGGTTTTGAGCGAGGAGATCGGATTCGAACTTGGTGACCTGCCGTTCAGTTTCGGCGATCGAGGCGTTTTGCGGCAACGTCCATTCCACGATCAACTCTGGGCGATCCGACGATGGGAAGAACTGCTGCGGAACAAGGGTCATGCCGAAGAGGGAGGCGCCAAAGAGCGCAATGGTGACGACAATCGTGAGCCATCGATGGCGCATCGCCCCTTGAATGAGGGCGGAGAAGGCACGCATCGCGCGGCTCTTTTTGCCAGCCTTGTGCTTCATCTGCTTTGGCAGAATGGAAACGCCAATGAGCGGGGTGAACAGCACGGCCACCACCCATGACACCAAGAGGGCTATCGCCAACACCACGAAGAGCGTGAAAGTGAATTCGCCAGCCTGGGATGAGTTTAGGCCGATAGGGACGAAGCCTGCCACAGTGACGATGGTGCCGGTGAGCATGGGGAAGGCGGTGGAGGTGTAAACGGCCACGGCAGCCTTCTTGAGAGAGTCTCCAGCCTCGAGGCGCGACACCATCATTTCCACGGCGATCATGGCATCGTCGACCAGAAGCCCGAGCGAGATGATGAGAGCGCCGAGCGACACACGCTGAAGCGAAATGTCGAGATAGCTCATGAAGAGGAAGGTGATTGCGAGCACGAGCGGAATGGAGAGGGCGACGACCATGCCGGCACGCAAGCCGAGGCTGACAAAACAAACCACGAGAACAATGCCAACAGCCTCAAACAAGGCTTTGGTGAAACCGTTGACGGCTTCTTCAACCACGTGCGGCTGATCAGAAACGCGATGGATCTCGACGCCATAGGGCAGTTCGCCAACGATGCGTTCGACTTCGGCAGTAAGCTCTTCGCCGAAATGCAAAAGATTGCCACCAGCACGCATGCCAATGGCGAGGCCAATTGCTGGCTCCCCATTGTAGTGGAAGAGAGCCGTTGGCGGATCGGTGTATCCGCGCTGAACGCTGGCTACGTCGACCAGACGGAAGAACTGGTCGCCGATCCGCAGATTGACGCGCTCAAGGCTTTCTTCGGATGAGAATTGTCCACCCACCCTAACCGCGACGCGTTGTGCGCCTGCCTGGATGACACCTGATGGGCTAATCGCGTTCTGATCCTGCAGGGTCGCAATGACCTCGGCCGCGCTGACACCCATTGCAGCAAGCTTACGGGAGGAGAATTCGAGGTAGACCTGCTCACTTTGCGCGCCGATGAGTTCGACAGTGCCAGCTTCTTTGAGAGTTAAAATCTTGGACCGTGCGTCTTCGACATAGTCGCGCAACTGACGATGGGTTAGGCCATCGGCCGTGAAGGCGTAAATATTGCCATAGACGTCGCCGAAGCGGTCGTTGAAGAAGGGGCCTTGTACGCCTTGGGGGAAGGTACGGGCAATGTCGCTGACCATGGCGCGCACTTCGAGCCAAGTCTGGCGAACAGTCGCCGCCGCGGTCTCATTGCGCAGATTGACAAAAATCGTCGTTGAGCCTGCGGTGGTCGTCGAGCGGGTGAAATCGAGCGTCTGCAAATCCTGCAGTTCGCGCTCTATGCGCTCCGTAACCTGCGTCGCCATTTCTTCGGGTGCAGCGCCGGGCCATGCAGCGGCAATCACCATGGTGCGGATGGCAAAGGCAGGATCTTCTTCACGGCCAAGGCTCAAATAGGAAAATACGCCCGCCAGCATGGCGACGATCATGAAGTACCAGACCATAGAGCGGTGCTGGAGGGCCCATTCGGAGAGGTTGAAGGACTTCATTTTGTGCTCTCCAGAATGAGTTTGACGGACTGGCCGTCGGTCAGG
Organism: Devosia sp. MC532; assembly: GCF_016461625.1. NCBI lineage: Bacteria > Pseudomonadati > Pseudomonadota > Alphaproteobacteria > Hyphomicrobiales > Devosiaceae > Devosia > Devosia sp. MC532. The sequence continues at coordinate 550,683 of NZ_JAEMNZ010000001.1, read as the reverse complement.
CTGTTGACGCCCGCGACGACGACGCGCTCGCCGGCCTGTAAGCCGACACTGACGACTGCACGCCCTGACGTGTGCGCACCGCGGAGGACGACTTCTCGATAGTGAACGGTGGCGTTGGCTTCATCGACAATCCAGACGCCGGTTTTGCCGTCGTCGAATTTGACAGCACTGGCGGGAATGGTGAGTTGCTGCTTGCTGGATGCCACCAAGGCAGCGCTCGCCGTTGACCCCAACCAAAAGGCTTCCACTTCGGTCTCGATGCCGATTTTGATGCGCCAAGCCCGCGTTATCGGGTCTGCTTGGGGGGCAATCTCGCGTACCGTTCCCGGAACGCTCGTTTCAGGTGTTAGCTGAGGCCAGATCTGAAACTCTGTGCCGACCGAGACTTCACCCATGAGGCTATCGGGGAGGTCGAGGACGAGATCACGCGTTGTTGGGTCGGCTAGGGTGATGATGGATTGCCCTGCTGCGACGACCGAGCCTGCTTCGGTGTTTACGGCAGTGACAATGCCGTCAAATGGGGCGAGCAGAGTTGTGTAGGAAAGCTGTTCTTTCGTTTGGCGCAAGCGAGACTCAGCTTGGACGAGCATCGCCTTTGCCCCAGACGTCTGCTGTTCGGCAAGCTCGAGATTGGCAATGGAGACGACGTCCGTTTGCGTGAGCGTGCGCAGGCGCCCTTCGGCGGCGGCTGCATTGGCATATTGCGCCTCGGCCGAAGCGAGATCGGCGCGTGCGGTTTGAACCGCAAGGTGTTGAGTGGTGGCGTCGAGATTGGCGAGAGGTGTTCCCTCACTCACTTGCGCACCCAGATCGACCTGGCGTGTGACTAAGGTTCCACCGACGCGAAAAGCAAACGAAGCCGATACGCGCGGGGAAACCACACCAACAAATTGCGGGGCAGACGCGTGCTGTTCTGTAACGAGTTGGGTGAGTACGGGGCGCACGGTTGCGATGTCGCCCGGCGCAGCGTCTTCCGCCCATGATGGTATCGACAGGCACAGCGCAAGCGCCGAGGCGGTCAGAAAAGTGACGGACTTCATGGCTGGGCTACCTCTCGGGTATCGACAACGAGGCCGGGGGACAGGAACTGACCGCCGGAGACGACCACCTTCTCGTTATCCTCAAGTCCATCGGCAAGGATCGCGACGCCGCTCTCATAGCGCTCGACGGTGACTGCTCGCAGAGAGACTGTGTTGTCACCGGCGACGAGCCAAACGGCCGCTTGGCCATTGTCCAGCGTCAGTGCCTGCATCGGTAGGGTAACGTGGTCGTCTTGCCGGACGTGCAACCGGACGGAGACGGGCACGCCTAGGGGCAGGCTTGGGTCGACTTCAACTTTCACGGGGACAGTGCCTGTCGCGTCCAAAGCTGGAGCAATCTCCGCTATGCGTCCGGTGGTAATGGCGGCTGGATTTGAAATGGGGGAAACCGAGACCTGCTGGTTGATGTCCCAGCCAGATATTGCGGCTTCTTGCACATTAATCCGGGCGTTGCGCGGGCCATTTTCTGCGATGAGAAAGACAGGCGCTCCTGCTTGGACGACTTCGTCGACATTGGCGAGTTTGCGGATAACCACACCATCGGCACGTGCCTTGAGTGTTGTATAGCTGAGAGCTTCTTGGGCGAGTTCGAGCTGCGCCTGCGCACTCTCAGCTGTGCCGGAAGCCGTTTCCCAAGCCGTCTTCGCCCCATCGAGCGCGCTTCGCGTCGTCAGTCCCTGATCCCAGAGTGATGTCTGTCGATCGAGCGCTGTCTTGGTCTGCGTCAGACGTGATTGCGCTGCCGTGACACCCGCTTGTGCAGCGTCAACATCTGCTTGGTATTCTGCAGGGCTCATGCGCGCTAAAACTTGCCCCGCCTGTACGCGCTGGCCAACGTCTACAGTGAGCGTCGAAAGTCTGCCGCTGATCAGAAAGGCGGCAGACGCTTGAGCTTTGGCTTCGACCGACCCTGTGAGGGTTTGTGAAAGCGTCCGGAGCTGATGGGTGACCGTTACGACCTCGACGAGTGGGGTTGCTTTGGTCGCAGTATTCGCCGGGGCGCCACACGCGGCGAGGCCGACAATGCTGGCCAATGCGGCAAGTTTGAGTAGGGACATGGTGTGGGGCATCGGCTTTAGCGTCCTTCAGCCGGGAGGAATTGAGCGAGGTAGAGGAGGCGAGCAGTATCTGCCATGCGCGCCGCGAGATCGGCAGGTGTGCCCTGCAGGTCCCCGCGGATCCAACGCACGACGAGCCACATCGACCCTCCCGCGATAACGTCAGAGAGTTGGCTCAGCTTTTCACTGGCTAGCGGACTGAGATCGTCCGTCGTGCGGGTGAGCATGCGCTGGCTGACGAATTGAACGAGTTCTTCGAAGAAGGCGGCGGTGGCTGTGCCTTCGATGGATCGCAAATAGAATGCGCGATGTGCGTCGATGTGAATGAGTGCGGGCAGGGCGTGTTGGGTAACGGTCTGCTCGATGGTCTCTGGTGTGCAAACCCCAGCGAACGGCGGCAATACGGTGGCGACGCGTTCAAGTGCTGCGCGCTGCAGAGCTGAGGAAACGTCCGGGAAATGCTGATAGAACGTCGGGCGCGTAACCCCAGCTGTCTCCACGAGCTTGGTGATGGAAATGGGCTGTGACGGGTCTGCGTCGACTAAGGCGACAACTGCGTCCAACAGGGCACGTCGTGTCCTGAGGAGGCGAGGATCGTCGTCTTTATTGCGCGGCTGCGGCTCTGACATGGCTGATCGTGTTTTTTACAAACGTAAAATACATCTACAGCAAGCCGCGCGTCTGTCAATCGTCTTTGCGTGGCACTAGGGGTGGGCGAGTGCACGTAGGGCCGGACGGAGTTGGCCGGAATGGGTGTTCAGGAGCGCCTCTGCGCTGGCGAGATCTGGAACGCCTGCTGCCAACAGAATGGCTGGTTTGACAGCGAGTTGGGCCCGATCAAGCGCCGCTTGCGCTTCTGGAAATGAGACGCCTGTGATCTCGGTAATCATGGTCTGAGCGCGCGTGACCAATTTCGCATTGTCGGCGACAACATTGACCATATAGCCATCATAGATGTGCCCAAGCCGCAGCGCGGCCAGTGTGGAGATCATGTTGAGCGCGATCTTTTGTGCGGTGCCTGCGCCCATGCGGGTTGAGCCCGCTATAGTTTCCGGCGGCGTGCTGAGAACAATGTTTGCATCACCCAAACTTCCCAGAGGGCTGTCTGAATTGTTGGCGATGGCAATCACCTGCGCGCCACGGGATTTGGCAACCTGCGCCGCGGCAACGGCATAGGGGGTGCTGCCACTGGCGGAAATTGCGATGACGCAATCAGCATCGGTCAAATGGAGAGCTTCCGCTTCCGCTGCGCCCGCGGTGGCATCGTCCTCAGGGCCGCCGCGCAGGTGGCGCAGCATATCCGATCCTCCGGCGAACAAGACGATGATGCGTTCTTGGGGGATGCCAAATGTGCCCGGCAATTCAAGGGCGTCGGCCAAGGCCATGAGCGCGGAGCTGCCAGCGGCTGCAGAAATTAGACGCCCGCCACTATGCAGGGTGTTGGCGACAATGGTGGCTGCTGCGTCAATTGAGGGGATCGCGGCTGACACGCACTGTGCTGCCGCAACCTGACCATCAGCAAACAGCGTCAGAATCTCTGCGTTTGAACGAAGGTCTAACGCATTGGCGTTTTTGTTCTTTTGCTCGGTACGGGGTTGGGGCATTGCGGTCTCCAAACGTTTGGTAGAGATAAAAGCGCCGGCCGCGCCAAGTCGCAAAAGTCGATGACGAGCTCAGCTGGTATGTGATTGGTATTGATTAGCAGTAAACGCATGGTACAAGATGGTCTCATGAGCACTGCGCCTGAAGGTCTTTTTGGCAATAGTCCTGTTGTCCTGCCTCGCGGGGGGCCACTCTATCTGCAATTGAAACGCTGGATAGAGGGCGTAATTTTGGCGGGTGAAGTCGTCCCCGGTCATGCCCTGCCGTCAGAGCGTGATCTGGCGATCCGCGCCAACGTGTCTCGTGTGACGGTCCGCAAGGCGGTGCAGCAACTGGTCGGGGAAGGCGTTCTCGTACAGCGCCATGGCTCGGGCACATTCGTCGCGCCGCACACTGAACGGGTTGAGCAATCCCTGTCGCAGCTCACCTCGTTTACCGATGATATGGCTCGGCGTGGGATGATCGTGCGGTCGGAATGGTTGGAACGGGGCGTGTTCCTGCCGTCGCCTGAAGAAACCATGTCGCTCGGGCTTTCAGCAGGCGAAAAAGTAGCTCGTATCAATCGCCTCAGGTTACACCAAGATCTGCCGCTGGCTATCGAGCGGGCGAGTGTTTCGGCGGAACTCATTGCCGATCCGAACAAGATCGGCGACTCGCTTTACAAATTTCTCGAAACTCGCGATGCGCGCCCGGTGCGTGCAGTGCAGCGCATCCGCGCGGCCAATATCGGCGAGATTGATGCAGCGCTCTTGCACGTGCCGATCGGCTCAGCTGGTCTGCAGATTGAGCGGCTTTCCTATCTAAAAACGGGGCGTGTGGTTGAGTTCACGCGCTCGATCTATCGCGGGGACGCTTATGACTTTGTCGCTGAGTTGCGACTGAGCGCGTAAACCTCCCTAATCGACTTATTTCCCGACGAGCTGATGGCTCAAGCAAGTGACGTATGAGAATGAGTGATATCCAAGCCTTCACCTGTGATCGCATTTTTGATGGTCATGCCTGGCACGAGAAGGCCGCATTGCTGGTCGAATTTGGTTATGTCGCGGGCATTGTCGACCAAGCTGCTGTCCCGTCCAACGCACAGGTGACTGACTTGGGTGCTGGCATGGTTGTGCCTGGCTTCATCGACCTTCAAGTCAATGGCGGCGGTGGCATTCTCTTTAATAACGCGCCAACGCTTGAGTCTATCCGCACGATTTGCGCGGCACACCATCAGTTTGGCACGACGGCGCTGATGCCGACGCTGATCACTGATACGGCGCAGGTCAATGAGCAGGCGATTGCTGCTGGCGTTGCAGCGGACGCTGCACGCGTACCCGGCTTTATCGGGCTGCATCTTGAGGGGCCGCATTTGGCCGTAGCGCGTAAAGGGACCCATGATCCAGCGCTCATCCGCCCCATGGATAGCGAAGATGAGGAGCGACTGGTCAACGCGGCGCAGACTTTACCGAACCTTATTTGCACCGTTGCGGCTGAAACAGTGCCGCCGGAGCAGATCGAACGGCTCGTTGCGGCTGGGGCTATCGTCAGTATCGGTCACTCAGACGCCAGCTTTGACTTGGCAAAGCAGGCGTTCTCAGCTGGCGCTTCCATGGCAACGCACTTGTTTAATGCCATGAGCCAAATGGGAAGCCGCGAGCCTGGTGTTGTAGGGGCCGTCTTGGACAGCGAAGGCGTTACCGCAGGGCTGATCGCCGACGGTATTCATGCCCATCCAGCTTCGATCGGCGTGGCGCTTCGCTCCAAACGCGGTTCGGGCAAGGTATTTCTTGTTACGGACGCCATGTCGCAAACGGGCACGGATTTGCAGGAAATCATTTTGAACGGTCGCACGATCACCCGTGCAGATGGCGCATTGCGTCTGGCCAATGGAACCTTGGCTGGTGCCGATCTCGATATGATCGATGCGGTGACCTATGTGATCGATGTCGTTGGTGTGGATGCGGAAGAGGTGTTCCGGATGGCCTCGCTCTATGCGGCGCAAGCGCTTGGCATCGACAATGAGCATGGCCATTTGGGCGCTAAGGCCGTCGGCAACTTCGTTCATTTAGATGACCAGAGAGCTGTCCAGTCGACGTGGATTAATGGAAGTTGCGTCTACGCAGCTTAACCAGTTTGGGGAGCGTGCAGGATACCTGCCGCGCCCTCATTGTTTCTAAATCCTGGTTTTCTCGCGCCAATAATCGTGGTGCCGTCATCTACTAAAGTGCCGAGTTAAGGTAAAATTAACCGCAGTTAACAGTTCGTCACTGAGTGTGTGCTGAATCTGCAACAACCTCTCCGCTACGAACCCCACCTCGCACCAAAACCGCTTCTGAACGATTGCGTACGCCTCCGGGTTGCGTAGAGTGGGTCTTGCGAATCCATGCATGGGATCGTTTGTCGGTCGCGACGCGACGACAACACACTGCACCACGAATAGTGTGGTCGCGTTACGACAAACCGCTGGGTAACCGGCACAAAAATATGACTGACTTTGGAGGTCAATAATGAAACTCAAGAGCCTTATCCTCGGTTCCGTTGCTGCTGCTGGTCTCTCGACTGCTGGTTACGCTGCTGATCTCGGCGTTCTCACCTCGCTCGACGTTTGCGACTCGCTCGGCATCTCGGGCCTGACCCTCTCGTCTTCGGACAACTGCCTCCAGATCACCGGCGGCGTTTCGTACGAATTCGGCATCGGCCAGTTCCGTGATGAAGGTATCGTTGCTTCGACCATCGACTCGCGCAAGGTTGCAGTTGGCCGTACGTCGGGTGAAGATTGGGATAGCCGCGTTATCTCGTGGGTTAAGTTTGTAGGTACTGCTGCTTCGGACTTTGGTCCAGCTTCGGCGACCATCAAGCTCAAGAGCGATGCTCGTCAGCGTCATCATGGTGCTGCATCGGGCACAACTTCGACTTGGGATGGCGACAAGGATGGCCGCTTCTTCGCTGACGAAGCTTTCGTTCAGGTCGGCGACACCACCACCATCATGGCTGGTAAGAAGGGTTCGATCGCGAACCTGGGCGATGATGCTCCATTCAACTATCTCGGCCTTTTCAACTCCGCGTCGATCGACGGTGCTGGTGTTGGCCTTGACGGCGACTCCGATTTGCTCGGCGGTCATGTTATCCAGGTTGTCTCTGAAGTTGCAGATGGCGTAAAGGTTGGCGTTGGTCTTGAAGCTCTTCAGCGCGAAGCTAAGAACTTCGGTGCAACTGGTCCGGGCACCCTCGTTGGCGTTGTTGAATACGCTGGTGAAGGCATCACCGCACACCTCACCGCTGCAGCATTCGAAATCCTGAACAATAAGGTTGACTCGTGGATGCTCCACGCTGGCGTAACCGGTCAGTTCGATGCGTTCAAGGTTCGTGCTGCTGCATCTTACTTCAACAAGTCGCTCATCGGCGGTGAAGTTCGTGGTGGTGCAAAGCCATACAACGGCGCGAACGTTCTGAACGCTCTCGTCTCGGTTGAAGGCAAGTTTGACCTGTTCACCCTCGCTGCTTCGGCAGAAGTGCAGAACGTCACGAACCGTCCTGCTGGCGCAGCTGACTTCACCGACTACGGTCTGGGCGCATCGGCTGGCTTCGCGGTTACCGAAGGTGTTTCGATCAACCTCGGTGCACGTTACTTCCACTCTGGCTTCCTCAGCGAAGGTTCGACCCAGGTTTCCGCTCAGCTCGTTGCTGCTTTGACCGAAACCATCAAGGCAACCGCTGAAATCGGTGGTTACTTCGGCGACGCGATCAAGAACAACGCTGCGTTCAAGAACGACTCGATCGTTTACGGTACCGTTGGTCTTGCTTGGGCACCAGGCGGTGGTTTCACCTCCTCGCTCGAAGGTACCGTTAACAGCGAAGACGCTTACAAGGTTACCTTCAAGGCTGCGAAGAACTTCCAGTAAGTTCTGTCTCAGAATTGATATGGGAAAGGCCCGGCTCACGCCGGGCCTTTTCTTTTTATATTCGGTTCCGAACCGGCCGAGCGTGGAACTTATATCGTTCCGGACGGCGGGTTTCAGTTGATGGGCGTTACTGGGATTGGTGGCTTCTTAGCGTAAACTGCCGAGTTCCTGCCAAAGCCGTTCCTGGTGATGGCGCTTTAACTCGGGTAGACATGCGCACAATCAGTCGGAGCTTGAGTGAGCGGTTTTTGTCTGTGAAGGGTTCTACTCGGGATGGCTTCTCAATGGACGTGCGAGTACTCGCTAGTTTGTTTTAGAATTGTCGGTCTGCGTGAGTGAGGCTTTCATATCCCATTAGTAGTGCGAATGAGTGTTAGCGCTCCGAGCAATTGGAGAACGGTCAATTAGACGTTCAGGCGGACGGTGCCTCGCCCTGCTGGTTCGCAAATCATCGTGACCGCTCAAGAATTGTGAACTGTTTCCAACCTTCTGCGTTATGGTTTATGACCCGTTAATGCGTGTGAGCTAAGGCTGGCTGAGCTGTAATCACACTGGCTATTGGGCTGCGGCGTTACAGTTTGCTAGACTACGTCTTGGGGCAAAACTTTGATAAATCAGCGACTTTTCCTTCTTGCCTGTGCTCTGGTTGCGCCAGCGCCGTTCGTTGCGGCGCAGGAGTTTGGTGTTGTGCAGGCGCAGGGATTGGGCGTGTTGCAAGAGTTGAACACCTGCGATTACCTCGGCGTGCCCGGCATGACTTTGGCCTCAGATACTCACTGTCTGCAGTTGCGGGGTGGTGTGTCCTATGAGCTGGAGTTGGGGCAGTTTCGGGATGAAGTTGTTATCGCGCGGACGTCTCACGACACTAAATTGCCTGTCGGGCTTTATGGCGTCGATTGGAATACCAAGGTCAAGACTTGGCTAAAGTTGGTCGATGTTTCTGAGACGGATTTTGGCCCTTCTCGTGCGGTTATTCAGATTGGCACCGAGGAAGAGCAGAAGTTCTGGGGCAGTGCAGTTGGCTACACCACTGACGGCCCAATGGCGTCGTCGCGCGGAAGCAATGAGCTAAAGATTGACGAGGCTTTTGTTGAGATTGGTGATGCGACCAAGTTGATGATTGGGAAGAAGGGTTCGGTTGCTATATTTGGCAATGACAGGCCGTTTAACTATCTCGGCTTGTTCAATACCTCTTCGTATGAAGGCGGTGGCGTCGGCATTGACAATGACAGCGAGAAGATTGGCGGGCATGTCGTGCATGCGACCTCTCGCTTGAACAATCAGTGGACCATTTCTGGCGGTATCGAGGCGATTGGGTCTGACACCGGCGGCACTGGCGTTGCTTCCATCGCCTATAATCGCGATGGTCTCTCGGGGCATTTAACTGGCCTGTTATTCGACCTCAGCAGTGCGGATCGTTCTTGGATGCTCCATAGTGGTGCTTCCGCATATTTCGATGGTTTTAGCCTCAGATCCGCAGTCGCATACCATGCGAACGCAAAGCATGACGGCATTGATCGCATTGACGCTATGGCCTCCGCCGAAGGGCGCTTTAGAAGTTTGACCTTCGCCGTGTCGTCCGAACTTATTCATGATGGTACGCTGTTCGCGACGAACTTCATAGACTACGGCTTTGGTGCGTCGGTTGGCTTCCCGCTACATAGGTATGTTTCTGGCAATGTCGGTACGCGCGCTTTTATCGACGGTCGCACGGGCCTGGTGACGGGGCAGGTTGCTGGGCAGGTGAACGCTGTCATGACGGAAGTTTTCGCGGTCGGCGCTGAGGCTGGTGTCTATTTTGGCTCGAAGATCGCTGAGCAGAAAGTCGCTGGTGCCTTCCACAATGATGTTGTGGGATACGTTGGCGCCCATGTGAACGTGACGCCAGGTGGCGGCGTCACTGGCCACTTGAAAGGCGAGTTCAACACCGAGGGCGGATATAAGCTAACAGTCCGCGCCGGGAAGGAATTCAAGTAAGCACTCGATGCTTGAGCGAAGCCTCAGTGACGAAGTCGTGCTTGGTATGTCCCCTCGGCTTTGGTAGGTTCAGGTGTTGCGGCGATAATCTGGAAATAAGTTGATGATCACGGACATGCTCAAGCGAGCGGCCCCTGGTGTTGTTTTTGTTTGTATTGCAGGTTTTGTGAGTACGGTTCACGGGCAAGCGGGCACAGCCACCACTCCATCCGGCGCTGCCGAAACGGCGACGCCAAGCCCTACCACTCTCGTTTCTGCACCGGACAGTTTCAGTTTCGTGGCCGTCAAAGTGCCTGGCGGTGCCTTGTCGTTTCGAGGGCAGGTGCCGTCGGAGGCGACGTTGCGCTATTTGAGCAATCTGTCAGGCGTCGTTGTCGATCGCTTAGCTGTATCGGGCAATGCACCCGACGACTTTGGTGCGAAGCTTCAATCCGGCATGCAGTCCCTTATGGAACTTGATCAAGGCCGCTTAGAGTTACGCGATGGTAGCTGGACGTTGACCGGCGAAGTCGAGTCGGATGACGTCGCGCGGCGCCTGGGAGCGGAGCTGGGTAGCGACAGTGCCGTTAGCTTGACGGTGACAATGGCACGCGACGAGTGTGTGGCGCGCTTGGCGGAGCTTTCTGCGCACAACGCCATACTTTTCCGGTCTGGTTCGTCGGTGATTGCTGAATCGGCTTCAGCTGAGTTGGACCTCTTTGCTCAAGCTTTGAAGGGATGCGGAAACGCGGCCGTAGAGGTTGAGGGCCATACAGACAGCGATGGCGACGATCAGAAAAATCTTATCCTATCAGTGATGCGCGCCGAATCCGTTGTTAAGGCACTTGTGGGACGCGGCATTTCTGAAGAGCGGTTTTACGCGATTGGCTACGGTGAGACTGTACCGGTAGCGGCCAACGATACGCAAGCTGGGAAATCGGCGAACCGCCGGATCGTCATTAAGCTGCGCGACTAGATATCTAGCGGCGCGTGCGGGTCGACGGCGGCTGGGTGATCTGGCTGATGAAGCTGACAATGGTTTCTACCTCTTCGAAGTGTTCGAAAAGGGCAGGGGAGCCTTGCCCCGAAATGGTAAGTGCGGTCGCGTCAGGGCGGCGGCGCACCATTTCCTCGTAGATTTCCCGACGCAGAAGATCCGTCAGTTGCGTCCGGAAAATCAACAGCGGCGCGCATTGAAGGGTGTCAAACAGCTGCCATTGAGGCACGAGAATATCGTCAAAATCAAATTGGTCGAGGCGTTTGATGAGGCGCTCATCGAATATCGGGAGGGCCCGACCTTTTTTGCCGGTGCTATGCGTGCGCTTGGCGAGACTATCGAGCGCAATTTCGCTGAGCTCGGGGTAGTCGCCCCCAAGGATGCGGCGGAAGCCGGAACTCACAGCTTGCCCCTGCCACGAGGCAATATGGGCAATATTGCTACGCAAACGCACTAAGCCACGCGAATCGGTCACCGGACCGGCGTCGACCAGAACTGTGCCTGCGATCAGGGTTGGATGACGGCCGGCATAGAGCATGGCGATTTGGCCACCGTGCCCTTGTCCAAAAAATATGGCGCGCCCGATTCCTAAACTGGCCAGAACATCCTCGAGGTCGCGAACGTCATTGAGCGAGTTGTAATCCTCGATCTTCGAACGGTCGTCGGCTCGCCCGCGGCCGGGAAAGTCCACTAATATCAATGGCCAATCAGCCAGCTTGGTCTTTTGGAGAATGTCCAGAAACCCGGAGAAATCCGCCATGTTGCGATGGTAGCCTGCCAGGCAAACTAAAGGTGGCCGTCCGGGTTCGAACTTTCCCCTGATGTGGACTGCTGCGTGGGTCTTTCCATCGTGTAATGGGACGCGTGTGACATCCAGCCCAGCGAAGGCTGGGTGATCGGCGGGCGTGGTTCGGTGGCGTCGCAGCAACATGTCCATGCTTCTTGTTTATCGATCTGCGGACAGGACCCACAAGCACCATTTGCTTGTCTTGTGGCGACGCACTGTTGAAAGTATGGTGCAGCGCATCCTGCGCCGCGCGTGTGCAGGCAAGATTGGAATCACGCCAGCAAAGGGCTGGCGATAATTAGGGAATATCGGCAAAATGCTGCGAGGTTCGATTACGGCACTCATCACTCCCATGCGCGATGGGGTAGTGGATGAGAAAGCCTTCGCTAGCTTTGTCGAATGGCAGATTTCGCAGGGGACGCGCGGTCTGGTGCCGGTTGGCACGACCGGCGAAAGCCCGACGGTTAGCCACGAAGAGCACAACCGCATTATCGACATCTGTATCGAAGTCGCCAACAAGCGCGTACCGGTCTTGGCTGGTGCAGGCTCGAATGCAACGGCCGAGGCTGTGGCTCTGGCTCAGCACGCCGAAAAGTCAGGCGCTGACGCGGTTTTGTCGGTTGTTCCATATTACAACAAGCCGAACCAAGAAGGCCTGTTCCAGCATTTCTCGGCTGTCGCAAAGTCCATCGGTATCCCGGTCATTCTCTACTCGGTGCCGGGCCGTACTGTCGTTGATCTCTTCGTCGACACCATTGCGCGTCTCCACGAAGCGCACAGCAATATCATTGGTGTGAAGGATGCGACGGGTAATCTCGAACGCGCGTCCATCCAGCGCCAGAAGCTGGGCAAAGACTTCATTTTGCTGTCCGGCGACGATAGCACCGCTTTGGGTTTCAATGCACATGGCGGCATGGGCTGTATCTCGGTAACAGCAAACGTTGCTCCAGCTCTGTGCTCGCAAATGCAGGAGTTGTCGCTGGCGGGTGACTTCATTGCGGCGCGCGAAATCAACGATAAGTTGGCTTACCTGCACCGAGATCTTTTCATGGAGCCGAATCCGGCGCCTGCGAAGTATGTCGGTAATCGTCTTAATCTGTGTGCGAATGAAATGCGGCTGCCACTTGTGCCTGTGAGCCAAGCAACGCAGGACGCAATGGACTTTGCAATGCGTCACGCAGGCCTTATCTAAGGTCTATGGCACAGGCAAAGAACGACAAGAGCAAGAACGGTTGGATCAGCCACGGTCTCGTGGCTGAAAACCGTCGTGCTCGATTTGATTATGAAATCGGCGATACCATTGAAGCCGGTGTGGTTTTAACCGGCACCGAGGTGAAGTCTCTTCGGCTAGGTAAGGCTCAAATCACCGAATCCTACGCCTCTCCAGAGATGGGGGAGCTGTGGCTGATCAACGCGCATATCCCCGAATATCTGCAGGCAAACCGTTTCAACCATCTTGAGCGCCGTCCGCGCAAATTGCTGGTGAGCAAGAAGCAGTTGGCCAAACTGGATCAGGATGTGGCGCGGGCAGGGCACACGATTGTGCCTCTGAAGCTGTTCTTCAATGACCAAGGTCGCGCCAAGCTGCTGCTGGGCGTTGGCAAGGGCAAGAAGAACTATGACAAGCGCGCGACGGCCCGTGATCGGGATTGGAATCGCGATAAGGCCCGCATCATGAAAGAAGGCGGACGAGGATAAAAAAAAGGCCCGGAGCGATCCGGGCTTTTTGTTATTCTTCATGCGGGCGTGGTGCCTGTGGTGGGCGGCCCACTGTTTTCGCCAAATCGGCCACATCCATAAAGAAGTCGGCCTGACGACGCAGATCGTCCGAAATCATGGGCGTCTGGCTCGACAGGGTCGAGACCACTGTGACGCGTTTTCCGCGGCGTTGAAGTGAAGCCACAAGGGCCGTGAAATCACCGTCGCCCGAGAACAAGATCATGTGATCGTAGAATGGAGCTTGCTCTAGCGCATCAACGGTGAGCTCGATGTCCATGCTGCCCTTTACTTTGCGGCGGCCGGTAGCATCTGTGAACTCTTTTGCTGGCTTGGTGACTACGGTGTAGCCGTTATAATCAAGCCAATCGATGAGCGGGCGAATAGAGGAATATTCCTGATCCTCAATTAGAGCCGTGTAATAGTTTGCGCGCAATAGATAAGCTTTGCCGCTGAACTCAGTAAGTAGCTTGCGATAGTCGATGTCGATACCGACAGCTTTTGATGTGGCATAAAGATTTGCACCGTCAATGAAGAGGGCAATCTTCTCACGTGGATCAATAGCCATTATAAACCCCTCAAAGAGTGCCTAGGACTTGCCAGGCGAAATCAATATACTGTGTGGATAACTTAAGTTCGGTATTCGCACGTTTTTGATCGGCGAGCAACGGTGAGATCGCCGCATCTGGTGTTTTCGCTTCCGCTTGTCAAGCAGCCGCCCTTGGTGTATTCCGGCCCTTCATTCCCTTTAATAAAAAGTGGAGACGTTCGTGGCACGCGTCACCGTTGAAGACTGCATTGAAAAGGTCGAGAATCGCTTCGACCTCGTCCTCATGGCCGCTCACCGCGCGCGCATGATTTCCTCAGGCGCACAGATCACCGTTCCTCGCGATAACGACAAGAATCCTGTCGTTGCATTGCGTGAAATTGGCGACGGCATGATCTCGCCAGACGACCTGCACGAGGATCTGATTCACTCGCTGCAGAAGTATGTTGAAGTCGACGAGCCGGAAGATAGCGCCGCTCCGATGATCGAAAGCGCCGGCGACGACGATTCGATCAACTTCGACACCATTTCGGAAGAAGAACTTCTGCGCGGTATCGAGAGCCTTGCTCCGCCGGAGCGTCGCGACGACTGATCCCGCTTGCGGGCTAGCCAGTTCAAGCTATATCTGGAGCGTCCGGTTTTCGAACTGGGCGCTCTTTTCATTTCTAGTGCAGGCGCTAAGCTCTCCTCCCCAGAGCCGCGGCTACTTTCATGATGCGACAGTATGAGCTCGTCGAACGCGTTCAGGCGTATAACCCTGACGTCGACGAGAATTTGTTGAATAAGGCCTACGTTTACGCCATGCAGAAGCATGGTTCGCAAAAGCGCGCGTCTGGCGACCCCTATTTCCATCATCCGCTAGAAGTCGCCGCCATTCTCACAGAGTTGAAGCTGGACGACGCTTCGGTGGCCGTTGGCCTCCTGCACGACACTATCGAAGACACCGACGCGACACGCGCGGAGATCGATCAACTCTTTGGCGCGGAAATTGCGGCCATTGTTGATGGTTTGACCAAGATTGAGCGCCTCAATCTCGTCTCGCGTGAAGAAGCTCAGGCGGAGAACCTGCGTAAGCTGCTGCTGGCGATTAGCCAGGACGTCCGCGTGTTGCTGGTGAAGCTGGCTGACCGGCTGCACAACATGCGTACGCTCGACTTCATGCGCGAGGACAAGCAGAAGCGCATCGCCCAAGAAACCATGGATATTTACGCGCCTCTCGCGGGGCGTATGGGTATGCAGGATATGCGTAACGAGTTGGAGGATCTCTCGTTCAAGATCCTGCAGCCCGATCATTACGCTGCCATCAAATCCCGCCTCAAGGAACTTGAGGACGAGAACCGCGAGATTATCGCTTCCATTTCCAATGAACTGACCGATCGTCTCGCCGACGCCGGAATCGTGGCGCGGGTAAAGGCGCGGGTGAAGGCCCCGTATTCGATTTTTTCCAAGATCGAACGGAAGTCGATTGCCCTTGAGCAGCTCTCGGACATCATTGGTTTCCGCGTGGTAGTTGGTTCGGTCGAAGAATGCTATCGGACCATGGGTCTGGTGCACACGACCTGGAAGGTCGTGCCGAACCGGTTCAAGGACTATATCTCTGTTCCGAAGAACAACGACTACCAGTCCATCCACACCACCATTGTTGGGCCGGGCCGGCAGCGTGTTGAGCTGCAAATTCGCACCGAAGAGATGGATCGGATCGCTGAGTTCGGTATCGCGGCTCACGCGCTCTATAAGGACGGTGCTTCCGCGAGCCTATCGCGCATTGAAATGGAATCGGCGGCCTATGGTTCTCTGCGTCAGACAATCAGCCATCTGACCTCGGGCATTCCGACCGAAGAATTCCTCGAATATACCAAGCTGGAGTTGTTCCAGGATCAGGTGTTCTGCTTTACCCCGCGCGGCCGTCTGATTGCTTTGCCTCGCGGCGCCACGCCAATCGATTTCGCTTATGCGTTGCATACCGATATCGGTGATACCTGCGTCGGGGCTAAGATCAACGGGCTTATTCTGCCACTCGTCACTCAGCTCCGGTCGGGCGATGAAGTGGAAATTATGCGCGACCACAATCATCGCCCGCCAAGCAACTGGAGCAGTATTGCTGCGACCGGCAAGGCGCGTGCTGCAATCCGTCGTGCTGTGCGTCAGCAAGCAACCCAGCGTGCCTTGGCGCTTGGCGAGCAAGTGCTGAGCCTGCTGCTCGACCGTGAAGGCGTGATGCTGGAAGACAGCGAAGCGCAGGCATTGGCCGAGGCTTTGCACCAGCCCAATAAGCGTGAATTGCTGATCGCTCTGGGTGAAGGCAAGATTGGCTCCGAAGAGCTGGGTACTGCGCTTGAGCAGGTTAAGGGCATTCGCAAGCGTCGCCGGAAGTTGGAGCTTCCTGTGGCTGATACGGCTGATGGCTGGTTTGCGCTGCGCGCCACCGATCATTTCCGCTTCCGCGTTGCGGGTGGGCACCTCGAGGGTTCCGAAGCTTGGCGTGCGCTCAAACAGCTCGACTTCCACACCGCTGTTGTGGTGTCAGGGGAGGGGGTTGTTCCGGGAGATCGCCTGATTGGCATTCTGCAGCCCGAAAAACCGCTTATGATCTATCCGGCACATTCCGAAGCGCTCATCGCTATGCATGATAGCGATGTGGCCTGGGTTGATGTGCGCTGGAACATTGCCGCGGACGCACCAGATAAGCTCTACGCGCTGGTGATTTCGATGGAATCGGTCAACCGCCCGGGTTCTCTGGCGCAGATCTCGACCGCCATCGCGTCATGCGATGCGAACATCAATAACCTCGTCATGCGGATGATTTCGCCTGACTTCCACCAGATGATCTTTGAAATCGAGGTGCGCGACCTTGCGCAGCTCACCGATGTTCTGGCAACGCTCAAGCGTAGCCCAGGTCTCTCTGCCGTCCAGAGGGCTGGCCTGCGTGAAGCGGGAATGATCTCTACGCTAGAATGGGACGGTAAAGTCGACAGGAGTGCGCGTGATGAATAGGGACGAAGTTCTGGATATCTTCCGGGAATGCGGTGCGATGCTGGAAGGACACTTCATTCTGTCCTCAGGCTTGCGCTCGCCGGTTTTCCTGCAGAAGGCCAAGGTCTTCCAATACGCGCATCAGACGGAAAAGCTCTGCAAGGCTCTGGCCGAACGCATCAAGGCTGAAGTGCCGGGCGTGACCAAGGTCGTGTCGCCAGCAATTGGCGGCATAATTCCCGGTTACGAAACCTCGCGTCAGCTCAACCTGCCAGCGCTCTATACAGAGCGCGTGGACGGCAAGTTTGAACTCCGTCGTGGCTTTGAAATCTCGCCTGATGACAAGGTCATCGTTGTTGAAGATATCGTTTCGACTGGCCTTTCCATCCGTGAATGCGTGGAAGCACTGCGCGGCATCGGTGCCAATGTGGTGGCTGCTGCGTGCCTGATTGACCGGTCGGGTGGCGAGGCCGATGTTGGCGTGCCGCTGATCTCGTTGATTGAATTTAAGGTCCCTGCCTATCCGGCGGACAATCTCCCGCCAGAATTGGCCGCTATTCCAGCTGTTAAGCCGGGGTCGCGTGGGATTCAGGGCGTAAAATAATCGGACGACGGAACGCTTGTGGCTCGGGCTTCTTGTTCGGGTCACAGGCGATCACACAAAGGGAAAGAGTATGATCATCGGCCTCGGCTCTGACCTTATTGAAATTCACCGCGTGCAGGCGACGTTGGACCGGCACGGCGAGCGGTTCACCAATCGCGTGTTTACAGACATTGAGCGCGCCAAGTCGGACAGACGGGCTGAACGTGCGGCTTCTTACGCAAAACGCTTTGCGGCGAAAGAAGCCATGTCCAAAGCCTTGGGAACCGGCATCAGTCGTGGGGTTTATTGGCGCGATATGGGCGTCGTGAACCTTCCGAGTGGCAAGCCCACCATGAAGCTCACCAATGGTGCAGCGAAAGCGCTGGCCCGGATGATGCCAGAGGGGCACGAGCCCCACATTCACATAACCATCACCGACGACGCAGGTTTAGCGCAGGCTTTCGTTATCATTGAAGCTCTCCCGGTCGCTCAAGGTTGACCAGAACAGCGCAAACGCCTAACCCTTCGGCAGCGCTTTATCGGATGAAAACATGAACCAGCTTGCGGACAAGCCCCAAAAAACGCTCAAGCCTAAGTCGGCAAAGAACGAATGGCTCGATACCATCATTGTGGTTGTCGAAGCGCTGGCGATTGCGATCTTCCTGCGGTTCTTCCTCTATCAGCCGTTCTCGATCCCGACCGCTTCGATGCAGCAGACGCTGATGATTGGCGACTACTTCGTCGCTAACAAGTTCGTCTGGGGCTACGGCAAGCACTCGTTCTCGCTTGGCCGCTATGGCAATTTCGCAGCGCTCGATTTCGAATTGCCAATCGGCAATCGTATCCTGGGTCGTGATCCGAACCGTGGCGATGTTGCTGTGTTCCGTCCCGTTCCGCAGAACATGGAATACATCAAGCGTATTGTCGGCATGCCGGGCGACCGTATTCAGGTTAAGGAAGGGCGTCTGTACATCAACGGCACCATGGTTGAGCGCGAAGAGATCGGCAAAGCCATGGATACCGACTCCAATTTCGACACCCGCGAAGTCACGGTTTACCGCGAGACTTTCCCGGAAGGCACGAGCCACATCATTCAGGAAATCAGCGACAATCAGCAGCTCGATAACACGCCTGAGTATGTTGTGCCGGCGAACCACTATTTCATGATGGGTGACAACCGTGACCGCTCGGCCGACAGCCGCGTGCTCAGCCAGGTTGGCTATGTCCCATCGGTCAACCTTATCGCAAAGGCGGAAGCACGCTTCTTCTCCATAAAGGACAACCTGCCGCCGTGGCAGATTTGGCAGTGGCCTGCCAATGTTCGTTGGGATCGCATGTTCCAGTCCATTCACTAATGACATCACGTATTAAATCGCGGACCGCGCTGCAGGACCGGCTAGGCTATGATTTTGCCGACCCGGACCTGCTCGAGCGGGCCCTTACCCATTCCAGCGCTTTGTCTCCGGCAAAGCGCATTGACCGTTCTTACCAGCGGTTGGAATTTCTCGGCGACCGTGTGCTCGGGCTCGTCGTTGCTGACATGCTCTATCAACGCTATGAAAAGTCAAACGAAGGCGAGTTGAGCCGGACGCTCAACACGCTCGTGCGCAAGGAAACTTGCGCGGACATCGCGCGTCGTCTTGGCTTAGGCAAAGAGATGGTGCTCGGCGACAGCGAAGCGCGCTCCGGCGGCGCTGAAAAGGACGCTATTCTCGGCGACGTAACGGAAGCCATTATCGGGGCGATCTATCTCGATGGCGGTCTCGACCCAGCTGCGCATTTCATCCAGCGCAATTTCGAAGGCGTTCTGGATGGTGGTCAGGCAAACCGTGCTGACGCGAAAACCACCCTACAAGAATGGGCGCAGGCGCGAGGACTTGAAGTCCCGGCCTATACGCTAGTCGAGCGCACTGGTCCCGACCACGCCCCTGAATTTACGATCGCCGTTGATCTTTCCGGCTTTGAACGCATTTCAGCTACAGGCCCTTCCAAGAAGATCGCCGAGCATCGCGTCGCCGAACAATTCCTGATCCTGCAGAAGGTCTGGAAGGAAACAAAATGACACAGAATATCGAAATGACCGACACCGCTTGCGGCTTTATCGCGCTGGTTGGCGCGCCCAACGCCGGTAAGTCGACCCTGTTGAACTCTCTGGTTGGCACGAAGGTGTCCATCGTGACCCACAAGGCGCAGACCACCCGTAGCCAAGTGCGCGGTGTGCTGACGCTTGAACAGACCCAGCTTGTTTTCGTTGACACGCCCGGTGTGTTCCAGCCAAAGCGCCGTCTAGACCGCGCTATGGTCGATAGCGCTTGGGGCGGGGCAGGTGACGCTGATATCGTCGCCTTCATCGTCGACGCAGAGCGCGGCATCACGAGCGACATCGAAGCGCTCATCGAGGGCTTGAAGAACATCAACCACCCAAAGGTGCTGATCCTCAACAAGATCGACCAGGTACAGCGCGAAAAGCTGTTGCACCTCGCGCATGATCTCAACGAGCATCTTCGCTTTGAGGCGACCTTTATGCTGTCCGCGCTCAAGGGCGACGGCGTCAAGGACTTCATCGATTGGGCTGCAAAGCATGTTCCACCCGGTCCATGGCACTTCCCAGAAGATCACCTGACCGATCTGACCATGGCGATCACGGCGGCTGAAGTAACGCGCGAGAAGCTATTCCTGCGCGTCCATGATGAGATCCCATACAACTCCACGGTCGAAACCGAGAGCTTTAAGATCCAGAAGGATGGCTCGTACAAGATCGACCAGGTGATCTACCTGTCGCGTGAGAGCCATAAGAAGATCGTGCTCGGTGCAGGTGGCCAGACCATCAAGGCGATTGGCGCGGACAGCCGTCGTGAACTGATGGACATGTACGAAGTGCCGATTCATCTCTTCCTCTTCGTCAAGGTCCGCGAAAAGTGGGCTGAAGATCCAGAACGCTATCAGGAAATGGGCCTCGAATTCCCCTCTGATAAGAAGTAGGGCGCTGTCCCGAGTACACGATGGAATGGACCGGTGAAGGCCTGCTGATAGGCGCTAAACGCCAAGGTGAAACCAGCCTCATTGCTGAGGTGATGGTGGCCGGGCGCGGGCGTCAGCTGGGCATGATCCGGGGAGGGCGGTCGCCAAAACTGGCGGCCGCATTGCAGCCGGGCAATGTGCTCCAAGTGACGTGGCGTTCGCGGCTTGAAAGTCAGCTTGGCTTTTTCACGGTAGAGCTACTCCATGCTCGTGCCGCAGAGCTGATTGCCGATCGCGATAGGCTCTATCTGGCGCAGACTGTTTTTGAGCATCTCCATCTCCTGCCAGAGCGTGAAGCGGCCGATCGGCTGTTGGGCATGGCCCTGCGTTTGATCGATGCGAAACCCGATGCGATTGCATTGGTGCGGTTTGAGCTCGCGCTGCTGGATGAATTGGGTTTCGGGCTAGATCTCACCCAATGCGGAGCCACTGGGGCTACACACGACCTTACCCACGTTTCTCCTCGAACGGGCAGAGCCGTATGCCGCGAGGCGGCGGAACCCTATCGTGATAGGCTCCTGAAATTGCCGAGTTTTCTGTTTGAACGTGGGAATGCGTCGCCAGACGACATCCGCGATGCGTTCACATTGACAGAGCATTTTCTCAAGGCCCATTTCTGGTCTACCGGTCAGGCCCATGCGCCAGCCACTCGTGCGCCACTCGTCGAAAACCTAACAAAGCATTGATTCACTTGCTGTAAATCTGACCTTGCTACCCTTGCTCTACAGCTTAGAGCAGGAGGCTCGATTGGTTGGTAAAATCATATACTGGGTCAGCACCGCGATGTTTCTCGCCATTTATCTGGTGAGCACGTTTGCCTACATCACTGACACGGCTGGTGCGCAGGCAGGTTATGTTGCGATCGGCTATCCTGCCTATCTCGTGCCGCTGATGATGATTGTGAAGCCCCTAGGCGTTTTGGCCGTTCTGGTCCGTAAACCTGTGTGGCTGGCGCAGCTTGCTTATGCGGGCTTTTTCTACCACCTCCTCATCGCTGCGAGCGCTCATATTTCCGCGGGCATACCCGGTGTTGAAATCGCGGTAGCCCTCTTTGTTTTGATGCTGTTGTCCTATTTCACGCAGAACGTAGCGCGCGCTGAAAAGGCGGCTTATGTGCCTGATTGGTTTAACCGTTTCGCATAACACGCTGTTCTGACTCTTAGATTGACTGCCGCACGGAGTGTTCGTGGGTAGCGGCAAAAGTGCTCTCGGGTCCGGGAAACTGGGCAAAACGAAAGGTGAGTACATGCGCGAAACGTACTTGCGCTGTATTCTGCTCCCGATTCGTTCTCATGGACTGAAGCACTCATGTCAGATGCAGATACCACCCCGCCGCCGGATGACCTCCGGATCGTCGACCTTAAGCAGGCGCTTGAGGAGAGGTATCTAAGCTACGCCCTCTCCACCATTACGCAACGTGCGTTGCCAGACGCGCGTGACGGGCTCAAGCCTGTGCACCGCCGTATTCTGCACGCAATGCGACTGCTCAAGCTCGATCCGAGCCAGGGCTATAAAAAGTCCGCGCGTGTGGTCGGCGACGTGATCGGTAAATTCCACCCACACGGCGACTCTTCGATTTACGACGCCTTGGTGCGTTTGGCGCAGGACTTCTCGCTGCGCTATCCGCTGGTCGACGGGCAGGGCAACTTCGGCAATATCGACGGCGATAGCGCTGCGGCGATGCGTTATACGGAAAGCCGTATGACCGAGGTTGCTACGCGTCTGCTCGAAGGCATCACCGAAAACGCCATCGATTTTAAGCCGACCTATGACGGGGAAGACGACGAGCCGATCGTGCTGCCGTCTAACTTCCCGAACCTGCTTGCCAATGGTTCCATGGGTATTGCTGTGGGCATGGCGACCTCGGTCCCGCCCCATAACATTGTTGAGCTGTGTAACGCATCGCTCAAGCTCATCCAGAATCCCAATGCGACGGTTGAAGAACTCATCCAGCAAGATCTGTCCGCGCCGCCAAGCATGGATGACCTTGTGCGCGGGCCGGACTATCCAACCGGTGGCCAACTGGTCGAAAGCCGCTCGGCGATTGTTCATGCCTATGAGACTGGGCGTGGCTCGTTCCGTACGCGCGCGACGTGGGACAAGGAAGACAAGGGACGCGGCGTCTATCAGATCGTCGTCACCCAGATTCCTTACGGCGTACAGAAATCGCGCCTCGTCGAGAAAATCGCTGAACTGCTGTTGGCGAAAAAACTGCCGCTGCTTAAGGACGTGCGTGACGAGAGTGCCGACGACATTCGTCTTATCCTCGAACCGAAGAATGGTCAGGTCGACGCTGTCATTCTGATGGAGCAGCTGTTCAAGCTGACCGAGCTCGAAGTGCGCTTCGGCCTCAACCTCAATGTGCTTGATCGGGGCACAATGCCCCGCGTGATGAGCCTCGCCGATGCACTGCGCGCTTGGCTTGAGCATCGCAAAGAAGTTTTGGTTCGCCGCTCGCAGTTCCGCGTTGACCAGATCACGGCCCGTCTTGAGGTGCTTGATGGTTACATCATCGCCTATCTCAACCTCGATGAAGTGATCCGGATCATTCGTGAGGATGACGATCCCAAAGCCAGTTTGATTGCGACGTTCAAACTGACGGACAATCAGGCCGAAGCTATTCTCAACATGCGCCTGCGCTCTTTGCGCAAGCTCGAAGAGATGGAACTGCGGACTGAGCACTCGAACCTGTCCGAAGAGCGCACCAAGCTTGAGGCATTGCTGGGGTCTGAAAAGCGTCAGTGGGGCGAAATCGCCAAGCAGGTGGAAGCTCTCAAGAAGTCCTATCCCTTGTTCTCCAAGGACGGCGTGCCGCATCCGCTGGGCGCTCGACGCACTATTCTGGGTGTTGCACCGAAAGCCGACCTCGCGGAGATCACTGAAGCCTTTATCGAACGCGAACCGATTACCGTGGTGCTCTCCGAAAAGGGTTGGATCCGTGCGCCAAAGGGGCACAATGCCACTGTGGACGATAAGGCGTTCAAAAGCGGCGACCGCTTGCGGCTGTCGTTCAACTGCGAAACCACCGACAAGCTGCTCATGCTGACCACGGATGGTCGTGTGTACACCATTGGTGCGGACAAATTGCCCGGCGGGCGAGGGCAGGGCGAGCCGGTGCGCCTGTTGGTGGATATGGAAGAGGGTGCCGACATTGTCGCGCTCTTTGTCCATAAGCCAGGCCAGAAGCGCATCATCGCCTCGTCGGCAGGGTATGGTTTCATTGTGTCCGAAGACGACATCATCGCCAACACCCGCAAGGGCAAGCAGGTGCTGAATGTCAGTGCGCCGGAAGAAGCGAAATTGATCGTACCTAGCGACGGCGATCGGGTGGCGATCATCGGACAAAATCGCAAGCTGCTGGTTTTCCCAATGACACAGCTGGCGCAGATGACGCGCGGCAAGGGCGTTCGGCTCCAGCGCTATAAGGATGGCGGTGTTTCCGACATCAAGACCTTCTTCGCCGCTGACGGCCTCACTTGGCAGGATAGCTCAGGACGGACCTATTCCAAGCCCACCGAGGAACTGGTGGATTGGGCCGGGGACCGTGCGGCAGCAGGGCGCCAACCCCCAACCGGGTTCCCGAAGAATAACAAGTTTGTTGGGTAACCGACGGGAAGTTGAAATGATTAGGGCGCTTTCGGCGCCCCTTCTTTTTGCCTTAACGCGCCACTGCGTAGCATTCGAGGTCGGGTGTTGGGGCGGGTAGCGGGGCCACTCGGTCGTAGCGTGCTAGATGTTGGAGCGTGGGACCCTCGATATAGGCGCTAATCACTGGTTCCAGACGTGGATCTTGCTTGAGAAAATCAACGACGGGCCATTGGCCTCCGAGCGCGCCAGGGGTGACAAGCAGCACATCCGGCGGATTGCAGAGCAAGTCATTGGCAAGGTCCGATCGGATATCATCAGCAATCGCCTGTAGCTTTGGTGAGAGGTCCTCCCCGCTCCGCAGGGTGCTGTTTATCTTCACCAGCATCCAGTGATGGTAGTAGCGAGAGACGTTGATGAGGCCATTCCGTTCGAGAAGGGGCCAGGTTTGAGTTGGGTCAATGAGCACGGTCGCCACTTTTGTGCCGGGCGCTAAGTCGCTGACCAGTGGAGCTGCATACTGTTGGTACGGACGCTCATTCTGAACGAAGGGCGATAAGGCAAATCCGACCATAGCCACCAGTAGGGTGCGCTTGCGCAAAGTGATTGGGCCCTCCCTCAACACGATGTTGAAGAGAACAGCCATCAGCATCGCCGAGGCGACGGGGTCGCCGTGGTAGAGAAAGCCCTTAAATTGGACCAGCATGGAGCCGGTAAAGCCAACACCCATAGCGAGAAATGCTTGGGCAGTTGGAGGTATAGACCCCCGAAAACTCCAGAAGTAGAGCGCTACAATCGGCAGCATGAGAGCGGCACGGCTCAGGAAGACTCTGATTTTATGGCCACCGAACTCGCCATAGGCTGCCGTGACGGCAGGAATGATGTCGGTGAAATAGGCAGGTGCAAAGATCGCAATGCTGGCGATGTAAACAACAGCGCCGATGGCAAGACACAGGCATTCGGGGCGGAATGGCTTAAAGCTGCGCCTTTTGTAAATCAGCCAAAGTTCAAGCGCGATTGGGTCCAAGGCAATGTGAGGCTTGAGTGCGATCATCAGCGCGGCGAAGGAGCCAATGGCGAGCGCTAGGGCCAATGAAACGGCTTTGCCCTCTGCGCGCCAAGCGATGAGTAGTACATAGGGCGGGAGGGCGATCAGCGCCATGTGGTCGCGTTGCCCAAACTCGATGTAATGCGGGCCAATCATGCAGAACAGCAGCCCGGCTAGGATAAGCGTTTGCCGAGACGGCGTCAGGTGTCGCAAGAATATCCAACACAGGGACAGCGACAGAGCGATCTGGAGCATAATGCCCGTGACCATGAGATTGGGCTGGGGCAGGCCTGTGAACGCTGAGAGATAGGCAACCGGCCGCGCCATCCAGAACCAGAGCGGCGGATTGGTCTCGTTGATCCACTCGTAGAGGGGGATGCCAGCGTTCATTTGGCGCGCGATCCACATTTGCCACCAGCTGTCGCTGGAGAGCGGCGCAAATTGAACGAGGATGAGGGCTATAAGCCAGAGGCTGGCGGTTACGGTCGCAGGCGATAGGGCGTGGTTGGCGCGGCTGCGCCATTGTGCAGTATCCAACGTCATATTGGTCTCAACGCTGCGCTGCGATTGCTTGGGTCAGCTTTTCTTGAAGGTCGCGTGCGTCCTGCGGCTGAGCGTTTTCCGCGCCTCTGCGGATTTCATTGACGATGTAGAGCGGGCGACGCTTAGCTTCCATATACATGCGCCCGAGATATTCGCCGAAAATGCCCAAGACGAGAAACTGACCAGACCCGATTACAAGCATGATTGAGGCAAGGCTCGTCCAACCTTCAACGGCGCGGCCGGTGACGAACGACCAGCCGGTATAGAGCAGCATCAGGAGGCCGGCGATGCCCATGAAGAAACCAAGATGGGACGCAAGCCGCAGTGGAACGATAGAGAAGCTGGTTATCCCATCCATGGCCAAGGCGATCATCTTTGGAAAGTTGTATTTGGTTTCGCCAATGAAGCGCTTGTCGCGGTCGTAGGTGACAGCGTCTTGGCGTAGGCCGACCCAGCTGATCATGCCGCGGACAAAGCGATAGCGCTCCGGCATGGAAAGAACATGGTCTAATGCACGGCGACTGATGAGGCGGAACTCCCCAGCGTCGAGAGGCATGTCAATGTCGACGAGACGACGCCAGAAGCGATAGAAAACATGAGCGGTTGCCAGCTTCATCCGGCCTTCGCCATCGCGGCGGCGGCGTTGGCCATAGGCAACGTCCGCGCCTTGGTCGAGGCGTTCCATAAGTTGGGGCAGTAGTTCTGGGGGGTCCTGCAAATCGGCGTCGAGGATGAGGACGCGCGCGCCGCGCGTTGCCTCAAGCCCGGCGCTGAGCGCGATTTGTTGGCCGTAATTGCGGGCGAGATCAACGACGACCAAGTGGTCATCGGTTGCGGCCAAGCGATAGAGGGTTTCGAGGGTTGCGTCTTTCGAGCCGTCGTTGACCAGAACTATTTCGTAATCGTTCCCGACGGTGGACTGGCAGATAGAGCTTACGCGGCGGTGGAACTCATCAAGACCACTCTCTTCATTGTAGCACGGCGCGACAACTGAAAGAGCGACTGAATGAATATTGTGAAATTGCCGCTGCACCGTTGCCTCCACCGGTTTTGTGAAGGCATTGTTACGAGTATCTTCCTAATGCGGCGTAAAATTACTGCTGAGGAACAGTATTTCCATTGAGGTGTAGAGGCACCCAACCGAGATTGCCCTTTTGAACTTCAAGCGGCTGGTAATGCGCTTTGTAAGCCATCTTGGGAGAGCTTTCGACGAAATAGCCGAGGTAGACGTAGTCCAGCGCTGCAGCGCGAACTTGGGCGATATGATCGAGAATGATGAATGTCCCCAAACTCCGATGGCTCATGTCGGGGTCGAAGAAACTATAGACCATCGATAGCCCGTCTGGCAGCACATCAGTAAGCGCAACGGCGATCAAAGGCTGATCGGGATGATTAGCGAGCCGATACTCAACCAGAATGGACTGAACTGGTGTGTCTTCGACCATATATTCGTAATCTTGCCAGTCCATCTGCGTCATGCCGCCGGTTTCATGGCGCGCATGGAGATAGCGCTTGAACAGGTCAAACTGTTCGAGTGTTGCGACGGCCGGACGTACTTGGACGGCGATATCAGCGTTCTGCCGCGACGTGCGTCGGAACCGCTTGTTCGGTACAAAGTCTTTGGTGATGATGCGCGCCGATTGGCAGGCGTTACAGCCATCGCATGCGGGGCGGTAAATCAGGTTCTGACTGCGACGAAAACCGTTGTCGCTGAGCATGTGATGCAATGACGTGGCTCGACGGCCGGAAAGATGCGTGAATAGCTTCCGCTCCATTCGGTCCGGCAAGTACGGACACGGCATGGCTGCTGTTAGGAAGAGCTGAGTGGTTTCAGGCGTCTGATCGGTCATCTACATAGCAACTGAGCACAGAACGCATAGGATACTCCTGTGCTCGCTCGGCTGCAATCTCTCAGTACGTATCGTGACCAGTCGTCCGACGCCAATGGCGCACCATAGGAGAACGGCGTACCATCAAGCCACCGACGACCAGATCATGCAGCATCTGGCGACGTGGCATGAACAGCGGGAAAAGCACAGCAATTGGCCATGCGATCCAGAATGTCGCCCAGAACAGTGCGGCGTGGAGAATGGCCATCCAGCCATCGAGAGGCTGTCCCCGTGCT
Organism: Devosia sp. MC532; assembly: GCF_016461625.1. Taxonomy (NCBI): domain Bacteria; kingdom Pseudomonadati; phylum Pseudomonadota; class Alphaproteobacteria; order Hyphomicrobiales; family Devosiaceae; genus Devosia; species Devosia sp. MC532. The sequence continues at coordinate 523,218 of NZ_JAEMNZ010000001.1, read as the reverse complement.
GGCGTGAGGACAATATCCATCATTTGCATGCCCCAAGTCGCCCGGCGATGCGAACCCAGTGTCACTGCGTAGTAAATCAGTACTGAGGCCGGGACGACCAACGCCAGTGCGGCCCACGCCAACCCGAAAGTGAAAAAGCCCAAAATCAGGCCCGCGAATCCGAGGATCAGGGTGATGACCCCGATCAACGCAAGGTCGATAAGGTAAGCGACCACGCGCCGGGTCAAAACGCCCTCGAAAAGTTCTGGGGCAGTTGTTGGGTTCGGCAGTTCAGGGCGAGCGGCGAAGTCTGGGTTCATGCGTAAAACATGGGAAGTGGGGCCGTGTTTGCAAGTGGCGGGTAAACTAACTTTTCAACGCAGTTTGAGCCTCGCTCTTGGGCTAGGCTCGACATATGGTCCGCAGAAGTCGTTTCAGCGGCATGAGTCGTTACGCTGAAGACCCTAGCCGGTATTGGTCAATGTCCACTTCTTCACCGCCCGCAGAGTTAAGTCACAGGCCTTTACGTGGGTTTGTGCTCATCGTCGCGGCGACGCTGCTTTTCGCCTATAATGACACCACCAATAAGCTTCTGCTCGAAGACTATAATGTGCCCATGGTTACGGCGCTGCGCTACATAGGGCATTGCTTGCTGATGATGGCCTTGGTTGCGCCTTTCCGTGGCAAGGAGATGGTCAAAACCGTAAGAACCGGCTGGGTTTTGGTGCGCGCTGGCAGTCTTGCGCTTGGTTCGCTGCTCGTGAGCCTTGCATTCCAGCGAATGCCGGTGGCGGAAACCACTGCTATTGTTTATCTCGCGCCCGTGCTCGTGGTAGCGCTATCTGGCCCGATTTTGAGCGAAAAAGTTGGCCTGAACGCCTGGATCGCCGCTGGTATCGGTTTTGCTGGCGTGCTGCTGATCGCGCGCCCGGGCGGCGGGCTGGACCCGTGGGGCGTGATTTTCGTTCTCGGCAACGTCATCGTTTCAGTTTCTTACAACCTGCTCTCGCGCGTGCTGGCCAGGACGGAGCGCACGACAGCCATGCTGTTTTATTCGGCCTTGGTGGGCGCTATTGGTTTCGGCATTTTCTTGCCCTGGACCATGCATGGCGTATCACCGACGCCGTTCCAAATGCTGCTGTTCTTCGGTTTGGGCGTGTCTGCGTGGCTGGGGCATTATTGCTTTACCCAATCCTATCGCTATGCCCCCGCCGCATTCATCGCGCCGATGAGCTATATGCATCTGCTCTGGGCGGGCATTTTGGGTTGGGTGATTTTCGGCCATGCGCCAGAACCCATTGCTCTTGTTGGCATGGGCCTTGTCGCTGTTGCGGGTGTGGTTAGTGCACTTCGCCCGCGTCGGGGCAAGCGGCCAGCACAATTCGCCTCAGAAGATGGGCTGACCGACAAGGCAGGGTAGGGCGGTTAACCGCCACCGGCTCAAGCCGTTTCGGGCGAATTTGCGGTCTCGGTGTAGCTTGGGATGCGCCTAACGAGCGCCAGTGCTGTGGCGCCGCAGATCAATGCAATACCTGTTGCTGCAATATACAGCGGGACGATGGAGCTCAAAACGCCCTCATTGCTGGTCGCGACGGCATAGCCCGCCATGTTCGCCACCACCCCGCCCAGGGCTGCGCCGATGGCATTGCCGGCCGATTGTGTGGTCGGGATGAGTGTCGACGTTTTGTCCCGTTCCGCGGCGCTGCTCGACTCGATCAGGCTGATCATGGTGTAGCCTGTGCTTGTGCCAAAGCCCAAGCCGATGAAGATTTGCGCAATGGCCACAATCGGTGGCGAGGTTAGCTGCAGTCCGATCAGAACCGTTATCAGCCCAATAGCGACCAGCAGAGGGCCGATGCAGATGAATATCTTTCGTGTTGAGCGCTTCTTGATATTGGCGACGGCGATAGAAGACGCGCTCCATGCCATCGACATAAACGCTGCAAATGCGCCAGCCAGCGTCGGGCCAAAGTCCCACAACTGTTGCAGGAGCATGACAACGTAGACAGCTGACATTGTGCCCGCAATTGGCAGAAGGAGAATAGTCCAGAAGCCGGGGCCTAATGTCGTGTTCGACCAGAATGCGCCCTTGGGTGTCATTGGGGTCGGGTGGCGGCGATCAAGCCAAATCGCAGCCGTTACGAGGAGTGTTCCCAGTGCCACGAGACCGGCGGCCTCCAACCAAGGCATGACTGCAGCGAGGGCTATCAGGAGGACGCCGACGCCAATTCCAAAGAGTCGAATGCCGGGGAACGCCATCTTCTCGGCACTGCTGCGTGTATTGGGAACGACAGCGAGGACCATCACACAGAAAATCAGCGCCAAGGGCACATTGACCAAGAATGCGGCGCGCCATGAAATGAACTCTGTCAAAGCACCTGCGCCAGCGGGGCCACCAAAGCCAGCAATCGCCCATATCATCGCATGGGTACCGAACACTTTTGGCACCAAACGATTGGGAAAGAGCTCGGGGATAAGCGCAAAGCACAACGCGGCAACTGCGCCTTCACCCAATCCCTGAATGGCGCGGCCAATGAGAACCTGCGTCATCGAATTGGCAAAACCGGCGATGAGGGTGCCGATTATGAAAACGCCTGCGGTGGCGATAAGAGCCCAACGCGCGCCGAGCTGTTGTTTGACGAGTACGGCCCCAGCGCCACCTACAATGGCAAACACCAAAAATAGTGTCGTCGCCCAAGCGATAACTTCAACACCGTCCAATTCGCGCACTGCAGTCGGCAGGGTCGTCGTGGAGAGGAAGGAGTTGAACGCTAGTAATGCCACGCCAAGGCAAATGATTGCGGTCGCTCGGAGATAGGAGGGGCCGAAGATTTCGGCCCAACGGCCCTCAACACGATCTGACATTTGCGGCTCGTAGTTTTCCAAGTAAAAACTTGGTAAATCGCTTGGGTGCGGAAAGCAAGTGCGTGGTATGGAAGTGGCGCGATGCGAGCTTTGGCAAAAGGTCTCGCGAAATCATGGCCTTGGCTCGAAAAGCGGAATCAGACTGAGAGAAGGGCATACATAAAAATCCCCGCCGGAGCGGGGATTTCAAAGGTACTTTGCTAGGCCGGGCCTTATTTGGCCAGCGTGCGAGCCATTTCGAGGGCATAATAGGTGAGGATGCCATTGGCCCCAGCACGCTTGAAACTCCACAGGCTCTCAAGCACGGCAGCATCGCGATTGATCGCGCCAGCCCGGCCCGCGAACTCGATCATCGCGTATTCGCCACTCACTTGGTAGGCGTAGATCGGCACGTTGAACGCATCCTTGGCGCGACGGATGACGTCGAGATACGGCAGGCCCGGCTTGACCATAATGCTGTCCGCGCCTTCAGCGATGTCCTGCTCGATCTCACGCAGAGCTTCATCGGAATTGGCGTAGTCCATCTGATATGTGCGCTTGTCACCTTGCAGACGCGAGCCCGAACCAACCGCCTCACGGAAGGGGCCATAGAAGCACGAAGCGTATTTTGCCGAGTAGGACATGATCTGGACCTGATCAAAGCCTTCATCGTCCAGCGCGGAACGGATAGCAGCAACGCGACCGTCCATCATGTCAGATGGCGCAATAATGTCGGCGCCAGCACGCGCCTGAACGATTGCAGACCTGACCATAGCGTCTACGGTTTCGTCGTTTAGGATTGCGCCGTCGCGGACAAGGCCATCTTGGCCGTTTGCCGAGTATTCATCCAAGGCCACGTCGGCAATCAGTCCGATCTCTGGAACCGCGTCCTTGATGGCAGCGAGAACCCGGCACATGAGATTGTTTGGGTTATAGGCCTCTTCTGCGCTTTCGCTGCGAAGCTCGCCCGGTGTATTCGGGAAAATAGCGAGGGCAGGGATGCCAGCATCGCGCGCCTGCTTGGCGGCTTCGACCATAAGATCGATAGACAGGCGTTCGACGCCCGGCATCGTCTTGATCTCAGTGCGCTCGTTCTGCCCCTCGATAACAAAGAGCGGCCAAATCAGATCGCGGGGAAGCAGTTCGGTTTCGCGAACCATGTCCCGGCTCCATGCCGATTGGCGGGTGCGTCGCAGGCGACGGCCACCCAGGAAGCTCATGTCATGCTTGGGCCAGTTGCTCATCACTATGCTCCAGAGGAAAATGCTTTGGTGCGCTTATCCTCCCCTTGCGAGGGGCAAACAAGAAAATGCTGAATAAGGCACGCAGTGTTGAAAGGGTTATCCAGTGCTCTTATCAAACCTAAGCAAAAGCTCACAAGGCGCGGCTTGTCCCAATAAAGCGAGCCAGCTATCAATCATGCCATGTTGTTCCCTGCGCCCAATCACGGCCTTTACATTCGCATCGTCGCTCTCTTCACCCTGGCTCTTGGCCTGAGTGATGCTGCGCGCCTCTTGGGCGTGAGCACGGGCGGGGTCAGCCCAATGGAGCATATGGGAGCAACGGCTTTCACCTATCTCGGTGGTTTTTGCATCGCGCGCCTGTTTGCGGCGGTAGGGCTTTGGCTAAAATCCAGTTGGGGCGCGGTGTTAGTTGTCGCTGCGACAGTATTTGAGCTTGCGCTTTACCTTTCCGGTAACCCTGATGTGCGGATGTCGATGGCCGGTTTCTTCGTTCGCATCCTGCTTTTGCTCGCAATTGTGCTGATTTTTGCACTAACTTTGCGATTAAAACGCGCGGCGGCTGACTAAAAACTCCAGCAAAACTTGCCTTTCATTTGCATCAAAGCACGGGTGTGGCGCAATTTTATGTGTTTACACCTGAGAAAGGTTACGAGTTTCTGACTAGGTGTAAGGCTCAATTAAGCTAAATTGTCATTGCATTCCAGTAAGATAGTTTTAAGCCTGTCAGTTAGTTCGATGTTTATGGGAGACGCCTAGTTTCATCCTCACGAGATGCGAAAAATCGCACAAGCAAAACAGTGAGGCACACTATGGCAATCAAATCGAACGCGGCTGAGGCGCTAACCCCTGAACGCTCTAGCGCAGGCCTGAAGCCACTCTACCTCGAAGCAGTATCCCGTGTTGAACGTCTCCACCGTCGTTTGCTCGACCTGATCAAGGATGAGTTCGACCGTATGGGTTGGGACGACATCAACCCGGTTCAGGCGCTGCTGATGTTCAACATCGGCGACGCAGAGCTCACTGCAGGTGAACTGCGCTCTCGCGGTTATTACCTCGGCTCGAACGTCTCCTATAACCTCAAGAAGCTGGTCGAAACTGGCTACATCTTCCAGGAACGTTCGCGCACTGACCGTCGTTCGGTTCGCATCAAGCTGACCCCTAAGGGTGAAGAAGTGGCGGAAGTGATCGACGAGCTCTATGATCGTCACCTCAAGTCCATCGATAAGGTCGGTGGTCTGGGCGATGACGAGTTCGATGGTCTGAACAAGGCTCTCGCTCGACTTGAACGCTTCTGGGTCGACCAGATCCTCTACAAGCTCTAAACCCGCAACGATTAGAGCGGACACAAATCTTCGGCAGATGGTGGCGTGTGTTGCCTCCGTGCCACGACTCCGAAACAAGCGCCGGCCAGTTGGTCGGCGTTTCTTATTTATGCCGCAAAATTGCGCTTTTCAGTCCGTTACAGGGTTTGAAACCATTAACCGTTAGGTCTATGTCGTTTTCGTTCCTGCGTGACTGTTTTGGGGCATCCATCCTTTGATCGTTATGAGGATGGTAGGGGCCTGCGGGCAAAGAATTTTCTGGGTGGCTAGATGCTTTTGAATCGTCGCAAGTTTTTGGGAGGCTGCGCCTATCTTGGGGCAACTCTAACTCTCCCGAGCGCTCATGCTCAGGGGTGGTTCGGTGGCAATCGCGTTGTTAAGGTCGATCAGGCGGGCAACACTGCCGCTGCAGAGGCGCTCATTGCGACTCGCGAGCCTATCCTTTCCTTCGACACCCTGTACAATCTGCAGCTGGCGATCTCGCAATACGAGCCTTTCGTCGCCGCTGGTGGTTGGGAAGAGATTCCGCAGCAGGCATTCCGCCTCGCTCTCGGCGCGAATTCTCCGGCCGTTGTTGCTGTGAAGCGCCGTCTGATTTCGTCTGGCGACATGCCATTGGTTGAATACGCGGACGACAGTTTTGATGCCGACACGGATCGCGGTGTGCGTGCTTTCCAAGCGCGTCACGGCCTTGTTGTGAACGGACAGATCGACGAAGCCACCTGGTATGCAATGAATGTGTCTGCAGCGCAGCGCATGCAGCAGCTTTATCTGAACTACACCCGGGTTCAGAACATGGCTGCCAAGCTGAACGCGCGCTATGTCGTCGTGAATATTCCGGCGGCAACCATTGAAGCGGTGAACGAAGGTGCGGTGGAACAACGCCACACCGCCGTCGTCGGTCGTGCCGACCGCGCTACGCCGATCATGGCGTCTAACATTCACCAGATCAATTTTAACCCATATTGGCATGTGCCCAAGTCATTGATCCGTCAGGATCTGACCAAGTACATGATGGAAAATCCAAACTACCTCGCAGAGCAGAATATTTTCATCTACGACGGTAGCACCAAGATCGATCCGCAGACGATCAACTGGGCAAATATCTCCGATCGTGAAGTGAACTATATGTACCGTCAGGAGCCGGGCGCGGCGAACTCGATGGGGCACTGCAAGATCAATTTCTACAACCCTTACGATTGTTATCTGCACGACACCCCCGGCAAGGAATTGTTCGGCGAGAACGCGCGTTTCCACTCTTCGGGCTGCGTGCGCGTTAACAACGTCAACCAGATGGTCAATTGGCTGCTGCGCGACAATGGCGACTGGGATCAGAACAAGGTCGACTCGACCTTTGAAGCGCTGACCCGTCTTGACGTTGAAGTAAAGGCGCGTGTTCCAATCCACACCACCTACATCACCGCTTGGGCCAATCGTCAGGGCACAGTCAGCTTCCGTGATGACGTCTACAAGTTTGACGAACAGGGCAAAGTCAGCTTCCAGGCGTAAACGCTCTGGCTTTGCAGGTTTTAAGGCTCCGCTTCGGCGGGGCCTTTTTGCTTTGGGGGGGGTAGGCGTGGCGTTGCTCGGGCCAAGACAGACAAACAAAGCGGGGAAGGGGAGTCTGCTGGTCAGCGCCCCATGTTACGACACTCGCAAATGTGCTAACATGGCGATAGAGCGCTGTTTTTGGAGGCCAATATGGAAGGCGAGGTGTTTTTCGAGTTCGTTCAGCTTGGTCAGCAGATGCGCGTCGCCGCGATTGACGTCGACAGCGGCACTGAGGTGATCGTCATCGCTCCAGTCAATACGGCGCGCGGACATATGCAGCAGCTCGCCCTAGCAAAGCTGCGTAAAAAGCTAGCCGAGACCCAGCCTACGCCGCCTTCCGGCACATTGGGTAAATACGCCTGATTATTGGGCCTTTTCTCGCGCCCCATTTTGCGGCATAAGGCTCTGGTTCGTGCGACTGGCGAGGAAAGATGGGGAACCATCGGGGAGCGCGGACCTTGTTGAGCCGCTCGCCTGGGCACCCATTCGCAAATAGGGGAGCCCTATGGACCCTTTGCACATCGTCCGGCCTTGGAATCGCGCTCTTTCGCGTGATAAAGCCATCGCCAATTCGTCCACTTCGAACTCTTGCGAGGGAACCCTCCGATGAGCGCTGCAAATCTGTTTCCAAACTTCTTCACCAATTCCGTTGCCGAGACCGATCCGGAACTCGCCGCAGCAATGGGTCAGGAACTCGGCCGTCAACAGCATGAAATCGAACTGATTGCGTCCGAGAACATTGTCTCGCGCGCTGTGCTCGAAGCACAGGGTTCGGTTCTGACCAACAAGTATGCCGAAGGCTATCCCGGCAAGCGCTACTACGGCGGTTGCGAATATGTGGACGTGGCGGAAAGCCTTGCCATCGAACGCGCTAAGCAGCTGTTCGGTGTTGAATACGCCAACGTTCAGCCGAACTCCGGTTCGCAGGCGAACCAGGGCGTCTATCAGGCGCTGGTACAGCCAGGCGATACCATTCTGGGCATGTCGCTCGACGCTGGTGGTCACCTGACCCACGGTGCCAAGCCAAACCAGTCTGGCAAGTGGTTCAACGCTATTCAGTACGGCCTGCGTCAGCAGGACGGCTATGTAGACATGGATCAGGTGCGTGCGCTGGCTCGCGAGCACAAGCCAAAGATGATTGTCGCAGGCTTCTCGGCCTATTCGCGCGTCATGGACTGGGCTGAATTCCGCGCAATCGCTGACGAAGTCGGCGCGCTGCTCTTCGTCGATATGGCGCACGTTGCAGGCCTTGTGGCGGGCGGCCAGTACCCAAGCCCATTCCCACATGCACACGTCGCGACCACCACCACCCACAAGACCCTGCGTGGTCCACGCGGTGGTCTGATCCTGACCAATGACGAAGCGATCGCGAAGAAGATCAATTCGGCCATTTTCCCAGGCATTCAGGGCGGCCCGCTGATGCATGTGATTGCTGGTAAGGCAGTTGCGTTCAAGGAAGCTCTGCAGCCTGAATTCAAGCAGTACGCGGCGCAAGTTGTTGCTAACGCTAAGGTGCTCGCTGATACCCTCGTAAAGGGTGGTGTTGAGATCGTCTCCGGCGGTACGGACAACCACTTGATGCTGGTTGACCTTCGTCCGAAGGGCCTGACCGGTAAGGCAACAGAAGCTGCCCTCGGTCGCGCTTACATCACCTGCAATAAGAACGCTGTGCCGTTCGATCCTGAAAAGCCAGCGATCACCTCCGGTATTCGTCTCGGCACTCCAGCGGGCACGACCCGTGGTTTCGGTGAGGCTGAATTCCGCGAAGTTGGTGAGCTGATCATTGAAGTGCTCGATGGTCTTAAGGCCAACGGCGAAGACAACAACGGCGCTGTAGAAGCGGCTGTGCGCGAGAAGGTGAAAGCCCTGACCGCACGCTTCCCGATCTACAGCTAATAAAGGTTTCGGCCTATGCGCTGCCCCTATTGCAGCAATGACGACACGCAGGTGAAGGATAGCCGCCCGACGGAAGATTCGGGCGCTATTCGGCGTCGCCGCGTGTGCAACGCTTGCGGGGGGCGTTTTACGACCTTCGAGCGCGTGCAGCTTCGTGACCTGACCGTCGTGAAAAAGAGCGGACGAAAAGTCCCGTTTGATCGGGATAAACTCGCCCGCTCTGTTAACACGGCCTTGCGTAAGCGCGCTGTAGAACCAGAGCGCGCAGAGCGCATGATCTCCGGTATCGTCCGGCAGCTGGAAAGCTTGGGCGATATGGAGGTCACCTCTGACCAAATTGGCGAATATGTGATGGAAGGCCTCAAAGGGCTCGACGATGTCGCATTTGTTCGCTTCGCGAGTGTGTATAAGAACTTCTCTGCGGCGGACGACTTCCGTAACTTCCTAGCCGAACTTGCTCAGGACAAAACCGTCCTGAGTGAAGATGACTGATAGAACCGATTGAACAGCCGATGACCGACCATCCAAAACGTGATCCCGGCGCTGTGCGCCCCGCTAATCAGCGTGGTGCTGCGCGCCTTGCCGCCGTCCAGGCGCTCTATCAGATGGATATTGGCCGCGCGACGCTGGAAGACACGCTCGCACAGTTCGGTGCCTTCCATCTCGGCCGTGAAATCGAAGGCGAGCAGTATCTGCCCGCTGACGCCGATTTCTTCCGCCAGATCGTGTCCGGCGTTGCTAAGCACCAGCTCCAAGTTGACCCGACGGTTGACAAGGCGCTAGCAGAAGGCTGGCCGATTGGGCGTGTAGACGCGACACTGCGCGCTATTTTGCGCGCCGCTGCCTTTGAGTTGCTGTTCCGCAAGGACATTCCGGCACGCGTCGTTATCACTGAATATGTTGATGTTGCACGTGCGTTCTATGAGGACGATGCAGCGGGCCTGGTGAATGGCGCTCTCGACAAAATCGCCCGCGACGCAGGTTCCGAGCTTTAAAAGAGCCAAATTCAAGAATTCAAAATGCCCGGAGAAATCCGGGTATTTTTTTGTTCTGCCATCGCCCTATCCTGACCGTTGGGAGGGTAGAGGATGGGACAGACAACCGCAGACAGACATGCGGGGGCGGATTTACTGCGCCTCGTCGCCTTCTGCGCGGTTGTTTGCATTCACGCCTATGGGGCTTTTCCCGAAGGCGATCCGATGCGCGACAGCCTGCGCGACCTGTCGCGCTTCGCCGTGCCAAGCTTTTTCATCCTTGCTGGATACTTCAGCGCCAAGATCGCCCCTGTTCGCAAGGTCGGGCAGCGCGTGGCATGGCCGCTCGTGTTCTGGCTCGCGTTCTATAACTTGCGCCCCAGTGCCTTTGTGGGCGACCCCGTCACGCTCGTGGAGCGACTTCTGCTCGTCGCGTGGACCGGAGGGGCGGGATATCATCTGTGGTACTTGCCGGCCTTGCTCGTCGGCGGGACGATCGTATTCGCTGGTCTGTCGAGCGTGGGCTTTGTCGCAACCGCGGTACTAACGACTGTTTTATACGCAACGGGCATGTCGCTGGGCGTATACAGTGAGCTGCTGACCGGCGAAGTTTTTCCGACCTATTGGATGCGCAGCGGGTTGTTCTTCACGCCGATATTCTTCCTGATTGGTGTGAGCCTAAAGCGCGATCCAAGATGGATGCTTCTCTCGACGCGCTGGTGGCTTCTGGTGAGTCTTATGGGGCTCGTGATGCACTTGATCGAGAAATACGGGCTGCGAGGGGTAAACTTATCGGACAACGAGTACTCAATTGGCACGCTGTTCTGGGCCGTAGGCGCAGGCGCTATATTCCTACGCATGAAAAGTCCGACTTCGCCCATTCTGTCGGCACTCGCGCAAGCCAGTTTTGGAGCCTATCTGGTCCACGTCTTCATCCTGAGGCGGGTTGAGGACTACTTCTCATACTGGGATCCATACACGCAGATCATTGTGGTGATCGTGGTGTCGTTAGGCCTTGCAATTGCCTATCGACATGGCCTGAACTGGGCACAATCACAACGGCTAAGAAAACAAAAAAGCCTCGGAAAATCCGAGGCTTAAATTCGTTTCTGGAATCAGAATTAGAACGAGGAGAGGATCGAGTCGATGAAGGTCGCATCCTGACCGAAAGATGGGGTGCGGCGGGTTTCGATGTCGACCGCGCGGCCATCCTGTAACGAGTAGACAGCGCGCTCGCTGACTTTCTTGCTCTTGTCGAAATAGACCGCCAGAACCGTACGTTCCTTGATCTGTGTGAAGCCAAACGAGGTTTGGTTCACCTTGGTCTCGACATAGTACCAAGCGGTCTGGTCACCGAATGTGTTGGTCGACTGTGGCGACCCCAGAACCAACTGGACCGTCTGCTGACTTTGACCCGGACGGATCTGCTGCAGCGCAGTGCTTGGGATGACGTACCCTTGGGTGCGCTGTGTCACCAGAGCAGTGCTGCTACTGCAACCAGCTAGCGCAACGGCCAGAATGGTCGCGACAACGGAGGCTTTTGCAAGACGCAGGCTCATAGTTTGACTTTCCCAATGGCTCTCGACTATAGGCGGTTGTAACGAGGCGCGTGCCTTTTGTGGCCGCCGGAATGTGTAGCTGTCAACTTAGCTTTCTGGCAAGCTGACAGTGGTCCGGCACCCCAATCTGCCTGTGTTTGACCCATACCGACGCCGAGCGCAATCCCATGATTATGTCCTTGTTTCGCAAGAACTCCGCTACAGAGCCAGTTTATGCGATTTATAACGCCATTGTGGCGCAATCCCGGCAGCCTGTTTTCTATGCCGAATGGGGTGTAGCTGACACAGTTACTGGCCGTTTCGACATGATCAGCCTGCACATGGCCCTGCTTTTCCGCCGTCTGCGCGCGGGCGGAGAATCTGACAAGGCGTTTAGCCAAGCCGTATTCGATCTCTTCTTTAAGGATATGGATCGCTCGCTGCGCGAAATGGGCGTGACGGATATCGGTATTCCGAAAAAAATTCAGAAGATGGGGAACATCTTCTTTGGGCTCTTGGCAGCCCTTAATACCGCCATCGATAGCGGCGATAAGGAAGCCTTAAAGGCCGTTCTTGCCCGCAACGTTTATGACCAGCCGACCGACGAACATGTCTCGGCTCTTGCGACTTATGTGTTGGCAGAAGACCAAGCACTGGTGGCGCAGAGCACCTCAGACATAACCGGCGGTAAGCTGACTTTTGGAGCCTAAATTATGACTATCCAAGACGAGCCAATTTTCGACGCCATTGTGCGTCTCGATAAACTCCCAGCGTCTGGTCGTTCCGTTAACGTCAACGCCGACGAAGCGCAGCGCGCTGCAATTGCTGAGTCGCTAAAAATACTCGCCGTTGATCGTTTTGTTGCCGAGCTGACCGTTGTGCCATTGCGCGGCGGGTTACGCGCGCAGGGTTTTGTGGAGGCAGTAGTCCAGCAAGCCTCGATCATCAGCCAGGATCCGGTTGAAGAAAAGCTGCGTGAGCCTATCGATCGTGTGTTTTTGCCTGCAGCTAAGGGTGAAAAACCTGCTGCACCAGGCTCGGAAGTCTTCATTGACCTTGAAGATGACGAATTTCCAGATCACATCGATGGCTCTGAGGTCGATTTGAGCGCTTTGATGCTTGAAACTCTTGCACTTGCGCTCGATCCCTATCCGCGTCTCCCGGGTGAAACCGTCGAGAGCTTAAACTTGCAGAACGAAGGGGAAGAAAATCCCTTTGCTAAGCTCGCAGCCTTGAAGAAGGACGCAGACAAGTCCTAGGGTGAAGGGCTTGCGTCGACCCCATCTTGGGATATGTTTGCTCGCCCCACCGGCGGGCCAGATAACAGGCTGAAATGAACGATACTATAACTATTTCCGTGGACGCTATGGGCGGCGATAACGCGCCCCGCGCGGTCCTCCACGGTGCCTATCTGGCGCTGAAAGAGCGCAAGAACACGCGTTTTATTTTCCACGGCATTGAGGAGCAGGTTGCTCCGCTCCTTGAAGAATTTCCTGCGCTTAAAGCCGCGTCGACACTCGTTCCGTGCGAAACTGTAATCGCGATGGACGAAAAGCCAAGCCAGGCTCTCCGCAAGGGTCGCGGTACGTCGTCCATGTGGAAGGCAATTCAGTCTGTTAAGGACGGCGAAGCCCATGTTGCCATTTCAGGTGGTAACACCGGTGCTCTTATGGCCATGTCGACCTTCTGCTTGCGTCCGATGGAAGGGATTTCCCGTCCTGGTATCGCAGCTATTTGGCCGACTGTGCGCTCGGACATCATCGTACTCGACATGGGCGCGACCATCGGCGCTGACGCTCAGCAGCTGGTAGACTACGCCATTCTGGGTTCGGCACTAGCGCGTGCGCTGTTTGATTCCGAAAATCCGACCGTGGGCCTGCTCAACGTTGGCACTGAAGAGGTGAAGGGCCTGGATTCTATCAAGGATGCTGGCAAAATCCTCGCTCAGGCGAGCGGCAATGGCTTCACCTATCATGGCTTCGTTGAAGGTGATGATATCGGCAAGGGCACCGTCGACGTCGTCGTCACCGAAGGCTTTGTTGGCAATATCGCGCTGAAAACTGCTGAAGGTACCGCCCGTCAGGTCGCTGCCTATCTCAAGCAGTCTCTGACCGCCAATTTGATGAGCAAGATTGGTGCGCTATTCGCGTCCTCTGCCTTGCGCGCTCTCAAGCGCAAAATGGATCCACGTACCGTCAATGGTGGCGTGTTCCTCGGTCTGAACGGCGTGGTCATCAAATCGCACGGCGGCACTGACGAAGTCGGCTACAAGAGTGCTCTCGGCCTTGCCTATGACATGGCGCGCAATCGCCTGATGGACAAGGTTGGCGATACCTTGCAGCGCTTCCCCATTAACAAGACAGAGACTTCTCTGCCTACAGAAACCGAGGCATAATCGGCGTGACCAGAGTACGATCCATCATCCGCGGTGTCGGCAGCTATCTGCCTGCAAACGCTGTCACGAACGAAGATCTCGCTAAGCGTGTGGACACTTCGGACGAGTGGATTCAGCAGCGCGTTGGTATCAAGAAGCGCCACATTGCAGCGGAAGGTGAGTTTACATCTGACCTCGCCACCGCGGCAGCACGTGCGGCGCTCGACAATGCAGGGCTCACGCCTGACGATATCGACCTGATCATCGTCGCGACCACCACGCCTGACTATACGTTTCCATCGGCGGCCTCGCTGGTGCAGATGAAGCTGGGCATGAGCCACGGCTTTTCATTCGATATCCAGGCCGTGTGTTCGGGCTTTGTCTATGCGGTGACAACCGCTGACACCTATATCAAGTCGGGCATGGCCAAGCGTGTTCTGGTTATTGGCGCGGAAACCTTCTCCCGCCTCCTCGACTGGAATGATCGCACCACCTGCGTCCTTTTCGGGGATGGGGCAGGAGCTATCGTACTGGAGCGCGTCGAATTGGCTGAGGGCGAGCCAGATCGTGGTATCCTAGCCTCTGCTCTGCGTTCGGATGGCAAGCACTGGGACAAGCTCTACGTCGACGGTGGGCCGTCGACGACAGGCACCACTGGCCACGTGCGCATGCAGGGTCCGGAAGTGTTCCGCCATGCCGTGGGCAAGATCACCGACGTTGTGTACGCAACATTGGAACAGGCCGGCTACACGACTGACGATCTGGATTGGTTTGTGCCGCACCAGGCCAACAAACGGATCATCGACGGTGCTGGGGCCAAGCTTGGTCTGGCGCCAGAGAAGGTCGTGACCACTGTTGATCAACACGCCAATACTTCTGCGGCTTCTGTGCCGCTCGCATTGAGTGTCGCTGTCGCAGACGGCCGTATTAAGCCGGGTGATCTGGTGATGCTCGAAGCAATGGGTGGCGGATTTACTTGGGGCGCTTCGCTCATTCGCTGGTAAATATCTGACGTGCATTGACGTTAAGCTGTTCAAGGCATTACTGTCTCCCTCGGGGAGAAAGATCCAATGCCTTGAGCGTGCTTATGCCGCGAAATGGGCAGTATTGGGATGTGTTCCTGACTGGGCAGTATTCGTTGTGCCAAAGGGCGCAGCAGTCTCGTCGCTTTCGATACTGGGTACGGACATTCAGTCCGTTGGATTTTGGGGGTGCTATGTCGCAGAAGACTATTACGCGCGCCGATTTGGCCGAAGCAGTTTATGGTTCTGTGGGTCTATCTCGGACGGAATCTGCTGAGCTTGTCGAACGAGTGCTTGAGCTGGTCTCAGACGCTTTGGTCGTCGGTTCTCACGTCAAACTATCGTCCTTTGGGTCGTTCCACGTGCGTTCGAAGAACGAGCGTATCGGACGTAATCCTAAGACGGGCGAGGAGGTTCCGATTTTGCCTCGGCAGGTTCTTGTGTTCAAACCGAGCAACGTGTTGAAGTCCAAGATCAACAAGTCTATGGTTTCCTCTGCAGAGTAAGGCTTTCTTACGAGGGGACCGGCTGTTTTGGATAAGTCGCCCGACGCGTTCCGCACGATTTCGGAGGCAGCTGAAGAGCTGGATCTACCGCAACACGTACTGCGGTTCTGGGAAACTCGGTTTGCTACCATCAAGCCTCTAAAGCGAGGTGGTGGCAGGCGATACTACCGGCCGGAAGATGTGATGCTTTTACGCGGCATCCGCCATTTGCTCTACGATCAAGGGTTTACCATCAAAGGCGTCCAAAAGATCCTAAAGGATCAAGGACCGCGCTATGTCATCGCCGTAGGCGAAGGCAAAGGCCTTGATGAGATACTGCCACTGATTGAAGAGGCGGAAGCTGCGGGAGATGCGGCTGAGCTTGAAGAGGCCGTGCTGTCGGCTAGCCCTGAGCTCGATGAAGATTCGCGCAATAAGCTTTCAGAGGTTCTGCGCGAACTGCTCGAGTGCAAGCGTATCCTAGAGCGGGCTCGCGAACACTAAATCAGTCACGCAATGAATACGGAAGAGCCGCGCTTAGCGCGGCTCTTCGTCGTTTTGAGTGGTCTCTGTCGGTGCCGCCTCTGGGGGCGAAGCGTCGTTCTTTGGGAATTTGACGAAGAAATTCCATACGAAGTAAACCAGAACTACGCCGACGATAGAGGCCCAGAACATGTCGCCTGTATAGAGCAGTTCCCAGCCTAGCCAAATCGCAAGGAACACGGAGATACCGCCGCGTATCCACATCGGTCTAAAAAAGCTGACGTCGTTTTCTTTCAGCGCCATCTGGCCCCCTCACAAAAACATTGAGGGCCTTAGTACAAGGCCCTCAACCAATGCTCCAGCATTTATTACGCAAGTGTTACGCTGTTTGTAGTCTGTTTGGGGTGCTGTCGCGTTCGACCCAATAGATAAACACCGATGCGCCAACAATCAAAAGGGCGCCAATCCAGAAGTAGCCAGACGGCACTTGTCCTAGAGCGATCCAGCCGATCAATCCGCCAAGCGGCACCTTGAGGTCTCCAAAAGGCTGCAGATAGGTAGCGTCTGCATTGCGATAGGCAAAGGCTAGCAGATAGTTCGCTGCCGCGGTGAGTGCGCCGAGCAGCAAAAGCAGGACCAGGCCAAAACCTTCAGGCAATGCAAAGGGGAAGCCATTGGCAAGTCCCGCAGGCAGCACTGTCGGGGCAAGCCAGCCGAGAGCATTGACGATCAGTAAGATCGCCAGATGGTTGGGCGTCACCAGCAGCAGAAGCGAAATGGTAAGCGTTTCGGGGCTCTCCTCGCGGGCGAGGTGTTTGGTGATAATATCTGTGCCGGCCCACAGGGCTGCAGCGAGAATGGGTATCAGTGTTTGTGCGGAGAAGCCTTCGCTGCCAACGCCCGAGACGATGACCGCGCCGACAAAGCCCACGATTGCCGCGCCAAGGCGGGCAGCAGAGACGCGCTCTCCGAGAAAGATGTACGAGCCCATAATGATAAAGAGGGGGCCGGTTGCGAGCAGCGTCACCATTTGCCAGATCGGTACGCCGGAGGCGAAGCCGTAAACGAACACGTGCACGCCCAGTGCCGACACAAAGGCGCGAAGCTCGTGCAACATCGGGTGCCGTGTTCTGAGGTTTTGGAGGCTAATGCGCATGATCAGCGGTAAGGCGAGCAGCGAGGCAATGACATATTGCCAGAAGGCCATGCCTGTGGAGCTCATGTTAAACTGCCATGGTAGCACAGACTGAAGCGTGTTTGATCCTGCGAAAGCGAGCGAGGCAGCGAGCATAAACATAGCGCCGAGGGCTGCATTTCGGGTCGGGGAGGAAATCTGGTTCATTGTCGTCCTTTCCGTAACCAGTTTCCTCAGGGTTACGGGCGGCGACAGCAGGTATGCGCGCGCAAAGGCATGCATACCCAATCTGGGTACCAAATCCCGTTCTCTATCATCCGGACTATGACCGTCGGCTCCGGAATCACACCGGATCTGCTGACCTTCCCGAAAGAAGCGCTCGCGGGCTTGGCTTTGTTAGCCTTACCGCCGGTGGGGACTTTCACCCCGCCCTGAGAACTATGCGGCTAATCCCGCATGCCTCAGACCTAGGGTAGGGCGCCAGAGAATGCAAGAGAGCACAAAAGTGTAACTGGCGCAGGAGGGCGACGCGGCTGCTTTGGCTTCTAAAAAGTCTACTCAATCCGAATACCTCAGCACCCGGATCGAGCCTAGCACGCTAGCTTAGGGTAGGGCCCTAAGAAAAGATCGACGATTAGCGGTTGGCGACCAGCGCGCCGACAGCCGCACCGCCAGCGCCACCAACGACAGCGCCGGTGTAGCCGCCAAGGGCGCCGCCAACTAACGCGCCGCCAGCGCCGCCTACAGCTGCGCCGGTCACAGTGCGCTCTGTGGTTGTGCATGCGGTCATTGTCAGAGCTGCGAAAGCGACAAGCGCGATTGGTGCGAACTTCTTCATTATAGTCCTCCGGATAGGTGTGGGGCGTCTATCATATTCGATCTGGCAGGCGAGCAAAACACTTATCCCGCACCCGCAATGTGGCTGTTGAACCGCCGACTTTGCGGGGCGGTGAGCTATTGCCGTCATTGGTGCCCGAGATGTGTAAAACCTCCCGATACTCGGCAAATGGTCGATGCGCCGACTTTTTAGGGGTTGCGCCAAAACCCCTGTTTCCTTATGAGATTTTCTAGTCGGGGCGTAGCGCAGCCTGGTAGCGCATTTGTCTGGGGGACAAAGGGTCGTGGGTTCGAATCCCGCCGCTCCGACCATTTTGTGATGACCGTTCATACGCCGCTTGGCCTCGCTGAGCGGTTTTTTGTTTCCCATAACCGCTATTCTTGACAGCTTTTTGCCTGAGGCACGGGTCCTGTGGGACTGAGAGGCTATCAGCGGCCAAGAGGCCGCTCGGTCGTCTCCTGAGCTGCCTCAATATCCTTGCCTTTATGGGAGTCGGCTGTCCCCAAGGCCGGGGAAGACTAGCGCCAGGGCGTGTGCTGGTTCTACCTTGGGAAAGCTAATCGCAGCACGACGGGACTTAATACGCATTCCCGGACGAGAAGAGGCGGAACGGCGTTAGTGCAAGAATCTTGAGGTCGAACAGGATCGACCAGTTTTCAATGTAATAGAGGTCGTGGTTCACGCGCTGTTCGATCTTATCGAGCGTATCAGTTTCGCCGCGCCAGCCGCTAATTTGAGCCCATCCGGTTATGCCAGGTTTGACCTTGTGGCGAGCAAAATACCCTTCCACGGCTTCGTAATACAGCGTGTTCGCCGCTTTAGCCTGTAGAGCATGGGGGCGAGGGCCGACGATCGACAGCTCACCTTTGAGCACATTGAAAAGCTGCGGCAGCTCATCAATTGAGGTCCGGCGGATAAACTTACCAACCTTGGTGACGCGCGGATCGTCCTTAGTCACCAGTCTTGTAGCATTGGCGTCGAGCATGTCTGTTCGCATGGAGCGGAATTTGTAGATTCGGATCAGCTCGTTGTTGAAGCCGTGTCGATCTTGAACGAAAAATATCGGACCTTTGCTCTCTAGCTTAATCGCAAGGGCGGTGATGAGCATGATGGGCGAAAGCGCGATAAGCGCCAGGATCGCGACAGTTTTGTCAAAAGCCCATTTGAATACAAGATTCCAGTCTGAAATCGGTCTGTCAGCCATGTCGAGCACGGGCAGGTCGCCGACATAAGAATATGCCTTATTGGTGAAACGCAGTTTGCTCATATGCGCTGAGAGTCGGATGTCGACAGGCAAAACCCAGAGCTGGGTCAGCATGTCGAGAACGCGCTTCTCTGCGGACAGTGGCATGGAGACGAGCACGAGGTCGACACGCGTGCGACGGGCAAATTCCACCAGATCAGAAACACGGCCGAGCTTATAAAATCCACTCACTTCATCTGGTGAGCGATCGTCAACGCGATCATCAAAAAGGCCGATAAGCTCAATGTCGGACTTGGCGCTAGTTTGGATCTGGTTGATCAGCTGAGCAGCGTCTTGTCCGCCACCGACGATAACAGTCCGACGCTTGAGTTGTCCGGCGTCGCTCCAATGTTGAACCAACGAACGCAGACTAAGTCGATAGACTACGAGGGTAATGCCACCGAGGGCCCACCAGCTCATCAGCCAGACGCGGCTAACCTGATCGCCCGCTTTGAAGAAGAAGAACCCGATAGCCAAGATTGCGATGACACTGGACCAGCCTGCTAACACGCGCCCCAGTTGCCAAAATCGCGATCTATAGGCGCGGATACGATGGGTTCGCGCAATGTTGAAGAACAAGTTTGCCACAAGGCCACTTGCCAAAATGACCGGCAGATAGAAATTCTCTTGTCCCGTGCCGACGTAGCTCCAGTAGATCGCACAGCCAATTGTGATCAGTAGGATCGCTTCAACGATCTGCGCGATACCCGTAATAACAGCGCTTGAATATCCCACGTCAGCAGGTGCGCTTATGAGTTCCTCTGCGCGCGGCGATAATGTGCCACCAGATGGTGCTCTCTGGCTTACCTGATTTTGTAATACTGACTGCGTGTCGATCTGAAACATATCGAATTAATACCCGCTCTATGGGTACTATTGACCACAAACATCAGCGAATGTGTGAATCGATATGGTCGAAGTTATTTGCTTGGTTGATAGATGTTTAATATCGACGTTGTCATTGAATCTAACGTAAAGAATTCAGAGACATAGCTGCGACGGGCGTGTATCGCATTGATTTCGTTCGTCGGGTTAGAAAGGTGCGCCTGCATTGCCTTGGTCAGGGCGGTTGTATCACCGGCTGGAATTAGCCGCTCCTGAGTGGGGCCGAATATTTCAGCGATTCCGCCAACACGGGTGCTGATCACCGGGAGACCTGCGGCGGTTGCTTCCATCACTACATAGGGTAGGGATTCAGCGAGGGACGGGAGCACTGCGCACTCGCCCAGCGCAAAAGCCTCGCGCGCCGGACGAGATCCTAAAAACCGGACTTGATCAGTCAGTCCGAGGGTTGAGATCATTTTCTCTAGCTCTGGTCGAGATGGACCATCGCCGGCCACGACGAGGGTCGGTCGGCTACCATCGGCTCGCTTGATTTGGGCCAGCGCTTCTACAAGGTGGAAGATGCCTTTGAGCTCGCGTAGCTCGCCCACAAAGACAAAATCCGACAGCGGCTGGATATGTTCGAGGGGCTCGAATTCGGCAGGGCGGAGCCCGTTATAGATAACACTCGTCGGGCAGGTGGGTGCTCCGATCAACGCGCTGTAGGTTTTGAGCGCGAAATGGCTTTCGAAAATTATCGCATCTGTTTTGCGCATGAGTGCGCGTTCCAACTTGTGGAATATCTGCCCAGAGCGTGAGGTGGACGGAAAATGCAAGACGCCACCGTGAGGCGTGTAGACCGTGCGGGCCTTATTGCCGCCCAGCCGGGCGAGACGAGCGTAGAATCCGCCTTTTGCACCGTGTCCGTGAATAACATCCACGTTTAGGCGTTTGGCCAATTTGTTGACCGCGAACGGTGTCTTGAGGTCGCCCAGGCCGAAAACTCGGGGCATTGGATGGCGGTAGACGCCCAGACTCGTGAACTGTTCTATCGCTTTGAGCTTGGTTTCGGTCTGAGCATCGCTTGCGAGGGCGTCAACGACTATGCCAATCTCGTGGCCACGCGCAGAAAGCTCTTCGGTTAGGTCGCAGACATGGCGGAAAAGGCCGCCAACCGGAGCGCGCAGCACCTGCAAAATACGCATTGGCACGCTCCTTATGCGCGAATACTTGTTTAGAACCAGCGCTCTGAAATCACCAGCGTGTCGCCGGGAGCAATCGGGAAATCCAGAGGGACCGGGCTACGGCCCATTTTGTCGGCCTGGCGGCGATAGACGATCACTTGGTTTCGGTCTGCGGTGGGGGTGAAGCCACCTGCTGTGGCAATCGCGGCGCGCGCTGTCATGCCGTAGACATATGGAAACTGGCCGGAGGTTTTCACCTCGCCGGCAATATAGAACGGGCGATATTGCTCGATCTCAACTGCCACATCCGGGCTGCGCATGTAGCCATTGGCGAGCGCCGAGGCGAGACGCTTTGACGCCTGTTCTGTTGTGGTGCCCCGGACCTGAACCGCGCCGACAAGCGGGAAGGCAATGGCGCCCTTGTCGTCCACACGGTAGCTTTTGGATATTTCGGGGTCGCCGTAAACCGACACTCGAACAGTATCACCCGTGTCTAGTTGGTAAGGGCCACGTGTTTCAACAGAATAGGCTGTTGGGCGCGTTGTGGTGCATGCGCCCAACATAACCGGCAAAACCAACGCAATAATGAGAGCGCAGCGCATCTTAACCCTACTTATTCTGTCTTTGAACTTATGTTCTGTCGTGGTTAAGAAAGTGATAGCGTCGAGTAGGTGTTAGTAAAAACGCGAGAAGATTAACTGAATTTTGATCGTAACGGCGCTCTATTCCAACAAGGAATTTGGGGTCCACTAATGGTTTACGAGTCACCAGTCATCGATGATGGGCGAATTAACGTTGCTGGTTTGCTCTCTGCAGTAGGCCGGAAGTTACCGCGAATTATCGCGGTGACACTTGCATTGCTCTCGGTGACATTCGTAATTTTGATGTTTGTTCCAAGGACTTACGAAGGTACTGCGGCTGTTCTTGTTGAGCCGCGCCAGAGTGCCTCCGGACAGAATTCGGGTGATGCGCGGCTTAGTATGTTTGCCACGAACCCGGCCGGTGTGGTGGCAAGTCAAATACAGCTCATCAAATCACCTGACACTCTGATGCGGGTGATTGATGAGTTGAATTTGCGCTCGGTGCCCGAATTTAGTGGCGCTGAAGAAGGTGGCTTTGACCTCGGTGCCTTGCTGCCGCAGCTCGGTCGCCGCGCGGAAACACCACAAAGCGTCGACTCACAGGTTTTATCAGCTCTTTCTGCTAGCTTATCGGTGTCGCAGCAGCCTCAGTCCGCCGTGATCGCGATAACGGTCTCGTCGCGTGAGCCGCAGTTGGCCGCCCAAATCGCCAATGCCATCGCGAAGGCGCATGTTGAGCGTCGTGCGGGATTGAGCCTCTCCGATAATGTCGAGACGTCCGGTTGGCTACTCGAGGAAATCGATCGCCTGCGGGTGTCCGTCGGTGAAGCCGAGCGTGCGGTCGCTGACTTCAAAGTCGCGAATGATCTTTATATCGGACAGGGTAACACCAGCCTGCTGGATCAGCGTTTGTCGACCATCGCGTCGCAGATCAGCGCAGTACAAGAGCAGCGTGGCAATGCTGAAAAACGCGCTGCCCTAATCCGTGACGTTGTTGGTCGTAACCAGCCGGTTGAGAGCTTGGTCGACGTTCAGTCATCCCTCGTCGTGCAGCAGCTGTCACAAGAGAAGGCGCGCATTCAGAGTGAACTGGCCCAGCGTTCCGCAACGCTCCTCAGTAGCCATCCCACGATGCGTGCCCTCAATGCTCAGATCGGCGAACTCAATGCGCAGGTCCGTGCTGAAGCGCAGCGGATGGCCGTCGCGCTAGAGGCCGAAGCGCAGATTTACACCGACCAAGAAGCCTCGCTGCGTGCTGACTTTGAAGCGGCCAAGAACACCGCGTCGACGGCAACCATCGATACCGTGACCCTTGATAGCTTGCAGCGTGAGGCTAAGTCGCAACGCGACCTGCTGGAAGCGTATTTGTTGCGCTACAACGCCTCGTCAACACGGGTCGACATCAACTCGGAATTGCCTGACGTCCGTGTCGTAACTGCTGCTGCTGCTGCTTCTTCCCCGTCAGCGCCGAAGACCGCTCTCATTATGTCTGCGGTCGCGTTTGTGTCGATTTTCTGCCAAATCGGCGGGGCAATTTTTGGGGAGCTGATGTCCGGTCGTGCGGTCGTGTCGTCCCGGACGGCTGCAGAGCATTGGGGCCAACAAGGCCGTCCGTCGGACGCGCCTGGTAACAATACCGCGGGCGATCTCGCAGAGCATATCGCTACGCTTCAACAGCCAATTCTCGCTGGGGCCGCTTCTGACGATGAGACCATCGTAACTGCGGAACAACCTCAGTCCGGCGGTGTGGATCTGGCAAATGTCAAAGAAATGGTGCGCAAGATTCTTGCCGAGACAGACCAGAACAGGGCTCCAGATGCTTCGCCTGCTCCTGTAGAGGATGCGTCTGTTGAGCGGTTTGGTTTCAATGCGGCTGAGCCTGTTGTTGAGCCCGTCGACAAGGGGCTGATCCGTTATAACGAACTCGTTGCTGACCTGGTTTTGGGGCGCACCAATCTCCTGCTGCTGACCGATCACGGAGCCGAGGAGGGTGGTGAACATCTTGCTGAAATTCTCGTCGCGGATGCGCTTTCCAAAGGCCTAAGTGTGGCCTTGGTTGATGCGGGGTCTGGCAAGGTTACGGCCGCGCCGGGACTGTCCGATCTCACTCTGGGCGAAGCGCGTTTCGGAGATGTGGTCCAGAAGTCTGCCGACAACAGCTTTGCAGAAGTGTCTTGGGGTCGCCACGCTGGTCTCGATCGCACCTCACCGCGTCCTGTGACATTGATTGAAGCCCTGACGGATATCTACGAGGTCGTCGTCGTCCTGACTGGGGAGACGAAGACGCAGTCCTTGCTTGCTGATTTTGCGCAAGTGGGGGGGCGTGTGGTTCTGGTTGTTGGTAGCAATAGCGAATTGACGTCAGCCTTTGTGGCCCGACAAAAGCTGCTTGAGGCCGGATACGCTTCAGTGGACGTCGCTGCGGTCACCAAGCCTGTCGCAGCCTAGGCAGTTTGACTATGGCGCTGAAATACACCCTGATCCGTGCCGCTTTTGAGGCACTTTGGCTCGCGAACGCACCGAGGTTGTTCGAGCAGTTTTCAGACGCGCGGGGCGTCATTTGGACACTGCATCGCGTGCTGCCTCAGCCCCCAAAGGCTTTTGCGCCAAACGGCATATTGCAGGTGCAGCCGGAATTCCTCGCCTACTGCCTCGAGCGTCTGGCCGATCGCAAAATACCGGTTGTAAACTTGGACGAGGCGCTGGATCGCCTCACGATGCCGAGGGCCAAATCGACATTTGTCGTGCTGACCTTTGACGATGGCTACAAGGACAATCTGAGCCACGCCCTTCCTGTGCTGGAAGCGGCCCGCACCCCATTCACGCTTTATGTGCCGACCGCCTTTCCTTCGGGCGGCGGGCAGCTCTGGTGGCAAGCTATTGAGGACATAATCGGCAAGGCAGGGGAGGTTCGGTTCCAAGGCTCCTCGGGTACCGTCGTTCTCCCTTCTCGCTCGACAAAAGAAAAGCACACCGCCTTCAATCAGCTCTATTGGCATATGCGCAAAATGCCGGAAACGGAGCGACTGGCGCTGCTGGCGGAATTCACTGCCAATTACGGCTATGACCTCTCAGCTCAATGTCGCGCGGAAATCATGGATTGGGACGAGATCAAGCAGGTGGCCAATCACCCACTGGCAACGATCGGGGCGCATACCGTCAACCACTATGAATTGGCTAAACTGCCGTTGGATCAAGCACGAGCTGAAATTGTGGAGTCGGTGACGGCACTAGAGCAACGCCTCGGCCAACGACCGAAACACTTCTCTTATCCCCTCGGCGGGCCGCTTTCTTGCGGGGAGCGGGAGTTTGAACTTGTCGCGCAACTGGGGTTCACCTCGGGCGTGACGACGCGACCCGGTGGTCTTTATCCTCACCATCGCAAAACACCTGCGGCGCTGCCGCGAGTGTCGCTCAATGGGCTGTTCCAACAAAAGCGCTACGCCGACATCTTTGCCAGTGGCGGGCTCTTCACTCAGTTGGGCCGGATATCGGGTTAGCGTTGGGGCAGGGGATTGGGCTTGGCCATCCAGCGAATGAGAATCATCGCTGGGATCGTCCAACCCATGCCCGCGAAAATAAAATAGATGATCAGCACCAGCCCCGGCAGCCCTTCAGGCAAGAGTAGATAGCCCCAAGTGCCCAAAACGGCCCATCCAGCGATGGAAATGACCAGCAAAAATGCGCCAATCAACTTGCGGTTACGCTGACTCATATGCGGCATCCGGTCTGTTGCGATAATGTCGCGGGGGGATTACCACTCCCGCACCTTAACTGATACTGGAAATTAGCGTCGTGACCTTCATGCAAGATGCGGCCCCGGGCAAAGTGAGCTTTGCGGCCGACCGCCTCCGCCCGGTGCGTATTTGGCTTTATGGCATGGCGGCATTCGTGCTGCTGATTGTCGTTGTGGGCGGCATCACCCGCCTCACCGAGTCTGGTCTGTCGATCACAAGCTGGAATGTCGTCGCGGGTGTAATTCCTCCATTGACCCAAGCCGATTGGGAAGCGGAGTTCGAAGCGTATAAGCAGATCCCGCAATACACGGTCATCAATCATTGGATGAGCTTGGATGATTTCAAGCTGATCTTTTTCTGGGAATGGTTCCACCGTCTTTTGGCGCGCGCGCTCGGGTTCGTCTTCCTGATCCCATTTGTTGTGTTCTTGGCTCAGAAGCGCTTTTCCAAAGACCTCGCTCTGCCCCTTTTTGGTCTGTTCCTTTTGGGCGGTTTCCAGGGCTTCCTTGGCTGGTGGATGGTGTCCTCGGGCCTATCTGAGCTGACATCGGTATCTCAGTATCGCTTGGCGGCGCACTTGTCCGCCGCTGGCGTGCTGCTCTACGCCTTGCTCTATGTTGCACGGACGATCACACCCGGACGTACACTTGGGCACGTCAGCAGCTTTAATTGGGTGACGACGATTGCTCTGCTGGTCGTCCTTATCTTGCAGATCGCTGCGGGTGCGTTTGTAGCCGGTATGGATGCGGGGAAGGGCTATCAGAC
This sequence comes from Devosia sp. MC532, assembly GCF_016461625.1. NCBI lineage: Bacteria > Pseudomonadati > Pseudomonadota > Alphaproteobacteria > Hyphomicrobiales > Devosiaceae > Devosia > Devosia sp. MC532. The sequence goes on along the minus strand of NZ_JAEMNZ010000001.1, from coordinate 497,201 downwards.
TTGGCCACTCATGGATGGCTCGGTCATTCCGAACGGCCTCTTCGTGATGGATCCGGTTTGGAAGAACTTCTTTGAGAACGCGCTGACTGTTCAGTTCAATCACCGCAACATCGCCTATCTGATCACAGCCTTCGTTGGTTTCCTGATCTGGCGTCGCGCTAAGGATGGTGGTTTTGCTGGCGTGCACACCTGGCTAATCCGCATTGGCGTGCTCGTTCTCGCTCAAGTCGTCCTCGGTATTGCGACACTCCTGTCGGACATTCAGATCGATCTGGCTGTCGCGCACCAGGGTCTCGCCTTTATTCTGGCAGGCGCTATCGTGCTCTATTTGGCTGATATGCGTCGCGCCCGATAACAACACAAAGAACTGCGGTAATATAATACCGCAGTTCTAACCTGTTGTTTTTATTGAGCTTTTTAAAGGCTCTTGACGGGTGAGGGAATCCCTCTTAAACCCGCCACGAAACGGCCATCCGTGCGCGGATTTGGCCTCCTGAATCTAGGGAATTCGATTATGACAACGTTCTCGGCAAAACCGAGCGATATCGAAAAGCAGTGGATCCTGATCGACGCCGAAGGCCTCGTCGTGGGTCGCCTTGCTTCGATCATTGCATCGCGCCTGCGCGGCAAGCACAAGCCAACCTTTACCCCACACATGGACATGGGTGACAATATCATCGTCATCAATGCCGACAAGGTAAAGCTCACTGGCCGCAAGCTCGACCAGCACCGCTTCTACTGGCACACCGGCTTTGCTGGTGGCATCAAGGACCGCACTGCACGTCAGCTGCTCGAAGGTCGCTTCCCGAACCGCGTTCTTGAAAACGCTGTTCGCCGCATGATGCCAGGTGGCCCGCTCACCCGCGCTCAGCTCAAGAACCTCCGCGTTTACGCTGGTTCCGAGCACCCACACGTCGCACAGAACCCAGCTACGCTGGATGTTGCTGCGATGAACCCCAAGAATGCACGGGTGAAGTAACATGGCCGAAACCATCAATTCTCTCGAAGATCTCGGCACTGCAGCAGTCGCTCCGGCTGTTAACACTGCTCCGGTTCACGTTCAGAAGCTCGACAGCCTCGGCCGCGCATATGCAACCGGCAAGCGTAAGAACGCTGTCGCTCGCGTATGGATCAAGCCAGGCAAGGGCACTCTGACCATCAACGGTCGTGAGTTCTCCAAGTACTTCGCTCGTCCAGTTCTCCAGCTCATCGTCAAGCAGCCAATCGTTGCGACCGAGCGCCTGGACCAGTACGACGTGAACGTCACCGTTGCTGGTGGTGGTCTGTCCGGTCAGGCTGGTGCTGTTCGTCACGGCATCTCCAAGGCTCTCACCTACTTCGAACCTACCCTGCGTAGCGTTCTGAAGAAGGGTGGCTTCCTGACCCGTGATAGCCGTGTTGTTGAACGTAAGAAGTACGGTAAGGCGAAAGCCCGTAAGTCCTTCCAGTTCTCCAAGCGTTAATCGCTACGGATTCTGTATTTTGGAAAGGGCCGGGAAACCGGCCCTTTTCTTTTGCGCAGTTGGCGGTAGAGGACAGCGCATTATTCTTCGTGCGCCCCTCCTAATTGCGCGGGGCATCGCTATATAGCCCATCATGCAGTCTCTTATTACTCGCTTCCATCTCTTGGTTTTTGGCGTCACGGTCGCGATAGCGGGGGTCGGCTATCTGCAGATTCCTGAAACGTTTCTATTCCCCGCGCATTTCACACGCAGCACCGCCGATTGGCTGTGGCCGCGCAATCTTGCACTGCTCACTCCGCCGGCGATCCAACTCGTCATTATGCTGGGGTTCTTTCTCCTTGGTCGCGCGTTTACGAAAAACCATTTTGCCAAAACTCAGCATATTTTAGAGCCTGCTATCCGGTTGATCTTGATGGTCATCGCGGGATGTCAGCTTGGCTTGTTGCTCATGGGGATAGGGTCAGACCTTGATTTCTTTCGTGTAACTGCGGGCTTGTGTGCAGCAGCACTTATGGTGCTGGCGGCAATGCTGTTTGAAGCAGAGCGTCACAGCTACGGCGGCTTGCGAATGCCGTGGCGCGTCGTTTCGGATCGTGCGTGGGTGATTGTGCATCGTGGTTCCGCACTCGTCAGTGCGCTCGGCGCTGTGAGCCTCGGCTATGCGGCGTGGTCAAATCCGGGGCCGGGCGCCTTAATCCTGACTATCTCGGCAGTTTTCGTCGTCCTGCCATTGGTGGCGGGTATACTGACTTTGCTCACGCGCCGCTCTTGATACTGTTTTCGGCGCGATCGCATTAAGCGAGTAGAAAAAACTTCTCTCCCCGAAGGAAATGAAACGCCATTCGCTGCGTTTTGTAACTCACAGGCGTAGAGTCTGGCCAATTACTAGGCAAGTTGCTCACAGCTCGGGCGATGCCGTTCTTTGGGGAAGAAAGAAAATGCCCACCTCATTATCGTCAGGCGTCACCTCTCGCGCGCCAAAGCCTTGGTACACCAATTTTGGTGTTCAGGTCCTCATCTCCATGGTCATTGGCCTCATCCTGGGCTTTATCGCCCGCAACATGGGGCCAGACGCCGCTGGCGGCGCGAACTGGCTCACTGTTACACTGTCCACCGTCGGCTCTTCCTTTGTGTCGCTGCTGCGCGCTCTGGTGCCTGTTCTGGTGTTCACCGCCATTGTGGCCTCCATTGCCAATCTGCGTGAGCTCAACAACGCTGCTAAGCTCGTCTGGCAGACGCTTCTGTGGTTCGCCATTACGGCGCTCATTGCTGTCGCCATCGGCATTGCGCTTGGTCTGATCATTCAGCCGGGTGTGAACACTGCAGTCGCCGCAGAAGCGGCTCGCGCGCCTTCGTCGACGGGTTCCTGGCTCGATTTCTTGAAGGGCCTCATCCCGTCCAACTTCATCGGCTTGCAGGCATCAACGCGCGTCACCGACGCTGGGGCGACGACGAGTCTCAACTTTAACGTTCTGCAGATACTCATTGTCTCGATCGTTGTCGGTATTGCAGCCCTGCGCGTTGGCCCCGCCGCTGATGCGTTCCTTGCGTTCAATCGCTCTTTCCTCAAGATCATCCACAAGGTTCTGTGGTGGGTCATTCGCCTGACCCCAATCGGCACCATTGGCCTTCTGGGCAATGCTGTGGCGGTCTATGGCTGGGACGCCCTGGCGCAACTCGGCTGGTACGCTGCTGCCATCTACATCGGCCTCTTCCTTGTCCTCTTCGTCGTCTATCCGGTTCTGTTGCAGGTCAATGGCCTCAACCCTATCCGGTACTTCCAGAGCGCTTGGCCTGCCATTCAGCTTGCCTTCGTGTCACGTTCGTCCATCGGCACATTGCCCGTCACTGAGCGTGTTACGGAAAAAAGCCTCGGCGTGCCGCGTGAGTATGCCTCCTTCGCTGTGCCTCTAGGCGCGACCACAAAGATGGATGGGTGCGCTGCGATTTATCCGGCGATCTCCGCAATATTTGTCGCGCAGTTCTTCGGCATCTCGCTTGGTCTGGAACACTACCTGCTGATCGTGTTCGTGTCGGTTATTGGTTCGGCGGCTACGGCAGGCCTGACCGGCGCGACCGTCATGCTGACGCTTACTCTATCGACCCTTGGTCTGCCGCTGGAAGGCGTTGGTCTGTTGCTGGCGATTGACCCGATCCTCGACATGGGCCGCACAGCGGTCAACGTGGCTGGGCAGGCTTTGGTCCCGACCATCGTTGCTAAGCGTCAGGGCATTCTCAATCAGTCTGTCTACGACAACGGCAAAACCATCGGAGACCTCGATGCAGACGCGGTTGCAGCAGAATAAGCGCAACACATCATCCTGAATCAGAAGGGGAGGCTTTCGGGCCTTCCCTTTGTTTTTTCATGTGTTTCGACGTCTGGTGCTATTAGCGCTAGAATTACTTCCAGCGCACCATGAGCTTCGTCAGTCCGTGGAAGTGGTAGACGTCGCCATACTTTGGCTCTTCCGCTATCCGCAAATTCGGCAGGCGCTCAAAAAGCACGCTCATGGCTTCCTGCAACTCGATACGGGCGAGCGGCGCGCCAATGCAGAAGTGAATGCCCGCGCCAAAAGACACGTTCGCGCCATCAGTCCGGAAGGGATCAAATGTGTTCGGGTTAGCGAAACGCACTGGATCGCGGTTGGCGGCGCCCAACATCATGCCGACCACATCACCCTTGCGCAGGGGGATGCCGTTTAGCTCCGTGTCGTCGCCGAGCGTATAGCGGGTGAACAAATGCAGCGGCGCGTCATAGCGCAGGCATTCTTCCACCGTCTTTTCCGTCTGCTCTGGTGTTGCGAATAGCGTCTTCGGATCAAGACCGCTCTCGAGGATGGATTTTACTCCATTGCCCGTCGTGTGCACGGTCGCTTCGTGACCGGCATTGAGCAGAAGAATGGCGGTCGACATGACCTCATCTTCGATCAGAACGTCGCCATCCCGGTCTGACGTCAGCATGTGGCTGAGGAGGTCCGCCTTGGGCTCCTTACGTCGTTCAGCGATGACCCCGCGCAAATACTCGGTAAATTCCTTAGCCGCCTGATTGGCGTCGAGCTCGGTGTCCATGGTCACATTGTACATGTACATGGTCACCATGCGGTTGGACCATTCGAGCAGTTTGGGTGCCATTTCCGCAGGCAGGCCAATCATCTCGGCGATGATGATTGCCGGAATAGGGGCGGCAAAAGCTTTAATCAGGTCAACGCTGTCTTGGCCCTCAAACTTATCGATCATGTCGTTGGCCAGCTGGCGAATGCGCGGACGCAAGGCTTCTACCTGGCGGGATACGAACGCGCGGTTCACCAGCGTGCGCAGGCGCGTGTGCGCTTGGGCTTCGAGATTGAGCAGCGAGTATTTTTCGGTCAGATCGAAGTCTGCAGTGTGCGCTTTTGGCGGTTCGAGGCCAATTTCTTCGCGCGTTGCCACATGCAGAATGTCGCGGCCAAAGCGTTTATCGCGCATGAGCAGGCTGACGGTTTTAAAGTCCGCAAAGCACCAGTGGCCATATTCCTCCCAAAAGAACGACGGGCTCGTGGCGTGTCGTTCAGCATAGAACGGGTAGGGGTTCTGGAAGAATGCGGGGTCTTGTGGCTTGGCACTCGCCCGCAAATGGGCGGGGGCATCGGTGACTGGTCGAACTTGAAGAATGGAGGCCATGGGTCGGGACTTTCATACGATGGCCCAGCTTAAGGCGCTCTTGCAACAAAGCAAATCCACTTCTTGCATGCTAGTTTGCCCGCAAACACCGAGCCTTTCAAAAGCCACTGTGAACATAGAGGGCTTGGCATTTGCCTCGCAATCATGTCTTGAAGGAGCAAATACGACTGAGGATTCTGGACAAGTGAGCGATATCACCGTCTCTGCCGCAATTGACGCCGTACTGGCATCGATCAAGAACGACAACGAAGACCTGGACCTGCAGATTGCAGCGCTCAAGGCCGCTATGGCCCATGAAGGCGTCAAGGAAGCAGTGTTTGAAACAGCAAAGCTTCCCCAGCCGAACCGTCAGGGTCGCAAGCTGATGCAGTCCTACTTCAAAAAGAAGGGCGTAGCTGTCAGCTTCAGCTGATAAATTTGCGCCTATTTACCGTTCTGCATCATAGGGCGTGCTTCCTATTGAAGCTTGCCCTATTGGTGCCTATCTCTGCCTTTACCGCGCGTTAAGGGCAAATCGAATGCAATCGGCTTCAAACGCGCCGATTCGTTTCTTTCTCACGTTATGGTCCTGTCCGGTGCGCGTAAGGGACTAGAGGTGAACTAAAACCGCTCACCCATTCGGGGAGCCAAGGGGCTACACATGCGGGATCCGCACGATATTCTGACCAACACGCTCGTTCCGATGGTCGTCGAGCAATCCAATCGTGGCGAACGCGCGTTCGACATTTACTCGCGCCTGCTGCGCGAGCGCATCATTTTCGTGACCGGTCCGGTCGAGGACAACATGGCCTCGCTGATCGTCGCGCAGCTGCTTTTCCTTGAATCGGAAAACCCGAAGAAGGAAATCGCGCTCTACATCAATTCCCCGGGCGGTGTTGTGACCTCGGGCCTGTCGATCTACGACACCATGCAGTTCATCCGCCCTGCGGTTGCGACCATGGTTATGGGTCAGGCATGCTCCATGGGTTCGCTCCTGCTCGCAGCGGGTGAGGCTGGCATGCGTACAGCGCTGCCAAACTCGCGCATCATGGTTCACCAGCCATCCGGTGGTTTCCAGGGTCAGGTCACTGACATCATGATCCACGCCAAGGAAGTTGAAGGCCTGAAGCGTCGCCTGAATCAGATTTACGAAAAACACACTGGTCAGACCTACGACCAGATCGAAAAGGCTCTCGAACGCGACAACTTCTTGTCGCCAGAAGAAGCCAAGGCAATGGGTTTGATCGACACCGTGCTTGAAAAGCGCGTTGTTCCAGACGCTGCCATCTAAGGTTTGGTGCGTTAAGCACTAAACCAATGCGCCGTGGAGTGTGATCCTGGTGCAATTGCGCATAGCCGAAGCGACCTTTAAGGTTGTTTCGGCTTAGACTTTCTTTATGCCTTGAGCGTTAGCCTTAAAGGCGAATGCTTGATTTTGGGGGCGATGAGTCTCCGGGAGTGACTGATGTCCAAAGAGACAACAAACGGCGAAACGTCCAAGAACACGCTTTACTGCTCGTTCTGCGGAAAGTCGCAGCACGAAGTTCGGAAGCTAATCGCCGGTCCGACCGTGTTCATCTGCGATGAATGCGTCGAGCTGTGCATGGACATCATCCGCGAAGAGAACAAGACCTCTATGGTCAAGTCCTCCGAGGGCGTGCCGACCCCTGCAGAAATCTGCAAGGTGCTCGATGATTACGTCATCGGCCAGTACCGCGCTAAGCGCGTGCTCTCCGTGGCTGTCCACAACCACTACAAGCGCCTGCATCACGCGCAGAAGAATCAGGATGTTGAGCTTTCCAAGTCCAACATCATGCTGATCGGCCCGACGGGTTCGGGTAAGACTCTGCTCGCGCAGACAATGGCTCGTATTCTCGACGTGCCGTTCACCATGGCTGACGCCACCACGTTGACCGAAGCCGGTTACGTTGGTGAAGACGTTGAAAACATCATCCTGAAGCTGCTTCAGGCTGCTGACTACAACGTTGAAAAGGCGCAGCGCGGCATCGTCTACATCGACGAAGTCGACAAGATTTCCCGCAAGTCGGACAATCCTTCGATCACCCGCGACGTGTCGGGCGAAGGCGTGCAGCAGGCTCTTCTCAAGATCATGGAAGGCACCGTTGCCTCCGTGCCTCCGCAGGGCGGCCGTAAGCACCCGCAGCAGGAATTCCTACAGGTCGACACCACGAACATTCTGTTCATCTGTGGTGGTGCGTTTGCTGGCCTCGAAAAGATCATCTCTGCTCGCGGTGAAGGTTCCGGCATCGGCTTTAACGCTGTCGTCAAGGATCCAAACGATCGTCGTGTCGGCAAGATCCTCGCAGATGTTGAGCCAGAAGATCTGGTTCGCTTCGGCCTGATCCCAGAGTTCATCGGTCGTCTGCCAGTTCTGGCAACGCTCGAAGATCTCGACGTTCCGGCTCTGCTCGAAATCCTGACGGCTCCGAAGAACGCACTCGTTCGTCAGTATCAGCGCCTCTTCCAGATGGAAGAAGTTGAGCTGACCTTCCACGAAGACGCTCTCAAGGCGATCGCGGAGAAGGCAATCGAACGCAAGACCGGTGCTCGTGGCCTGCGCTCGATCATGGAAGGCATTCTGCTCGATACCATGTACGACCTGCCAAGCCTCGAAGGCGTCCAGGAAATCGTCATCTCGGAAGAAGTGGTCAAGGGCAAGGACGTTCGTCCGCTCTACATCTACTCCGACAAGGCCAAGGAAGAAGCGCCGGCAACCGCCTAAGCTTCCCTGCCGACGAATTAGAAAAGGCCTCCCTTAGGGGAGGCCTTTTTGTTTTTGGGTATAGATCCCCGCCGCTTCCTGCGCCTATCTCCTCCACCGTCATTGCGCGGCTCGACCGGGCAATCCAGTGCGATGGCGCGTCAGTCTCGATCCCCCTAGACAAGCCCGGGGATGACGCCTTGGAGAGGGCAGTGGGTGAGCGTGTGGTGCCTAGCCCTCTTCCCCTGTCACAAATTCCATCGGCCCCGGCTCTTCGCCCATAATGGACCGCCCGAAGAGGCTGGCGACCAAATCCACGAGAACCGTCGCGCTTTTTCCGCCTTCATCGAGGAACGGGTTCAGCTCCACAACATCGAACGACCCCATAACCCCGCTGTCGTGGATCATTTCCATCATCAAATGCGCCTCACGATAGGTGAGGCCGCCAGGCACCAGCGTGCCACCACCCGGAGCAACCGAGGGGTCGAGACTGTCGACGTCAAAGCTGACGTGCAGATGCGCTCCCGCAATTTTGGCTTTGTCGATAACTTTTTGCATAGCAGCAACGATACCAAGCTGATCGAGCCGGCGCATGTCGACCACATCGACACCGCGCGCTTGCACCAGTCGGCGCTCATCGCGATCCACAGACCGCGCACCAAAAATCGTCACATTGCGGGGCTCAATCCGACCGAGCCAGTCGCCCTTAAAACTCTCGTCAAACTCTGGCTCGCCACAGAGCAGCGCCAGCGGCATGCCGTGCAGATTGCCAGTAGGGGAGGTTACGGGCGTGTTGTAGTCCGCGTGGGCGTCAATCCACAACACATGCACAGGTCGGCCCGTTGTCGCGCAGTGGCGGGCGACGGCCGACACCGTTCCGATTGCGATCGAGTGGTCGCCACCTAAAAAGACCGGGGTATTCCCAGCCTGCAAAATTGCAAAGCCAGCGTCGCTGGTGCGAGCCGCCAAATCCAGCACATCTGCCTTTCGCACTTCGGGCAGGCGCGTGCTGGATGGATTGGTGGAGACTTCTGGCTGAGAACGCCTCAGGTCGCCATAATCTGCAACCTCGTGATCAAGGTCGATGAGGGCTTCCACAAGGCCCGCAACACGCAGAGCTTCTGGGCCCATGCCGCATCCTCTCACTGAGGCGCCAGACGCGGTTGCGATCCCTAGAATGTCGATGCGCTTGGGTCGGAATAGGCCAGTCATGGGGCGCTCCTTGTGCTCAGGTTCAGAAACTATACACCCGGCCTGAATGCAAGGCACATCAGTGTTCCCTGTGCTCGGACATATCTCCTGTGCGTAGGGCATAGATGTGATAGAAAAGCGTCATTGGTCACTTGCGACAGCGTTCCTTAAACCTATTTATTAATGGAAATCGCCCAACCTAGTTTGGTTGAGTTGTCGCAATACGGGTGCGTCATTTGCCTGCCTCAGGCGCACCTCGGAAAGGAAATGTGATGTCGGAAGTTACTTCCACCGGCGAAACCAGCCGGGACCGGGTTTATCCGGTTCTCCCTCTGCGCGACATCGTCGTCTTCCCAGGCATGATTGTGCCGCTGTTCGTTGGCCGTGAGAAATCGGTCAAGGCGCTGGAAGAAGTTATGCGCGACGACAAGCATATCCTTGTCGTGACGCAGAAGAACGCGCAGGACGACGATCCGGCGCCAGACCAGATTTATCCTACTGGCACGATTGCCACTGTGCTGCAGTTGCTCAAGCTCCCCGATGGTACCGTTAAGGTACTGGTGGAAGGGCTCAGCCGCGCCAGCATCGACCAGTATTTGCAGACCGAAGACTATTTCGAAGCCGAAGCGTCTGTGCTGGAAGAGCCAGTCGAAGACGCCACCGAAATTGAAGCGCTGTCCCGTTCGGCTCAGTCCGAGTTCGAAAACTACGTCAAGCTGAACAAGAAGATTTCAGCTGAAGTCGTTGCCGCTGTTGGTCAGATCGAAAACGCCAGCAAGCTGGCCGATACAATTGCGAGCCACCTCGTAATCAAGATTCCTGAGAAGGAAGAGCTTCTGCAAATGGTCAGCGTTATCGAACGCTTGCAGAAGATCATCGTTCTCATGGAAGGCGAAATCGGCGTCCTTCAGGTCGAAAAGCGCATCCGCTCGCGTGTAAAACGCCAGATGGAAAAGACCCAGCGCGAGTACTACCTGAACGAGCAGATGAAGGCGATCCAGCGCGAGCTGGGCGATGGCGAAGAAGGTGCCAACGAAGTCGCTGAGCTCGAAGACCGCGTTGCCAATACAAAGCTTTCCAAGGAAGCCAAGGCTAAGGCCGAAGGCGAAATCAAGAAGCTTAAGGCGATGAGCCCGATGTCGGCGGAAGCCTCAGTCGTGCGCAACTATCTCGATACGCTGCTCGGCTTGCCTTGGGGCAAGAAGAGCAAGGTCAAGCGCGACTTGGCTATTGCCGAGAAGGTTCTCGACGCGGATCACTATGGCCTCGAAAAGGTCAAGGAACGCATTCTCGAGTATCTGGCCGTTCAGGCGCGCACAGGCACGTTGAAGGGGCCGATCCTCTGCCTCGTTGGTCCTCCGGGCGTCGGTAAAACGTCGCTGGGCAAGTCGATTGCCAAGGCTACGGGCCGTGAATTCGTCCGTATGGCCCTAGGCGGCGTGCGCGATGAAGCGGAAATCCGTGGGCACCGTCGTACCTATATCGGCTCCATGCCGGGCAAGATCATCCAGTCGCTCAAGAAGGTGGGTAAGAACAACCCACTGTTCCTGCTCGATGAAATCGACAAGATGGGCCAGGACTTCCGGGGCGACCCGTCTTCGGCTTTGCTTGAAGTGCTCGATCCAGAACAGAACAACTCATTCTCGGACCACTATCTGGAAGTCGATTTCGACCTTTCGGACGTGATGTTCGTGACGACGTCGAACACGCTCAACATTCCAGGTCCTTTGATGGACCGCATGGAGATCATCCGCCTCTCCGGCTACACCGAAGAGGAAAAGCACGCGATTGCTAAGCAGCACCTGCTTCCAGAGGCTGCTAAGGAAAATGGCGTGGCGCACGGTGAGTTCATTCTCTCCGATGAGATGCTGATGAAGGTTATTCGCGGTTACACCCGTGAAGCCGGCGTCCGTAACCTCAAGCGTGAAATCTCCAAGCTGATGCGTAAGGCTGTCACCGACATCGTGCGCAAGAAGGTCAAGTCGATCACCATCGATGATGAAAAGCTGACCGAATATCTCGGCCCGCTGGTCTTCAAGCACGGCGAAATCGAAGCGGAAGCACAGGTTGGTCTGGTGACTGGCCTGGCGTGGACTTCGGTTGGTGGCGAAATGCTGACAATTGAAGGCGTGATGACGCCGGGTAAGGGCCGCATGTCGGTCACCGGTAACATCAAGGAAGTGATGAAGGAATCGCTGACTGCGGCACAGGCCTATGTGAAGTCCCGCTGCATCGACTTCGGCATTAAGCCGCCGATGTTCGACACGCGCGATATCCACGTCCACCTACCAGAAGGGGCAACCCCGAAGGATGGTCCATCGGCTGGTATCGGTCTGGCAACGGCAATCGTTTCGGTCATGACCGGTATTCCGGTTCGCAACGACGTTGCCATGACTGGCGAAATCACGCTGCGTGGTCGCGTGCTTCCAATCGGCGGGCTCAAGGAAAAGCTCCTTGCGGCACTCCGTGGTGGCATCAAGACCGTGCTGATCCCAGAAGAGAACGTTCGCGATCTCGTCGAGATTCCGGACATCGTCAAGCAGGGCATGGAAATCATTCCTGTGAGCCGGATGGATCAAGTCATCGAGCATGCTCTGGTGCGCAAGCCTGAGGCAATCGAGTGGAACTTCGACGAACAGCCAGTGGTCAAGACCACTGACACTTCTGACGAAGCAGCGCTCGGGGTGACCCACTAATCGTGCCGCAGACCAAACGTTGGAAATGGCGACCTTCGGGTCGCCATTTTTGTTTCTGGTTCGGAATCAATGCCTGAGAGACAATCGCTAGTGCGTTGTTTCAAAACGAAAACAGCGCCGTCCCGAAGGAGGCGCTGTTAGCAATTTCAGAGATAGGTTCTTAGCTCAGAGCTTGCTGGGCCGTGGGAACCGACGGGCACCCGCAGCTGCGGCAGCGATCGTCGCCTCGATAAAGGTTACCGAGGTTTCTAGCCCGTTTTCCTGGTTCAATGCTTCGCCGATGTTGCGTGCGTTAATGGCCATTTGCTTATTGCTCGTGACCTCATGCAGCGCGTCAGCGAGTTTTTCTTGGGTCATCTCGCGTTGACGGATCGGGGCAGGGCCACAGCCCAAGGCGCGCACGCGACGGCCCCAATAGCGCTGGTCATACGCCTGCGGCACAGTGAAGGTCGGACGACCTGCGCGCAGCCCCACAGCTGTGGTTCCGGCGCCACCGTGGTGCACGACGGCCGAGCAAAGGGGGAAGAGCTTGTCGTGCGGGGCTTCATCCACCGCGAAGACGGTATCCGGCAAATTGTCGGTGTTGATGCCGCCCCAGCCGCGCGAAACAATCGCTCGACCGCCCCAGAGGTTGATCGCGCCACGCAGAATTTCCGTATTGCGATCCGACCCAAACGGCATTGAACCAAAGCCGATATAAACCGGGGCAGGGCCTGCATCGAGGAACGCCTGCAGCTCTGCTGAGGGTTTCCAGCCTGTGCGGTCGTCGAGGAACCAGAACCCGGTCACAACCGCCGTCTGCGGCCAATCCCGCGGGCGCGGAGAAACCAGCGAGGAATAAGTGTAAAGGGTCGGCAGATTATTGCCGAGGCTGTCTTTGAACAGCCCGCCCTTCTTGCGCGGTCCGAGACCCATGAGTTCCTTGCGCAAACGATCGCGCGGCAGGTCAAAATAGGCCTGCTGGAAGTTCATCGAGATATAGGAGAGCTTGTTGAACGTCGCCCCGAGATCAGGAATTTCGTAGGCGCTAATTGGGAATTCGCGCGTTGGGTTCAGCGGCTGCATCGCCGTCATGATGACGGGGATGTTCAGCGCTTCGGCGATATCGATCCCAAAGCTGGTGTTGATGTTGACCACTATCGCGTCGGCGCCCTGCGCCATGGTCCAGGCATTGCGGGCAGCAGTTTCGACCAGCGCCTGACCCTTGCGCAGGATCTGAGGGAATTGATGAATCTTCATCTTGCTGACCGCGTCGTCGAAGCGGCTGTCGTTCAACCAGTCCTGAATACGCGTTCCAAGATTGCAGAATTCGATGCCGTGGCTTTCCACAAGGTGCTGAAAGTCGGCGTTAGTGCCCAGAATCACATCATGGCCGGCTTGCTTCAATTCCAGCGCAAGCGCGAGATAAGGGCGAACGTCGCCCGAGGTGCCTATGGTTGCGATAGCGATACGCTTCTTCATGCACCTACCTGAATAATTCCGGCCGATAACCCTTGGGTCAGACATAATTGTAGCGCCTCTACGGCATTTACAAGCACGGTCGGACAACTTATGAAAGCTTGGTCACGCGTCGACGTGGTACCAGAAGTCGTTTCCGAAGGGCAAGAGACATGGCGTCTCCGTTCACTGTTGCATGGTTTGGAGCTGCGCTCACCGGCAATATTGTGGCGGCCGTTGCGGTCGCTAAGGCGAGCGCCCGATAGCTCTTCCCAATGGCCACGAGCTGGCCGGGAAGAGCCGAATAGAATTTGTCGAGGTCCGCCGAGCGGACTCTTAACCCATTCAGAACCACAATTCCGCGATAATTGATCTCCTATACCGAGGTCTGCTGCCTGTGAGCGCGTCGCGACCTGTTTCGGTCGAAAAGACCACGAGGACCCCATGAGCGAAGTATTCCATCGCATCCGTCGTCTCCCGCCCTACGTTTTTGCTCACATTGACCCGATTAAGGCCAAGCTGCGCGCCGATGGCGTAGACATCATCGATCTGGGCATGGGCAATCCAGATATGCCGACCCCTGAGCGTATTGTTAATAAGCTCAAGGAAACGGTCAACGATCCGCGCACCCACCGCTATTCCACTTCGCGTGGCATTCCCGGCCTGCGCCGCGCTCAGGCAAACTACTATGAGCGTCGCTTTGGCGTGAAGCTGAACCCGGACACTCAGGTTGTGGCAACCTTGGGTTCGAAGGAAGGCTTTGCAAATATGGCGTCGGCCATCACCGCTCCGGGTGACGTGGTTCTGGTGCCAAACCCGACCTATCCGATCCACTCGTTCGGTTTCATTATGGCTGGCGGCGTTGTCCGCTCCATGCCGGCTGATCCCAATGAAGATTTCATGCGCTCGCTCGATCGCGCTGTTCGCCACTCGATCCCTAAGCCGATCGCATTGGTTCTGAACTACCCAGCGAACCCGACCGCGTACACAGCGACGCTCGATTTTTACGCTGAAGTCGTCAAGTACTGCAAAGAGCACGACATCTTCATCCTGTCGGATTTGGCCTATTCGGAAATCTTCTTCGACGAAAGCGAACCACCTCCGTCGGTTCTGCAGGTTCCGGGCGCGATAGACATCACCGCTGAATTCACCTCGATGTCGAAGACTTATTCGATGCCAGGTTGGCGCGTTGGCTTTGCCGTCGGTAACGAACGCCTCATCGCCGCTCTTGCCCGCGTAAAATCCTACCTCGACTACGGTGCATTCACGCCGATCCAGGTGGCAGCAGTCGCTGCGCTCAATGGTTCGGACGATGTCATTGAAGACGTGCGTAAGATCTACAAGAGCCGCCGCGACGTTATGGTCGAGAGCTTTGGCCGTGCTGGTTGGGATATTCCTGTGCCAAAGGCGACCATGTTCGCTTGGGCACCAATTCCAGAAAAATATGCGCACCTCGGTTCGCTCGAGTTTGCAAAGCTTCTGGTTCGTGAGACCGGCGTTGCCGTGGCTCCAGGCGTTGGCTTCGGTGAATACGGCGACCAGTACATTCGTCTGGCCTTCGTTGAAAACGAACAGCGCATTCGTCAGGCGGCTCGCAACATCAAGGCTTTCCTTGGCGGCAAGTCTGATGAGAGCAACACCGCTCCAGTCGCTGAAGTAAAGTAATTTCAAGCTTAGGGAGGCGGGGTCCGCCTCCCTATTTGCCGTGAGGTAAACGGGTGAATTCATCTCTGAGCACCGTTATGCAATGCGGCTACTACGACAATGGCGTCTGCCGCTCGTGTACGCTCATGGGGACACCCTATGATGCGCAGATTTCCTCAAAAGATGCGCATGCCCGCGCGTTGCTCGCCGCATACCCTTCGGCGCAATGGCTACCAGCCATGCTCAGTCGCCCTGAGGCTTTTCGCAATAAGGCCAAAATGGTTGTGGGCGGCACGATAGAAGCGCCGACACTCGGCATTCTCGACGCAACCCAGCACGGCGTCGATCTCTCAGCCTGTGGCATTCTCGAAACTGGTCTGCGTGCCGCTTTCGACCCAATCAAAGCCTTCATCACCGCCGCGCGAATTCCGCCCTACGATGTTGCCAATCGTCGTGGCGAACTCAAGAACGTCCTCCTCACGCAATCCGCCACCGGCGAATTGATGGTGCGCTTCGTTCTGCGTTCCACCGAAGCGCTGAGCCGGATGCAAAAACATCTGCCGAACCTGCTTCCCGCG
The DNA here is from genome assembly GCF_016461625.1 of Devosia sp. MC532. Taxonomy (NCBI): domain Bacteria; kingdom Pseudomonadati; phylum Pseudomonadota; class Alphaproteobacteria; order Hyphomicrobiales; family Devosiaceae; genus Devosia; species Devosia sp. MC532. The sequence goes on along the minus strand of NZ_JAEMNZ010000001.1, from coordinate 481,831 downwards.
CTCCCTCAGCTGGCTGTCGTCACTGCAAACCTGCTGCCCGAGCATAAAGCCGTGGTGGAAGGGGATGAGGAGGTTCTTCTGGCGGGCGATGAAACGCTTGCTATGCGTTTGGGCGAGCATGTGCTGCACCTGCGTCCGGCGAGCTTCTTCCAGACCAACACCGATATTGCCAAGGCTCTATACGATCAGGCGCGCGAGTGGATCGACGAAGCCGAAGCGCATAACGTTTGGGACCTGTATTGCGGAGTAGGGGGCTTTGCCCTTCACGTCGCTGCGCCGGGACGGAAAGTGCATGGCGTCGAGGTAAGTCAACCTGCCGTCGAGTCTGCGCGTCTGAGCGCCGCTGAAGCGGGCCTCGCCGATGTCACCTTCGCTGTCGGAGACGCGACAGGGCTCAATGCCGAAACAACGATTGACGCCATTATCGTCAATCCACCTCGTCGTGGGCTTGGTGATAAGCTTTGTGCCACGCTCGAAGCGACTAAGGCCGAGACCATCGTTTATTCCAGCTGCAATGCCGTCACCTTGGCGCGCGACTTGGAAATGCTGCCATCCTATGCAGCCGAACGTATCCGCCTCTTCGACATGTTCCCGCAAACCGATCACTACGAAATCATGGTTTTGCTCACCCGTCGAAACTGACCACGCGGGCATCCAATAATTTCCATGACAATGATTGTCATCTTTTGTAGGTTTCTCTAAACCGCAAAAGGTGCGCAATGCTGACGAAGTCAATTGTATACGCCGTTCCGCTGTTCCTGCTCGCTGGCGCCAGTTTCGCCCAAGAGTTCCCCCTCACAATGCAGCACACCTACGGGGAGACAATCATTCCCGAAAAACCAGAGCGCATTGTCACCTGGGGCTGGGCCGTTCAGGACGCTGTCGTTGCCTTGGGCGAAGCGCCTGTCGGGATTCCGCATTTTACCTACGGTGGCGACGACAATGGGGCTCTGACCTGGACCAAAGACGCGATTGCTGCGCTTGGCGCCGATTTTCCAACAATTCTCTCTCAATCCGGTGGCGTGCCCTATGAGGCCATTGCAGCGCTTACGCCCGATGTGATCATCGCCGTGTATTCCGGCATCACCGAAGAGGAATACACCCGCCTCAGCCAAATCGCGCCCGTTGTTGCCTTCCCGGACAAGCCGTGGAGCACCACTTGGCAGGACACGATTACCTTGACCGGGACGGCTATGGGCAAAGCCGCAGAGGCCGAGGCATTGGTCGCTGAATTGGAGCAGTTCATCGCTGACCAAACGGCAAAATATCCGCAGGTACAGGGTGCCACCTTCGCCGGTATTGGCGGTTATGATGGCGCCGTGTCGGTCTATACGGCGGTCGATCCGCGCATGACCTTCCTCGAAGATGCTGGCCTCACCCTCGCGCCCAGTGTTGCGCAATTGGGTGACGTGAACAGCTTCTATTACAGCCTCAGTTTCGAGCGTGCGAACGAGCTGACCAGCGACATCTATATCACTTATGCTGACACCGACGCCGATGCGGAGGCGTTTTTTAGTCACCCAGCCATGGCACGAACCCCTCAAGTGCGCTCCGGCGCTATTGCCAGCATGGTAGGTCCCGAGTTGATCAATTCAGTATCGCCCCCTAGCGCTCTTTCGCTCAAATGGGGCTATCCAGAATACATTCGGCGCATCAGCGAAGCCGTGGATAAGTCTAAAGCGCAGTAATATCGGGGCGAAACGCCTTGGCGTTAAATTGACATCCCCTTAGGCGCTGATAGCCTGCCTGGGGGGATATTGTCGGGGCGTGGTGCTGCTGCCCCTGTTTGTGGGCGGCTGGACTGCACTTATGTCGACGACTGTAATCCTGCTGGCTTTAACCGCAGCAATTTTTCACGCCACGTGGAATGCCTTCTTGCGCTCCGGTGCCGATCGCCTCTGGGTGCTGACGGTCATGAGCTTTGCCGGCACCCTGATCTCTATTCCGCTTGTGATCGCCTTGCCGATGCCGAGCGCAGAGGCGTGGCCTTACATTCTTCTTTCGGCACTCTTCCAGACGGCCTATGGCTTCTTCCTTGTGGCGGCCTATCGCTATGGCCAACTGGGGCAGGTCTATCCCATTGTTCGCGGCACTGCTCCGCTGCTGGTTATGCTGGGCGCATTCCTGCTCACCGGAATAGTGCCATCGCAACTTCAGATTATTGGCGTCGCGATCATCGCCGTCGGCATCATGAGCCTCGCTTTTTCGCGGGGCAGGGCCAACACCAGTTCCATACTCTTTGCCTTCGCCACAGGTCTGTTCGTTGCCAGCTATCAAACCGCCGACGCCATCGGCGTGCGATTTGCCGAGAATGCCATTGCCTATTCGGCCTGGGGCAATATCTGCTTTGGCATTCTGCTGCCGGTCTGCGTGCTGGCCGTTCGTAGGCGGTTCACTGTCGATTGGAAAAGCCGAGAAACCCACAAGGCTCTTCTTGGCGGCGCGATCTCTATGGTGAGCTATACGCTCGTCATTGTTGCATTCTCCATCGGTTCGGCTGGGCCCGTATCTGCCTTGCGTGAAACCTCAGTTGTGTTTGCGGTGATCATCGGTTGGCTGTTCTTGGGCGAAAAACTCAACGCATGGCGCATCGTCTCGGCGGTCATCGTCGCTATAGGCGCGATTTGCTTGGGTCTCGCTCGATAATCGACCAAACTCCTATTGACCTCTAGGCGATTTCCTATGCAGATGGCGCCCACTATGAGTGACATTCAGTCTTTCCGCCAAACCGTCGAATCCTTCATCTCTGCTCGTGGGTGGACACCCACCCGTTTCGGCAGAATTGTTGCAGGGGATCCGCTGTTCGTTTTCGATCTGCGCGATGGCCGTGAGCCACGCACCGAAACGCGCGCGCGTATTCTCAAGGCGATGGCGGAATTCGGCGAAGCTGACCGCCAAGCACCACTACGCATTGGCGTAGCTGGCCTTGGCAATGTGGGTGCGACCTTGGTTCGTATCCTGCAAAAAGACGGCACCGAACTCACGCGAAAACTTGGTCGACAGCTCGAAGTTGTTGCTGTTGCCGCGCGCTCGCGTTCCCGAGATCGCGGCATTGATATTTCTAACATAGAGTGGTTCGACGATCCGGTCGCCTTGGCGAAATGGGATGGCATCGATCTCTTTGTAGAACTCATCGGCGGCGAAGATGGCCCCGCCTATGCAGCCGTTAAAGCTGCTCTCGAAATCGGCCGTCCGGTCGTCACTGCAAACAAGGCCCTTCTTGCCAAGCATGGCGTGGGCCTTGCTAAGATCGCAGAAGAATCCGGCGCTCAACTCGGTTTTGAAGCAGCCGTTGCTGGTGGCATTCCGGTCATCAAAACCCTGCGTGAAGGTCTGGGCTCCGCTCGTATTGCCAAGGTTTTTGGCATTATGAACGGCACCTGCAATTACATCCTAACCCGCATGGGCAATGAAGGCATCTCCTTCGCCGATTGCTTGAAGGATGCTCAGGCTCTCGGCTATGCCGAGTCTGACCCGACCTTCGACGTCGAAGGTTTCGACACGGCGCACAAGCTCTCCATCCTCGCGACCCTTTGCTTCGGCTATGAGATCGCGCCGGACAAAATGCGCATCGAAGGCATTTCCAACATCACCCAGCACGACATTCAGGTCGCGCAGGACCTTGGTTACAAAATCAAGCTCCTCGGCATTGCTGAGCGCACCGAGAACGGCGTCGAACAGCGCGTTCACCCGACTTTTGTGCCTAAGGGCAGCGCCATTGCTGGTGTTGATGGCGTGATGAACGCTGTCGCGCTCGAAACCGACCACGTGCACGAACTGCTCCTCGCAGGTCCGGGCGCAGGTGGTCCTCCGACTGCGTCTTCGGTTCTTTCGGATATTCTCGATATTGCCCGTGGCACCCGCGTGCCGCCTCTGGGCGTGCCAAGCGACGAACTTCTGCCCTATGTTGAGGCGCCATCGCTTCCTCATGCAGGTGGGTTCTACGTTCGCCTTGCCGCTAAGGATGTTGCTGGGGCTTTGGCGGCCATTACCGCACGCATGGGTGAAAAGGGAATTTCTATCGATTCTGTCATCCAGCGGTCTGATCTTGGTGCTAAGGCAGTCGCGCCGGATGGGTCTCCAACCCGTACCGTTGTGATGATTACCCAACAGACTTTGGAATCATCCGTGCGAGAAGCGCTTGCGCTCATCGCAGCAGATGGGTTCATAGTCGGGAAAGCACAACTGATCCGCATCGAAAAGCTCTGACCTTGCCGGTCCGGGCTTAGTGCTCGGAGGGGGAAGGCATGAAGCTGAGTAAAGTCGACCAAGACAGAAACGCAACCAAGCTGCATCGCTGGCTGACGCTGGAAATGGTCCGCGTCACCGAGCGGGCAGCAATTGCCGCCGCTGAATGGCGCGGCAAGGGCAATGAGAAAGCCGCTGACGAAGCGGCTGTCACAGCCATGGTGACCGAACTCAACCGCGTCCAAATTTCCGGTAGCATCGTTATTGGCGAAGGCGAACAGTTCGAATGTGACGATCTCTACGTCGGTCAGACAGTCGGCTTGGGCGAGGGGCCCGAAGTCGATATTGCTGTCGATCCGCTCGAAGGCGTCACCCTCTGCGCCAAGAACCAGCCTGACTCGATCGTCGTATTGGCCATGGCTGAACGAGGTGGTCTGCTCAACGTTGCTCGCAACGTCTACATGCACAAAATTGCTATTGGTGCTGGCTATCCGGCCGGAACGGTCCACATTGATTGGACCGCCACTGAAAACGTCACTTCGCTCGCGAAGGCCAAAGGCGTTCCTGTCAGTGAAATCACCGCTATCGTGCTCGATCGCCCCCGTCACGCTGCTCTCATCGAAGAGCTGCGCAGCGCTGGCGTTTCCGTAAAACTCCTCAGTGACGGCGACATCGCTGGCGTTATCCACGCGGTGAACACTGAAGACACCGGCGTCGACATCTACCTCGGCTCCGGCGGCGCGCCTGAGGGCGTTCTGGCGGCCGCAGCACTGCGCTGCATTGGCGGGCAGATGCAGGGCAAGCTTATTCTCGACACGCCCGACAAGCGCAAGCGCGCGCATGAAATGGGTATTACCGATCCAAACCGTGTCTACGATGTTTCCGAGCTCGCCTCTGGGGATGTTTTGTTTTCGGCAACTGGGGTGACCGATGGTTCGCTCGTCGATGGCGTCCGCCTGCGCCGCACGACAATCGAAACCTCCACCGTTGTCATGCGCTCTTGGAGCCAAACCACTCGCTGGATTAAAGCGCGTCACGCACGCTAGGGCCGGGGGGGCTTTATCGCCTCTCGACCGCGCGTTCAAAATCGCCTAACCCTGCCTCATGCAAGAAGCTCCGCGCCATTTCCTCGACGTCACATCTTCCATCACCAGTCGTGCATGGGTGGATCGTTTGGATACGGCGAGCGCGCGCACAGCTGCGGCGATCTCCCAGCGCGCCAATCTGCCCGATATCTTGGCCCGGATTATTGCCGGGCGCGGCATCGGCATTGAGGAGGCGGTCACCTATCTCGAGCCGACAATCCGCAATCTCATGCCCGATCCGTCCACCCTCACGGCGATGGACGAACTGGCAGAGCGTATCGCCAAGGCCGTCACCGACAATGAGAGTGTCGCCCTATTTGGCGACTATGACGTGGACGGCGCTTGCTCTTGCGCACTGATGGCGCGGTTCCTGCACCATTTCGGCCTCGATCCGCAGGTCCATATTCCTGACCGCATCTTTGAAGGCTATGGCCCAAACATTGGCGCGATGGATAAGCTCATCGATGGTGGGGCAAGCCTCATCATCACGCTAGACTGTGGCACCACCAGTGAAAAGCCAATCGCGCACGCACGCGAGCGCGGCGCCGATGTACTGGTCATCGACCACCACTTGGCCGATCACGCGCTGCCCAACGCCAATGCCTTGGTGAACCCAAATCGTCCTGACGATATCTCCGGCCTTGGCCACCTCTGCGCAGCAGGCGTAACCTTTATGGTTCTGGTCGCAGTCAACCGTGTGTTGCGCAATCGCGGCGACACGGGCCTGCCTGATCTAATGAAATTGCTCGACCTTGTGGCGCTGGCGACAGTTTGTGACGTCGTGCCATTGGTTGGTCTTAACCGTGCCTTTGTGCTGCGCGGGCTGGAAGTCGCGCGCAAGGGCGAAAAGCCCGGCATGCAGGCGCTTAGCTTAGCCGCTCGCCTCAATGGCCCCCTTAACCCGTATCACCTTGGTTTCCTTTTGGGGCCGCGCATCAACGCTGGCGGTCGCATTGGCGACGCCGCTTTGGGCACCAAGCTCCTCACCATTGATGATGAGCAGCAGGCGATGGTCATTGCGGCCAAGCTCGATGAACTCAATACCGAGCGTCAGCGCATTGAAGTTGAGGCCGTCGAAGAAGCCTACGCCACTGCCGAGCTTGAAATCGCCGGTGGTGAAGGGCCTCCGCTTCTGGTTCTGGCTTCGTCAAAGTGGCACCCCGGCGTTGTCGGCCTCGTCGCTGCGCGCCTCAAAGAGCGTTTTGATCGGCCCGCCTTTGCCATTGCCATCAATCCGGATGGGACCGGTACGGGCTCCGGCCGTTCGGTTCCGGGCGTGGATCTCGGCAGCGCCGTTATCGCTGCCGTGGACGCTGGCATTTTGCCCAAGGGTGGTGGCCATGCGATGGCGGCTGGCATTACCATCAAGGAAGGCGACCTCGGCGTCTTCCGCGCCTTCATGGCTGATCGTCTTGAGGCCAGCGTGCGCACGGCGCGAGCTGCGTCTGCGCTCAAAATAGACGCTGCGCTCACGGCCCGCGGTGCAACGGTTGATCTTCTGCACAAAATTGAAAAAGCCGGGCCGTATGGTTCCGGCAACCCAAATCCGGTCTTCGTTTTCCCGGCGCATCGCGCGCGCTATCCGCAAGTTGTGGGGAAGGGCGGTCACGTCAGTTTCACCCTCACCTCCGACGACGGTGCCAAGCTCAAAGCCATCGCCTTCCGCGCCGCTGGCACACCAATTGGCGACACGCTTTTGCGTGAAGCCGACCAACCGTTCCACTTCGCTGGCAGCCTCTCGCTAGATCATTACCAAGGCCGCGAGCAAGCTCAGCTCCGCCTGACAGATATTGCGCGTCCCAGCCGCTAAAGCGGTGATCTGGGAACTGCCCGCTTGCGTATCCATTTGCAGTGAATAAACTAAGCGCTGACCTGCAGTGCGCCCAAGGGCGAGCAACACTGCTGGTGCCTGCGCTTAGATATCTCGGCGACGGTAATGAGCCATCGCCTTTTTGGATGGTAGGACGACACGGCAATGAGCAAGACAGCTGTCAATAATTCCAACGGCGGCGCGTCTTTGTGGGCGCATTTTTCGTCTTGGTTGGTCGCGCAGATTGGCGTTTCTCTAATCGGCAATCCGCGCCATGGTTCCCTAACGGTTGTGTTTCCCGATGGTCGCAGTCGGACTGTCGGGCAGGGGAATGCTGGTGGCCATGCCACGCTTCGCCTGAACAATTTTAAGGTCCTTAAAGAAGCCAGTCAGCGCGGCACTGTTGGGTTTGCAGCCGCCTATATGAATGGCGATATCGAAGCGGATGACCTCACTCAGGTGTTCCGTTTCTTTCTGCAAAACCGCGACATGTTCGATAATGCCAACAAGGGGTTCTTTAAGAAGGCCGCTGGCGATCTGCACTATCACCTTTCGCGTCGGAACACGCTTGAGGGCTCCAAGAAAAACATCTCCGAGCACTACGATCTCGGCAATGACTTCTACGGGCAGTGGCTCGACCCTTCGATGACATACTCGTCAGCGCTCTTCAGTTCCGGAGACCAAAGCCTTGAAGAGGCGCAGCTGGCAAAATATCGCCGCGTTGCCGACATGGCAGGCGTCACTGAGGGGAGTAGCATTCTCGAGATCGGTTGCGGCTGGGGTGGGTTCGCTGAAACGGTCACGCGGGACTATAAGGCCCATCTGCGCGGCATCACCCTGTCTGCGGAACAGCTCAAATTCGCCAAAGAACGCCTCGCACGCCAAGGGCTGGATGATCTCGGCACTCTCGTCTTTGAGGACTATCGCCATACGCAGGGGCAGTTTGATCACATCTGTTCCATCGAAATGATCGAAGCCGTCGGCGAAGACAATTGGCCAAGCTATTTCAAAACCCTGAATGACCGTCTCAAGCCCGGCGGCACCGCCGCCATCCAAGCGATCACGATCCGGGAAGAGGATTTTGAGGCCTATAGAAGTGGCCCTGATTTCATTCAGCGTTACATCTTCCCGGGCGGCATGCTGCTGACCAAGTCGGCGATGAAGGAATTTGGCGAGCGCCACGGCCTCGTGCTCGAAAACACATCGCTCTTCGGGCTGTCCTATGCGCGCACGCTAAAACTCTGGCGTGAGCGCTTCCTGGAGCGTTGGCCCATGATCGCGCCGCTAGGCTATGACGAGCACTTCAAGCGCAAATGGGTCTATTATCTGAGCTATTGCGAAGCGGGTTTTGCTGAGGGCGCTATCGACGTCGGTATCTATCAATACAGAAAGCCCGAGTAATTTCGGGCTTTTCGCCAACGGTTTGACAAAGCTGTCTAAATGGCCATGATGGGGCCATGAACGGGACGATCTGCATAACCCGATTGTTGGGACACGGTCTTCGCCAGGCACTTTAGTAGCCTGGTGTTGCTACCTGCCGTAATGGCAAGAGCGGCACCAGGATAACCTCAGTGTTCCCCTCTCTCACATTTTGAACGCTTTAGCCGGATGCTTTCTGCATCGGGTCTATTTGCGCATGAGATCCTGTCGATGACCTATAAGTATTCCGTCACCCTCCCTATCCTTGGCAGCCACAAGCTGAGCCGTTTCAAAGCTTGGGCCGATGCTCACATGCCGGAGCTCGATTACAATCTTCCACCACAAACGCCGATCAAGACCGAGACGATGACCATCCGTCTGCGCTCGCTGGAAGACCGTCAGACACTGTTGCAGAACATCTCGCGAAGGTCGCTCGACGGCTCGGAGAAATGAATGCAGGTTCTCCGCTATTGTCGATCCTGTTCAGGACCGAGGCCACGGGCAGCTAATCGCTGCCCGTGGTGCCTGCGCGATTTCGATAAGCCCCCTGCGGCACCAGAACACTTATTTACCACCTTTGACCGAGCATCGAAAATTCCATCGACCGCCTTGTCCCTCAAGGAGACCGGAAAATGACGACCATTTCTTTGTCTGATTGGATGCCTTCGCCAGAGCTCCTCATTGGCGAGCAGGATCATAAGCGCCTGACGGTGGCAGCTCTGACCGAAGTTGGACAAACCGCCGAGCGCATGGACTTTCTACTCTATGAGCTTGATCGGGCAAGCATTATTGCCGATGCGTTCTTGCCGCGAGATGTCGTGCGGATAGGCAGTTTGGTCAAATATGTTCTGCTGCCGGGCGAAGAGCGTTGCGCCAAGCTGGTCATGCCGGAAGAGGCGCAATTGGGCGGTACATACCGCCTATCGGTGACTTCGGCAGAGGGCGCGGCCCTTCTCGGCTTGCGGCCGGGCCATGTCATGAGCTGGGTTGAAGGGCCGGATCAGTCCGTGCGGCGCATTAAGGTGCTTAGTGTGTCAAACCCAGACACCACCGATACAGATCCATCTGGTCCCACGGCAGCCTAAAAGCCAGTGGCAGTCTCTGTTCGCAGAGGCTGCCAATTCGAGCAGAAAACGTCGAGCCGACTTACGTCTGCTTGATCTATAACAGTGTGGGGAGGAGAGATCGTCCACCGTTACGAAGAAAACAGGTGGAAAGTGGTACGCCCTAGGGGAATCGAACCCCTCTCTGCACCGTGAAAGGGTGCCGTCCTAACCGATAGACGAAGGGCGCATCAGTTCGATGACGCTCGTATAGATGGAGGTTGCGGCTTGCGCAACCCCGAGCGCGAAGAAAAATGCAAACCTGTTAGTTTTCAACAGCCTGAGAAGGTAACAGGGCCGCGATAACCGCGTGGACGATCGCGAACGTCGACGTGGATGAAGTTCCGGCCCGGATAGCAGCCCAAGCCGCCAACACTGGGAAGATTGCGCGCGAAGGCGATGAGTTGGTCCTTCGGAACACCCGGTATGTAGAAGTCCGCCGCCATGCACTTGGTGTGGAACGAGTTGGAGGCGCCGCCAGCCGCATTGTTATGCGCTGTATCGCGATAGCCCGACTGCATAACCACCTTCTTGCCAAAGCGACCTTCAAACTCCCAGATAACAAATCGGAGTTTTGGAGAAATGCAAAAGGCATTCACCTGCTTTGACGCGACGTAGGTGCCCCAGTCTTGGCGCACACCACTGTAGCCAGATCCTGAGCCGCTCGCGAACAGAGCCATTGGCAAGCAGCCCGCCAAAACAGTAGCGGTGGTGATGATAGCGGCGAGTGAGCGTGCGATAGGGAGCATGAGCGATTTCCACGGGGCCGGTGTCGTCATTGCGCAACAGGCAAGTGGCCGGTGAGATAATCGCTAAAATTAGAGATGTTTCGCTAACCACCCGCTAACTGGAAAGGTTAGCGAAACATGAATTCGCTCTAAACGCTGTTTACCAGCTGCCGGTGTTCGGCATCGAGAGCCATGGCTCTTGTGGTTCAAGGGTGCCGTCTTGGATCAGTTCAACGGAAATGCCGTCTGGCGACCGAACGAAGGCCATGTGCCCGTCGCGTGGTGGGCGGTTGATGACGACGCCCATGTCCTGCAAATGCTGGCACAGGGCATAGATGTCCTTAACGCGGTAGGCGAGGTGGCCGAAGTTGCGCCCGCCGGTGTACTCTTCGGGGTCCCAATTATAGGTGAGTTCGACTTCGCCGCCCTCATCGCCCGGAGCGCGGAGGAAGATCAGTGTGAATCGACCTTTTTCGCTCTCGCGGCGGCGCACCTCTTCAAGGCCGAGGCCTTCACAGTAAAACCGCAGGCTTTCTTCGATATTGGTGACGCGCACCATCGTGTGTAGATACTTCAAGACATCCTCCAATCGGACGAAATTCCCTCTGGGCTACCAAGTCACTGGCAATTCGACAATGCGTTCACGGCATATGTCGACAAATCAGCAAGAACTTCTTAACTTCTGACACTGAATCGGACAGACTGATTTGGTCTAGTGGTTGAGTACCCGCGTAAGCGGATGTGTAAAAGGGCTGAGGGGTCATGGGGGCCAAGGGCATGGGCGACAGCGACGGCACTATCGATCTGTCCAGTGAGGCAGCGGTGACGAAACGGGTTGACGAAACTGCCCTGTCTCCACAGGGCGCTTTAGACACCATAGAAGTTACCGGTACCATTAAGTGGTTTGACGCAGGCAAAGGTTTTGGCTTCATCATTCCTGATAATGGCACCGCAGATATCTTGCTGCACGTCACCTGCCTCCGACGAGACGGCTATCAGACCGCATATGAAGGCGCGCGCATCGTTGTCGAAGCGCTGAACCGCCCCGGTGGTCTACAGGCCTTCCGCATTGTTTCCATGGACGAGTCGACGGCTCGCCATCCTTCTCAAATGCCGGCAGCGCGCACCCATGTGGTGGTTGAGCCAACCTCCGGCATGGTTCGCCTTGAAGTGAAGTGGTTCAATCGTATCCGCGGGTTCGGCTTCCTCTCGGAAGGCGAGGGCGCTCCGGATGTGTTTGTTCACATGGAAACCCTGCGCCGCTTCGGCATTACAGAACTGCGTCCCGGCCAATATGTGTTGGTTCGTTATGGTAACGGCCCGAAAGGCCTTATGGTCGCCGAAATTCGGCCTGACGGTTGGGGCGACGCGCCGTCGTCACACTGACGGCTGCCCTACCTGACGAGGACCTCATGATGCACAGCGTAACCCGTACTCTCGCCGCCGCTGCGACGGCTCTTGTCGTTGCGCTGCCCTTGGCTGCGTATAGCCAGGAAGAGACCCTGACCATTAAGTCCTCGACTGGTGATCATGTGTTTACGGTTGAGGTTGTCGATACGCCTGAAACCCGTGCCAAGGGCCTGATGAATGTCCATGAGCTCGCACCAGACGCTGGCATGCTCTTTGACTTCAAAGAAGAGCGTCCCGTCGCTTTCTGGATGATGAACACCTTCATCCCGCTCGACATGCTGTTCATCACCTCGGATGGCACCATCAAGAACATTCACGTCAACGCCGTCCCGCATGACAAGACCTCAATCCCTTCGGATGGTCCCGTGCAGTATGTGCTTGAAGTGCCCGGCGGACGCACCGTCGAATTGCGCGTCGAGGCTGGCGACAGCGTCGTTCATTCGCGCATTCAGTAACCGCTACATCCGCGCAACGATCATACAGTCAATGACGGCCCAAAGGTGCAGGCTTGCCCCTGCCACCACAAACACGTGCCAAAGCGCGTTTTGGAAGCGAAGCTTTTCCCACACGTGGAAGATGATCCCCGCCGAATAAGCGACTCCGCCTGCCAGCAACAGCCATAGGGTTGTTGGGGGCAGGGCGGTGGCAAGGGCGTTGAACACGAAGATGCCGCTCCAGCCAATCCCGAGATATAGCGGTATGGCAACGCGCCCAAACCGCTCTGGCACGATCAGTTTTAGCGCAACCCCAATGAGCGACGCGCCCCACACCATCGCCATCATCGTAATCCCGAGTGTGGAATTTCCGAGCACTGCCAAGAAGGGCGTGTAACTTCCCGCGATGAAGAGAAATATGGCCGCCTGATCAAGACGCGCCCACACGTGTTTCCAGGAATTGTGGGGCCATAGATTATAAGCGAGCGATACGCCTAAGACGAAGATCAACGTGCCAACGTAAATCGACAATGCGGGCACCGCTTCCGGTGCGGTCTCGAAGGCCGTGAGCGTCAGCAGAGCTGAACCAGCGGCAATCGCCACTATCAGGCCCAGGACATGCACCACCGCGTCGGCCACCATTTCGCCAACCGAATATCGGCGGCGCGGGTCGAACTGCATGGCATTGGTGCTGTAACTGGTCTGTTTCATGTTTGGCCTTTTCCAGCATCCTGTGGGACGGGAATGACCGAAACCTTTCTTCAGTTCCGCAAAATACGGCCATGGTCTAGAATGCTCTAACAATCTCAGTGAACAAACTCTGAGGAAGTTGCGTGCTCACTTGACGGGTAACTCTGATGTTACTTTAAACCAGAGTATGAAGCGCAAGACCAAAGCCCCCATCGCAGTTTATTCCGCACTCGGCGACGCTACGCGCTGCCGCATTATCGAGATCCTCATGCAGGGGCCCATTCCCGTGCATAAGCTCGCGGACGCCTTCACCATCAGCCGCCCGGCCATTTCGCGCCATTTGCGCGTGCTAAAGACGGCGGGGCTCGTGGTCGAGGTGAAGAAGGGGCGCGAAAATCTCTACACCCTTAAAACCAAGCCGCTGGTGAAAGCCACCGATTGGGTCGAGCTTCTGCTCAGCAAAGCGGTCGTGGATGACGAAGCCGATGTGCTCGTCTCAGCCGACGAACAGGTAACCGTGTCGGCTCCGGTCGCTGAAAGGTTTGAGGCCACTGAACAAGCCCACAGCGCGCCAGTGTTGCCTGCCGAAACGGAAGACCCGCAGCGCGTTGAGCTGAGCGAATATATTGCGCCGGTGTTTGACGAAGAGGCGCTTGCATCTGAACAGCCAGATGAGATGACTTCCGAAGCCGAAGCCGAAGCCGAAGCCGAAGCCGAAGCCGAAGCCGAAGCCGAAGCCGAAGCCGAAGCCGAAGCCGAAGCCGAAGCCGAAGCCGAAGCCGAAGCCGAAGCCGAAGCCGAAGCCGAAGCCGAAGCCGTATTTGCGGCCATGGATACTTTGGAAGACGCTGAGGTCTTTAGCGCGCCCGCTTATGCCTCTACCGACGATACGCCGTTCTTCGACGGGGAGGAGCTCGCTGCTGCCGCTGAGGACTTCGTTGTCGAGGATGAAAGCGTCCTGCAGAGCACGGATTTGGAAGAGACCGCTTCTGAAGCTGTTGAGGCCGGAGTCGCACATCCTGTGTCGAGCGATGCCAGTGCCGCTGACGCAAAGCCCGTGGACGACCTAGAGTCGATCTTCGTCATTCAGTCCGAGGCGGATCTCGCTGCTGAAGCGGCAGCACTAGCTGCGGCCGAAGAGGCCGCAAAGGCCAAGCAGAAGCCAAAGAAGAAAGACAAAAAAGTCGAAGCCGAAGAGATTGAGCTTTCGATCAACCAAATGGGCTTCGACTTCTAAAGAGCTCGTCTGTTAGACGACAGGCGCAGCGACAGGACCATACATCGGCAGCGAGTAATCATCGCTGTCGAAGGCGTTATGGACCGCGCGTTCAAAATCAGCTGCACACCACATAATCTGCGAATTCGGGATGCGCTGTTCGATCGCGCCAAGTGCTGCTCTTGCGCCCAAGGCGATCGGGCGAATGGTGTGGCCGATAATTTCCGAAGCCGCTTGCGCAGCGGCAATGTCTTTACGCTGGTCGCCAATGTACCAGATCACGTCGGTCCGGCGGAGGTCGCGACCAATATTGGACAGCGCTTCCAGGATCGAATCTGGCCACGGCTTGCCGCGGCGTACGTCCTCACGGAACACGGCCGTAGAGAAATACTTCCGCAGATCGAAAGCTTCCAGCACATCATGGCCATAGCCACGGCCAAGGCCGTTGCTGACGACGCCAGTGGCAACACCTTCGGCGTGGAGGCGCTCGAGGACGCAACGCATGTTCTCGCATGGCGAAAGCATCTCGTTGACCGTCTTACGACGCACTTTGTGGATCGCGCGGTGAACCAATAACCGCGGTGGGCGTTGTTCTTTTAAGCGCTGACGACGCTGCAGACGGAATCGTGCTGCGAGCCGTCCACCCTTATGGGAACAGTCGTCCAAGAATTCGAGCATTTGCAGCACGCGTGGATTGACGTGGTGCACCAGGGTCCCATCAAGATCGAAGAGGACGATGGTTGGTCGGTTCGCTTGGTTAGCCAGAGGTTCAGCTCCCGTTAGACGATAGTTAAAATGGCCTAAATTTGTCCGCCGTACAACCCTGCAGGGCCAACCCCGCGCCCACTTGCCGCGGAGAAGCCACAATATCGGGCGCTCAAATCCGATCTTTCCACTGCTCTGAGCCCGAACAAATTCCCAAAAAGCTCAGGGTTATCGACCAGTTGAGCGCTCTATTAAGTCTCTGACCTGAGCTGGAAATTTATTCCCGAACGCTGTGGCGGGTCCCAGAGAGACGCCTCTCGGCCTTGTCACTCCAGAAAATGCCCTTGGAGGTTTTCCAGAGGCTTCGCGGCCGATGCCTCCGGCTGGGTCATGCAAGGTGCGTGTGCAGCGCCTTTTACCAGACTCACCATGTGCCGAAGCGCAAAACCACGCGGCATAAGCGGAGTGATTTGGGGTGCTCTTAAATCCTTATTAACCATGCGAGCCGTTGATGGCATTAAGGGTAACTCCTGTGATTTGGAGGCGGAATTGGGCCAGCAACGCGCGCACGTCATTGTGGTGGGAAATGAGAAGGGTGGCTCCGGCAAGTCGACCTTGTCGCTGCACCTAGCTGTCTATTTGCTGCATCAAGGTTTTCGCGTTGCCACGGTCGACGTCGATAGCCGCCAGCAGACACTGACCCGCTACATCCGCAATCGCCGCAATACGCTCGACACCACGGGCCGTGACATTCCTATGCCCAAGCACGCCCATGTGCCCACTGGCTGGAGCGACTCGATCAAGGAAAACCAAAAGGCCGAGCTCGAGCTCTTTTCGCGCTCGATGGATAAGCTTTACGAGGAAGTCGATTTCATCGTCATCGACACGCCGGGATTTGACGCCCATCTCGCGCGCCTCGCGCACAGTGCAGCCGACACGCTTGTGACCCCCGTCAACGACAGCATGATCGACCTCGACGTGCTGGCAAAAATTGACGTGCGCACCGGCGATCCGGAAAGTCTCTCGCCTTATTCCAAAAACGTGCAGCGCGCCCGCGCCGAGCGCCAAATCGCCACCGGCGCGCCAAGCGATTGGGTCATCGTCCGTAACCGCATCTCGGCCCTCTCCAATCGCAATGGCGCGAGCGTGCATGATAGCGTGGTGAAAATTGCCGATGCACTGACGTGCCGCGTCGCCGATGGTATTGCCGAGCGCGTGATCTTCCGCTCGCTCTTCCCCATCGGCATGACCGTGTTTGATCCACTGGACGCCAAGCTCTTGGGCGCGGCGCCGTCCATGTCCCACGTCAATGCGCGGCAGGAATACCGCGATCTGGTCGCCATGCTGCATTTACCAGACCCGCGTCTCGCGCAGGACGAACGCCTCTCAGCATAAAAGAAAGCGGCGCCGAAACGCCGCTTTTTGTTTGTCTGGCTACGCGTTGAACAACACTTGTAAGCCCACCACGATCAGCGCTGTGAACGCGCCATTGAGCGCCATGCCAATGCCCGAAAACGCGCCCCCCACGTCGCTCACCTGCAAGGCGCGGGCCGTGCCGATCCCATGCGATGTTACGCCGACAGCAAAGCCGCGCGCCGCATAGTTCTTGATCTTGAGTGCGTTCATCAGAGGCGTAACCAAAATAGCCCCGGTAATGCCCGTGGAGATCCCCAAGACGGCGGCCAGCGATGGAATGCCGCCAAGGCTCTTGGCCAGCTCCATCGCAATCGGCGCACTCACAGATTTCGGGGTAATCGACGCGATCACCTCAGCCGGCGCGCCAAAGAGATAGACAATGCCCACGGCGCTCGCCATGGCCACGATAGCTCCCACCACCAGCGATACCGCAATTGGCACCACCGAGCGCTTCACCGCGTCGATATTCCGGAACAAGGGGATCGACAGCGCAACCGTTGCGGGCCCCAGCAGGAAGTGCACGAATTGCGCGCCCTCAAAATAGGTCGGGTAGCTCGTTCCGGAGATCAGCAGGATCGGAATGATAATCGCCGCGCTGATCAGCACATTGTTGGCAAAAGGCGAGCCTTTGAAAAATGCCCCGATCTTGAGCGAGGTGGCATAGGCCACCAGTGTCACTGCCAGCCAGGTGAGGGGGGAGGCTGCGAGATATACCCAAACGCCCGTCAGCCCAGTCATGGCTTGCCTCGGTTCATTAGCTTTTCCGTCAGCAGGAACGTGCCAACCGTCGCGAGCAGTGTCAGCACCGTTGAAACAACCAGCGCCAACACAAGGGGAATGCCCCAAGCCAGCACGAGATCGCCATACTGCATCACGCCCACTGCCGCAGGCACGAACAGCATCGCCAAAATACCGAGGAGGGCGTTGCCGACAGCCATCACCGAGCGCCGCTGCTTTGGAAGTCGGGGCAGCAGTGCGAGCAGGAGCAGCATTCCCGCCACAGGGCCGGGGAAGGCAAAACTGGGCAGCACAATGCGGATCGCATGCACCAGCACTTCCCCCACTAATTGACAGAGGATGAGAATGGCAAACCCGGCGACATAATCACCGGGCTTTAGCGGCTGTTCTTCGATTGGGGGCACCGAAATCTCCGTTGTGAAGCGTGCATGGGGCTGCCGCTTCGCTGAGCTATTGCGCCCGACATATGCCGCTCCCCGCCAAGACGCAATCACCCGCCCGAATTGCCCCAGAACCTTTCTTCACCTCTCCCTTAGGGGGCGAGGTCGGCCGCAGGCCGGGTGAGGGGGCCTTCCAATCTCGTGAGGCTTGAACACGCCACCCTCAATGCCTCTCCCCTTTGTGGGTAGTGCCGGGGTGGGGGCTCCCAAAACACATACAAAAAGGGTGGCGAGCCGATAACTCACCACCCCCGTTACCCCCGCGAACGCGGAGGTCTCACTTCCTAAAACGCCCTTAGTGCGCGAGACGCTTCTCGCCCGCCTCAATGCGGATCGGTAGCACGTTTTCGGCTGGCGGCAGCGGGCACACAGCGAAATCGGTAAACGCACACGGCGGATTCAATGCCTTATTGAAATCCAGTACAATGCTGTTTTCGCTCACGTTTTCACCAAACACAAAGCGGCAGGCGCCATAGGTGCTGTCGCGGCTGGTCAGGTCACGAATGACGAACTGCGGGCTTTCCTTGGTGCCGTGTGTTGCCAGCAACTCATAGGTCACGCCGTCCTTGTCGAACACGGCCTTATGGGTTGCCTGAACTTCGGTGGGGATCGCCTTCGAGGTCGAGATGGAGAGGTTCTTGGCCTCTTCGAGCGCCACCCACTTGGCTTCAATGCGCCAGCTTGGGTCCAGATCGAAATACTCGATCTCGCCGAGCTCCTCGCCAGCCTTAGACGCGGTGTCGCGCACGCGAACAGCGTTCTCGCCGTTCAGCGTTGTCACTTCCAGCAGCAGGTTCTCAGCCGTGAAGCGCGGTGGCTTATACTTGTTCAATTCGAGCTTGATCGGGGCCGAACCATCAGCCGCGGCATAAGTCACGCCACCTTCTGCGTCCTGTGTCAGCGTGCCAACATAAGCCGGGCCGGTCGGCAAGATAATGTCGTTATCGTCTGCCGCGCCAATTTTGACCGTGCCTTCACTCAGCCAGTCGCGCGCAATGATATTGAGCCAGCCATCTGGAGCCTTCAGCGCCTCAAGGCGGCGGATTTTCCAGGCGGCAAATTCAGTTGGATAGTCAGTCATAGCTCTTCATCCTTGAACGAGAGGCGCGGCACGCTGGCGAGCAGCCGCTGCGTATAGGCATGTTGCGGATTGGCGAGAACTTCAGCAGTCTTACCCTGCTCGACGATCACGCCCTTTTCCAAAATGATAATGTGTTCGCACAGCGCTGCGACGACCGCGATGTCATGCGAAACGAAGAGTAGGGCCATATCGCGGCTCAGTGTGCGGAGCAGTTCAACAACGCGCACCTTGGTCGTCAGATCCAGCGCGCTCACGGCTTCGTCGGCAAGCAGCAGCTTGGGCTTTGCCACAATAGCGCGAGCAATAGCGATGCGTTGACGCTGGCCGCCCGAGAACTGGTGCGGATAGCGATTGGCACTATCGGCCTCAAGGCCAACGGCCTCCAGCGCAGCCATCACCATAGCCTTGTGGTCGCCTGCGATGCGCAGTGACTTTAACGGCTCGGCGATAATGGAAAACACTTTTTGGCGCGGATCGAGCGAGGAGTAGGGGTCTTGGAACACCACCTGCGCCTGCCGACGATAATCGCGCATAAATGCCCGATTGCTCGGGTCGAGCACCTGCCCATCAAACCGAACGGTCCCGCCCTGCGGCTTGGTCAGGCCCAGCAGCAGGCGGAGCAGTGTGGTTTTGCCCGAGCCGGATTCACCTACAAGGCCAACGGTAGCGCCCGGTGCGATTTCAGTGGAGACGCCAGCTAAAATCTGCCGCTCGCTTGTATAAGCGAAGCTGACATTGTCGATGCTAACGAGGCTCATGCTTGGCCCCCGATCGCGTTGTCAAAGGCCTTCGCCGCCGCCAGCAGGCTCTTGGTGTAATCATGCTGAGGAGAACGGAATACCTCGCCCACAGCTCCGGCTTCCACGGCTACCCCGTGCCGCATCACCACCACCCGGTCCACCGTGTTGGCCACCACCGGCAGATCGTGGCTGATAAAGAGAAGTGCCATGTTACGTTCCGCCACGAGCCGTTTGATAAGACTCATGATTTCGGCCTGCGTCGTGACGTCGAGGGCAGTCGTTGGCTCATCGGCGATAAGAAGGTCAGGCTTGCAGGCGAGCGCCATAGCAATGGCTATGCGTTGCCGCTGGCCCCCCGACATCTCATGCGGGTATTTGCTGGCGAGGGAGGCGGGGAGATTTACCTCATCCATGAGTGCCGCCACTTCCGCGTCCATCTCACCACGCGTCACCCGATCGCCGTCACGCTTGGCGCGGCGATTGACCACCTCGCTAATCTGCTGGCCAACGCGCATCAGCGGATCGAGCGCTGTCAGCGGTTCTTGGAAGACAATGGCGACTGCAGTGCCGCGTAGAGCATTGAGGTCACGGTCTTTCGCGCCAATGATCGGCGTTCCTTTGAGCGTCACAACGCCCTCAGCCTGCAACTGCCTTGCCAAAAGGCCTGTCACGGCCAGTGAGGTCAGAGATTTGCCCGAACCGGATTCCCCGATTAGCCCCAGCCGCTCGCCCTTGTCGAGGGTAAAGCTCAGGTCTGAGACCAGCGCCTTTGCGCCAGCCTTCACAGTGAGATTGTTGACAGTAAGAAGGCTCATCGTCCCTGCCTCGTCGGATCAATGACGTCGCGGAGACCGTCTGCAAGAAGATTGACGCCAATTGCCAGCGTCACCAGCGCCACACCCGGCGCGATGGCCCCAAGGGGGGCGTTATAAACTGTAGCCTGCGCTTCCTGCAGCATCCGCCCCCAAGAGGCGTTTGGCGGCGGCGCACCCAGACCCAGATAAGAGAGAGACGCTTCCGCAATGACCGCGAGGCCAAACTGCAGGGCAAAATTCACCGATAGCGTTGGCCAGATATTGGGGATGATGTGGACGAAGACAATTTTTAGCCAGCTCGAGCCCGAGGTGCGCGCGGCCGTTATGTAGTCCATCACAAGAACGCGCTTCACCAGAATACGCGTCAATCGTGCCACGATAGCCGAAAGCGCGATCCCCAGCGCGAGGATGGCCGAGCCTAGCGACGCCGTCTCACTCGCTGCCACCACCAGCATGGCAATGAGTAGAGTGGGGAAGGCGATCAGAATATCGAGCGTCGCCGCTAGAGCATCATCCAGCCAGCGCGTTGCGAAGGCCGCAATCGTGCCCAAAGTCACCCCGATCACGCCACCAATGATCACTGCACAGACGCCCACCTGCAGCGCAATGCGGCTGCCGATCATCAACTGGGTGAAGAGATCGCGCCCGAGACGGTCAGTGCCTGTCCAATGCAGCCAACTGGCGCCCTCAAGTCGCCCGCCAGTAAAGGCGTTCGGATCATAGGGCAGCCAGACGAGCGTGAGCAGGCCAACAACCACATGCAGGCCAACGAGAAAAATCCCTGCCCACAAGGTGAGTGAAAGTTTTGGTTTGGCCGGCGCGCTTAAGTCCATGGTCTGACTCATGCTTGCACCCGCGATTTAGTCCGCAGACGCGGATCGACAACACGCTGCAAAATGTCCGCAGCAAAGCCGATCAGCAGGACGAGAAGGGTAGAGATAATGAGAACACCCTGCACATTGGGGTAGTCGCGCTGTTGGATCGCCAGCAGCAGCATCGAGCCCATGCCCGGTAGGCTAAACACCTTCTCGATCACCACGGCGCCAAGAAATGTCGTCGCCAATTCAATGCCCAAAATAGAAATCACCGGCACAGCGCCATTGCGTAGACCATGCTTGAGCAGGGCTTCAGTAAAGCCTGCGCCCATAGCGCGGGCCGTCCGCAGATAGTCACTGCCCAGAACGTCCAGAGTTGCCGCTCGAACATAGCGCAGTAGCGAAGCGCCCATCACCAGCCCAATGGTCACCGCTGGTAGGATCATGCCAATCGCAGCGTCCGAGAAATTTGCCCATCCCTTGAGCGGGAACCCGCCGGAGGGAAGCCAGCGCAAATTGATGGCAAACAGCGTCACCAGCAAAATCCCCACCCAGAACACCGGGATGGCAATACCCAACTGGGAAACCACCGAGATCAACCAGCCATACCATTTGTCCGCTTTCACCGCAGAGACGACGCCGAGTGGGACAGCAATCAGGATGGAAAGGACAAAACCCAGCAGCGCCAGCGGTAGCGTCACCGACATGCGGTTGCCGATTTCCTCAAGCACCGAGGCTTTGCTGACAAAGCTATTGCCGAGGTCAAAACGAATGAGGCTTTGCAGATAGCTGCCAAATTGCACGTAAAGCGGCTGGTCAGAACCAACCTGCGCGCGTGCCGCTTCAATTTGTGCTGGAGTTGCTCCGACACCAAGCAGCGCATTGGCTGGGTCGCCGGGTAGCAAACGCAAAAGGACAAAGAGCACAATCGCCGCAATAAACAGCGATACCAACAAGATGAACGTGCGTCGGATCGTATAGGCGAGAATGGCCGAGAATCCCTAATTCGAAGAGAAAGCGCGACATTAGCTTCCTCGCAATGACAACGCCACCGGGCGAACCCGGTGGCGCGTATAATTCGTGTCTCTAAAGACTATAAGCGCGAGGCTTATTCAGTCTTTTCGATGCCATAGGCTGGGAACTGCGAGTTCAGGCCATTGACTGGGTAGCCGGTGACATTTGCAGCCGAAACCACGATCTGTGGGTAGAGGTAGAGCCAGTTGCTGGCTGCATCTTCCGCAATGATCTTGTTAGCTTCAGTGAGCTTAGCCACCTGTTCGGTTTCGTCGGCAGCAGCTTCCGCACCAGCAATCAGCTCAACAACCGCTGGGTTATTGTAGCCCCAGTAGAAGTCTGGGTTGCCGTAGAACACGATATCGCGGTGATTGACGTGTTCCTGCAGGGTCGCCTGGAAATCCTTCGCCTGGTAGATCTTGGTGTACCATTCGTTGGAGGTGATGATGTTGATGTTCACCTTCACGCCGATCTTGGCATATTCCGTCTGAAGGAACTGCGCGATGATCGGATGCGGATCGTAGTCTGGGGTGTCGATGGTGAATTCAAAGCCATCTGGATAGCCTGCTTCCGCCAGCAGAGCCTTTGCGCTTTCAACGTCATAGGCATCGACGCCGGTCAGGTCTACATACCAAGGATCGGTGGGTGGGACGAACGAGCCGATCAGCGTGCCATATTCACCCCAGATGGAGTTCAAGAGGCGCGCCTTGTCGGTTGCGCGGGCCAGAGCCTTGCGAACCTTGACGTTATCAAACGGTGCAACGCGGTCGTTGTAAGCCAGCAGCGCCTTGGTGGTCGAAGCACCTTCGGTCACGGTATAGGCTGGATTGTCAGCGAACTGCTGCAGCGAATCTGGGCTCTGTACCGAGGTCACAACGTCGACCGCATTGGTCAGAAGTGCGTTGTTGAGCGCAGTGGCATCCGTGAAATAGGTATAGATCACTTCAGCGTTCTTTGGCGCTTCGCCCCAGTAGGCGTCGTTGCGAGTCAGTGCTAGCGCCGACCCACGGCGCCATTCGCCAAGCTTGTATGGGCCAGTGCCGTCGGCCGCAGCAGTGATGTCACCAGCAGCGTCGTTGACGATCCAGACATAGGACAGATTGTACGGCAGGTTCACCGAACGTGCGGACAGGGTGATGACCACGGTCTGATCATCTGGCGCGTCAATTGCGGTGATGGTCTTGAGACTGTTCTTACGCGAGCTCTTGGAGGCTTCTGCGGTAACGCGCTCGATCGAGTTCTTCACGTCAGTAGCGGTCAGCGGATCGCCGGAGTGGAAGGTCACGCCAGACTTAAGCTTGAAGGTGTGAGTGAGGCCGTCTTCGCTGACTTCGTGGCTTTCAACCAGCTTGGCATCGACAGTGCCTGCATCGGTCAGTTGGTACAGAGCTTCATAAACGTTGCCGTTGAAAGCTTCGTTGATGCCCTGGCCAGCGCCTGCGGTGTTGTCGAGGTTCTGCGGCTCGTAGAGCGAACCAATGCGGATGGACGCATCTGGGTTATAAGACTGCGCCCAAGCGGTCGTGGCGGTGGAAACGCCAGCGAGGAGAGCGGCGGTGATAAGAAGCTTTGAGACTTTCACTTCTGGAACTCTCAGTTAAAACATTGGCTGAAATTATATCCCTCTCGTTTAGGGAAAACACTATAAGCCGGATAGAGATTTTCGCGAAACTCGTTCGCTTTTGAGAATATATTTCTTCGTCGCGCGGGCGATTTGAAACGAGTAAATGAGGCTGACATGAGAGTTTTGATCGTTGGTGCAGGAATCGCAGGCCTTAGCTTGGCATGGCGGTTACGCAAGCGCGGGGTAGAGGTTACGCTGTTCGATCAGGGCCCCATCCCGAACCCAATCTCCTCGTCCTTCGATGAGCATCGGATCACGCGTCACACCTATACGGGCATGCCGGGCTACACCGCGCTCATGCCACGGACCTTTGAACTCTATGACGAGCTCTGGGCCGACATTGGCGCGACCCATATTCATAAGACCCCGGCGATCTATGTCTCCCGCACTGACGCGGACATATACACCAGTACCGCCACGGCTTTGGATGCGGTCGGCATCAAGCATCGTCCGCTTACACTTACCGAGCTCGAGCAGCGTCTGCCTTTCCTCAATATGAAGGGCGCTGTCAGCGCTTATGAAGCGGATGGGGCAGGGCTCCTCTATGCCGATCGCATTGTTACCGATCTGGCAAAATGGCTCGATGCAAATGGGGCCGATCTTCGCCCCAACACGCGCGTCACCAAGGTTGATGCCATAGCGGGAACGGTCGAGGCCGACGGTCAGATCATTACCGGCGATATGGTCGTGGTCTGCGCCGGCGCCTGGATCAGCGATCTATTGCCCGGTTATGCCGACATTGCCGAGGCCTCGCGCCAGATGGTGCTCTATCTCGAGCCGCCCGCTCAATATTCCGATGCTTGGAACAACGC
The DNA here is from genome assembly GCF_016461625.1 of Devosia sp. MC532. Classification (NCBI taxonomy): domain Bacteria; kingdom Pseudomonadati; phylum Pseudomonadota; class Alphaproteobacteria; order Hyphomicrobiales; family Devosiaceae; genus Devosia; species Devosia sp. MC532. The sequence continues at coordinate 457,548 of NZ_JAEMNZ010000001.1, read as the reverse complement.
GCCGGTGGTCATCGACCATCTGGACGACAAGCTCGCCTATATCCTGCCGCCTAAAGACGGTACGCGCCTCAAGATTGGTGACCACTACTTCTCGCGTATTGGCCACGGTTCGGACAATCGCATCGCGACTGCAGAGGACTACACGCCTGTGCTGGATGCCTTGAAACGAGTTTTTAAGGATGCGTCCCAGTACGCTGAATTAGAACGCAAAATTTGCTATTACACGGTGACTGACGAAGAGCGTTTCCGCGTCGAACCGCTCGACGCAAAAGGCTGGGTTGTCAGCGCCTGTTCCGGCCACGGTTTCAAGCTCGGGGTCATGGTGGGCGAAACCGTCTGTTGCGCCATTCTCGGGGATATTGCCGCCGAAACCGCTTCGGAGATGTTGGCCGGACGCACCGTGCTCTAGCCGTCAAATCCGCGTCGTCTTTGAATTTGTGACGCATTCGATCAAATTACGTCGTTGGCAAGTAATGTTCCGCCATGTACCGTGCGTGGCGGCATAGTTGACTGATATTTTTAGAATTGTCCGAGTTGCTCGGATGTTTGCGACATTGGAGATCGAATAAATGAGGGCAAAGATATTATTGGCAGGAGCGATTGCGGTGGCGTTAGCCGGTCTCGCTTATGCAGGTCCCTCGAAGGGCAACGTCTTTACACGTTGGATATCTGAGGAGCCTGAAGCCATGGTCACGGACATGTTTGATCAGAACGACGTGGACAAAAGCGGCTCGATCTCTCGTGACGAAGCGCTTGCGTATTTTGAAAGGCTATCAGCAGAAATTAAGTAACTGAACTGTCTCGCCGTTATGTCCGGTGAGTAGCGTCGCACTATCGGTGAGTTGGTTTTTGCGTTTGAGGTGCAGGCAGTGTCTGCGCCTCTCATCTATTGCGGTGCCAGCCGGCCTTTAGCGTCCCATAAAGTGGAACGCTTCGTCGAGGATGGACCGCAGCGAAGCCTCATCGTCTCGCGCCCATTGCGACCAGCAGTAATCCAGTACGGCAATTGCGGCCGTGGCCATGGCGTGAGCTTGGATGTCGGTCAGACCCTCTTCCTCCAGCACAGCTGCAAGTCGTTCAATCTGCGGCAAGCGTGCCCGACGCAACCTGGCCCCTAGCATGGGCTGCGATTGAATAAGGCGCGTGCGTGCCCGCAATTTTTCGCTGTTCGTTTCTGCGGCCAGCACAGTGGGTTCAAATGCCCGGCGCATCCGCGCCCACAGACCGTCCTCCGTGTCGGCGGCAAATTCCCGGAACCTGCGCTCAAAGAAGTCGTCGGCCTCCAGCATCGCAGCGATGATCACTTCGTCCTTAGATCCGAAATATCGGAAGAACGTCGCTCGCGAGATGCCAACGGCCTTGGCGAGTTCGTCCGCCGTCATGCCATCATAACCATGCGCGAGGAGCACATCGAGCGCCGCTCGTGCCGTTTCGGTCTGCATGATTTCAGCGGTGCGTTCGCGCAAATTCATTTCTCACGACTCCCTATCGTGTGATACGCAGTCTCATATAGTAGACCCAATCTTAAAATTCGAGGCCTTTCGTGCGAGCCGACTCCGCTCATGTTTTTTCTTCAGCCTATAGCAGCGCAAGACAAAGCCTCACCGTAGGCGTTCTTGCCTTTGCGGGCATGGGCGCGTCTTTCATGCAGACGATCCTCATTCCGATTCAGAGCAAACTGCCTGAATTGCTCAATGCGCCGGCAGAAGACACCGCTTGGGTGATCACGGCCACTCTCCTGGCCGCTTCAGTCTCGACCCCGATTGTCGGCAAGCTTGGCGACATGTTCGGCAAGCGTACTGTCGCGCTGATCCTGATGGCTATTCTGACCCTTGGTTCGCTGGTCTGCGCCATGTCTCAAGGCCTCATACCCATGATCCTTGGCCGTACGCTTCAGGGCATGGGCATGGGTGTTATCCCTCTCGGCATTTCCCTTTTGCGCGACATTGTCGATACGCGGCGCTTGGGCAGTTCCATTGCTTTGGTCAGTGCGACGCTCGGCGTTGGCGGTGCCATCGGCCTGCCGGTCAGCGCTCTGGTGACCGAAAACCTTGATTGGCACATGCTGTTCATTTTGGCGGCGGGTCTCGCCACAGTCGCCTTTGCGCTGATCTGGGCAGTGGTGCCAAAGACCGGCGTCAAGAGCGGTGGACGCGTTGACGTTGTTGGTGTCATCGGTCTCGCCATTGGTCTTACTGGGCTGCTGCTTGCGATCTCCCGCGGCAACACTTGGGGCTGGGGCGCTATGCCGACCTTGCTGTGCTTTGGCGTCGGCCTTGTCGCTTTGGCGCTATGGACCATCTACGAATTGCGCATTTCCAACCCATTGGTCGACCTGCGCGTGAGCGTTAAGCCTGCCGTTCTCACGACCAATCTTGCGTCGGTGGCCATGGGCTTTGCCTTGTTCTCCTCCAGCATCGCCTTCCCACAATTGCTGCAGTTTCCTGCCGCCTTGGGCGGAATGGGGATCGATCTTCTCTCCGCCAGCCTGATGCTCATGCCGGCCGGCTTGGCCATGCTGGCCATGTCGCCGATTTCCGGTCGTATTGCCCGCAGTGTGGGTACGCGCCCGCTTCTCGTGGCTGGCGCTTCAGTGATCGCGGTGGCCTATCTCTTCTGCGTTCTTGTGCCTCTGCAAGCCATCTACATCCCGATCGTGAATGTGGTCATCGGCATCGGCATCGGCCTTGGCTACGCAGCAATGCCCGCGCTGATAATGGATGCGGTCCCGCGCAGTGAAACCGCTGCCGCCAACGGCCTGAATACGCTCATGCGCTCGTTCGGCACCACCGTAGCGGCAGCCTTGGTAGGCTCGATCCTTGCGAGCACAGCCAGTGCTGATCATAGCGCCGGGTTCCACTCCGTCTTCGTCATGGGGCTGGTCGCTGCCGTGGTTTGTGCGGTCCTCGCTATGCTGATCCCGCGCAGCACAACGGCATAAGCTCGGTACAGGTTCTGTTCGGCGCTAAACTGCATCGGCCGCTCCCATTCGGGAGCGGTCTTTTTTTGTCCCGAGAGCCGAGACTTAAATTCTGCTCGTCAAATATGTCAGATGGATCTGAGTGCGTACGCCTGCTTGATCACTGGCAGTACTCAAATTTTTCCGAGAGCGACTATTTGTCGACTTGCGCAGACTGCGCGCCTCGGAGGCCCCAAAACGGGCCTCTATTCACACCCGCAATTGGCATCTTGCACGAAACTGGAATACCAGTTTGATTGTTTGAGTTAACGGCGGCTAAAATATTTCTTGGCCCCCCGGTCGCTTACCCAGTCCACATTGCCTCGCAGCAGTTTTGATTATCAGGTTGTCGATGAAATTTTCTAAGTTAGCTTTTTGTGTCGCAGCCTCTGGGTTGTCACTGTCCGGCCCGGCTTTTGGCCAGCAGATACTGGGAGCGCTGGACGGTGTTGTGGATCAGCAATTGCAACGCGGCTGGTTTGCCGGTGAGCAAGACGGCTGGTTCGTTATGCGCAACGACACTCTGGAAAAATCCGAACAAACTCTGACGATTAAAGCGGGCCCGCCCAGTGCCGCGGGGCGTCGTGCTTCCGTCAATGTTTCCATCAGTTCCGAGCAGCCCACTGCAGCCATCGGGATGGTGGTTCGCAACAGCGCAAACAAGGGGACCTGCGTCGCCGAGTTGACTGCGGAAGCGGCCGCCAATCTGTTTTGCGTCATCGATGGAAAATTTGAATCGGTCGCCACCGTCGCCAAAGCCGCCAAGCTCGATGGCACCGACGTCATTGATTTGATCGAAACGCCCGGTCTTGCCACCTTCATCGTCAACGGGAAGCTTCTGGGTGACGTTCCCAACGCCGCCGCGTTGGGCGACGAGCTTGGGGTTATGGCCTTCGAGCGTGGCACCTTTGGCGTCGCTGAATTCATGGTGACCGATATGGAGGACATTGCTCCTCCACCGGCTCAAGGCTCGGGTCTCCCACCACGGGGCGGCAGCGCAGGCGCGTCAGCCCCCGCTGATGCCCCCGCCACAACGCCGCCACCGGCGGGGAGCGACGCCAACGCCACCCGCATGGCTGAGATCATGGGGCCGCTGGCGACCTCGATCATTGGCTCCGGAAACCGTGAAGGGTGGGGCACGTTTTTCGAGAATGAGTGGTTGGTGCTGGTCAACGAAAGCAAGGCCAGCTCGGAAAACTTTTTCACCATGCCTATGGGCGGCCCCGTCGCTTCGGGCGAGCGCGTCGTAAAGGTCAACGTCAACATACGCCCCCCACAAGGCCGGACTGTCGAGGAGTTCAAACTCTCGGCGGCAGGCATTGTTGTCGAAAGCGCCACGACCAAGAACTCATGCCTTGGCGAGATCACCTTGGGTGGTGATGGCCTTGTCCTGTGCTTTGGTGAGGACGGCAAATCCACCGAGATCGGTCGCCTCCCGGGCGCTGCGAAGGTGGACGGCACTGATCTGCTGGAATGGGTTGAACAGCCCGGCGTGGGTGGCTTTTTCCTCAATGGAAAACTCATCGCACAGGTCAATGAGCAGGCAATTCTTGGCGGTGCCGTTGGCATCTTGGCCTATGAGCGTGGCGATTTCTATTTTAGCGATTTTGTCGTGTCGACGAGCAATGCTGCAGCGCCGCAAACGACGGGAACCAGCGCCGCTCCGCCCCCAACCTCATCAACAGGGGAGGGAGCTATCCCCTTCATCAACACGCATGAGTCGCAGTTGATCGGCGCTTATCTGGGCGTCACCAATGGCATATTCATGCATGAATTCGGCCATGCCCTGATTGCCGAACTGCAATTGCCCTCCACTGGGCCAGAAGAGGACGCGGTCGACATTTTCTCCGCGCTGCGCGTCGTCGAGCCGACCATGTATCCCTCGGGTGATGAAAACATCGATCTGATCGGTCGCGAAGTGGCGATCTACTCGGTCCTGCCTTGGTACTATGGCGGCATGATCAATTCCCAGACCGGTCAGCAACTGCCTTGGCAGGACGAGCACACCGGCGACTTGCGGCGCTTCCGGAACACATTTTGCGTGATCTACGGCGGCAATCCGGGTCTTTACGAACACATCGCCGAGCAGGTCGGCATGGAAGAGCGGACGCTGTCGCGTTGCGCCGAAGAGTTCAATCGTCAAAACCGCGCTTGGCGCACGATCCTAGCGCCGCACACCCGCATTAGCACCTGGCATCCAGACGGGCATTTGATGGCCGATGCCCCCGGAGCTGCTGTGAAGGTGACGTTCGAGCAGCCGACAACGCCTGTCAGCCGCTTCTTGGTCGAGACATTTGAAGATGGTCTGCGCGGTTTTGCCGAAGACCTTTCCAAGACTTACGTTCTGCCGCGTGACCTGACCGTTACCTATCGCCAGTGCGGTGAACTCAACGCATGGTACAACCCGAGTGAGGGCAGTATCACCATGTGCTACGACCTCATCGAGTATCTCATTGGCATGCTCGCTGAGGTGGAATTGGGCGGAACGCAGACATCCTCCGCACCACCGGCTCAGGCTGACACTGTTGCCGTGACCTCAGAGATGATGGTTACCGCGGGCGCGCTCAACGAGCTCGCCGATTATGGTGTCCCTGCAACCTCGGTCCTTTTCCCCGCGCCCTATCGTGGTCCAACTCCAGCTGCTCACATGCGCGCCGATGTGTTGACGACCCCCGCCATCGTCGACCTACTGACCGGCAACGATAATTGGTTGTTGGTGGATACCAGTGGCGGCGCAGAAACCTTGCCCGGCGCTTTTGCAGTGGTCGACGCCGGGCGCGACGGTAGCCTTACAGATCGATTTCAGGGGCTTATCGAAGACTGGCTGACCGAGGAAACAGGCGGCGACAAATCCGTGCCGATCATCTTCTTCGGCGCAGGCATGCAGGACCGCTCCTCCTACAATGCCGCTCTGCGGGCTGGCATGGCCGGCTGGAAGGCCTATTGGTACCGTGGCGGTATCGAGGCGTGGCGCTCCAACGGTCTGCCCATGGCCGGTCAAATCGACTAGCCGATGGTTCTGCTCCATCCGGCCAAGGCGTCGCCAAACAACGCTAGGCTTGATGGACCAGGTGACCCACCAAAGCAATCGTACCCGAATGCTCCGGGGCAGTGCGCAAACGCTGCCCCGCCTGCCGAAAGTTCGATAACAATTTCAGGAAACTGGCGACCCCTGCAGGATTCGAACCTGCGACCTACGGATTAGAAGTCCGTTGCTCTATCCAGCTGAGCTAAGGGGCCTAGCGGGCTTTGCTTTACAGCATTTTGCTGAAATTACCACACCCCACTTGCGCTCTCACGCGTCTGCCTGTGGGTGACTGGTGCTTTCCCGAACAATGAGCTCCGAGTTCAACACAATGCGCAGCTGTCCGCGCTTGATGTAGCCGTCTTCCAGCATGTCGATCAGCGTTTCTGCGGCCATCCGGCCCAACGTTTGCCGTGGCTGTCTTATCGTCGTCAGGGCAGGGGTATAGTGCGCCGCCACGTCGAGATCGTCATAGCCGATAATGGAAATATCGCGCGGGCAGAGGATGCCGTGTCGACGCAAGCCGGACATGAACCCGATCGCCGATTCGTCATTGGCTGCGAACACAGCCGTCGGACGTTCAGACAGTGAGGCAAAGCGTGATGCCGCGCCGAACCCGCTGTCCATTTCAAAATTGCCGCGCAGCAGCCACTCTGGCGACACTGGCAGATCTGCGCGCTTCATCGCTGCCAGAAAACCCTTGAGCCGCTCCTTGGCGACGACATTGCTCTCAGGTCCCAGCAGGTGCCCAATCCGTTTGTGGCCAAGATCGATTAAATGCTGGGTCGCGCGGTCAGCAGACTGCGCATTGTCGGTAAGCACCGTGTGGAACCCTGCGTTGACGATCTCTTCGCAGGCGACCACGAGGGGAATTGCATGCGGTTCTGAGGTCAGAATTTGCAGCGTCCGCGCGTCGAGCGACCCATCCAGCAGCAAAAGTCCGTCGGCGCGATTGGAAAGCAAATAGCTTTGCAATTGCATAGCACTCTCGGCGCCGATGTAGAGATTGGCAATTAAAACGCCGTATCCGCGGGCCGTGGCCTCGCGCTCAATTGCGTCCAGAATAGACGAGAAGAACCCGTTTCTGATATCCGGAAGTGCAACTAATATAGTCTTGGTAGTCCTTTGCCGCAACGAGCGGGCCGCTAAATTGAGGGTGTAACCGGTTACATGGATCGCATCAGCAACTTTTGCACGCGTGGTCTCGCTCACCCGATCTGGGTGAGATAAAGCGCGGCTCACAGTGGCGGTAGATACTTGAGCTGCTAGGGCAACATCTTGAATTGTAGGTGTTTTTCTATGCTCAGACACGTCTGGCAGCTCCCCTCTGTGCTGACAGCTTATGCAATCGATGTAAAACACTCTTGACAGCAGCGCAAGGCGTGTATGAAACTCCTGAAATCGATTGCAATGCCATTTTAGGGGGCACATGCAATCGATTACACACCGATGCGGCTCCTGTTCTGGGAAGAGGAGGGTTGCATCAGGTGCATCACTGGGGCGGTGGCGCCCCGTGTCTCGGGAGGACAATCTCATGAAGAAGTTCGCAGTGGTTGCCGCTATGGCAACCGCTTTCCTCGGCTCGACTGCTGCTTACGCTGTTGATCTTGAAGTCACCCACTGGTGGACTTCCGCTGGTGAAGCGGCAGCGGTCTCCGAATTCGCCAAGATTTTTGAAGCTGAAACCGGCAACAAGTGGGTCGATAGCGCCCTTGCTGGTTCGGGCACTGGCGCAAACCCAGTCATCATTTCCCGCATCATCGGTGGCAACCCAATGGGCGCGACCATGATGAACACCGGCCGTGACGCTGAAGAGCTGATCCAGGCTGGCCTGATGCGCGACCTGACCGACATCGTCGCTGACATGGACATCGAAAGCTTCTATGTCGATCCTACCCAGCTTGAGCCATGCAAGTACGAAGGCGGTCTCTACTGCCTGCCAGTCAACATCCACTCGTGGGATTGGCTCTGGCTCTCCACCAAGGCTTACGAAAAGATTGGTCAGCCAGTTCCAACCAACTGGGACGAATACGTAGCGTCCTGGCCTGCTCTGCAGGAAGCCGGCATTCTGCCATTCGGTCTCGCAACCGGCTGGCCGATCAACGGCGTACCAGGCGTTCTGATGGCTGGTATCGGTGGTGCTGATCTGGTTCTCAAGATCAACCGCGACAAGGACCCAGAAGCTGTGCGTTCGCCAGAGTTCCGCAAGGTTGCGGAAGCTATGGACTCGCTCCGTAAGGTCACTGCACCAGAAACCATGGTTCCGTCCTTCGGCGACGTTGGCAATCAGCTCCTCGCTGGTGAAGCTGCTGGTAACATCCACGGTGACTGGCTCGCTGGCGACCTGCAGATCGCAGGCGGCGTACCAGGCGTAGACTATGAATGCCTTCCAGGCCTCGGCCTTGGCACTCAGCTCACCGGCGGTGGCGACAGCTTCTACTTCCCTAAGCTCCCAGAAGGCACTTCTCAGGAAGTTCTTGATGCACAGGCAGATCTTGCTCGCCTGCTCATCTCTCCAGAAGCTCAGCTGAAGTTCAACATGGTCAAGGGCTCCATGCCGATCCGTACCGACATCGACCTGTCGGGCGCGAACGCTTGCATGAAGAAGGCCATCGACCTGCTCGGCAATGGCCTGCTGCCATCGGGTGACTTCTCGCTCTCGAGCGACACCCAGCAGCAGCTGCAGGATCTCGATCTCGAGTTCTTCGCCGATGAAAACATCACTGTTGATGACTACATCGAGCGCCGTGCCGAAATCGTCGCTCAGGCTGACTAATCCTGCCTGAGTTGAATGAGGACTAGTTCTCATTCCTGAAAGCGGTGGTCGATCTCCGGATTGGAGGTCGACCATCTTCTCAATGGAGAGAAAAATGGCGGACATAGCCGTTCAAACGGTGGAGGAGGGTCGCGACGTCGCTCGACCTGGTCTCCTGCAAAAAACCTTCCGGAAAAACCTGCCCGCCAAAATAGCGGCGCTGCCCATGATCGCGACAGTTCTCGTCGTCTTCGTCGGGTGCACGATCTGGACCATCTATTATTCTTTTACCAACTCGAAGCTCCTGCCGACTGGCAAGTTCGTTGGCTTCGACCAGTATGATCGCCTGTTTGCGACCAGCCGTTGGAACATCTCGGTCACCAATTTGATGACCTATGGTGCCATGAGCCTCGTGCTGACGCTGGTACTGGGTTTCCTCTTGGCCGTTTTGATGGACCAGAAGATCCGCTTCGAAAGCGCCTTCCGCACCATCATGCTCTATCCTTTCGCTTTGTCGTTCATCGTTACGGGCCTTGTTTGGCAGTGGATCATGAACCCCACTCTCGGCCTTCAGGGCGCGATGCGCGATCTGGGCTGGGCTAACTTTACCTTCGATTGGATTTCCAATCCGCGCATGGTGCTGTTTGCGCTGTTGATCGCCGGCCTTTGGCAGGGCGTTGGCTTCTGCATGGTTCTCATGCTTGCCGGTCTCCGTGGCGTTGACGAAGAAATTTGGAAGGCCGCGCGCGTCGATGGCATTCCGACCTGGCGCACCTATGTCTCGATCGTTTTGCCAATGATGCGTGGCGTTCTCGTCACCGCTGTGGTGCTGATCGGCTCCGGCATCGTGCGCCTTTACGATTTGGTCGTTGCGCTCACCAATGGCGGCCCCGGTATTTCGTCCGAAGTGCCTGCCAAATACGTCGTTAACTACATGTTCTCTGGCGGCAATATCGGCCAGGCGATGGCCGCAGCCACCATGATGCTGATTTCCGTCATGATCATCATGATCCCGTGGGCCTATCTGGAATTCGGCGGGAAGGGCAAACGCACATGAGTACCACTGCAACCATGACTGGCGCTGCGCCTGTTTCGTCGACTGAACCGCGCGGCCCCAAGCCAAAGCCCTTCTTCACGCCGAAGAAGATCATGCTCTACACGACGCTGGTTTTCTTCGCGCTCTACTTCCTGTTCCCGCTCTATGTGATGGTCTCGACCTCGTTCAAGACCATGCCAGAAATCCGCTTCGGCTCGATCTTCGCACTGCCGAACCAGATCAATTTTGATGCTTGGGTCAGTGCTTGGACCAGTGCTTGTACGGGCCTGACCTGTAATGGCCTGTCCCCGGGGTTCTGGAACTCGGTCAAGATCACCGTTCCCTCCACGATCGTCTCGATCTTCATTGCCGCGATTAACGGCTATGCTCTGGTCAACTGGCGCTTCAAGGGCTCGGAAATCTTCTTCTCGATCCTCATCTTCGGCTCATTCATCCCCTATCAGGTGATGCTCTATCCGCTCGTGATGATCACCCGTGAACTGGGCATTTTCGGCAAGCTCGAAGCCGTCATCCTGATCCACACCATCTTCGGCATGCCGATCCTGACGCTGCTGTTCCGCAACTACTTCGCGTCTTTGCCACAAGAGCTGTTCAAGGCTGCGCGTGTCGATGGGGCAGGGTTCTGGCGCATCTTCTTTGAAATCATGCTGCCAATGTCGCTGCCAATCTTCGTGGTTGCGCTCATCCTGCAGATCACCGGCATCTGGAACGACTTCCTCTTCGGCGCTGTCTTCGCAGGCACGCATAACCAGCCGATGACCGTTCAGCTGAACAATATCGTCAACTCCGCCCAGGGTACGCCTGAGTACAACGTCAACATGGCGGCTACCGTACTCACCGGCCTCGTGCCTTTGATCGTCTACTTTGTCTCCGGCAAGCTGTTTGTCCGCGGTGTCGCCGCTGGCGCCGTGAAGGGATAACGACCATGCAATCAAGCGTTTCCATTAAAGACCTGTCCCTCAACTTCGGCTCCGTCAAGGTTCTCGAAAACCTCAACCTGGACATCGCGCACGGCGAATTCATCGTTCTCTTGGGCCCATCGGGTTGCGGCAAGTCCACCTTGCTCAACTGCATCGCGGGCCTGTTGGAAGTGTCCGACGGCCAGATCTTCATCAACGGCAAGAACGTCACTTGGGAAGAGCCCAAGGACCGTGGCATCGGCATGGTGTTCCAGTCCTATGCGCTCTATCCGCAGATGTCCGTCGAGAAGAACCTCTCGTTTGGTCTTCGCGTTGCCGGCATGGCAAAAGAAGAGATCGACAAGCGCGTCAAGCGTGCTGCCGAAATCCTCCAGATCGAGCCACTTCTCCACCGTAAGCCAGCGAACCTCTCCGGTGGTCAGCGCCAGCGCGTCGCCATTGGCCGTGCACTGGTACGTGACGTGGACGTCTTCCTCTTTGACGAACCACTCTCCAACCTTGACGCCAAGCTGCGCTCGGACCTGCGTGTTGAAATCAAGCGCCTTCACCAGCGCCTGAAGAACACCATGATCTACGTGACCCACGACCAGATCGAAGCGCTCACGCTGGCAGACCGTATTGCCATCATGAAGAATGGTGTCATTCAGCAGCTTGCTGATCCGCACACCATCTACAACAAGCCGGTCAATCTCTACGTCGCGGGTTTCGTCGGCTCGCCGTCGATGAACTTCCTCAACGGAACGCTGGATGGCGCCACTTTCACCGCTGAAGATGGCACCAAAATTCCGGTCGGCACGTATGATTTCGTCAAGCCCGTAACAGGCGCAACTAAGGCTGTTCTCGGCGTTCGCCCAGAACACATCTTCCTCGGCGACGCGGCGCAGGGTTCGCCGTTCACCACACAGGCGGAGATCGAAATCGTTGAGCCTATGGGTTCGGAAACTCTGGCCTGGACCAAGGTCGCTGGTGTTTCGGTGACCTTCCGGTGCTCGAGCGACATCGATCTGAACGTCGGCGACAAGGTTACTCTCGGCTTTGATATCGCCCGCGGCTCGCTGTTCAACGCACAGACTGAGAACCGCCTCTAAGAATTAGCAACGGCGTCCCAAGGGGCGCCGTTCTTTACCTCCGATATTACTTTCGCGGTGGTCATTCTGCCCAATGAGACAGACGCAGCGGAACAGGCGACTTAGCCTCACCGTCACCGCATGAACCGTATGAATAGAGACCCAAATGACTCAATTGTCATTCCAGCTGTATAGCGCGCGCAACTATCCATCCTTGCCAGAATTTCTTTCCAAGCTTTCGTCACTTGGCTACACGCAGGTCGAAGGCTACGGCGGTCTCTATGAAGATCCAGCAAGCTTTGCTGCGCACCTCAAAAACAATGGCTTGTCCATGCCGACCGGCCACTTCGGCCTCGATCAGCTCAAGGACACCGCTATCGCGCTCAAGACCGCCGAAATCATCGGCGTAAAGCGCATCTACTGCCCGTTCATCATGCCGGACCAGCGCTCGGAAGATGAAAGCAAGTGGCTCGAATTGGCAGAAACGCTCGCCGAGCTCGGCGAAGTTTACACCAAGGCTGGCTACGGCTTTGGCTGGCACAACCATGATTTTGAGTTCCATCCAACGACCTCCGGCCGTACCCCGATGGAAATCATCCTCGAAACCGCTCCGAACATCGAATGGGAATGCGACGTCGCCTGGGTGATCCGCGGCAAGACCGATCCTGTCGCTTGGTTCGATAAGTATGGCGACCGCATCACCGCCGTCCACGTCAAGGACATCGCTCCAGCGGGCGAAAAGACCGACGAAGACGGTTGGGCCGATGTTGGCACTGGCGTTGTCGGCTGGGAAGAGCTGATCAAGAAGGTCGAGGCTAAGACCAAGGCTCAGTATTTCGTCGCCGAACACGACAAGCCATCCGACCCGGTGCGCTTTGCCACCCAGTCGATCGCAAACGCTAAGAACTGGAAGTAATCGCCATGGCGAAGACATACGGCGTCGGCATCATGGGTGCCGGCAATATCTCGGCAGCCTATCTGCGCCTCGCGCCGCTCTTTAGGGGCCTCGAAGTGCGCGCAGTCGCTGACATTCTGCCCGAAGCGGCCAAGCGCCGTGCGGATGAATTCGGCGTTGCGGCTCAGACACCTGACGAACTGCTCAAGAATTCTGAGCTGGACGTGATCGTCAATCTGACCATCCCGTCCACCCATTTCTCAGTGTCCAAGGACATCATCTCTGCTGGCAAGCACGCCTATTCCGAAAAGCCATTTGTGCTGTCGGTTGAAGAGGGCCTTGCGCTCAAGAAGGCCGCCGACGAGCGTGGCCTCAAGGTTGGTTCGGCTCCCGACACTTTCCTCGGTGGTGCGCATCAGCAGGCCCGTGAAATCATCGACAGCGGCAAGCTCGGCAAGATCATGAGCGGCACCATGCACGTCATGAGCCGTGGCATGGAACACTGGCATCCAAATCCGGACTTCTTCTTCCAGCCCGGTGGCGGCCCGATCCTTGATCTTGGTCCATACTACATCACCGATCTCGTGCATCTGCTCGGCCCAGTGAAGCGCCTCTCGGCCTTCACCAACATGGCCCGCACAGAACGTATCGTCTCGGCTGAAGGCCCATACAAGGGTTCCGCGATCAAGGTTGGCACCCCAACCACGATCCACGGCATTCTTGAGTTCCACAACGGCGCGATCGTCACCATTGGCGCGAGCTGGGACGTGGCCTCGCATGGTCACCACAACATCGAGCTTTACGGCACCGATGGCTCGATCTTTGTTCCCGATCCGAACTTCTTCGGCGGTGATCTGGTCACCACCGGCATCGAAGGCATTCGCACTGCGGTTGATCCATGGGCCCATCCATTTGGCATTGCCAATCAGGATCTCGACAAGGCCGAACCACGCGCCAACTACCGCTGCGCCGGTCTCGCGGACATGATGCAGTCAATCGAGACTTCCCAGACGCCACGCTGTGGTTTGGATTCAGCACTGCATGTTGTTGAAGTGATGACTGGGCTGCTCGAAGCCGGCGAGAGCGGAAAAGTTCTTACGCTCAGAACGACATGCGAACGTCCTCGTGCGCTCGGCATAGAAGAGGCGCGGGCGCTGCTAAGAGCTTGATTGACGTGCGTCATTGACAGTCTGTCTAGTGCAGACAAAACTGTGATCACAGCACTTGGGCGGCGAGCAATTGCCGCCCGAAAACTAAGCGGTATCCATTCCGCGGAGGAAAGGGTCTCCTGTCTATTAAGGCACGGAGTCAGAGGAGGACACTATGGCCACCACTATCAAAGGCCCCGCTATTTTCCTGGCGCAGTTCGCCGGCGACAAAGCCCCGTTCGATACACTCGACAATATCTGCAAATGGGCTGCAGACCTCGGCTACAAAGGTGTTCAGATCCCCACTTGGGTTTCGAGCCTGATCGACCTTGAGAAGGCCGCAACGTCCAAGACCTATGCTGATGAGCTCAAGGGCAAGATCAACAGCTACGGCCTCGAAATCACCGAGCTATCGACCCATTTGCAGGGTCAGCTCGTTGCCGTTCACCCAGCCTATGACGCAGCCTTTGATGGCTTTGCGCCTGCCTCCGTGCATGGCAATCCAAAGGCCCGCCAGGAATGGGCTGTTCAGACCATGCTGAACGCTGCCAAGGCTTCACAGAACCTCGGTTTAAAGGCCCATGCGACCTTCTCCGGCGCGCTCGCCTGGCCCTATATCTATCCATGGCCACAGCGCCCCGCTGGTCTCGTGGAAGAAGCCTTTGACGAACTGGCGCGCCGCTGGACGCCGATCCTCAATGCATTTGACGATGCTGGCGTCGATGTCTGCTACGAAATTCACCCCGGCGAAGACCTGCACGATGGCGTGTCGTTCGAGATGTTCCTCGATCGCGTGAAGAACCACCCGCGCGCCAACATTCTCTACGATCCAAGCCACTTCGTTCTGCAGCAACTCGATTATCTCGACTACATCGACATCTACAAAGACCGCATAAAGGCCTTCCACGTGAAGGACGCTGAATTCAACCCAACCGGCCGTCAGGGCGTGTATGGCGGGTTCCAGTCTTGGGTTGATCGGGCAGGGCGCTTCCGGTCCATCGGTGATGGTCAGGTCGATTTCCCGGCCATCTTTGCCAAAATGGCCGCCAATGACTTCCAGGGCTGGGCTGTTCTCGAATGGGAATGCGCACTCAAGCATCCAGAGGATGGCGCACGGGAAGGCGCGGAACTGATCGAGAGCTACATCATTCGCGTCACTGAAAAGGCGTTCGATGACTTCGCCAGCGGCGGCTCCGATCAGGCGGCTAACCGCAAGATGCTCGGCCTCTAATCGTCCTATTTCAATCGTAAAAGCGCGCCCCAAACTCAGCGGGCGCGCTAAAATGCTAGACATCTGAGCAGTTGCACTCTGGAGGAATTCAATGGCTGAAAATGGCGCAAAGCGCATTCGCCTCGGCATGGTTGGCGGCGGCACGGGGGCTTTCATTGGCTATGTGCACCGGATCGCCGCGCGCATTGATGGCGATTATGACCTTGTCGCAGGCGCACTCTCGTCGCGGCCCGAAGTTGCAAAAGAATCCGGCCGCAACATCGGCCTCGCCGAAGACCGCATTTACACCTCTTACGAGGAAATGGCTCGCGCCGAAGCCGCGCGTCCAGACGGCATCGAGGCTGTTGCCATCGTCACCCCCAACCATATGCACTTTGGCCCCACCAAGGCATTCCTTGAGGCTGGCATCCACGTCATCTGCGATAAGCCGATCACGTCCACTCTCGAAGACGCGCGCAAACTCTTGGACATCAAGCCCAAGAACGGCGCGAAATTCCTCCTCACCCACAACTATACCGGCTACCCACTGATCCGTCAGGCGCGCGAGCTGGTGAAGTCTGGCGCTCTGGGCAAGATCCGTGTCGTGCAGGTTGAGTATCCGCAGGATTGGCTCGCCATCGAGGCCGATGAGGGCAATAAGCAAGCCTCTTGGCGCACCGACCCAAGCAAGTCCGGGGCAGGCGGCGCCATTGGCGACATCGGCACCCACGCCTACAATCTGGCGCGCTTCGTCACGGGGCTTAAAACCGAAGCCGTTGCGGCCGATCTGGATGCCTTCGTGCCCGGTCGTCAGCTCGATGATAACGTCCACATCATGCTGCGCTTCGAAGGCGGCGCGAAGGGCATGCTCTGGGCCAGCCAGGTTGCTGTTGGTCACGAAAACGGCCTGCAGCTGCGCGTCTACGGTGAGAAGGCCTCGATCGAGTGGCGTCAGGACAACCCCAACTACATGTGGTATTCTGAATTCGGCAAGCCAAAGCAGCTCCTCACACGTGGCGGGGCAATATCCTCGCCTGCTGCGTCTGGCATGAACGTCCGTATTCCGGGCGGTCACCCAGAAGGCTATCTCGAAGCCTTTGCCACCCTTTACAGCCAGTTCGCTGCGGTCATCCGTGGTGACGGTGCGGACTATGTCGACGTATTGCCATCGCTCGCCGATGGCATCGAAGGCATGCAGTTTATCACCGCCTCGGTGAAATCGAGCCAGAACGACAGCCGCTGGACCAAGCTCAGCGACGTCTAGTCGTTCACTCTCCTGAATGAAGAAGGCCGGGATCGCTCCCGGCCTTTTTTTATTGAATACGCTCGCTGGTAAAGCCTTTGTCTTCCAAGAGCTTCACCACGCTCATCTCGCCTGCCAGATGCGCTGCGCCGACGACGAGAAGCGCCCCCTCATTGCGCTCCAGCATGTCCGCGATCTGCTCGGTCCAATTCTTATTGCGATTGTCGATGAGCCGCTCAACCATGATGCTATCAAACGAGCCCATCTGGTCCATGAATAGGGCACCGAGTTCTTCTGGATTGCCATTCGCCCAGCTTCTCGTCAGATCTTCGACGTCGGCCGTAACAGTTTCGAGTGTGTCGAGGCTGGCTTGCAGCATCTCAATGCCTTCCGCCTCGGTTCCGCCAGCCAGGAACCCCATTTGCTCTTCCACTGTTTCGAGCATGCCGATGCGCTCTTCTGCCAATTCGGCGGAGAGCACGGTCTCAACGCCAAAATTGGCGGCGTATCCGGCATTGACCATGGGCATTGACGAGATGGTAGTCGCCGCCATCCAAGGCTTCATCGCCAGAAGCGATGCCATTGGCACGGAATGGGCTTCGGCCGCTTCACGCAGCTGCGTCATCAGTTCGGGAGAAATGATGTCGTTGAGCAGTCGCCCATCCGTATTAAACCCGTGCAGGATTCCGAGCGACGCTGCCTCTGCCTGCCCAACTGGGGAAATATCGGTCTCGAAATAAACCCGCTCGGCCTTGCTGACCACTTTATTGAGCAGAGGCGTGCGCCACTCTTGGTCGGCCCTCAGCATATGCACCGAACCGAATAGGTAGATTGCACTATCGCCGTCGCTCACCTTCCACAGGGCAGGGGCCGCTTGCGCGCCTGCACTCAGCCCGAGAGCGAGCGCTATTCCGGTGAGTGTACGGAAGATCATGTGCGTCGTGCTCCTGAGTTGGCAGATCATTCTAATGAAAAGGCTGAAAACGCAAAACGCCGCAATGTCTTGCGGCGTTCACACAACTCAGCGTCAATTGTCTTGGATTAGTGTGTCCAAGGCGTCTTGCGATCATGACGGAAGTTATCCGGATAGCTGACGCGCTTTGGAATTTGGTCGTAAGCAGGCTGCACAGTGTAGGCGATACCATTGCGCTGCGCATAGGCCTCAGCTTCTTCGAGACTGTCGAAGGAGAGGCGGATCTGCTGCGCCATATCGCTGGAACTTGTATAGCCCATAAGAGGTTCGATAGTGCGGGCAACACTTGGCTCGTGAACCAGAACCCAGTCATTCGACTTACCCTTGCCAGATTGCATGGCGTTACGAGCAGGTCGATAAATACGAGCCGTCATTTTGAACCTCATCCCTAAGGTGCAAGTGGTCGGAGTACAAAGATTCGAACTTTGGACCCCCGGTTCCCAAAACCGGTGCTCTACCAGACTGAGCTACACTCCGACGTTTGCAAGGCAGTGACTAAGCCATGCCGCAGGGAAGTGCAAGAGGCTCGTGTCAGGAGTTTTCGTTTATTGCGTGAAAAACTTTGGACAAGTTTTGGCCGGTTCGGATCAGCACAATCCTTTGCCTCGTGAGCGACGGCACCACAGCGTCACTAGACCAGAGCCAGCATGAATCAAAATGAGAACCGATTCCCCTAAAGCGCTGTTTTCAATTCAAGATTGAACAGGGCAACAAGCGAGGAAGGGCGTACGCAACTCAGCGACTTTGCGCGAGCAAATCAATACGACGACGAGGTCGTACGTTCTAAACTAGGAAGGATGTGGGAAAGAAAATGGTCGGAGTACAAAGATTCGAACTTTGGACCCCCGGTTCCCAAAACCGGTGCTCTACCAGACTGAGCTACACTCCGACGATGTATCGACAGGGAGGCTTTTTAAGGCTCTCTATGTCGCTGCTGCAATCTGCCTAAATAAGCATTCTTGCAGTCTGATCAGGCGCTTGCCTGAGGTGCAAATGGTCGGAGTACAAAGATTCGAACTTTGGACCCCCGGTTCCCAAAACCGGTGCTCTACCAGACTGAGCTACACTCCGACGTTGCAAGGGTGTGACTAAGGTATGCCGCAGTTATGTGCAAGCCCCTCCAATCACTTAACTGCGACCTTGACGGGTTTTCCACTGTGTACGACAAATCCGACATGTATGACATTCAAAAGCCATGGCCTCTGGGCCTTCCCCGCACCTGGCCAGCTTTTGCAGCGGCTTTCCTCGTTATTCTGGCGGTCTTAGCCAGCTTGGACGTCTACCTGTCCCGCACCAGCATCGGCTGGCCAGAGGAATGGCGTCGGCCATTTTTCCTCATCACCGACTACGGTTTGGCTGATTGGACGCTTTATCCGGGTCTGATCGGCATGATTCTGTTCTCGCTGCTGCGATTCCCGCTGCAGGGGCTTTGGAAGAAAGCCTCTGGCGAAATGGCACTGTTCTTCGCCTTCATCTTTATCGGCACGGGTTTCCCCGGGCTGGTGACGATGATCCTCAAGCGCATCATCGGCCGCGTGCGCCCGGTAGAGTTTGAGCAGGTCGGGGCGTTTGCCTTCCATCCACTGCAAAACTGGGTGTATCAGAGCTTCCCGAGCGGGCACTCGACGACTGCCATTGCCATGGCTTTCACCTTCGGCTTTTTCTGGCCGCGCTCTTACATTCCGTTTCTGATCCTCGGAATTATCGTCTGCATTTCGCGCGTCCCAGTGGGCATGCATTACCCAACCGACATTTTCGCCGGCTTCGTTGTCGGCATGTTGGGGTGCTACGCCGTCCGCAACTTCTTTGGCGATCGCGGTTGGCTCTTTGAAAAGACTGCTGACGGCCGCTACGTGCGTAAGCCAATGACGGCCGTCAAATCCTTGTTTCAGCGCGCCTGAGTGTAACGCTCGAGCGCCGCTGCCAAATCAGCCTTGAGGTCTTCAACGCCCTCAAGGCCAATATGCACGCGGAAGAGATTGCCTTCTTCGGTCCACGGCTTAGCCGTGCGATTAGCGCCCAGCTTCACCGGTAGGCACAGGCTTTCATAGCCGCCCCACGAATATCCCATTGAGAACAGTTCGAGACCGTCGACAAAGGCGGCAATGCTGGCGCGGGCCGCAGGCTTCAATATAAAGCCGAACAAGCTCCCAGAGCCGTCAAAGTCACGCTTCCAGATTTCATGGTCCGGGTGGCTTGGCAGCGCAGGGTGAATAACCCGCAGAACCTCATCCTGACCTTCCAGCCAGCTGGCAATCTCAAGCGCCCGCGCCTGATGCTCTTTCATCCGGATTGCCAGAGTGCGCAAACCGCGCGCCACGAGATAGGCATCATCACCCGAGGTGAAATAGCCGTGCAGCCGGCGGATATCATCGACATCGCCCCAGGCCTCCTCAGTGGCTGAAATTGTCCCGGCCATAACGTCCGAATGGCCGACGAACATTTTGGTCGCCGCATGCACCACGATGTCTGCGCCATGCTCAAGCGGACGGAAGAAGAGGGGGCTGGCCCAGCTGTTGTCGACGATGAGCCGCGCGCCACCCGCATGCGCCGCTTTTGCCAGCGCTGGAATGTCCTGCACTTCAAACGTCAGCGAGCCCGGCGCTTCGGCCAGAACCGCGCGCGTGTTCGGCTGCATCAACTCAGACAATCCCGCACCGATTCGCGGGTCGTAATAGCGAACGCTCACCCCCATGCGGGTCAAATACCCGTCTGCGAAGGTTCGGCCGGGTTCATAACCGCTGTCCGAGATCAAAACGTCGTCACCATTTTTTAGGCACGACATAAGCGCGATGGAGATCGCGGCGAGCCCCGATGGCACGAGGCGCGTACGGTATGCGCCTTCGAGTTCATTGATGGTGGTTTCCACCGATTGGGTTGTGGGATTACCGTGCCGGCCGTAGGTGAACCTTTGCCCCTGAGTCTCAAGCTCTGCGAGGGTTTTGAACAAAACTGTCGAGCCCCGATATACGGGGGTATTCACAAAACCGAACTGATCATCCGGTTCCCGTCCACTATGAGTAAGGATGGTCTCGAATGACTGCTTGGGGCGACCTGTACGGCTGGACTGAGACATTTTCGTACTCTGCTTAAAAACGGATCACTCTGCACACTTGTCTAATAAAGCGACAGAGAGGTTGACCCAAAGTGTCGTCGACCCTTGACGTTACGGTCAATAGCGGTTTGCATGCTTATCAGCATCAAAACCGATAAATAAAGCGGTGATGCACCTGTGACGTCGTCAGCAAGGCGATGTTGAAAAACAGGGTCAGGAAACAAAAGGCAAATAACGACATGCAAAAGACGCTTCTTTCGATCGCCGTTGCCGCTTCCTTGGGGCTGAGCGCAACTGCTGTAAACGCTGCAACTCTTGATGACGTCAAAGCAAAAGGCTTCGTCCAATGTGGTGTAACCGGTGGTGTGCCCGGTTTCTCCGCGCCGGACGCGAACAACAACTGGGCTGGCCTGGAAGTTGACTTCTGTCGCGCTGTAGCTGCTGCCATCTTCGATGATGCAGACGCTGTGCGTTACACCCCACTGACTTCGCAGGAACGCTTCGCAGCTCTCTCCGCTGGTGAAATCGACATTCTGTCGCGTACCACCACTTGGACCATGAGCCGCGATACCGATTTGGGCATCAGCTTCATCGGTACCATGTACTATGACGGGCAGGGCTTCATGGTCCGTAAGGCAGACGGCATTGCCTCTGCAGCGGATCTATCCGGCGCTGCCATCTGTATCGAATCCGGCACCACCACCGAACTCAACGCCGCTGACTACTTCGAAACCAACGGCCTCGAGTATTCGCCTGTCGTGTTCACCGATCAGGACGAAGTTGTGAAGGCCTTCGAAGATGGCCGTTGCGACGTCTACACCACCGACGCTTCCGCGCTGGCTGCTGAACGCTCCAAGTTCTCCAATCCAGATGATTACGCCATTCTGCCTGAAATCATCTCCAAGGAGCCACTTGGCCCAGTTATTCGTCAGGGCGACGAACAGTGGCGTTCGATCACACGTTGGAGCTATTTCGCGCTGCTCGAAGCTGAAGAGCAAGGCGTGACCCAGGCCAATGTTGACGAAATGCTCGGCTCCGATAACCCGGTGATCAAGCGTCTCCTGGGCGTTGAAGGCGACTTCGGCACTCCAATCGGTCTCACCGCTGATTGGGCATACCGCATCGTCAAGCACATCGGTAACTACGGCGAGTCCTATGATCGCCACGTCGGCCCAGCCACCCCAATTGGTCTGGAACGCGGCCTGAACGCCCTCTGGAAAGACGGCGGCCTGCAGTACGCAATGCCAATCCGCTAAAGAGTGAAACTGGTTCTGGCGCCCCACGCGGGCGCCAGTTCGTCTCAGCGCATATCTATTCCGTAGTGATCGTGCCTGAAGTTTATCTTTGCTCTGAGCCCTTGGCTCAGGGGCCTCTCAGTGTACCTTGCTCCTGCTGGATGTGGCTGCGTTTTCTCTATTCGGGGGACTCTGCCTCATGGCTGTCCATGACAATACTGCTGCGGCGCCGCCACGCACCGCATTCTATAATGACCCCGTCATCCGCGGCATCATATATCAGGTGCTCGTCGCGGCGGCGGTGGTCGCATTTCTAGGGTGGATCGTCACCAACACGGCGCAGAACCTCGCTGCGCAAAACAAATCAACGGGCTTTGGCTTTCTTTGGGAAACCGCTGGCTTCGGCATTAGCTTCACCCTCTTTCCCTTCGATCGTTCATCTTTTTACTGGCAGGCGTTCTTCGTCGGCCTACTCAACACCTTGCTGGTCGCCGTCATTGGCATTGTGGTCGCCACGGTCCTCGGCTTCATCCTGGGCGTAGCGCGTCTCTCGTCCAACTGGCTGGTCGCGCGAGTTGCCACTGTCTACATTGAGATCGTCCGTAATGTCCCGCTGCTGCTGCAGCTGTTCTTTTGGTACTTCGCGGTTCTCAAGGCGATGCCAGCGGTGCGCGAATCTTATCAGCTTCCGCTCAACATCTTCATCAATCAGCGCGGCATCATTGTCCCGCGGCCACTGCCTGACGCCGAGATCATCTGGGTTGTCATTTCAGCGATCGCTGCAATCATCGGCGCTATTGTTCTGGTCCGCACAGCGCAGCGCCAGCGCGCACTCACCGGCTATTATTCGCCGGCCATTGTGTGGGCAGGTCGCATTGCTAGCGCCATTCTGGCCTTTGGCCTTGCCTATCTGGGCACTGTCTTGGTCAGCACCTTCATTCCAGTTCTCGCCCGCTTTGGCACGTTGCCCCTGATTGTCGGGGTTGCAACAGCTGCGCTCACCTTCAGCGCATTTTCGTTTTACGGGCGCGTCTTCGTCACATTCCTCCTCAGCTGGGCCGTGGCCGTCTTCCTTCTGGGCGGTATGTTCGCACTGCCCGAAGTCGCCGTCATCGGCCTGGCACTGGTCCTCGCCCTAGGCGTCGTCTGGTCCATGCTGGTTTCAGATCGTCTTCCGCAGGGCGCTGAGGCCAAGCTTCCCTGGGCGCTGCCCATTCTGGTGATGGTCGGTGTCCCGGCCTTCGTCTATTGGGTCACCGGCGCCAACCTTGGCTTCGAAGTTCCGGTTCTGGAACGCTTCAACTTCAAGGGCGGTTTGCAGCTCGTGCCCGAAATGGTGGCACTGGCCGTAGGTCTGGCGCTCTATACGGCGGCCTTTATCGGCGAAAACGTCCGTGGTGGTATTCGGGCCGTCAATAAGGGCCAGACAGAAGCCGCTGCATCGCTTGGCCTGAAGGAAGGGGACCGCCTGCGTCTTGTGGTGATCCCACAGGCAATGCGCGTCATCATCCCCCCGCTGACGAGCCAGTATCTCAACCTCACCAAAAACTCATCTCTGGGCGCAGCCATTGGCTATCCGGAATTGGTGAACGTCTTCATGGGCACGACGCTCAATCAGACAGGCAAGGCCATTGAGGTGATCGCCATCACCATGCTGGTCTATCTCACCCTGTCGCTCACCACGTCGGCCTTCATGAACTGGTACAATGCGCGCGTCGCATTGGTCGAACGGTAGGAGCGCGCTTATGTCAGTCTCATTCGTTCGTCAGGACATGATCGCACCAACCACACCGCCTTCGCGCAGTGATGGCGTGATTGCCTGGGTTCGTCGTAATCTTCTCTCGACCCCGAGCGATGCTCTCCTCACCCTCATCGGCATCATCTTCCTTCTCTGGGCCATTCCCCCGATCTACAACTTCGTCATGCCCACCTTCTTGGGTGGTCATGCGGTAGCGCCGGGCGGAACAGTCGAAGATTGCCGCGTTCTAGGGGCGGGGGCCTGCTGGGCCTTTATCTCCGCGCGCATCACCTTCTTCATCTATGGCTTCTACCCCATGGAAGAATATTGGCGCCCCAACATCGTCTTTGGTCTGGGCGCGCTGCTGATCATCCCACTGTTGATCCCACGGGCTCCGTTCAAGATCATCAATGCGGTGCTGTTCTTCGTCGTCTACCCCGTCATCTGCTTCTACCTGCTCAATGGTGGCGTCTTCGGCATGCGTCCGGTGCCAACCGAGCAGTGGGGTGGTTTGCTGGTCACGCTGATCATCTCGATGGTGGGCATCATCTGCTCCATCCCCTTGGGCATACTGCTTGCCCTCGGCCGCCAGTCCAAAATGCCGATCATCAAGACGCTCTGCGTCATGTTCATCGAGCTGTGGCGGGCGGTTCCGTTGATCACCGTCCTCTTCATGGCGTCGATCATGCTGCCGCTGTTCATGCCTCAGGGCACGTCGGTCGATAAGCTGTTGCGGGCTCTTGTGGGCGTTACGCTGTTTGCTTCAGCCTATCTGGCCGAAGTGATCCGTGGCGGTCTGCAAGCGCTCCCGCGTGGGCAGTATGAGGCCGCGTCTTCCCTTGGCTTGAGCTATTGGAAGTCGATGGGCTTTATCATTCTGCCTCAGGCGCTAAAGCACGTGATCCCGGGCATTGTGAACACCTTCATTGCCCTTTTTAAGGACACGTCCCTCGTCTCGATTGTTGGTATTTTCGACCTGCTCAATGCCTCGCAGGCCGCCAGTGCCGACATCAACTGGTCTTCGCCCACACAAGCCATCACCGGTTATTTGTTCGCCGGTTTCATTTTCTGGGCTTTCTGTTTCGCCATGTCGCGCTATTCCATCTACATGGAACGGCGTCTGGACACTGGGCACAAGAGGTAACGCGAATGAGCGATCTATCCGCAAACGGCGTCAACGAGCGCGCCATCAAAACCAGCCAAATGACGGTGTCTGAAACTGACGTCGCCATCGATGTTATCGGCATGCACAAATGGTATGGCGATTTCCACGTTCTGCGCGACATTGACCTCAAGGTCATGCGTGGCGAACGCATCGTTATTGCTGGACCATCTGGGTCGGGCAAATCGACCCTGATCCGCTGTATCAACCGTCTGGAGGAGCATCAGCAGGGCCAGATCATCGTCAACGGCACAGAGCTAACCGCCGACCTCAAGCGCATCGACGAGGTGCGCCGCGAGGTGGGCATGGTGTTCCAGCACTTTAATCTGTTCCCACACCTGACGATTTTGCAAAATCTCACCCTCGCGCCCATCTGGGTGCGTGGCATTCCCAAGGCGGAAGCAGAAGCTTCGGCCATGCATTACCTCGAGCGCGTGAAAATCCCGGAACAGGCGCACAAATTCCCCGGCCAGCTTTCGGGCGGTCAGCAGCAGCGTGTGGCTATCGCCCGCTCGCTCTGCATGCAGCCCAAGATCATGCTCTTTGATGAGCCCACCTCGGCGCTTGACCCTGAAATGGTCAAAGAAGTGCTCGAAGTGATGATCAGCCTGGCCGAGGAAGGCATGACCATGTTGTGCGTGACCCACGAAATGGGCTTTGCCCGCCAAGTGGCAAACCGCGTCATTTTCATGGACCAAGGTCAGATCATTGAACAAAATGATCCAGAGAACTTCTTCTCCAATCCGCAGCATGAACGGACCAAGCTCTTCCTGAGCCAAATCCTGCATTAAGCGGACACGAAGAATTACATGCAGAATAGTGGGGGCAGGCTATCACTTGGCTTGACCCCTTTTTCGTCCCTGACAATATGGGGGCGGAAAACGAGAGCATCGTCCTTTGAGAAAATTCTGCAAGCCATTGGTGGCGCTCGCCGCAACCTTGGTATCCATGATCGCCTCGCCAGCCAGTGCGCAGACGCCGGCCGAAACGCGCTCGACGCTTGAAATCGTGCGTGAACGTGGCTTTCTCATTTGTGGCGTCGCTAACCCCCTTGCTGGCTTTGCCTTCCAGACCACCGATGGTGTCTGGCATGGGTTTGACGTTGACCTCTGCCGCGCTTTGTCAGCGGCGATCTTTGGCAATCCCGATCTAATCGATTTCCGTCGCTACAATGGCGAAGCACGCTTTGCGCCGCTCCAGACGGGGGCGGTGGACGTGCTCATGCGCAATGGCGCTTTTGATGCGGGTCGCGATATTCGCCATGGCGCGCGCTACGTGGCGCCGAGCTTTTATGATGGTCAGGGTTTCCTCGCCCCGTCTTCGCTCGGCGTTGTTTCGGCCTATGAGCTCGACGATGTTTCCATCTGCGTGGTCGACGACGAAGGGGTAAAAGCGCTCGACGAGTTCTTTTTCTCCAACCAGACCAATTTCACTGAAATTCTTTATGAGGACGTGGCCGACCTCAGCATCGCCTATCGCGCTGGCTATTGTCAGGTCGTGTCCGCGTCCGGTCGCGTGCTGCAAGCCATTCGCCGCGATCTTGCCGAACCCGCGCAACACCGCATCCTGCCGGAGCGTATCTCCAAGGAAGCGCTTGGCCCGGTCATACGCCAGGGCGATGATCAGTGGTTTAATATTGTGCGCTGGACCATCTACGTCTTGCTGTCCGCCGAAGAGATTGGCGTCACCAGCCTCAACATCGACTCGCTCTCCGCTGCCCGCACTCCCGCTGTCCGCCGCCTTCTGGGGCTCGAGCAGGACTATGGTGCGGCCTTGGGCCTGCGCAAATCGTTCATGACCGATGCGATACGTGCTGTTGGCAATTACGCAGAGCTCTATGACCGTCACTTCGGTCCGCAGACGGGTGCGGCCATGCTGCGCGGTCAGAACGCACTATGGACCAACGGGGGCCTTCATTATCCCCCGCCAATCCGCTAGATTCTTTTAAGCAAAAAGCAGGCTTACACGCCTGTTTTGTTTGCCTTTTTTCTCGATCTTCCCAAGCGAAAGCTTGCCGATTTCGCCGGTGCGCGCCACGTGCGTACCGCCACAAGGCTGCAAATCGACGTCCCCGATGCGCACCAGTCGCACGCGGCCCTGACCCATGGGCGGCTTGACCTTCATGGTCTTGATGAGGTCGGCCTGAGCCATCATTTCTTCGTCGGTAATCCATTCAGTTGAAACAGGGTGATCCGCCTCAACCAAACCGTTGAGCGCCGCTTCAACCGCCGCCAGATCCTCTGGAGGGGTTTCCATATCGAAGTCCAGCCGCCCCTTGTCCGTGCCGATCGATCCGCCAGTAACAGGGTAGGCCAGCACCACGGACAGAAGGTGCAGCGCCGTATGCATCCGCATCAGCGCATAGCGCTTGTCCCAATCAAGGTTGAGGGTCACGGCGTCACCAATTGAAGGGGCGTCAGCCCCTTCTGCGAGGCGATGCACTATCGCTGTCTTGTCTCCCGCAGGATGCTCTGCCGTCACGACCTCGGCAATGCGCCCGTCTGCATAAGTGATAGTGCCGCTGTCGCCCGGTTGCCCGCCCGAGGTGGCGTAGAAGATGGTTTGGTCCAACACCACGCCGCCGTCTTCAGTGATCTCAGTCACCTGCGCTGGCGTGGTCTTGAGATAGGCATCGTCGCGGAACAAAAATCTCGTCATCAAGAACTCACAATACGGGCGAGAAAAGCTTGGCAGCCTGAGTGGCTACGTAAAAGAGCCAGTTGCGGCTGCGCACTTCCGACAGCTCGACCTTCCGGCACAGTTCAAAATCCTTGAGCAGCATGGCTTCAATGTTGTTGATCGTCGCTGGATCGGTGAACCACAGCGTAATCTCGAAATTGATCGCAAACGACCGGTTGTCGAAATTCACACTACCGACGGTGGCGATGTCATCGTCCATCAGCACGACTTTTTGGTGCAGGAACCCATCGGTATAGCGATAGACATTGACGTTGTGCGTCACCATCAAATCGGCATGGGCAATCGACGCCAGCCAGACGATTTTGTGGTCAGGTTCGTTCGGGAGCATGATGCGCACATCAACGCCCCGCAGTTGCGCTGCATAAAGCGCGGTGCGAATGTCGGTGTCCGGCACAAAATAGGGGCTGACGATCCAAAGCCGCTTGCGTGCCCGCCCAATAATGTCGGTGAACGCAATAGCGCATTCTTCCAGCTTATCTGCCGGGCCAGACCCCATAACCAGCACTGACTCTTCGCCATAGCTGATGAGTTCTTTCGGCGGGTTCGCAGGCAGCAGTTCGCCCGTCGCCCAGTGCCAGTCTTCACGGAACAACAGCGCACACCCAAGTGCCGCCGGGCCGGAAACCCGCACATGCGTATCGCGCCAATTACCGAATTTTGGGTCCTCTCCGAGATATTCGACGCCCACATTATGCCCGCCGACCCAGGCGTGCTTACCATCGGCCACAACAATCTTGCGGTGGTTGCGATAGTTGATCCGCATCGGACCGTAAAACCGCATGAACTTATGACGCTGGTTAAACCCGGCGACTTTGACGCCAGCTTCCCGCATCTCGCGCCGATATCGCTTCGGCATGCCCGTCGAGCCGATATCGTCGTAGAGGAGATAGACATGGACGCCTTGCTTGGCCTTGGCAATCAATCGTTCTGCCAGCTGCTGGCCCAGCTTGTCGTCACGCACAATGTAAAATTGCACGAGCAGATACTCTTGGGCTGCTTCGATTCCGGCAAAAATGGAGTCAAACGTTGCCTTGCCATTGATCAGCAGCTCGACATCATTGCCTTTGAGGAAGGGCAGCTCCGATACCGCCACCTGCACCGGCCATTTGGCATCGGTTTCGCGGTCGATGAGCGCCAGATCTTTGGCGCGCAGCGGGCGGTCCGCACGACCGTTCTTAACGCGGTCGGTCGCGTAGTCGTCAAACAGCTTCCACCCGAAGATCAGGTAGAGAAAGGCCGTTGGAAAGGGCAGGAGCGCCAGCGACAACAGCCAGGCAATCGAACCCTGAGATGTTCGGGAGTTGAGGATTTCGCGAACCGCACAAATCCCTGCGAGGAGGTAGAGCGCTCCGGTGATGAGCGCGATAATATGAAACTCAGCAATTATCGTGCGCAGAATATCGTCTATGCCGATCACGTCCGCCTCGAATGTTTGGGCGGCCAGACTACCAAGCAGCGGGGTCTTTGCAAGGCTGAAAGCTAAGGGCCGCGCTTGGCGCAGCCCTTGAAAGTGCCAATGCGACGCCCACCGAGGCGCCCATAAAGGCCAGCGTTATGCCACTATAACGCCACTGACGTCGGTGGCCTCACGATCTTCAAGCCAAGGTGGTACTGGTAGGCCCTTAGCCCGCAGGAAGCTGGGGTTATACAGCTTGGTAGCATAGCGATTGCCATAGTCGCAGAGCACCGTAACAATGGTCTTGCCCGGACCCAAATCGCGCGCCATACGCACCGCACCGGCGATGTTGATCGCGCTCGAACCGCCGAGGCATAGCCCTTCATGCTGAAGCAAATCAAAGACATAGGGCAGGGCTTCAGAGTCAGGGATCTGATAGGCCAAGTCCACTTTGAGCTCTTCAAGGTTCGCCGTAATACGACCCTGGCCGATGCCCTCAGTCACCGAGTCGCCCGCGGACTTCAGCTCGCCATGGGTGTAATAATTATAGAGCGCTGCCCCTTCCGGGTCAGCAAGACCGATCTTAACGTCGGAATTGCGTGCCTTTAGCGCTTCCGACACGCCAGCCAGCGTACCACCCGAGCCAACAGCACAGATGAAGCCATCAATGCGCCCATTGGTCTGGTTCCAGATTTCTGGACCTGTGGTTTCGATGTGCGCGCGCTTGTTTGCGGTGTTGTCGAACTGGTTCGCCCAGATCGCCCCATTGGGCAGCTCTGCATTGAGCTTTTCCGCTAAGCGCCCGGAAATCTTGATGTAATTGTTCGGGTCTCGATACGGCTTGGCCGGAACCTCGATCACTTCCGCACCAAATAGGCGCAGGGCGTCTTTCTTTTCCTGGCTTTGAGTTTCCGGGATCACGATCACCGTTTTAAAGCCGAGAGAATTGGCCACAAGCGTCAGCCCTATGCCCGTGTTGCCAGCCGTGCCCTCAACAATCGTGCCGCCCGCCTTGAGCCGTCCAGACTTGACAGCATCATGGATGATGAACAGCGCTGCACGGTCTTTAACCGATTGGCCTGGATTGAGAAATTCAGCTTTGCCCCAAATGTCACAGCCTGTGAGCGTCGAGACGCGGTTGAGACGAATAAGCGGCGTGTTGCCAATCGCGGCGATGAGATCTAGGTACTTTGACATGGTCTGCGTGCTGGTGGCTCTTACCCAAATGTGTAGGGGCGCACTAACGCGCTCGCAAGCACTAAGGCTTGGAAGCGATAAGGGTTTCCATTCAACGCTGCCACGAAGAATGCAAATCTGCGCCAGCGCAAAGCGCTAGAATAGATTTTTGCATTTATAGAGATTTGGATATCTCCAGAGCCCGCTGTCGGCTGGTTTTTAAGTCAACAATCGGATTTGGATAAGTTTTACCAAGGCTTACGCCAGCTTTCTGCAGCGCGTGACTTGGTGCGGTCCACGGCGCGTGGATGAACTCATCGGGCAATTGCGCAATTTCCGGCACCCACTGGCGCACATAGTTTCCGAGGGGGTCGAAGCGCTCACCCTGGGTTACCGGATTGAAAATTCGGAAGTAAGGCGAGGCGTCTAGCCCACAACCTGCCACCCACTGCCAGTTTCCGGGGTTGCTCGCCCCGTCCGCATCAAACAGGCAATCCCAGAACCAGTCTTCGCCTGTCCGCCAATCGATGAGCAGATTTTTGGTCAGCAGCGAGGCTGTCAGCATGCGCACGCGGTTTTCCATAAACCCTGTCTGCCATAGCTGGCGCATACCAGCGTCGACGATAGGAATGCCGGTTTGCCCTGTCTGCCAAGCCTTTAGAGCTCCCTTATCCCCGCGCCACGGAATGCCATCATATTTGGCACGCATTGCAGCTTTGGAAATGTCGGGACGATGATAGAGCTGATGGTAATTGAAATCGCGCCAGGCGAGTTCGGAAAGGAATTTATCGACTTCGACGGCTTTGTCAGGATCCGCATCGCCCACCATCTTGGCGGCATACCAAACTTGGCGCGGGCTGATTTCGCCAAATCGCAAATAGGGCGATAGCCGCGACGTGCTTTGCTTGGCTGGAATATCGCGCTCTTCAGAATAATGGCTCAGCTGCGCGTCTAAGAACGCGCCGGCGAGGTCTCGCGCTGCCTCTTCGCCAACCTGCCAATTTGCGATCACGCTGGGTCCCCAATGCGGCATGTCGAAAGTCAGTGGGGCATAAGAGACCGCATTCGCGCCTTCTGGTGCTGGTAAAGGTCTTAGAATGTGCATATTTTTCAATGACTTCCAGAATGGCGTATACACCGCATAGGGATTGCCTTGCCCGGTTTTGACGTCCCAAGGCTCAATCAGAACATTGCCCATCTTGGAGTGCACAGCGACGCCATCAGCGCTCAGCACCCGCTTGATCTCGGCGTCCAGTTCGCGCTCCGCTGGCGCATAGCGGCGGTTCCAATAGACCGCGTCGGCTTGATACTCGTCGACCGCGTGGCGCAAGACGCTCTGGGCGTCGCCGCGGCGCACGATGAGCTCGACCCCAATCGCCGCCAATCGTGCTTGCAGGACCGATAGGCTTTGCTCGCGCCAAATTCGCGCCGCGCCACCAATGGGGCGCAGACCTGCATCGGTCTCGTCAATGAAAAGGGCGATAACGTCTTGATTGTGCTGACAGGCGGCGTGGAGTGCCGGATTGTCAGAAAGGCGGAGGTCGTTCCTCAGCCATACGATGCTCTTGGGCAATCTCGTCTCCATAGCTCATGGAGACATACGCACCAGAGGCAGCATTGGTTTGCCCCTGATGCGTAAAACTGTCGGAAAATTCTATTCCATCAACTCGGCGAGCTGTTCTAGCGCCGAATTCCAGGCTTCCATTGAGAAGATGCGCGTTTGCGCGTCCTCATGCGGCAGCCCGCGTTCCACCAAAGTCAGGCGGGTGCTGTCGTCGTTGATGGCGTCAAAGCTGATGTCGAGAACGAAAATCATTTCGCTGTCTTCCTCTGGGTCTTTGAAAACCCAGGACATCACAAGCTTCTTATCCTCTTCAAACTTAAGGATTTCCCCAGTCACTTCGTGATCGGCATCCTCGTCGTCTTCCGCATAGGTGACGAAGCGGTACTGACCACCTTCGAAGGCGTCGAACTCGGCTTCGTCGACCTGCCACTGCTCAATCAGTGCCACATCTGTCCAAGCCGAAAACACATCGCTCACATTGGCGGCGATGGTCCGGGTGATGGTGATCTGGCTTTCGCCGTCCAGTTCAGCGCTCATGCTGTTTTCCTTTCAGGATGAAGCTCAGCCGTACGCGGAAGGAAGATGGTGAGGAAGCCCAAGACTGGCAGGAATGCACAGATCTGGAACACTGCAATCATCCCAATCACGTCAGCGAAAGCGCCCATAATGGCCGCGCCCAGCGCACCGATACCGAAAGCAAAGCCAAAGACGAAGCCAGCCACCATGCCGACTTTGCCCGGAACCAGTTCCTGAGCGTAGACCACCATAGCGGAGAATGCGGACGAAAGAATGAGCCCGATCATCACGCTAACGACACCGGTCCAGAACAGGTCGAGGTAAGGCAGAATGAGCGTAAAGGGCAGGGCGCCAAGAATCGACACCCAGATCACCGCCAAACGCCCATAACGGTCGCCAATGGGGCCGCCGAAGAACGTGCCAACCGCAACTGCACCAAGGAAGGCAAAAAGGTAGAGCTGCGCATCTTCAGCCGAGAGCGCGTACTTCTCGATCAGGAAGAAGGTGTAATAGCTCTTGAGGCCTTCGATGTAGATGAATTTGCTCAGCAAAAGCGCGCCAATGACGGCAAAGGCAATGATCAGACGCTGCTTTGGCAGCGCTGGTTTTGCAACCGCCGCTTTCGGCTGGCCGGCCATCTGACGCTGATGTTCGGCAAACCACTTGCCGACATAGGTCATCAGGAAAAGACCTGCGAATCCAACGAGTAGGAACCAGAAAACGCTGCCCTGGCCCATCGGGAACAGAATGAGCGCCGCAGCCAGCGGGCCGAGCGCGGTTCCTGCATTGCCACCAACTTGGAAAAGCGACTGCGCAAAGCCCAGCTTGCCGCCAGATGCCATACGCGCCACGCGCGATGCTTCAGGGTGGAAGAGTGCGGAGCCAGTCCCCATCACCACAGCGGCAAAGAACAGCAACCAGAACCCGTTAGCGAGCGCTAGGAACGCCACGCCAGCCGTCACAATCGCCAGCGATAGCGCCAGCCAATAGGGTTTTGGCTTCAGGTCGCCTGAAAGACCGAACAGCGGCTGGAGAATGCATGCTGTGATTTGCTGACCGAGAGTCAAAAGCCCGATCTGGAAATAGCTTAGACCGTAGTTCTCACGGAACATCGGATAGAGTGCCGGAAGAAGGAATTGCAGCAAGTCATTCAACAAATGCGCGCCACTGACGGCAAGGATGATGGACAAGGCTGTACGCTGCGCATCCGGGGCAGCACGCGAATTATGCTCTGACATTGAAATTGCTTCGAACGGAGGGAACAAACGTCCTAACCCGGTCGGGTGCGAAGAGCAACAGAGCAAAAGTAATACTGTTCGGGGGAGGGTAGAAAGATGGCTCCGCGAGCTGGACTCGAACCAGCGACCATTCGATTAACAGTCGAACGCTCTACCAACTGAGCTATCGCGGAACACTTATCTTTCGGCTGCTTACAGCAAGCTGTAAGACTTTTAAAGAGAGATGGCTCCGCGAGCTGGACTCGAACCAGCGACCATTCGATTAACAGTCGAACGCTCTACCAACTGAGCTATCGCGGAACATTTTCTTCTCTTTCGTTCTCAGCGATTGGTGTCGCCGGGAACGAGGTGGGGTGTACCCAAACTGATCTGGTTTGCCAAGACCCTAATCGCAAAGGCTGTGAATTACTTGTCTTTTCCCCAGCCCAAGGATCGCCGTTGCGCAGCTAAAAGATCCGAGAAATCGTTGATATTGGCGAATGGGTTAGCCTTTTCGGCCGACCAATCGAGCTTTGACGCGTTGAGGCTCTCCAAAGCGCGCTTTGGCGAATTTTGGTTGGCAACCTGCTTGAGCGCCGACACGCGCCATGCCGACTGGGTTGGATAGATCTGCCCTTGCCACACGCTAACGACGGCGAGGCCTTGGGTGCCGATGAGGGCACGCATAGCGTCGACATAGTGTGCGGGCAGAAAAGGCGAATCTACCGATGTCGTCACCACAATCGAGTCTTCGCTAGGTTCAATATGGTGCAGGAAAGCCCTTAGGCCGCCCATTGGCCCTTCATGCGGCTCGAGGTCTGGCACGCTCGCGGCAAGTCTAAGGTGCGGCTGTTCAGCAATACCTGTCGCCACATAGAGGGCGTCAGTTGACGCTGCCATCACGCCGCCAATGCGGTCCACGAGGCGCTCTCCGCCAATCCTTAGCTCGGCCTTGCGGACATGTCCCAAGCGGCTACCCATGCCGCCGGCGAGGATGAGGCCATAGACCGTCATGCTGAAGGACGCGAACGCAGCAGCACAAGCAGTACGATGCCGCCAACCAGGCCCCAGAACGGAGCGCCAACGCCGATAATTGTGATTCCAGAAGCGGTTGTGACAAAAGTCAGGACTGCGGGCAGGCGCGTGTCCTCACTGTTGAGCGCTGCAGATAAGGAAGATGCAAGGCTTGCAAAGAGCGCCAGCCCGGCCACGGCCTGAATGAGAATGGGTGGAGACGCTGCGATGAATGCGGCGGCCACAGAGGCGATAAGGCCCAAAAGAATATAGGTACCGCCAGCGGCGATGGGGGCCGGCCAGCGCTTGCCCGGATCAGGATGCGCTTCTGGACCCGCGCAGATTGCGGCCGTGATCGCCGCCAGATTCGACGTGATCCCCCCAAAAACGGCCGTAAGCGCGCTGACCGTTCCTGTCGCCAGAAACATAGGGGCAGGGGACACCGCATAGCCATTTGCCCGAATCACAGCGAGGCCGGGCAAGTTCTGCGACGCCATCGTCACGATATAGAGGGGCAGTGCGATGCGGATAATCGCATCCACAGTAAACACTGGCATGACCGGCATGAGACCGGGCCACGCGCCGTCAAACACGCCCGTCGGCAGCTGAGTGGTCGTTGCAAGAATAACTCCTGTCACCACGACAGCAATTGGCACGGCATAGCGTCGAGCAAACTTCAGCCCTAACGCCCAAGCGAGAAGAATCGGTAGTGCAAGGAGGGGGAGCTCTCCAACCGCGCGAATGGGGGCTAGGCACAGTGTGAGCAGCATCCCCGCTAGCATCGCATTGGCAATTGCCGACGGGATAGACGCCACGAGTCGTCCCAGTGGTTTAATGAAACCGGTGAGGATGATCATCCCTGCACAGACGATAAAGGCACCCGTTACAGCAGGATAACCACCGATCGGCTCGCCGACAGTGAGCAGAAACGCGGCCCCTGGCGTGCTCCAAGCGATGGATATCGGAAGCCGAGAGCGCCAGGCGACAACAATGTTGAGAAGTCCAATGCCGAGACAGACGGCAAATAGGCCAGACCCCGCCTGCTGTGGCGAGGCGCCAGACGCCGTAAGTGCCGCCAAGAGCAAAGTAAAAGTGCTGGCATAGCCGACTACAGCAGCCAAAACTCCGGCGATAATCGGCTGGGCAGTGGCGCTGCGCCCCGTCAACACAGTGTCAGGCATCGTGATTCTCAGACATTTGTTGGTAGGACGCTAACTTCCTCCCGCCACGTGGCCAACAGATTATTGGTTTAACTGGAGGTTGATTGCAGAAATTGTGATTTTATGACTTAAATAACCATCTGGGAGGGAGGCGCGCGATGAATTTCAAAGTTGTTGCGGCAAACTACGACGCAGAGCATCATTTCCTCAGCTACACCGCCACCGGCGCAGTGCAGGGCAATCGGTTCACCGTGTCCTCCAAAGTGCGTTGTTTGAAGGATCCCCAAACACCCGAGCGAACTCATATGGTGGTGCTTCTGGCCCTGTCGGAACATTTCAAGCGTCCCAATGCCAGTGGCTATCCTTGGTACGGCAAAGCCAGCCTAAGCTAACTCCCGCTCATAAGGGCTTTGCGGGGAATAAACGAAGTTTTGCACACGGACCCTCTCTCACTCATGCAAGAGTTCTTGACAGTTTAGCCTAAACCCCTGAAAAGGCGCGCAGAGGCCGCGTGGCGGAGTGGTTACGCAGCGGATTGCAAATCCGCGTACTCCGGTTCAATTCCGGACGCGGCCTCCAACTTCCCCTATTTTCGTACATCTGACGCGGTTTGGGTGGTTCGCCACTTGATGGTGGTACTCGGCTGCTCAACGTACAGTTGCGCGGCCACTCTCGCGCCGTGCTGGGCGCTTTGCCTCAAATCTGCTGTGATTTCATCGTCCTTGACGACTTCACCCTTGCGTTGAATAGCTTGTGGTGCAGTGTTGGAGGGGTGTTATGCGTATTATTCTTGCTGTCGGCATCTTGGCTTTTGTAATTGGCGGACAAGCGCGGGGTGAAGCTCCGGTTCCCGACGCTGTTTTCGAGCGGAGCGAGCCTGCG
This sequence comes from Devosia sp. MC532, assembly GCF_016461625.1. Classification (NCBI taxonomy): domain Bacteria; kingdom Pseudomonadati; phylum Pseudomonadota; class Alphaproteobacteria; order Hyphomicrobiales; family Devosiaceae; genus Devosia; species Devosia sp. MC532. The sequence goes on along the minus strand of NZ_JAEMNZ010000001.1, from coordinate 421,481 downwards.
AATGCTGTACTCACCCTCACACCGAGCGCCAGTGAGTGGCTGGTCTATATCCGTGCGGGCGGTCTTCCCAATGGCGGTGCGACTGCTGCTGATTGTGAGCTTGGGGCGATGGGCCCGCAGGATAGTGAGGGTGTTATTTCGGCGCGCTTGGTCCCGTTTGAGGGGGAGCTTGCGAGCATAAATGAGGCCGATTTGGCTGGCGCTGATATTGTGATCGAGATCGCGCTGGGGCCTGAGGGAGCGTTCGTGGTTGATGGCGGTGCCAGCATGCGTTTCTGTGGTATGGGCTCCGATATTGACGGCTTCTATGCCCGGAACGATACGCCTGAGTGAGGTGTGTTAAGGGCATCGCTGTTGGCAGATCGTCATACTGCGACTTATGGCTGTGATAATTAGCCGGTCGAGCGCCGTTCTAAGAAATTGGAGTTTCGAGAGTTATGGCTGATTACTCTGCCGCGCGTCGCGCTATGGTCGAAACGCAAATTCGTCCCGCGGCCGTGCATAATGAGCGCTTGCTCCAAGCACTAGGACAAGTGCCGCGCGAAGCTTTTGTGCCAGAGCAGCGCCGCGGTCTGGCCTATACCGATGGGCATCAACCTTTAAATGTGTCGGGCCGCTATTTGGCTGCCCCTGCAGTATTTGCGCAAATGGTGCAACTGGCGGACTGTCGGCCTGAAGATCGCGTCCTCGATGTCGGTTGTGGCTCTGGCTACTCCGTTGCGATCTTTGAGCATCTAGCGTCAGCGGTCGATGGTGTCGAAACTGATGATCACTTGCGAGGCGACGCCGCTGCGGCGCTCACCTCCATTGGCGCGGTGGGGTATTCTTTGCTCTCGCAACTGCCGACGCAAGCTTCCGGCAAGCAATACGAGGTCATCTTCGTTGGCGGTATGCTTGCGGAGTCGCCGGACGAGCTTTTGCCACTATTGGTAGATGGCGGACGGCTCGTTGTGGTCTTAAGAAATGGTCCAACAGGTGTCGCTTGGGTCTATGAGCGCGACGGGGAGCGGGTAACGAAGCGGTCGTATTTCAATGCGATACTGCCCTCGGCTCTTAATAGGCCCGTGCCTACCGATTTTGTGTTCTAAGTTGTCGAATGTTGCCAAATGGCGATTGGTCCGGCGTTTGGAATGCGTTAAGTATAGTAAGATTTGCGCATGAACCGGTTATTGCCCCCGGACATGGTGCTCGAGTTTTTGGGGCAGGAGACGGCATGATGAAGTTCACAGGCTTTCTGAAAGTTAGCGCGCTGGCTTTGGCTGTAGCTGTTTCTTCGGTTGGAACGACGCAGGCTCAATCTATCGCAGAGGCGCTAGCACGGGCTTATGAACATGCGCCTGAGTTGCAGTCAGCACTTCTGAATGCGCAGTCGCAGGCGGAAAACATCGTGACGGCGAAGTCTGCTAAGTTGCCAACGATTTCGGGCAGTTTCGGCGCTTCCGAAAGCATTAGTAACGCCACGGGTCAGACTTTGGCGTCAGGGTCTCATCCTGTCATCGGTAGCCAGTTTAATGCTGGCCTGCGTTACGATCAGACCTTGTTCGATAATTTTAAGTCCGACGCACAGATCGAACAGGCGCGTGCTGGTGCAGAAGCGGCTGAGTATCAGCTGCGGAACACCGAGCAAAACGTGCTGCTCAACGTCGTTCAGGCTTATATGGACGTGCTACGGTTCCGCGAACTCGTTTCGCTCCGCCAAGAGAATATCGCTTTCTTCCAGGCGCAGCTACGCTCAGCGCAGGATCGTCTTGAAGTCGGCGAAGGCACGCGTATCGACGTTGCGCAGGCGCAGGCGAGAGCCGCTCAGGGGCAGGCCGCGTTCCGCGCCGCTCAGGGCTCGCTTGAAACCGCCGAGGCCACGTTCCAGCGTTATGTTGGGGTTCGTCCGCAGGGTCTAAGCGCTGGCCACAACTTTGCGCGCTTGCTGCCAAACTCTATCGATGGCGCAATTGCTGAAGCTGAAATTGGTCACCCAGCTATTCTCTTGGCGAAGGCCAGCATTCGCGCAGCACAGGCCGGTGCCGATATTGCTGCCGCCTCTGGTGGGCCAACGGCTTCGCTGACCGGTCAGGTTGGTGGCGCGCTCAGCGTTGGTAACCGCAATAACACTGGCACGGGTACACTCTCGGGTTCCGTTGGTATCAACGTTGCTGTTCCGATCTATTCCGGCGGGCGTATTGGTGCGGCTGTGCGCCAGGCGAACCTTGGTCAGATCAAGTCGGAAGTCGATGCAATGTCGACCTATGATCAGATCCGTCAGGCTGTTATTTCTGCATGGTCCGGCATTCAGAGTGCTGACGCCCAGATTCAGGCCGCACAGGCTGCTGTGGCTGCGAGCAACACCGTGCTCGAAGGCGTTATTCAGGAGCGCGACCTTGGAACGCGCACCACGCTGGATGTCCTGAACTCTCAGGCGGATTTGACCAGCGCTCGTGAGAGCCTGATCACCGCGTCGAGCCAGAAAACAATTGCGACGTTCTCGCTGCTTTCCGCGACGGGTCGTTTGACTGCCGCGAATCTCGGTTTGGGTGTCGCCACCAAGACCGCGGTTCCTTACACGCAGGCGGTCGAGGATGTTTGGCAGGAATTGCGCACGATTCCTCAATAAATTCCTAATGAGAGTTTAAGCTTTTGTGGCCAGGCTCGTCCTGGCCACAAGTTTTAGTGGATGACGCTTTCTCGCTGACATTCAAAGATTCTCTTCGAGTGTCTTTGGCGCTAATCTCTTGTTTACGAATCATGGTGGTGGACCGCTGTGATCGGGCGCACGAGTAAGAGGCACAGATGAACAAGCCGGCTACGAAAGAACCGTCCATGGATGAAATCCTGTCGTCCATTCGACAGATCATCGCCGACGATGACGCAGCGAGCGTTCCGCGCCGGCCATCCATTTTGTCTGCGCCCCCACCGATGCAAGCAACGCCTGTTCACGCCCTCGGCGCTGGCTCCGATCGTGATTTGAGCGATATGCTCGAAGACGTCGAGCCACTCGCATTGGATGCGTCGCAAATCGTTGAACAGGGTCAAGTCGAGGCGTTTAGCTTTGAGTCGATCCTTGCAGATACTGAAGCGTCGACTGACGTGGCCGCTGCAGCCCTCACTGAACCCGAAGATGTCACTTTCGATTTAGATACCGATTTGCCCAGTTTTGAACCTGCTCCAGCCCGTCCCGCAATCGTGCACGACGAGCCTGTTTTCGCCCCGTTCTCTCAGCCAAAGCTTACTGCTGTAGACGAGTTTTTCGTTCCTGAAGCGCCGAAAGCAGCAGTTGCGGACACATCGCCGCTGCCTGATCCGGAGCTGTCGGCTGAAATCGCTCGTGAACTGCTTGAACCTGCGACCCGCGCCGCAGTCCGTGGTTCCATCGGCAAGCTCAACGCTCTTGGTATTGGCAACCCAACCATCACCATCGAGCAAATGACCCGCGAACTGCTTCGCCCAATGCTGAAAGACTGGCTCGACGAGCACCTTCCAGCTGTTGTCGAGCGCATGGTCGAGCGCGAAATTTCCAAGATATCACGCGGAGAGTGATCGGATTGGGGGATGCTGATTAAACATCGGCTGTTGACCCCGAACCCGGCATTTGCTTGAAGTCTGCCAATCTCTTTCCGACCCGCCATGGTCACCCTGGCGGGTCGATGCTGTTGCGAGTGACGTTATGCTTGAAAAGACCTACGAACCCGCCGCCGTTGAAAGCCGCATCTATTCTGAGTGGATCGAGGCAAAGGCTTTCGAGGCTGGTGCGGGCGCAAAACCCGGCGCGGAAACATTTACCATTGTCATTCCGCCGCCAAACGTCACGGGTTCGCTGCACGTTGGTCACGCGCTGAACAACACCATTCAGGACATTCTGGTTCGCTTCAACCGTATGTTGAAGAAGGATGTTCTCTGGCAGCCCGGTACCGACCACGCGGGTATCGCAACGCAGATGATCGTTGAGCGCCAATTGGCTGCTCAGCAGGTTAGCCGCCGTGATCTGGGCCGCGAGAAATTCATCGAACGCGTCTGGGAATGGAAGGCCGAAAGCGGCGGTACCATTATGAACCAGCTCAAGCGCCTTGGCGCTTCTGCTGACTTCAGCCGTGAGCGCTTTACCATGGGTGAAGCAGGGCAGTCCGACGATCAGATGGTTCGCGCCGTCATCAAGGTATTCGTAGAGCTGCACAAGCGCGGCCTGATCTATCGCGCCAAGCGTTTGGTGAACTGGCATCCGGGTCTCGAAACTGCGATTTCGGATCTTGAAGTGGAAAACATCGAGGTGAAGGGCCATATGTGGCACCTGCGCTATCCGCTTGCGGATGGTGTCACCTATGAGTTTCCGATCAAGGACGAAGAAGGCAATGTCACGGGTACGGAAACTCGCGACTACATCATCGTTGCGACTACTCGTCCGGAAACCATGCTCGGCGACGTTGCTGTGGCAGTTCATCCAGAAGACAAGCGCTACCAGCACCTCATCGGCAAGTTCGTTGAACTGCCGCTGGTTGGCCGCCGCATCCCAGTGGTTGGCGACGAATACGCTGATCCGAGCCTTGGCACCGGCGCAGTGAAGATCACCCCGGCGCACGACTTCAACGACTTTGAAGTAGGCGCCCGCGCTGGTCTTGAGCCAATCAACGTCTTCACCACCCGTGGGGCGATCATCGACGCGGACTTTATCCCGACCCAATATCGTGGTCTGGACCGTTTTGAAGCGCGCAAGGCAATCGTTGCGGCCATGGCCGCGCTCGCTGAGGAAAACCCGATCCGTGGTCTCGATCATATCGAAGACAAGAAGATCATGGTTCCGCATGACGAGAAGTCAAAGCTCGTTGTTATCGAACCCTTCTTGACCGACCAGTGGTGGGTTAAGGCTGATGTTATGGCGCAACCAGCGCTGGCTTCCGTTCGCGAAGGCCGCACCAAGTTTGTGCCGCAGCAGTACGAAAACACCTATTTCGCTTGGCTTGAAAACATCAAGCCTTGGTGTATCTCGCGCCAGCTGTGGTGGGGTCATCAGATTCCAGCTTGGTATGGCCCAGATGGCGAAGCTTTCGTTGCAGCTGATGTAGCTGAAGCTCAGGCTGCGGCCGATGCTCATTATGGCAAGTCGGTTGAGCTCGTTCGTGATCCGGACGTGCTCGACACTTGGTTCTCGTCTGCGCTGTGGCCGTTCTCGACCCTTGGCTGGCCTGATAAGACGCCTGAAATGGCGCGTTACTATCCAACGCAGGTGCTCGTCACCGGCTTTGACATCATCTTCTTCTGGGTTGCCCGCATGATGATGATGGGTCTGGAATTCCTCGATGAGGAGCCATTCCACACCGTCTACATGCACGCCCTGGTCCGCGACGAAAAGGGCCAGAAGATGAGCAAGACCAAGGGCAATGTCATTGACCCGCTTAAGCTCGTCGATGAGTACGGCGCTGACGCGACCCGCTTTACGCTGGCCGCTATGGCCGCACAGGGTCGTGACCTAAAGCTCTCGATCCAGCGCGTAGAAGGCTACCGCAACTTCGTCACCAAGCTCTGGAACGCAGCGCGTTTCCTCGAAATGAACGAAGCACGCCGCGTTGCAGGCTTCGACCCGAAGACCAATAAGCTGGCGCTCAACCGCTGGATCGTTGGTTCGACCGTCCGTGCCTTGGCTGACGTTCGTAAGGGCATCGAGGACTATCGCTTCAACGAAGCTGCAAACTCCGCTTATGACTTCGTCTGGGGTACCTTCTGCGATTGGTACGTGGAATTCGCCAAGCCAGTCTTCAGCGGCGAAGACGAAGCGGCAAAGGCTGAAACTCGTGCGACCGCTGCCTGGGCACTCGATCAGATCCTGATCATGCTCCACCCGATGATGCCATTCGTCACCGAAGAGCTCTGGGCCAAGACCGGCGAATTCGGCGACAAGCGCGAGAGCATGCTCATTCTCACCGAATGGCCAGTTCTGTCGGGTCTCGAAGACGCTGAAGCAGATGCTGAGCTGGCTTGGCTGGTCGATGTCATCTCCAACACGCGTTCGGTTCGTGCGGAAATGAACGTTCCAGCCAGCGCCAAGCTGCAGCTGGTCGTTATCGGCGCCAACGAAACGACGCTGGGCCGCTTGGTGGCGGGCACTTCGCTCATCACCCGTCTGGCGCGTCTAGAGCAGATCACCCCGAGCAATATTGTTCCCGGCGAATCCGCACAGTTCGTCGTTGGCGAAGCCACTTTCGCTCTGCCGCTCACCGGCTTCATCGATATTGCTGCTGAAAAGGCGCGCCTGTCGAAGGATATTGGGAAGCTCGAGAAGGAAATCGACGGCATCGAAAAGAAGCTCGGCAATGAGCAGTTCGTTGCTAAGGCTCCTGCTGAGGTGATCGAAGAGCAGAAGGCCCGCCTCGAAACGGCAGGGGCCTTGCTCAAAAAGATCCGCGAAGCGGTGAGCCGCCTCTAATCAGATTTTGAAGGCCCGGAGCGATCCGGGCCTTTTTTTGTGACGAGGGGCAGGGGCAGGGGTAGGGGCCGGTCCCATTCATGCGTCAGTGGGCAGCGTCCGACAGCTTAGCGCTGCCACAATTGGCTTGAGGGGGCGTGGATTTCGGATTTTCAACCGAGAACAGCGGCTTTAGGGGGAAATTCGGAATCAAATAATCCGCCACGGAAATATGCCCCCACAGATCGCTGGTGACGGTAAGACGCGCAAATTGCTTGACGTTTTCGCATCTCGCAACACCACGTAGTTAAAATAGTTTCAATGCTTGTGACGATTCAGCAACAACGATCTCCAATTCGTTGAGATCCGCGGCGTGACAACAGTTTGAACATGTTTCCCGCCACAATCTGAGTCTAAAAATTTCCCCATGTTCATGAGCGGACACGCTCAGCCCAACTAGGGGAAATCCTTTTTGGCGCTAAGCGTTCCGTTCAGCAGAGAAATTATCTACCGGGGGTAGAAGTGATCGTGGCAAAGCAGAGGCTGGATAGGGTGGCAGAGTGTGGGCGGTTTGGCGTCGCCATATCGCCTTATTTCCGCGCCGGTCGCTCCTGAATGCGGTCATAATGCATGTTTACTATTTATTCATACATTGCTTTGCCAGCCCCGGTGAAACCCATTAACTGGCACCCATCAAATTGCGCACTGAGAAGTGACGCTGTGGAGCTGGTTCACCAGTCGCCGCGCAAAAGTCTGGTCCGTGTTGTCACGGGCAAAAGGAGTAAAATGCGTACCCCTCGGGATAAGTCCCTTCCCATATCAGCAGGGGGCATGGCTCTGGCTCTGTTGGCCACCATGCCTGCATCGGCACAGACTGCCGCTGATGCTGCGGGCCAGTTCGCGCGTGCTCTCGACGGGGGCGGTGTGATCGTCTCCGACGATACCTATCTGTCAGCACTTGAAAGCGATGCCGCTGCTGGCCGCCCGTTGGCTATGTGGCAGCTGGGCACTATGTATGAAAATGGTCAGGGCGTAGACAAAGATCCGGTTAAGGCCTTCGGTTACTACTCCCAGATCGCTATCCAGCACGCTGACACAGCGCCGAAGGGCCTTGAAGCTGACATTGTCGCTCGGTCCTTCGTGAAGCTGGGCGATTACTTCCGCGTTGGCGCGCCGGAAGTGGGCATTCATCAGAACCCGAACGAATATCACCGCATGTTGATGCATGCCGCTACCTATTTCGGTGACGCTGAGGCGCAGTACCGGGTCGGCATTCTTTATCAGGTCGAAGACGGTTTGGGCCTCAGTCCGACCCTGAGCGCTCGCTGGCTCCAGTATGCTGCGAATAAAGGCCACTGCCTGGCACAAGCGCGCCTTGGCGAGTTGCTTTACAACGGCCTCAATGATTATCCGCCTCGTCCGGCAGAAGGGCTCATGTGGCTCAATGTGGCGCAGGCGACGTGTATTGGTACACCGGATCAGGCCTCCGCAGACGAACTTTTGGCCAACGCCATGCGCTCGGCTAGCCCGGATGTTCGCGAAGCCGCCATTACCATGGCAAGCTCTGGTGCCTTCGATACGGCCAGCAAGTTCTAATTAGAAAAATGGCGCCACCCGGCGCCATTTTCGTATTCCATTCTAGAAGCTGAACCTGCCTTCAATTGGCACGTGATCGCTCGGTTTTTCCCAGTCGCGCGTATCCTTATGGATATGCACGTCATCCAAGCGGTCGGCCGCTTGCGGCGAAAGCATCAGATGGTCAATGCGGATGCCCGCATTGCGGCGCCAAGCGCCCGCCTGATAGTCCCAGAAGGTGAATTGCTGTTCGCTGCTGACGGCACGCAGGGCGTCCGTCATGCCCATGTTCTGTAGTTTGCGGAAGCGCTCTAGACTCTCTGGGCGGAAGAGGGCGTCGCCCCACCATTTGTCCGGCGCATGGCAGTCGATTGGTTGAGGGATGAGATTGAAGTCCCCCATCAGAATGAACGGTTCTTCGAGCGCTAGCCGCTGCTCGGCGAACACGTTCAGGCGGTCCATCCACTTAAGCTTATAGGGGAATTTTTCCGTGTCGACCGGATTGCCGTTAGGCAAATAGATGTTGCAGACGCGCACTGCACCGCCTTCCACAGAGAACACGCCTTCGATCAGACGCGCTTGCTCGTCCGTGTCGTCGCCGGGGAGGCCGCGATGGACTTCATCGAAGGGGAGCTTAGAAAGCAGCGCTACGCCGTTCCAACTCTTCTGGCCGTGCGTTTCGACATTGTACCCCAGCGCCTCTATCTCTGCGCGCGGGAAAGATTCGTCGACGGATTTGATCTCTTGAAGCCCCACGATGTCGGGCTTTTCTTCCTCAAGCCAGCGCACCAGCACTTCAAGGCGGGCCTTGATGCCGGCAATGTTCCAAGTGGCGATGCGCAGGGCCATGTGGTGTTCCTTAGGTCAGGTCGTCGTAGACGGCGCGAATGAGGTCCTTGGGGTAAACCCCGGTGCACCCCTCGAGAGCCGTATTGGTCATGGACACTATCGTAAGCTCGTTTGCGTGGTCCACAAGCCAAGAATGTCCGTATACCCCGCCCCAATTCGCCGCGCCCCGGCCGCCTGGTTGCTCCGTTCTAGAGGTGTCTTCTATGATGGAGCCGAAGTAACCAAAGCTCCGTCCGGCGTCGGGGCCCAGTAAGCCTCCCGTCTGATTTGTGAAAGCTCTCCTGACTAATGCCTCGCTGACGACATCGCCGCCGCCCTTGCGCATGGTCTCAAAGAATGTTGCCATATCAGAGCTAGTGCCAGCCATACCGCCGCCGCCCGATTGGAAGGCCTTCGCTGAGAATATCCTCTTTGGCGAAAAGACAGTGGTGTTTCCTTCGGCGTTCATTACCGGTTCGGGGTCACGCATTTGGTGTGGTGGAGCGCCATCGGCATAGGGCTTGGCTAAGCGCGTAAGGTCAGAAACGAAAAAGCCGGTGTCAGCCATTCCCAGCGGGCCGGTGACATAGGTTTTCGCTGTCTCATCGAGAGTCCCGCCATGAATTTTTGCGAGTACTGCGCCAAGAACGTCAATCGCGACTGAATAGAGCCACGCCGTGCCTGGGGCAAAGTTCAGCGGCAGTTTGGCGACGCGCGTAAAATTCTCTTCGAAATTATTGTCAGTTGGCCCAACACCGCCGGAAATGAGCGGATCTGCCGAGTAGTCATACCCCAGACCAGACGTGTGGGTGAGAAGATGGTGGATCGTGATCACCGACTCAGAACCATCGGGCGACCGTGGTGTGAAATAGGGCAGGTAGTCGCGAACCGCGTCATCAAGCTTCAGCAGGCCCTTGTCGACCATTGCCAAGGCTGTCGCTGCAATGATGGGTTTGGTGACGGAGGCGAGGCGATAGATCGCGTTTTCGATCATCGGCACATTGGCTTCACGGTCGAAATGGCCCGCGGTGCGCCGAATGATTTGCTTGCCGTGCTGAAAAACGAGCAGTTCCGCACCGACGATTTTCTGCTGCTCAATTGCGCTGTCCATGACAGCGTTTACGCGATGTCCCATTCCTACCTCCCCAAGCAGAACCCCGGAATCGACGATCCCGGGTTGCATAGAGGATAGAGAACTAAAGTAGAACGTAAAGTGTCTTAGACGGCGAAACTTGTGCCGCAGCCGCAGGATGCGACGGCATTCGGATTCTTAATCTGAAAAGCTTGGCCGATCAGATCGTCTACGAAGTCGATTTCCGAGCCGCCCATAAATTCGAGCGAGAGAGAATCGATCAGAACGGTCGCTTCGCCTTTTTGCAGAACGAGATCGTCGCCATTCGCCGTTTCCTGAACAAGATTATATTCATATTGAAAGCCGGAACATCCGCCGCCCGCCACAGAAATACGCAGAACAGTCCCCGGTACCTCCTTGGAGAGGATGCGAGCAACGCGCTTTGCGGCGCGGTCAGAGAGGCTTACTGTCGGTACTACTTGTGCTGCAGCGGTCATGGGTTTTCCCAAAGCGATCGTAATGTCATAACGCTTTTCCTAAGATAGGCGCGTCGCGCCCAATTGCAAAGACCTGGAATTCACACATGAGCGATACCGCCCCCTATGCCAGCAAGCCCGAAGACACTTTGGGCCGGCTTTATGGTGCAGGGCCGAGCCCAACGCGCTCCGAATTCCAGCGCGACCGCGACAGAATTATCCACTCAACCGCATTTCGTCGCCTTCAGCACAAGACGCAGGTTTTTCTCGCGCATGAGGGGCGGCATTTTCGCAATAGACTGACGCACACGCTTGAAGTTAGTCAGATCGCCCGCTCAATCGCGCGTGCATTGCGCTTGAACGAAGATTTGGCTGAGGCGCTCGCGTTGAGCCATGACCTTGGGCACACGCCGTTCGGCCATGCTGGAGAGCGCGCCCTGCATCGGGCAATGTCGAACTTTGGTGGATTCGACCACAATGTGCAGGCACTGCGCGTCGTCACGCAGCTCGAAAATCGCTACGCAGAGCATGATGGCCTGAACCTCACGTGGGAAACGCTCGAAGGCATTCTGAAGCACAACGGCCCGCTCATTGATGCTTCTGGCGTCCCTGTCGGGCGTTATGCGCATGAAGGCCTGCCAAGCGGGGTGAATGACATTCCCGCGGTGTCCGATCTGCGCCTCGACACCTACGCCAGCTTAGAAGCGCAAGCGGCGGCGATAGCCGATGATATAGCCTACAATGCGCACGATATTGACGATGCGCTGCGTGCTGGCGTCCTGAACCTTGAGGACTTTCTCGATGTGCCAATGGCTGGGCCAATCGTACGCGAAGTCCTTGAGCGTTATCCGGGCATTCCAGTCAATCGTCAGACTCACGAAGTTCAGCGGCGCATGATTACGCGGGCCATCGAGGACGTAATTTCGTTTAGTTCCGCCAATATCGCACGCATTGCGCCGCAGTCGGTCGACGATGTTAGACTGGCCGGAACGACAATCATCACTTTTTCCCCAGAGACGGCAATCGCCGAAAAAGGCCTCAAAAACTTCCTGTTGACGCGAGTTTACCGGCACAAGTCAGTCATGCAGCCAGTCTTGGAGAGCGAAGCAGTAGTGGAACGCCTTTTTGCGCGCTATATGTCGGACGCTGACATGCCCGGCCGCTGGGGTGAGAAAGCAAAAGCCTGCTCAGGCCCTAATCGTGCCCGAGTTGTAGCTGACTTCATTGCGGGTATGACGGACCCTTATGCATTAGATGAGCACTACCGCTTGTTTGACGCTCGGCCCGAATTCCGTTAACCCGGCCCGACCAAATTCCGTAGGTTCGACATGGATATCTTTGCGCTCTTCACTACCCGGGTCCACGCGGCCCTGCGTGCCGACTACCCCGATCTCGATGAGGGCCTGCTCGCGCGCGTGGTTGTAGAGCCTCCGCGCGATGCAACCCATGGTGACCTTTCGACCAACGCCGCTATGGTGGTTGCGAAGCCTTTGGGTAAGAACCCACGTGAGCTAGCGACTGCTCTTGCGGGCCGCTTCGCCTCTGACGCAGACGTTGCCTCGGTGGAAGTTGCAGGTCCGGGCTTTATCAATTTCCGTCTCAACAACTCAGTTTGGCACCAGGTCCTGAAGTCTGTTTCAGAGCAGGGTGTCGATTACGGCCGCTCGAACCTTGGTCAGGGCGAACGCGTCAATGTTGAGTTTGTGTCGGCAAATCCGACCGGCCCAATGCACGTCGGCCATACCCGTGGCGCCGTTTTCGGCGACGCATTGGCCTCGCTCATGCAGTGGACAGGGTATGACGTTACCCGCGAATATTACATCAATGACACCGGCGGCCAGACGATCATTCTGGGCCGTTCGGCCTTGCTCCGTTACCGCGAAGCATTGGGCGAAACCATTGAAATTCCATCGGGCTTTTATCCTGGCGACTACCTGATCCCGGTCGGACAGCAATTGGCCGCCGAATACGGCACCAAGCTTCTGGAAATGGAAGAGCAGGAAGCTGCGCTTATCGCGCGTGAAGTCGCTCTCAAGGGCATGATGGAATTGATTAGGGCAGATCTCGCCAAGCTCAATATCCATCACGACGTGTTCTTCTCCGAGCGTACGCTGCACGGGGCAGGGGGCGACATTGAGTCGACGCTTGCTTGGCTGCGCGAAGAAGGCATGGTCTACGAAGGCCGTCTCGAAGCGCCTAAGGGTAAGACCCCAGAAGATTGGGAAGACCGCGAGCAGACACTGTTCCGCGCGACAGATTATGGCGACGATACGGATCGTGCCCTGATCAAGTCGGACGGTTCCTACACCTATTTCGCCGCTGACATTGCCTATCACCGCAATAAATACCTGCGCGGCTTCAACCACATGATCAACGTGCTGGGCGCTGACCACTCCGGTTACGTCAAGCGCCTGCAGGCGGCAGTGAAGGCCGTATCGAACCAAGAAGCGGATATGGACGTCCGTATCTGCCAGTTGGTGCGTTTGCTCAAGAACGGCGAGCCGTTCAAGATGTCCAAGCGTTCGGGCGACCTCGTTACCCTTGCTGACGTTGTTGACGAAGTTGGTCCAGACGCGACGCGTTTCATGTTGCTCTTCCGTCGCAACGACGCGTCGATGGATTTCGATTTTGCCTTGGTCAAAGAACAGACCCGCGATAACCCGGTGTTCTACGTTCAGTACGCCCATGCCCGCGCTTGTTCGATTTTCCGCACTGCGCAGCGTGATCTGCCGGATCTCGATATTTCCCCAGCAGCTCTCGCCAAGGCCGAAGTTGAGCGCCTAGATAGTGCCGCGGATATTGAACTGATCCGACTGCTCGGCGCTTGGCCACGGACGGTGGCAGCAGCAGCTGTTGCCCACGAGCCGCATCGTATTGCATTCTACGTGCACGAATTGGCTGGAGCCCTGCATGGGTTCTGGGCTAAAGGTAAGGATGATCCGTCTTTACGTTTCGTTAACCAGTCTGACCCGAAGTTGAGCTTGGCTCGACTCGCCCTTGTCGATGCCGTTCGCCAGGTTATCCGCAACGGTCTCGGCATGCTTGGTGTGTCAGCCCCCGATGAACTCTCATAATTCGGGCGCATTGGTGTGATCAATCGCGGGGCGGTGTCCATTGGGCCCCCCCGCTATCTAGAGGCGCTGTCGGAGTACGTCAGCGAAGCCGCAGCATATGGCCGGACAAAGTGATGCCCCGGACGATCTGATCGCCGAATTGGCCCGCCTGATGGCGGGAGAGGCGCGCCCTGAAAACGCTCCGAGTGAGCCGCAGCAACCGCGCGTCCGTATTCCCGGCGACGACTCGCCGCAAATGCCGCCGGTTCCGCGGTTTGATTTTACCGCGCAACCGCCCAGCGAACGCGTTGTTCCCCCAGTTCCACCGGTCGCGCCGCGTCCTGTTTCTCAGCCGGTAGGCGCTCCACCAGCGTCTCAGTCGCAAGTTCGCGTGCCATCTCTAGCGCCCGTGCCGCCGCAAACGCCGACACCGAGCCTTGATTTCGCTCTTCGCCCGGGTGTGACCGCCGCACCAACACAGCCGCTCACGCAGCCCCCGCAGCCACCGGTTGAACCCTTTGCGTTCGACTTTGATCTGCGTTCTGCTCAGCGGCCATCGGCTCCAACCTCGCCTGTGCCATCGGTCCCGCCGGTCGCTTCGCCACAGCCGTCGCTCGATCAAGGCGTAGCGAGTCGCGAGCAGGCTCCTCAATTCGTTCCCCAACAGCCAGTTGCGCCACAGCGCCCTGTTGAACCAACACCTGTTCGGCGTGAACCCATACAGGCTCAGGTCGTCTCCCCAGCGCCAGTTGTGGTTGAGGAAGAGCCCGAGCCAATCAATCTTGATCAAGATAGCTTGGCCGATCTGATTGCATCTGAATTGGCCAAGGATCAGCTGCAGAGCGAAGATAATACGGGTGGCAATTTCGAGTTCGAGGTTGAACCCGATAGTGTCGCATCACAGTCTGACGACTATTTCTCTCAAGTCGCGACGCACACGCGTGGCGTCGAGCAGCCGTCAGTGTACACCGCAGCTGATTTCTCCGATTCAGTAAGAGCTGCGAGCTCTCAGTTTGACGAGCCAAGCTTTGGCATTGCTCCCGAACTTGCCGCGGCGACACCACAGCAGCGACGTCAAGAACCCGGTTTTGGGACTGACCCGCTCGCTGAAATTGAGCGGCTTGTGGGGCCAGCGGTGCGCATGAGTGTCCAGCAGGACCCAGCGCCTGAACCCATGGAAGTCGTCGAGCCGAAGTCTGCTCCGGCACCCTTACGAAGCCTGGCAACACCAACTTTACCGCCGGAAACTGAACAGGCTCCACGCGGACCACGCCGCCGCGCGTCGTCAGCGGACACCAGTTCGGTGGACGATGCTATTCTGGCAGCAGCGGCCGCCTCTGGCGCGCGCGTTGAATGGGTCGATCATACGGCTGGAAGCGATGCCGATGATGGTGGCGATTACAGCGAACCGCGTCGCCGTCGTTCGTTCGGCGTGAACAAAGCCGTTCTCGGGCCTTTGCTCGCCATTCTCCTCCTCGGTGCAGGTGGCGGTGCGCTTTATTACATGCTCGGATCGGGCGGCCCATCGGGCCCAGCACCGACGATCGTCGCGGACACAGCTCCGATCAAGGAAGAGCCTGAACCGAGCACTGAGGCTCCTGCGCAGTCGGTCATTTTCAACGAGATGGCTGGTGGCAATAATGGCGCGAACGAGCAGATCGTCCCGCGCGATCAGGCTGATCCTGAAACCATTTCTGAGGCTACTCAGAACTCCGGTATCGGCAATGTTATCAATTCGATAGATCAGGGAACGACCAACCCTGATGGACTCGTAAATCGTCGCGTGCGAACGGTTACGGTGCGTCCGGACGGTACCATCGTGAGTGGCGATAGCGGCTTGGCTGGTACGTCTATGCTACCGGTCGACCGACCAAACGTCCCTGAACTTCCAGGGAACACCGCAGCTGCGAATACAACTGCGCCGTCAGAGACAGTTCCAGCTGCAGCGCCTCCGCCAGTTGTAGAAACTCCGGCGACTCCAGCTGTCCCACCTGTGCAGCCGGGTTCGGTCGTGCCTGTGGTGAACGCAAGCGGCGCAACTGTCGCTGGACGTACAGTCGCAATTCCGTCGGTGAAGCCTTCTGACTTCGCGTCGACTGCAGCGGCCGCAATTTCTGCAGCGGCGGCAGCGCCTGCACCACAGGACCTCGCTGCACCGGCTGCAGCTGCCCCGGTTGCGGCGGCACCTGCTTCGGCTCCAGCGTCTGGCGGTGCCTATGTCCAGCTCTCGTCCCAGCGCACAGAAGCGGCTGCGCGTGAGAGTGCACAGGCCATTGCGACACGGTATGGTGTGTTGTTCGGCGGCGCGAACCTCGAGATCCAGCAGGTGAACTTGGGCGAACGCGGTATCTACTATCGCGTGCTCGTGCCTGCTGCCTCGCGTGAAGCGGCCGTCAATGTCTGTACCAATGTGCGGGCTGCGGGCGGCGACTGCTTGCTGCTCTAAAAAATATTGCCTGACTTGACGATGGCTGTCATCGATGTCCAATGTGCGGCGATGACAGCCCTTTTTGTTTTTCGTCCATGAGTATAGCGCAGGCGGATTGGATCTCGGCGGCTCCTGACGATGCGGCGGAGCAGCCGCTACGTGTTGACGTAAAGGGCTACGAAGGACCGCTCGATCTTCTCCTCGATCTCGCCCGCCGACAAAAAGTGGATCTTTCAGCGATCTCTGTTCTGGCGCTGACCGAGCAATATCTCGCGTTCATCGAAGACCTCCGTCAGTTACGGATCGAGGTTGCCGCCGATTATTTGGTAATGGCGGCTTGGCTGGCCTATCTCAAAAGCCGCTTGCTGGTGCCCCAAGCGGTCAATGATGATGAGCTAAGTGGTGAGATGCTGGCAGCATTGCTGCATTTTCGACTCAAGCGACTAGAAGCAATGCGCAATGTGTCCACACAGCTCATCAACCGAGCGCGCGTTGGTGCGAAAGTGTTTGCGCGGGGGGCACCAGAGCCCATTGAGATCGAACGAAAATCGATTTGGGAAGCAACGCTTTATGATCTTCTCAAAGCCTATTCCGACCAGCGCGAGCGCACCGCAATCGTCGAATATTCGCCCTATGTCCGCACTGTCTGGTCGCTTCAGGATGCGCGAGACTTGCTCGAAAAGCTAATTGGGGAAACGGCGGATTGGCTTTCACTCGACGGATTTTTGTATGATTATCTGGCGACACCTGAGGAACGGCGAACGGCTCGAGCGTCATCATTTGCCTCTAGCTTGGAACTGGTCCGACAAGGTGTGATGGAAATCAAACAGCGCGATACCTTTGCTCCAATCATGCTGCGTAAGCGAATGGCCTCTCATGATTGACGGCGAAGACAGCGAAGTTCGAACCCGGCAACTGCGGATTATTGAGGCGCTTTTGTTTGCCTCCGCAGAGCCGCTCAAACCCCACGAAATGGCGAGCTTTCTGGGGGAGGGTGTTTCTGTGCTCCCTTTGTTGAAGGCGCTGCAAGCGCAATACGCTCCGCGGGGCGTAAACTTGGTAAGGCGCGGGGACGGGTGGGCATTTCGGACAGCCGAAGACCTCGGATTTTTGCTGCGTCGTGAGCAACAAGAAACGCGCCCCCTGTCTCGCGCCGCACTCGAGACCCTATCCATCATCGCTTATCATCAACCCGCCACGCGCGCGGAGATAGAAGAAGTGCGCGGCGTAGCGACAGGGAAGGGGACTTTGGATCTGTTGATGGAAGCGGGATGGATTCGCATGCGGGGCCGCCGTCGCACACCAGGGCGGCCAGTCACTTACGGAACAACGGATGCATTTTTAGACCATTTTGGTCTTGAGGCGCTTTCCGATTTGCCGGGTCTGGATGAACTGAAAGGCGCTGGCCTATTGTCGTCTCGTCTTCCGCCTGATTTGCAAATTCCTCTGCCTTTTGATGGAGATGCTTTGCGCGAAGATGAAGATCCGCTCAGCCCAGATGATCTGGGTGAGGTAGAGACGGAAGATGAGGTTGAAGAGCGTGACTAAAACGCTTTCACATGTTGATTTTGAACACATCCTTGTGTTCGGTGCAGTTTAAACTTATTTCTCGAATTATGTGTCGCGTGTATCGCGTACCGTTAGCCTAAGGGAGACCATCCATGCACGCGCCATCCATCTGGGGCATTCTCGTCGTCGCCGTTGTCGTTATCCTGCTTTTTGGCCGTGGTAAGATTTCCGGCATGATGGGCGAAGTCGCTCAGGGCATTAAAGCCTTCCAAAAAGGCATGAAGGACGAAGACAAGCCTGCTGAACGTATCGACACTGCAACTGCTGCAAAGCCGCAGACTGTTGACGCTGCAGAAGTTGATCGGAGCAAGGACGCTTAATCAGCGCCTTCATCTGAATATTCGCGGCGCTTTCGCCGTATTTCGGAGATCGCTTTATGCTCGGTCTGAGCTGGACAGAGATGCTTGTGATCGGCGTGGTTGCGCTGATCTTTATCGGTCCCAAAGACCTGCCCGTCATGATGGGCAAGGTTGGCAAGATCATTGGCCAAATTCAGCGCATGGGACGTGATTTCCAGCGCGAAATCAACAAGACTTCGGGTTTGGATGAGGTGCGGAGCCTCCGCAACTCCATCACATCGCCATTGAAGCAGACCGCCGAAGAAATCCGGCGCGAGTTCAACACGATGTCGGCGGACGGTCCTAAGCCAAGCGGAGTAATCAAACCCGCTGATCCGTCCTCAGAAAGTGTCGTCAACGAAATTCGCGAAAAGGCGGGCATGCCGCCTATTGCGAAATCAAACGACGATCTCGCATCCGAGTATGGCTTCAAGTCGAGCGCTAAGCCTGAGGCTTCATCTGCGCAAAGTGCTGATACCGCCACAGCGCCCGTAGCGCAAAAGGCTGCCGCGCCTGCAGCAGAAAAGCCAACGCCTGTTAAGGCCGCCCGCCCAAGGCCGTCCACGAAGACGGCCGCCGCAATCGACACTGCAGAAAAGCCAGTGAAGAAGCCACGCGCCAAGGCCGTTGTGGCCGACGCGGGTGAAAAGGCTCCGGCCAAGCCTCGTGCGCCTCGCAAAAAGGCCACTAGCACGGGTGAAAAGAGCGAATAATGGCCGATACTCAGGCAAAAATCGAAGATAAGTCGCAAGCTGAGCCGGTTGATGAACTCGCCGGTAGCGAAGCGCCGCTTTTGGAGCATTTGATCGAACTGCGTAAGCGGTTGATCCACTGCGCGATTGCGATCGTTGTCCTCTTGATTGTCTGCTTCCTCTTTGCAGGGCAGATTTTCGATATTCTGCTCAACCCATACCGTTCGATTTATCCAAATCCGGGCGATATGGAGTTGATCTATACAGCGCCGCAGGAATTCTTCTTCACCCAGCTTAATCTGGCATTCTTTGGCTCGATCTTCCTCGGGTTCCCTTATCTGGCAACGCAGATCTACGGCTTTGTCGCGCCCGGGCTGTATAAGCACGAGCGTAAGGCTTTAGTGCCCTACCTCGTGGCCACGCCGGTCTTCTTTGTGGCCGGGGCGGCAATGGTCTATTTCGTCGTTTTGCCAATGGCATTGGGTTTCTTTGCAGGAATGCAGACCGACGAGATCAAGCTTCTGGCGAAGGTGTCGGAATACCTCAGTCTCGCCATGACGCTGATTTTGGCGTTTGGTATCTGCTTTCAGTTGCCTGTCGTGCTGACACTGTTGGCACAGATCGACCTCGTGAGCGTTGAGCAGCTCAAGAAGGGCCGTCGCTACGCTATCGTCGGTATTCTGATCGTGGCCGCGTTCATCACGCCGCCTGATCCGATCTCGCAGATTGGGTTGGCGATACCGATGTATCTCCTTTACGAGCTTTCGATTCTGTCGGTGCGTATGATTGAGCGCCGACGAAAAGCAGCGCTCGCCGCACAAGAGAACGAAACAGCCTAGTTTCAACGCCCCATTCGCAAGATTGGGGCGTTGGTTTTTGGCTTTTCGAGAATGCCCACTTGCGGGCTACAGTCTTCAACTTTAGACAAGCCACACACCAATAAAGAGGCGGGCTTTCGCTCGTAACGTACAATGTTCGATATCAAATGGGTCCGAGACAATCCTGATGCCTTCAACCAGGCCATGGAAAGCCGCGGGTCCTCTCAGCGGGCTGATACCCTGATTGAGATCGACGATCGCCGCCGCGCGATCATTGTGCGTCTCAACGAAGCGCAAGAAAAGCGCAACGCGCTGTCCAAGCAGATCGGCCAGGCCAAGGCCCAGAAGGATGAAGCCAAGGCCCAAGAGCTGATGGCGGAGGTCGCCTCGCTCAAAGAATTCATCCCTTCGGGGGAAGCAGACGAACGCGCCGTCGAGAAAGAACTCCGTGACGCGCTCTCGACCATTCCAAACGCTCCGCTAGCGGATGTGCCGTTCGGCAAGGATGAGAGTGATAACGTCGAGTACTTTGGCCTCAACGGCAATGCTGAGACAGCTGCCACTGTGCGTCCTGTAAAGCCTAGCTTTACGTTTGCACCCAAAGAACACTTTGAAATTGGTGTTTCTGAAAAGAACATGGATTTTGAAGTTGCGGCCAAGCTCGCAGGCAGTCGCTTCGTTGTCCTGAAGGGCCAGATTGCGCGACTGGAGCGAGCGCTTGGCCAGTTCATGCTGGATCTCCATTCGACTGAACACGGCTACCTCGAAGTACAGACACCTGTCCTCGTTCGCGACGACGCGTTGTTTGGTACTGGGCAGCTGCCGAAGTTCGAAGAAGATCTGTTCTTCACCCCGCATGGTGAGAGCCGTCTGGCGCTCATTCCGACGGCAGAAGTTCCGATGACCAATTTCGTGCGCGAATCTATTCTCGCCGAAGACGAATTGCCGATGCGCTTCACGGCGTTGACGCCGTGCTTCCGTTCCGAAGCCGGTTCGGCAGGGCGCGATACCCGTGGCATGCTGCGTCAGCATCAGTTCAACAAAGTTGAACTGGTCGCGATCACGACCGCAGAAGAAGCCGAAAACGAACACGAGCGCATGCTCGCCGCCGCTGAAGCTGTTTTGACCAAGCTTGGTCTGCACTATCGCGTCATGAAACTGTGCACCGGCGACATGGGCTTTGGAGCGCGTCGCACCTATGACCTTGAAGTCTGGCTCCCCGGTCAGAACACCTACCGCGAAATCTCCTCGGTATCGGTCTGCGGTGATTTTCAGGCGCGCCGTATGGAGGCGCGTTACCGCCCATCCGGCGAGAAGCAGGCACTGCGTTACGTGCATACGCTCAATGGTTCGGGCACCGCTGTTGGCCGTTGCTTGATTGCGGTGTTGGAAAACTATCAGCAGGAAGACGGCTCGGTGGTTATCCCTGAAGTGCTGCGTCCCTATATGGG
Source organism: Devosia sp. MC532 (assembly GCF_016461625.1). Taxonomy (NCBI): domain Bacteria; kingdom Pseudomonadati; phylum Pseudomonadota; class Alphaproteobacteria; order Hyphomicrobiales; family Devosiaceae; genus Devosia; species Devosia sp. MC532. The sequence continues at coordinate 400,793 of NZ_JAEMNZ010000001.1, read as the reverse complement.
CGGCCTCACCAAAATCGGAGGCTAAGGCCCATGTCCCTGCGCATCTTGCTCACCAATGATGATGGTATTGATGCGCCGGGTCTTGCCGTACTCGCTGATATTGCACGCTCTATCTCCGATGACGTTTGGATCGTGGCTCCAGACGGAAATCAATCGGGGGTAGGGCACCGCTTCTCCTTCGGGCGCGAACTCAGCTTTGACCGCAAGGACGACAAAAGCTTTGCTGTGGTGGGTGGCTCACCTGCCGATTGTGTCGTTGCCGCGATGACTCATCTGCTGGGTGACAGGCCTGCTGATTTGGTCTTGTCCGGCGTCAATGCGGGGCAGAACCTTGGCGATATCGTCAATTGCTCAGGCACGGCCGCTGGCGCCCGTGAAGGCGTTCTGCAAGGTGCTATCGGTATCGCGCTCAGCCAAGCGCTCGATTATGAGCTGACGCTGGAGCCAAACTGGGAAAATGCTCGGGCTTTTGGTGTGAGAACCGTTGAAGCTATTCTGCGAAGCCATGCGGGCCATGACGTCTTTTACAACGTCAATTTCCCATATTGCCCGCCGGAGGCTGTGACTGGGATACGCGCGGCAGCTCAGCAGCGTTTCTCCCGATCGCCAATTCGCTACTATCCCAGCGACAATGAGGGCAAATTCTTTATGGCGATTCCCTCAACGCCCACTCCACTTGATCCGAAAGCGGACTTTGAGGTGATGCGCCGCCAGAGCGCCATCACCGTTACTCCGGTTGCGCTGCAACAAACCCATCAGGATGCTCTAGCGAGCCTTGCCAGCTTGTCACTGTAAGTGTGGCAGGTGGTATTTTAGCACTCGACGGCTCGCTCGGTTTTAACCCTAACCAGTGCTGAATCATGTCGATGTGAATTCGCTCAAATCGCATCGGTCTTAAACTCGTCTTTACCTTACCGGCCTAATCTCGGGTCTAGTTGTTTAGTATCTGCGTACGAGTAAGCCGATGAGTATTCGCGTTCCCCGGCGGACCCATAAAGTCTCTGTCGCTATGGCTGGGCTTATGGTTGCAGCAGTCGCATTGTCCGGCTGCTCTAGTCTTGGTAGCCGTACGTTTGGCGACCAGACCGTCACGGGCTCAACAGCCCAACCAGCCCCGTTCTTTGCAAATCAACCCATGCCGCCGAGCCTCGGTGCAGTTCAGGGTGCGCAGAACACTGCCTTCCTGCCTCCTGCGAACGTAGGTGGTGGTGGCGGCGGGATGTTACCCCCTGCGCCAGCGCAGGGCGGTTTCTGGCAAAACAATGCACCGACATCACCAGGTATGATGGGTTCAACGTCGCCAGTAGTCCAAACTCAAGATTTGCCTGCACTGAACTCGTCTCCAATGGGAAATTCGCAAGCCATGCTCGCTCAGCAGAATCTTGCCCCAATGCCGGCTGCGCCTGCGGCCGTTGCCATGGGCAATCCGAACGCTTCGCTTCCGCTTAACTCAAATGTTCCAGTGCAGGTCACGCCTGCTGCGAACACGAACGGTTACACGCACACCATCGCAAGCGGTGAATCGTTGCACACAATTGCACGCCGCTATGATGTCACGACCCAGTCTCTCGTTCATGCCAATGGCATGAGCTCACCAGACAAGATCATCGTGGGTCAGAAAATTATCATTCCTGGTCGTTCTGATCTGAACCCGGCTCCGGGTTCGGAGCAGATCACGAAGGTTGCGACGATTTCCACCGTTCCAACCACGCCGGCTGCTGCGGCACCACAGCCTGTCTTGGCTGCGGCGCCTGTTGCTCAGACTGCCCCTGTCGCCGCGCCCATCCAGCAGGCTGCACTGCCACAGGCTGAACCAGTCGCTTCGGGCAATGACAAGTTCCGTTGGCCGGTGTCTGGTCGGATCATCACCGATTTTGCCGCATCGCGTGGCACAGGTATCAATATCGATGTTCCAGAAGGCTCAGCCGTTAAGGCTGCCGAGAACGGCACCGTCATTTATGTCGGTTCGGGCGTTGAGGGTTACGGTAATCTGATCCTCGTTCGTCATCCGAACGGCTTCGTTTCGGCCTACGCCCATCTCAAGGGCATGAATGTCGACAAGGGCGCAACTGTTACCCGTGGTGACACCATCGGTACTGTCGGCTCCACTGGTTCTGTTTCCAAGCCGCAGCTGCACTTTGAACTGCGCAAGGGCGCGACGCCGGTTGATCCGGTTCCATTGCTCGCGAGCTAAAGCGCCGCGTCGATTGAATTTCGAGGGCCACGGCTGTTGCTGTGGCCCTTTTTCTTTGGTGGAGCGGGGAGGGGGATTAAACCGCTTTGCCTTCTTCGCCTGCTAAAGTGCGAACGAGCTGGATCGCCACGCGGCCCGAGCGAGCGCCACGTGTTGCGGCCCATTCGATGGCGCGTGCGCGCAAGGCTTCCGTTCCGATGCTGAGCCCGTAGTAGTCAGCATAGCCGGAAACCATGGCGAGATAGTTGTCCTGATCCGAATTGTGGAACCCGAGCCACAAGCCAAAGCGATCCGACAGTGAGACTTTTTCTTCGACTGCTTCGTTTGGATTGATCGCGCTCGATCGTTCATTTTCGATCATGTCGCGCGGCATGAGATGGCGTCGATTTGAGGTCGCGTAGAAGAGGACGTTTTCTGGCCGCCCCTCAAGACCGCCATCAAGAATGGTCTTGAGCGATTTGTAGCTGGTCTCGCCTTTGTCGAAACTCAGGTCGTCGCAGAAAACGATGAAACGAGCTGGTTCCTTAGCGATAAGGCGCATGAGTTGGGGGAGGGTCTCTAGGTCTTCGCGCGCGATCTCAATCAGAATTAACCGATCAAACCCACTGCGAGATTCGATGTCTGCGTGAATCGACTTCACTAAAGAGCTCTTGCCCATGCCGCGCGCGCCCCACAGCAGGGCATTGTTTGCACCGTGTCCACGCGCGAATTGCTCGGTATTGCGCAGCAGAATGTCACGGACTGTGTCGATGCCTCTGAGCATGTCGAGGGGCACTCGGCTGACCTTTTGAACAGCGAGTAGAGTGCCTATCTCGCCCTGCCAATGGTAAGCGTTTTCAGGGCCCAACGCCGTGTTCGGCGTGCTGTTGTCGCTATTTGGTAGTTTCTGAGCAATGGCCTCAAGTGCCGCCGCAATTCTGCTCAGATAATCTTCTGTCATCACCAGTCCCGTCCTTGTGTCAGCCCCAATGTTTGGAGCCCTTGATTGGGCTTTGCAATCAGCCAACCCCAATTGTATAGTCCGGCCGATTTTGGCCTGGGCGCAAGTGCGGTTAAGCCCGATAGCGTCCACAGCGCATTCGATCAGCGCATTGCCACCCAATCCTGAGCGTCACAAGAAAAATTAAATGGAGTTTGCTTGATGTTTGTAACCCCTGCCTTTGCACAGGACGGCGGCGTGGCACCAGGAGGCATGGCTGACATTCTCATCCAGCTTATGCCGATTGCTCTGCTCGTTGTAATCTTCTGGTTGCTGATCTTCCGTCCGCAGCAGAAGCGCCTGAAGGCACAGCAGGCCATGCTTTCCGCGATCCGTCGTGGCGACACCGTTGTGACCACTGGTGGTCTGGTCGGTAAGGTTTCCAAGGCTGTCGACGGTGAAGACCTTGAAGTCGAAATCGCGCAGGGCGTGAAGGTCAAGGTTGTTCGTGGCATGATCGCAGACGTTCGTTCGAAGTCTGAACCGGTCAACGACAACAAGCCGGCTTAATCTAGCCGTATCAGCCGGGGCCATCAGGCTCCGGCTTTATCCTTCTCAGGACGTTATTTATGAATCACTCGCCGTTCCGCGTATTCATTATCCTGTTCGTGGCAATCGCTGGCATTCTCATGGCAGCTCCAAACTTCTTGCCCAAGAATGTGCAGGATGCTTTGCCCGACTGGCTCCCAAAACCCGGTCTTGTCCTTGGTTTGGACTTGCAAGGTGGTTCGCACCTTCTGCTTGAGGTCGACCGAAAAGGGATCGTGGATCAGCGCTTGAGTGATGTTCGCCGCGATGCGCGTAACGTCCTCGCGAACCAGAATGGTATCGGCAACCTCATCACAACGGATGCGGATCGCAACGCGATCTTCATCGAATTGACCGATCCGACCCAGAAGGCGCAGGCCGAAACCGCAATTCGCGGGCTTCAGAATACGCTGAGCAACGCTCTCATCGGCGGTGTTGGTGTTGATGAAATGGCCTTTGGCGAAACGCCAGACGGTCGCTTGTCGATTACTCTAACCCCAGATGGCATCACCCAGCGCATGAGCTCGCTGGTTGCTCAGTCCATGGAAGTTATCCGCAGCCGTATCGACGAGATCGGTACCACGGAACCCACCATTCAGCGCCAGGGTGATACCCGCGTTATGGTGCAGGTGCCTGGCTTCGGCGACTCTACCCGCCTTAAGAACCTCATTTCACAAACGGCGCGCTTGACCTTCCACATGGTCTATCCGGGCCTGTCTGCCGATCAGGCCGAAGTGCAGGGCTTGCCTGCTGGCACCATGATCCTGCCAAGCCAGGATGGTGGTCGTGAGCTGCTTTATGAAGACGTCGCTCTGGGCGGTGAATCGCTCGTTGATGCGCAGCCGTCTTATGACCAGCAGCGCGGCATTCCTGTTGTTTCGTTCAAGTTCGACACCCGCGGCGCGATTTCGTTCGGCGAAATCACCAGCAAGGCAGTCGGTCAGCGCTTCGCTATTGTTCTCGACAATCAGGTCATCACGGCTCCGGTTATCCAGCAGCCGATCACGGGTGGTCAGGGCCAGATCTCGGGCACCTTCACCACGGCAACTGCTAACGATCTCGCAGTTCTGCTGCGCGCGGGCGCTTTGCCTGCAAGCTTGAACGTCATCGAAGAACGTACTGTTGACGCGAGCCTTGGTGCTGACTCGATTCAGGCCGGCTTCACCGCTGGTGTGGTCGCGGCAGTGCTTGTTCTGGCCTTTATGGTCATCGCCTACGGCATCTGGGGCGTGTTTGCGAACGTCTCCCTGATCCTCAACATCATTCTGATCTTTGCCGCGCTCTCTACCCTCGGTGCGACGCTGACGCTGCCCGGTATCGCCGGTATCGTCCTGACCATCGGTATGGCCGTGGACGCGAACGTTCTGATCTATGAACGCATGCGTGAAGAACAGCGTGCCGGCAAGACACCAATTCAGGCGATCAACGCGGGTTTCTCGCGCGCTTGGGGTACTATTATCGACTCGCACCTGACTCAGCTCGTTGCGGCTGTGGTGCTTTACTTCATGGGCTCCGGCCCAATCCAAGGCTTTGCGGTCACGCTTGGTCTCGGCATTATTACTTCGCTCTTCACCTCCTACACCGTGACCTCCTATCAGGTTGGTCTGTGGTTCAAGCTGCGTCGCCCTAAGACGCTCAAGATCCAGCACTTCCGCTTCATTCCGGACGGCACGACCATTCCGTTCATGAAGATATCGAAGTATGTGATTGCCTGCTCGATCATCATGACCGGTGTTTCCATCGGCTCGGCTGTGTTCAAGGGCTTCAACCTCGGCATCGACTTTGTTGGTGGTACTGCGATTGAAATCCAGCACGTCGGAGGCCCAGCAGACGTGGGTCGCGTGCGTGAGTTGACCAGTGACTTGGGACTTGGCGAAATCCAGGTTCAGGGCTTTGGTACGCCGCAGGACGTTCTCGTTCGTGTGCAGGCGCAAGAAGGCGGCCAGTCCGCTGACCAGATCGCTGTTGCCAAGGTCACCGAAGTTCTGGCTGCTGAGAACTATGAGGTACGACGTACTGAGGCAGTGAGTGGTACGGTTTCAGGCGAATTGGCTTGGACCGGAACTATCGCGGTCATCATCGCGCTCGCCTGTATCTTGATCTACATCTGGTTCCGCTTCGAATGGCAATTCGCTATGGCGGCGGTGACCACCACCAGCCACGACTTGATCATGACGATCGGGCTCTTCTCGCTGACCGGATTGGAGTTCAATTTGAGCTCTATCGCGGCGGTGCTGACGCTAGTCGGTCTGTCGCTGAACGAAACTGTGGTGGTCTCGGATCGTATTCGTGAAAACCTCACGAAATACCGCAAGATGCCTCTGCCAGAGCTGATCGACCTGTCGATCAACCAGACCATCGTGCGTACCTCGCTCACCCAGTTCACACTTCTGCTGGCGCTGATTCCGCTGGTTCTCTTTGGCGGTGAATCGCTCCGCAGCTTTGTTATCGCGATGACATTCGGCTCTATCGTCGGCATGTACTCGTCGGTCATCGTTAACGGTCCAATTCTCATCAACTTCGGCTTGAAGCAGAAAACTGATGAGCAGCTGGCCGCAGAAGACGCTGAGAAGAAGCGCAATGCTGATGGTGCTGCCGTTTAATCGGTGCACTGCTTTAAACATCTGAAAAGCTGTGATAGCCCCGACCTATTGGCCGGGGCTATTTTTTGCTCCATTTGGATCGGCGAACTGAAAGCACTCTATGACCAGCTCATCGCCCACAGGTTTCTATCCCCAACGCGTTGGCATTGATGCCTATGGCAATGGTGGATTTCGCTTTGCCGATATGTCCCACAAAGGCTCGCTGCTGTGCTTGCCCAGTGGCATGTACGCATGGGAGATCGCTGAGGCGCAGGAGTTGACGTTAGAGTCTTTGCAGCCGGTCCTTGACCACGCCGACGAGATTGAGGTTCTTCTCATCGGACTGGGTGAAAAGGTTGCCGCCATTGACCTTGCCATTCGGACTGCATTACGGGCGCGTGGCATTATCGTAGAAGCGACGCAGACTGGTGGGGCAGTGCGGACCTATAATGTGTTGCTCGCCGAAGACCGTCAGGTTGCAGGCGCTTTCATTGCTGTCGAGAACGCCCGATGACTGCCACGTCCTTCGATCACGCGGCAGACCTGCTCCGCACAGCCGACCCCGATCGCTACCTCTCCACACTCGTCCTGCCCGCAAAGGCTCGTCCCTATATCGCTGCGCTTTATGCGTTCAATGCCGACGTCGCGGGCATACGGGATCGCGTCTCTGGCCCGGCGCCGGGCGAAGTGCGGCTCCAATGGTGGAGCGACGCTCTCGCGGGCGAAGGGCATGGTGAAGTTCGGCAAAATCCCGTCGCCGATGCGCTTCTGCAGACTATAGAAAAATTCAACCTTCCAGCGGGCACCTTCCTCCGTCTTATTGGCGCGCGTCGGTTCGATCTTTACGACGATCCAATGCCGGATCTCGAGACTTTTGAGGGCTATGCCGGGGAGACCGCATCAACGCTGCTCCAGCTCTCGGCAATGGTGCTCAATGAGGGAAATCCGGTCGAGACAGGGGACGCCGCTGGGCATTTGGGCGTCGCACAAGCTCTGATCGGTCACATGAGGGCTCTCGGATACGTTTCCGCACAAGGCCGGATCATGCTGCCTTGGAGCCTTTTGCAGGCCAATGGCGTACAAGAGACTGAGCTCTTCCGTGGGCAAAACTCTGAAGGCCTCCACGCTGCGCTCAGCCAGCTTGGCGAGATCGCGTCAGAACATTTGGTCAAGGCACGAGACGCTATTGTGCTTCTGCCCGCGTCGCTTCGCCCTGCGTTCGCAATCGTGACTCTCCTCGAGAAGCAATTGGCGCAAGTGATGGAAAATACGAATGCCTTTGCTGTGGCTAGTGATAGCGCAGCGTGGCAGAAGATTGCCAAATTGACCTATTGGTCGTTGCGCAACCGCTCGTAAGTCGTCGCGACGAATTCTCCAACAAAGCGGGCCGCAAGCGTTTCGCCACTGAAAAGCTGCGCGCTGACTGTTATCCGGCCGCGGCCACGCTTGGAGAGCATCGTAGCGGTGCGCACCCACGGGCCATCGTCGATGGCGCTATGCGCCGATATGGCTTCACGCGCAGGCGCGATGTACTCCATTTGCGATGTATGGATGACGAGCTCTGTCTCAAACTGATCGCGCTCTAAGCGCAAATGCACAGCGCTCCATGCGGCGAGGAGACAGAGGGTCGCCCCGCTGCCGCCGAACAATGTGCCATGCATATTGATATTGGGCGACAGCGGGGCCTTTAAAACGACATTTGAAGCGCTGGCACGCACTGCACTCACCTCCATGGCCCGCGACAGCGGGATCGTGGTGTGCAGATATTGCGTCAGCGCCTCGGGCGTCATGCCCAGGACTTGAGGTCTTCCAGCGCGCGGCTGGTGATTGCGCGACGCTTGGCAATGGTTTTGTCCGGACCACGCCAGCGAGCGACGCCTTCAGGCTTCGTGATAGTCACTTCTGGGAACAGACCAAAATTGACGTTCATCGGCTGGAAGCTCCGCGCGCCAGAATAGCTCTCTGCTTCAAGGTGACCACCGGTGATGTGGCCGATCAATGCGCCAAGTGCCGTCGTCGGTGGCGGTGTTGGCATCGAGCCACCCAAAACCTCAGCGGCAGTGAGACGCCCAGTGATCAGGCCGCAAGCGGCGCTTTCCACATAGCCTTCAACGCCGGTGACCTGACCAGCGAAACGAATGCGCGGATCGTTCTTGAGCTTCAGATCACCTTGCAGAACCTTCGGGGAGTTGATGAAGGTGTTGCGGTGCAATCCGCCCAGACGGGCGAACTGCGCGTTCTCAAGGCCCGGGATCATGCGGAAGATTTCCGCTTGAATTCCGTAGCGCATCTTGGTCTGGAAGCCGACCATGTTCCACAGCGAGCCCAAGGCATTGTCCTGCCGCAGCTGCACAATGGCATAAGGCTTGACGGTTGGGTTGCGTGGATTGGTGAGGCCAACTGGCTTCATTGGCCCGTGGCGCAGGGTTTCAACACCGCGCTCTGCCATGACTTCAATCGGCAGACAGCCGTCGAAATATGGGACCTTTTCCCAGTCCTTGAATTCGTGCAGTGGCGCGGTCTTTAGCGCCTCGACGAAGGCAAAGTACTGATCCTTGTCCATTGGCAGGTTCAGATAGTCAGCGCCGGTACCGCCCGGGCCTGCCTTATCGTAACGCGACTGTTTCCACGCGATATCGTGATTGATACTGTCGTAGTGGACGATTGGTGCAATGGCGTCAAAGAACGCGAGTGCGTCTTCGCCGGTCTTTTCCAGAATGGCTTCGGCCATAGCAGGCGAGGTGAGGGGCCCCGTCGCAATAATGACGTGCTCCCAGCTCGGGTCAGGCCATCCGGCAACTTCTTCGCGCGCGATGGTGATGTTCGGATGGTTTTCGATCGCCCGCGTGACTTCGGCGGAGAAGGCGTGGCGGTCAACGGCGAGCGCGCCGCCTGCCGGGAGCTTGTGCAGGTCCGCAGCGCGCATGATCAGCGAGTTGCAGCGACGCATCTCTTCATGCAGCAGGCCAACAGCGTTCTGCTCATGATCGTCCGAGCGGAAGCTGTTCGAGCACACGAGCTCGGCGAAGCTATCTGTGCTGTGAGCGTCGGTTTCTTTGACGCCACGCATTTCGTGGAGAATGACGGTTACGCCAGCTTCGGCTGCCTGCCAGGCAGCTTCAGAACCAGCAAGGCCCCCGCCGATGATGTGGATGGTTTTGTTTGACATGATGAGCCAAATACCAAGCCCGTCATGCCGCTGCAACTCGCCTTATAGCGAGCGCCCCACATGAAGGGCTACTTTAGGCTCTTCGATGATCTTTTGCGAGAAGACTTGGGTGTCATCGCGGGGCGGACGGCCGTTTGCGCCCTAACCGGAGACCGCGGACGCGGATAGAAAATAAGATCCAAATAGAAAACGCCCGCATCTCAGAGAGAGGCGGGCGTTCGGTTTGGGTCGACGTATGCGGCAGGCTTAGAGCGTGTTTGCATGATCGCGAGCTACGCGAGTGATATCGGTACGCGAAATGCCAAGGTCGTTGAGCTGACGGTTGTCGAGCGAAGCGAGTTCACGAACGGTCTGCTGATAAGCGGCCCACTTCTTAAAGGTCTTACGGATGTCCATCGGATATCTCCTGTTGTTTACGTAATCATATTTAGTGCGTGGCGTAAAAATGAGCAGTCTGGATTTACTCAGATTAGCTATGCACTTTTTGCAAGGCGGCGGATGACGAAGGCGGAACTATCAATCCAGAATAACTGTGCAGGTGCAGCTTTAGCGATCGAACAGCGATTTCGTCATTTGCGTGAAGTCGGGTGGACAGGTGCCGATTATGCCTGGTTCGCGACTGATGCGAACAATGCTAGGGAATTGACCAGACTTAGGTTCTAGTGCGCGAACCGAGCGCCAGACTGTGCGGACGAACATGGGCAGTACTCCCAAGGTTTCGTGAACTCGTCATCCTAATACATACGCGATCCAGCGGCACTTGCTCAGGGGCGTGTGGTCAGATGACGCATGCGCTGCATGCATGGCATTTTCATCATCTTGTCACAAAGACAAATTCCTCTCCGGAAATCTCCCTGTTGCGATGTAAAACCTTTTTATTAACCATAATTCCGCTTGCCCCTAGGGAGGCGAACACAGACACTCCGGCCGAGTTCAGCGAGGTAATATCCAGTGCGGCAAGGCGCCCATGTCATTGTTGTCGGTAATGAGAAGGGTGGCTCGGGCAAGTCGACCACAGCTTTTCATATCGCCATACTGCTTCTGCATCAGGGATTTAAGGTTGCGACGCTCGACGTCGACAGCCGACAGCAGACCTTTACGCACTATGTCCGAAACCGCCGTGAATGGGCGCGCTTGAACGAGCAAGTCATTCCGCACCCCACTCACTATCACCTGCCTTTATCCCGGGGCGATTCTCTGCGTGAAAATCATCGGATCGAGTTCGATCTCTTCACGCAGGCAATTGGTGAGGTCGAAGACACGGCAGATTTCATTATTATTGATACGCCAGGCTTCGACACCAACCTGACGCGGCTTGCCCATTCATTGGCCGACACTTTGGTGTCTCCGGTCAATGATAGCCTAATCGACCTAGCTGTTATGGCGCAGGTTGACCCTGTGACCGGGGAGCCGCGTGAGCTCAGCCACTATGCCCGACTGGTTCAGCGTGCGCGCTCTGAACGTCTAGCGATTGATGGGCGCAACATTGATTGGGTGCTGGTTCGAAATCGCATCTCGATGCTCTCCTCGCGCAATATGCGTCAGGTGCAGACAATGCTGGACCGCATTGCCGAGCGTCTGGGGTGCCGCGTTGCCGATGGCATTGCCGAACGTGTGATCTTCCGCTCGCTCTTTGCCAGCGGCATGACAGTTTTTGATCCGCTGAGCGAAGAGTTGTTGGGCGGCATGCCATCTGCTTCACATACGAGTGCTCGGCAGGAATACCGCACGCTGGTCAACGCGTTAAACCTGCCATTGTCTCAGCGCGCGGTGCAGAGGATGGAATTGTTGGCGGCCGAAGCTCCAGTGACGATCCGTTTTGAAGAAACCGTACGAAACGACGCTTAGCCTTGAGCGTAAGCAGCCTTGCGCGGTTCCTGATGCGCTACGACGTTTTCGCGCGCGTCATAGGCGGCGCGCGCGTCAATAATGGCCTCATGGTTTTCAGCCGACCAATCCCATAGCGCGCTGATCGGCCCCTGTAATGTCTTGCCCAATTGCGTGAGGCTATACTCTACGCGTGGGGGGACTTCAGGATAGATAGTGCGTGTCACCAGCCCGTCGCGCTCCAGATTGCGCAGGGTCAGCGTCAACATGCGCTGCGATACGCCGTTGATCATGCGCTTGAGTTCGTTGAACCGCAGAGTGCCATTACGCCCCAGCATGCCGACGACCATGACGCTCCATTTGTCGCCGATGCGATTGAGCACGTCCGACATGGCAGAGCAATTTGAGTGCAGCGATGTGTCTGTGAGCGACATGGGACACCTATATAAGAACTAAGGCACAGAATATATGCGAGGTTACTACTTGTGACTAGCCCCCGTCGCAGATGCGCGCGGTTGGTCAAACTCTCGCCGTTTCCTTGAGATTGCTGCTCCTGCCTGATAGTAGGTGTGCTTCCTAATATCGTGCCGTCGGAGTGTTCCTGACTTGTCTTTCGCTCAGCGCATAGCTTTGATCTTTTTCATGATTGCAGCCAGTATCTTGCCTGTTCAGGCAACACCGCTGTTGGTTGTCGATCGATCCAATTTGTCAGTGCTGTATGCGCAAGATGCCGGTCAGCCTTGGCATCCGGCTTCGCTCACCAAACTCATGACGGCCTACGTGGTTTTCGAAGAGCTAGCGCTTGGAACAATTACTCTTGATACCCCTGTCCGGATATCAAAAGGGGCGGTTGCCCTCGCGCCGAGCAAGTCAGGCCTGGCTGTCGATAGTTCAGTGACGATGCGAGACGCGCTCTACCTGCTGATCGTCCGCTCTGCCAATGACGTTGCCTATTCCATCGCGGAAACAATTGCGGGCACAGAAGCCAATTTCGCGGTCAAAATGAATGACGTTGCACGTCGCATGGGGATGACGGGGACCAATTTCATCAATTCCCACGGTCTGCATGTTGTCGGCCAGGTTTCCACGGCGCGCGACCTAGCAATTCTTTCACTTTACATCGAGCAAGCCTATCCCCAGTACATGCCCATATTCCAGACTGGCACTGTGCGATTGAACAAGGCAGTGTATGAGGCCAACAACGCGCTTTTAAAGGGGTTTTCCGGCACCAACGGCATGAAGACAGGGTACACCTGTGCTGCGGGGCTGAACGTCGTTGCGACTGTCAACAGAAATGGTCGCCGCCTATTAGCTGTTGTTCTCGGTGGTTCTTCAGCACGCGAACGCAATGAGCGAGCCGCCGAGCTCTTCACCAATGCCCTGTCGGGTCGTTATCAAGGGAGTGGCCAGTCGCTGCTCAGCCTCGTGAATTCTGGTGGAGCAGCCCAAGACATGCGGCCATTGGTGTGCGGCGCTGGGGCGCCAGAGTACATCAAGGCGCGCGAAGCTGAGTTCCCGATGGGCCTTAAAGGCCAACCCAGCTATCTCAATGATGAGATTCCATTGCGCGAATATACGGTTGTGGATTTGGGCCGCACACGGTCCGTCGCGTTTCCGCGTCCACGCCCGGCGCATGTTTCGCGTTTCGCGGCGCCAGCGGTAGCCGCCACCTCGACGGCTCCGATTGTAGCGGAACGAGCAGTATCCCTGCCAATACCGCGTCCTGCGGACCTCTAGCTCGCTGAGCCAATGCGGACGGCGAGTGAGATAACCTCGCCGTTCGTTTGCACGTCGCATTGATGCCCATTCTGACGGCAAAACAGCGGGATATCGATTTTCGTCATCGCGTCTGTCGCGAGGATGAGGAGCTGATCGCCCGCATTCGCAGTTGCAGCGGCCTTTTCCAGCTTCAAGACGGGAAGGGGGCATTTCAGTCCCCTTGCATCAATGGTCAGGACCTTAGTTTCCAAGAACAAGCACCCAGTGAATGCCATAGGCAGAGGTCGGGTTGAACGCGACGCCTACACCGGCCTTTGAGGCGTTTGCGGCGAGGGCGACGGCATCCGCCGGATTATTGCGCCAGCCTGAGAAGGTCTCAGCGAATGTCGCATAGCCTGCGCTCAACTTCATTTGCACAAGCCCGCCCGGCATGCTCGGCGCGACGCCGGTCTGCGCGTACTGATTGGCCAGCGCCTGTGCGGACCCGTTGAGACCCGCATCAGCGACCAGTGGAGGCATGTTTTGGTTGGCGCGATAGGCGTTTACGAGCCCAATGGCCTGCTGTGAGTCGAGGCGTGCATTGGGCACGTCCATGCGTGCGGTCAGAGCAGGTTGGAGGCCCGCGGGAGAAGATCCGCCGCCGCCACCAAATGAAACGCACCCGGCTATGAGCAACGTCATCGAGCCCATGAGTGCAATGCGGGCCAAACTTCTGTTATCCGACATATCTTTCCTTCTGGCGCGCCGCGGTCCATAAGAGGAGCGAGACTTCGTCCATATATTTACATTAGCTCAGTTGGTTGGCCGTTAGAAACCGGCACTATGACGATTTTCATTAGATATTGGCCACCTTGGTGTTCCTTGTGCACTGAGAACTGGCAAACAAGGCAGCATTGTGGGGGAGGTTGCACTGACTGTGAGTCTGTCTAAATCCGTACAAGAAGTGCGTGCCACGTCGGTGTCGGTGATTTTCCTCGTGCTGTGCCTAGCCGCTTTCGTTGGGGTCTTCACCTATTTTCTCGCAAATGTTGCTGCGCAAACGAAAAGTCAGCTCGAAGATGATGCAGCATCGACCACGCGGGTCATTGCGGCCAACGGGCTTTGGATGAACCAGTTGGCAATCCAAACTTTGCGCCGGATGGATTCAGTCGTTGGCGATGACATTAGTGCCATAGATGCAGAAGCATTTGCTGATCTCACCGCGGAACGCCCGCCGGAGGTCATCATCAGCCTAATCGATGCCGATGGCACCCTCTTGTTCAGCACGGCGCGGTTTATGTCAGGTGCCAATCTGAGCGAGCGTGAGTATTTTCAGTCGATACGCAGCGGAGCAGCGTTTGCGACTTCAGCCAAGGTCGTGACGCAACCGAGGGGACGCGAAGGCTTTGTATTTGCTAAGAGATTGACGCGCAACAATGTCTTTGTTGGTGCGGTTGCAGTCGCTTACCCGAACAGTGTTCTTGAATCTTTCGTGCGTGACGTTGAGCTGGAGGCTGGGGCGTCCATCAGCCTCTTTCGGCGTGACGGGCGGCTTATGGCGCGCTATCCACATACCAATGTGCCTGATCTCGTGGGCGACGTTCTGTTCACCGAACACCTTGAACGAGGTGACAGCGGGACATTTTTTGCCGATCGCTCACCCTCGGACGGCCAGCCAAAAATTATCGGCTATCGCGCGATACAGGGAACCGACATGGTCGCCGTGGTCGCAATCCCTACGGAAGGCGCGTGGGGACGATATCGGGCGGAACTGATGTCCATCTTGGTCATCGTAGCCCCCATTTGCGTTGCGCTGATTATCGTCGGTCTGTGGATATGGCGGCTTTTGCGTCGTGACGCTGCCCATGCTGAAGAGCTCGAAACGGCAAATGAAACCAACATGATGCTGTTTCGCGAAATCCATCACCGCGTCAAAAATAACCTCCAGTCTGTTCAATCTCTCATCCGGCTTCAGGATATCCCTGAAGCGGCCAAGCTTGATTTGCAAAGTCGCTTGGGCGCGATGGCGGCAATGCATGAACATATTTACCGCCGTGATGAGTATGAGGACATTGACGCTCACGACATTGTCCCGGTGGTTATCAATGAAGTGGTTCGCGCCTATGGCAAGCCGGTGGAAATCATCTACGAACTGGATCGGTGTTATGTGGATCGGGATCACATCACGCCCTTGTCACTACTGCTCAGTGAAGTTGTGACCAATGCTCTGAAATACGCTTTCCCTGATGGGCGGGAAGGGCGTATCCGCATCATTATGAACGACTTTTACAACGGGCGATGCCAGCTCATCGTCGCCGATAATGGAGTCGGCATGCCGAAAAATGGTGTGCCAAGCACCAGCATGGGCCTCCGCCTCATTCGCGGCGTGGTCGCGCAGATGGGCGGCACTTATGAGTATTTGCCCAGTGCCGGTACGCGATTTGAAGCGAATATCGCGCTGAGTGCAGTCGGCCACCACGCAGAGCATCGTTAAACTGGCAAATTCGCACTTGCGCCACCGGCCGAGGTCCGGCAAAGCGTAAGTGGAATAGATTGGTCAGGTTATGCTGAAGCGCTTCTTTGCTTACTACGCTCCCTATAAGGGATTGTTTATATTAGACTTTGGATGCGCTGTGCTCGCTGGATTGCTTGAGCTGGCTTTCCCTGTCGCTGTCTCCAAATTTGTCGACGAGTTATTGCCGCAGGGAGATTACAACCTCATCCTCCTTGCGGGGATAACTTTGCTCGTCATCTACTGCTTTGGCGCTGTTCTTAAAGCAGTCGTGAACTATTTTGGTCACGTGCTGGGTGTCTCTATCGAGACCGATATGCGCAGGCAGGTGTTCGATCACTTGCAGAAGCTGAGCTTCCGCTTCTTCGATAATCATAAGACCGGCCATCTAATTACGCACGTTACCAAGGACTTGGAAGACGTGGGTGAGGTTGCGCACCACGGCCCCGAAGATGTGTTCATCGCCATCATGACCTTCATTGGCGCGTTCATTTTGATGTTCCTGACCAATTGGAAATTGGCAGTGATCACCGTGGTGCTCGTGCCGGTGCTGAGCTGGTTGGTCGCGACCCAAGGCAAGAAAATGACCCGCAACTGGCGTGAGCTGTTCCGCCAAGTGGGGGACTTCAATACCCGTGTCGAAGACGCCATTGGCGGCGTTCGAGTGGTCAAGGCCTTCGCCAATGAGGAGCACGAGGCAAAGCTCTTCGCCGGCAACAATCAGGCCTATCGGTCTACCAAACTGCGCGCCTATGCGATTATGACCACCAGTCAGGTCGTAACCTATCTCTCGACCCGAGTGGTCCAGCTGATGGTCATGCTGGTGGGTGCTTGGCTCGTTACGCTGGGTGAGTTGAGCTATGGCGGCTTTGTTAGCTTCTTGCTTTTGGTAACGGTCTTTATGCGCCCAATCGACCAGATCGCAGGCGTTTTGGAGAGCTATCCCAAAGGCATAGCGGGCTTCACGCGATTTACCAAGCTGATCGATACAGCACCAGATATTGCCGATAAGCCCGATGCCGTAACCGTATCGCATCTGCGTGGCGACATTCGTTTTAACGATGTGAGCTTTGCGTATGAAAGCGGCCGAACGATTTTGGCCAATATCAATCTTGACATCAAAGCGGGCGAAACGCTCGCTATTGTTGGACCGTCGGGCGCTGGGAAAACAACTCTTTGCGCGCTCTTGCCGCGCTTCTACGAGATCAATTCGGGCTCCATCTCCGTGGATGGGATCGATATTCGCGATATGACGCAAACCAGTCTGCGCGAGCAAATCGGCATCGTGCAGCAGGACGTCTTCCTCTTTGGCGGTTCATTGCGCGATAATATCGCCTATGGCCGCCTTGGCGCGACAGACGAGGAGATCATGGAAGCGGCGCGTCGGGCGCGGCTTGAAGCTGTCATTGCGCGCATGCCCAATGGGCTCGATACTATGGTCGGCGAACGCGGCGTAAAACTCTCCGGGGGCCAAAAGCAACGTGTAGCAATTGCTCGTATCTTCTTGAAAAACCCACCGATTTTGGTTCTCGATGAGGCGACGTCGGCACTGGATACGGCTACCGAATTGGCGATCCAACGCTCGCTGGCGGAGCTCGCAGTTGGCCGCACTTCACTGATCATCGCGCATCGCCTTGCCACTATTCAACACGCGGACCGGATTGTCGTCGTCGACGAAACTGGCATTGTGGAGCAGGGGCCGCACGCAGAACTCTTGAACTTGGGTGGGGCCTATGCGCGGTTGCACCGGGCCCAGTTTGGCGAGTTGAATTAGCATGCTGGAAACAAAGGGCTTCTAATGGCGTCGCTATCGATGACAAGCCAAAAATTGGCGCAAGGGGAAGCGAAACGCCCCGGTGTTGTCGATAGCAATCGCTCGCGTCTTTTGGGGCTAATTGTCTGTTTCTGCATCCTTATTTTCGCGGTGATGCTCAGTCTTGCTATTGGCGCGCGCTATATCCCTGTTGCCACTGTGGTCGACGCTCTGTTTGCCTATAACGATAGCGACGATCACGCCATTATCGCCGGGCTGCGCGCACCGAGGACAATTATGGGCGTGCTGGTGGGGATAGCGCTTGGCTTGTCTGGTGCATTGATCCAAGCGTTGACGCGTAACCCATTGGCCGATCCTGGTATTTTGGGAATCAACGCCGGAGCGGCATTCTTCGTCGTTATCGGCATCGGCTTCTTCGGGATAAGCGGCATAGGCGGCTATGTCTGGTTCGCACTGGCAGGGGCCATTAGCGCGACAGTGATCGTTTATGTCATCGGCTCGGCTGGTCGGGGCGGGGCAACGCCCTTGCGATTGACCTTATCAGGCGTGGCCTTGGGCGCGGTTCTGGGGGGCGTTACGTCGGGGATATCGCTGCTCGATCCAAGCACGTTTGATCGTATGCGCCAGTGGAGCGCGGGCTCCCTCGTGACGACGGGTTATGAAGCACTATCAACAGTTTGGCCGTTCTTTCTGGTGGGCTTCGGGCTTGCGTTGTTTGTGGCGCGTCCGCTCAATGCTGTGGCATTGGGCAATGATTTGGCGGCCGCTTTAGGCGCGAATTTGTGGCGCACGAGAACCCTGGTCGTTATTGCAACGACGCTTCTTGCCGGGGCTTCAACGGCCGCGGTTGGACCCATCGGCTTTGTGGGATTGATGGTTCCGCATGTGGCACGCTGGTACGTAGGTCCTGACCAGCGTTGGATTTTTTCTTATACGGCGGTGTTGGCGCCGATCCTGCTTTTGGTATCCGATATTGTCGGGCGCGTGGTGTTGGCGCCGGGTGAGCTCCAAGTTGGCATAGTGCTGGCATTTATGGGCGCCCCAGTGGTCATTTTCTTGGCCCGAAGGGGCAAGGTGAGCGGATTATGAAAACGCTCGCGAGTGGTCGGAGGACAGTGGTTTTGCGATCGCGGCGCTGGCCGTTCTCTCAGCGCATAGATGTGCAGTCGTGGCTGGTCATTGGCTCGCTTGTAGCCGTGGCTGCGTTCCTCACAATCCTCTCGCTAGCTTCCGGCGATTTTGCGGTGAGCTTTCCCGATGTGATTGGCGCACTCCTCGGTCAGGCAGACGGTCGGACCCATATGGTTGTGGTCGAATGGCGTCTGCCGAGGGTCTTGCTGGCGCTGATCCTCGGCGCGGCATTGGGCATGGCTGGTGCGATTTTTCAGTCGTTGACGCGAAACCCTCTCGGTAGTCCAGACATCATCGGATTTGACGCGGGAAGCTATACGGGCGCGCTAATCGTCATCACACTGCTTGGCGGGGGCTATATGGCGGTCGCCGGTGGAGCGCTCGTTGGAGGGCTCGTGACGGCACTGCTGGTTTATCTCCTCGCGTATCGTCGCGGCGTGCAGGGGTTTAGATTGATCATCGTCGGCATTGGCGTTTCGGCCATGCTGAACTCTCTCAACACGTGGATGTTGCTGCGCGCTAAGGTTGAAGTGGCAATGATGGCGTCGGTGTGGGGGGCAGGGAGCCTTAATGGCATGACGCTCGAGCGTCTGAGCTATGCTGGCGTGATCCTGCTTGTTCTCATTCCGGCTGCACTGCTACTCAGTCGCCCTTTGGCGCAGCTGGAGTTGGGCGATGATGCGGCGCGCGGTCTCGGTGTCAATGCCGAGAAAAGTCGGGTGCTTTTATTGGTGGTTGGCGTTGGCCTTACGGCTGTGGTCACTGCGACAGCGGGGCCGATTGGTTTTGTAGCTCTGGTCGCGCCGCAATTGGCGCGGCGGCTGACGGGAGAAGCTGGCGTGGCCTTGCTACCAGCGGCGGCGATGGGCGGGGTATTGCTGTTGGCAGCAGATTTCATCGCCCAGCGCGCCTTTGCGCCGACGCAACTGCCAGTGGGCATAGTTACCGTGAGCTTGGGCGGCGTCTATTTCGCCTGGCTCCTTATTCGTGAGGCGCGGCGCTGATGACAAATGACAAGAAGTTGCCGGTGCGGCTCGCCGCCGAGAACGCCACTTTTGGCTATGAGCAGCGGATCATCTCGCGCGAGCTTTCCGTCGCAATTCCGGACAAGTCCTTTACCGTGATCGTCGGAGCGAATGCTTGCGGGAAATCGACCCTCTTGCGGGCGCTTTCACGGCTGCTCAAGCCTAGGCAAGGGCAGGTGATCCTCGATGGTCAGTCGATCCACTCGCTGCCTGCCAAGGAAGTCGCGCGGCGCCTGGGCCTTCTGCCGCAAAGCTCGATTGCACCTGATGGTATTCGGGTGGCCGATCTGATCGCGCGGGGACGATACCCGCATCAAAGGCTATTCCAGCAATGGTCCGAAGCCGATGAAACGGCAGTTCTGGAGGCCATGGACGCGACCAAGGTGACCGAGCTTTCCGATCGGCTGGTGGACGAGCTGTCCGGTGGTCAGCGTCAGCGCGTGTGGGTGGCCATGGTCTTGGCTCAACAGACGCCAATTCTCTTGCTCGATGAGCCGACCACTTTCCTCGACATTACCCATCAGATCGAGCTGATGGAGCTGATGAGTGACCTCAATTCAAAGAATGGTCAGACGGTGGTCGCGGTTTTGCACGACCTCAATCATGCGTGCCGCTATGCCAGCCACATCATCGCGATGCGAGACGGGCAAGTGGTGGCCGAAGGCAGGCCATCTGACATCATCACGGCGGAATTGGTTGAGGCCGTGTTCGGCCTGCCGTGCCTGATTATAGACGACCCGGTGTCCCACACGCCGCTGGTTATTCCCAAAGGCTTTTCAGGGCGCTACGCTGAATAACGAAAAAGCCGCCAGAGGATTCTGGCGACTTCTTGATTCAAAACTTTAATTGCGATCAGCCCTGTTCAAGCCACTTCACCTGTTCTGGCGAAAGCTTGATGTCAAAGGCTTGCAGGCTATCGTCGAGTTCGAGCACGCGACGTGGTCCGATGAGCGGTATGCTCGGGAACTCTTGGGTGAGCACATAGGCGAGTGCAACGTGGATCGGGGACTTTCCGAGTTCCTTTGCCAGTTGCAGGGCGCGGTCACGGCGACCAAAATTCTGGTCATTGTACCAAACCCGGACCAGCTCCTCGTTGTCGGTCTTGTCGCGACCGGCGAGGTCGGTAAAGAAGCCGCGCGCCTGGCTTGACCACGAGAAGTTGGCGACCTGACGGTCAATCAGCCATTGCTTATAAGCGGGCGTCGAAGAGGTGACGCAACCGTCCCAGATCGGATCGAGCATTTCTGCGAGGGCAAAATTGTTCGACAGCGCCTGTGGCTTGGTCTTGCCGGTGCGTTCGGCATAAGCAATCGCTTCGTCCATACGCTCCTTGGTCCAGTTTGAGCCGCCGAACGGACCACGAATGCGACCGGCCTTCACCTCGGCGTCCATAGCGTCGACGAATTCGCCCACTGGGACATCGAGATTGTCGCGGTGCATGAAGTAGACGTCGACATAGTCCGTCTGGAGGCGATCCAGCGACTGGGTCAGCTGCTTGCCGATCACGTCCGGATAGCAGAGCGGGGAGTGCGCGCCCTTGCCGATGAGCACAGCCTGTTCGCGGGTACCGCGGCTGGTGTGCCATTCGCCAAAGAGTTTTTCGGTGTAGCCGCCGCCGTAGACAAAGGCGGTGTCAAAGAGATTGCCGCCACGCTCCCAAAACGCATCAAGCAGAATGGCGCCGGATGCAAAGGTTTTGAAATCTTCAAAGCCGAGCGCAACCGCGGAAGCCTGCTTGGAGAGACCCGGAATGGAGCGCTTGGGAATGATGCCGGTGTTGGCACCAAGCTTGCGGTTGTCGAGCGTGGTGAGGCGGGTCTTGGATTTTTCAATCGAGAACTCGATGCCAGCGTCAGCACGCCATTTGTCGAGCACGCGCAGATTGCCCAGGGTGTCATTCCAGCTCATGCCGGGTTCGGCAAATTCCTGACGACCTTCGAGGATCGCCTTGGAGGCAGCGTCGGCTTCAAAGGAATAGACGTGCCGGGTTTCGTTGACCGAAACGCTCTCGGTCTTGCCGCCCTTCACGATCTCGATCTTGCCAAGACCCTGATCGCGATTGCCGCCAGCGAACCAGAAGTCTGGCACGTCAATGCGGCCTTGCGAGCCGTGGATATGCAGGACGTTGTCGAGATTGGCCATAACGGCGCAAGAAACCTGCGCTACGATGCCATTGCCGAAGGTGAGGATTGCTGCGGCGGTATCGTCGGTGCCTTCAGCGTTGAGCGCAGCCGTGCCAGAGACCTTTACCGGATCGGCGAACGGCTTGCCGTCCACCGCGCCAGCGAGCAAGCGGGCCATGGAAACGGGGTAGCAGCCCACGTCCATAATGCCACCACCGGCCAACTTGGACGCGAACAGGCGGTGCTCGGGCTGGAAGGAGCCCATGTTGAAGCCGAAGCTCGACTGGATCATGCGGACTTCGCCGATGACGCCGGACTTCACCAGCTCAATGATTTTCGCTGTCTGTGGATGCAGGCGATACATGAACGCTTCGCCAGCAAAAGTGCCAGCCTTGCGGTGAGCGTGGAAGACCGCATCGGCCTCATGGGCGCTCAACGCAAATGGCTTTTCCACGAGCACATGCTTGCCCGCCTCGGCAGCCTTGATGGCCCATTCGGCGTGGCCGGTGTGCGGCACGGCGATATAGACCGCGTCAATGTCGGCATCAGCCAGCAGAGCGTCGTAGCCATGCACAACGCGGATGCCGGGGAAGTCGGTGGCGAGGGAGGCGCGGCTTGGATCGCGGGTTGCGATGGCCGCGAGTTCTCCATGCTCGCTATCGAGCAGGCCGCCGCGGAAGGCCTTGGCAATGCTGCCTGGCCCGATGATGCCCCAGCGAATTTTCGTCTTCGTCATAGTCTAAGGTCCTTGGTATGGGACGACACAGCACCGGTCGTCCAAATTTATGTGGCGACTTGGGTCAGCGGATACGCTGGCCGTTGGCGGCAAAAAGGTAAGCCTTGCTCGGATCGATCCCGACGGTGATGCTGGTCGCGCCAACGTCGCTGCGGGCTTCTTCGCGTTCAATGATGATGGGTTCGCCATGCGAATGCGCGTAGACAAAGCTGGTCGAGCCCAGATGTTCGGCAACGTCGATGGCGAAGGTCAGCGATGGTCCCTCTGCCGGGGCCGTGATGAAATGCTCGGGGCGCACGCCGAGCGTAACTTTTTCGCCCTTCTTCGCATTCTGGACCGGCAGGGTGACCGCAACGCCACCATGATCGGCAAGGCGCATAGTGGCTGATTGAGCACTGGCTTCGATAACTTCAGCAGCGAAGAAGTTCATCTTCGGGGAGCCGATAAAGCCGGCGACGAACTGATTGTCTGGATCATCGTAAAGATCGAGCGGACGCCCGACCTGCTCAATCCGACCATCACGCAACACCACGATTTTATCGGCCAAAGTCATGGCCTCCACCTGATCGTGGGTGACGTAGATAATGGTGGTCTGGAGCTCTTTGTGTAGGCGCGCAATCTCGATGCGCATATGCACGCGCAGCTCGGCGTCGAGGTTGGAAAGCGGCTCGTCGAAGAGGAACACTTCCGGCTGACGCACGATGGCACGACCGATAGCGACGCGCTGACGCTGACCACCGGACAGTTCCTTGGGCAGACGGTCCATCAGGGGATCGAGCGCAAGGATTTTAGCGGCAGCATCAACCTGCCGCCGGATTTCGTCCTTGGGGACTTTGGCGAAGCGCAGGGCAAAACCCATATTCTCGCGCACCGTCATGTGCGGATAGAGAGCATAGGTCTGGAACACCATGGCGATGCCGCGCTTGGACGGATCAACATCGTTCATCCGTTTCCCGCCGATCGTGAGATCGCCAGACGAGATGTGTTCCAATCCGGCGATCATCCGAAGAAGGGTCGATTTCCCGCAGCCAGAGGGGCCAACGAAAACGACGAACTCTTTGGACGTGATGTCCAGATTAACGCCCTTGATGACCTCCAAGGCGCCGTAGGATTTGCGGAGTTCTCTGAGATTGAGGCTGCTCATTTGATGTTCCTCACTTTACGGCGCCGAGCATGCCCTGAACGAACTGGCGTTGCAGGACAAAGAAGATGACGAGGGTTGGCAGCGTGGCCAAAACGGTTGTCAGGAGGATCACCCCATAGTCGGGCGTGTACGCTGCGGTGAGCGTCGACAGGACGAGGGTGATGGTTTTGTTCTCATTGGTCTGCAGCACGATCAGCGGCCACAGATAGTTGTTCCACGCACCCATGAAGACGATGATGGTGGCGGCCGCATAGGTGGAGCGCATGGTTGGCAGATAGACGAAAAGGAAGATTTGCCATTCCTTGAGCCCGTCGACACGAGCCGCATCTCGCAACTCGCTGGGGAACGCCTTCGTCGCCTGGCGGAAGTAGAAGATGATAAAGATCGAAGCGATGCTGGGCAGGATCACAGCGGTAAAGCTGTTGCTCAGCTGCGCCCGCGAGATCATCACGAACAGCGGAACCATCAGGGCCGCAAAGGGGATCGACAGAAACAGCAGGAGCAGCTGGAAAATGCGCTCGCGAACACGGGAGCGGAAGATCTCAAAGCCGTAACCCGCCATGGACGAAACGGCTAAGGTCAGAACGGTGGAGACAATGGCAATGTAGAAGGAATTGCCGAAGACCCGCACGAGATCGACCTGAGCCATCAGATTGGCGAAGTTCTCGAACAGGCTGGTGCCAACGCTGAGCCTACCGGTGACGATATCGCTCGACTTGTTGGTGGCGCCAACCACCATCC
Source organism: Devosia sp. MC532 (assembly GCF_016461625.1). Lineage (NCBI taxonomy): Bacteria > Pseudomonadati > Pseudomonadota > Alphaproteobacteria > Hyphomicrobiales > Devosiaceae > Devosia > Devosia sp. MC532. Next base: position 376,630 of record NZ_JAEMNZ010000001.1, on the reverse strand, counting down.
AGAAGAAGGGGAAGACAGAGAGGAAGGCGGCAAAGGCCAGCAGAGCATAGGTCGCCGTGCGCTTGATCAGATAGCTGCTCATGATGCCCTCCGGCGATCGCGTGCAATGAAGAACTGCATGATGCTGAGAACTGCCACAATCAGAACGATCACCCACGAAACCAGGGCCGAATAGCCAAAGCTTGGCATCATGCGGAAGGTGAGGTTGTAGATGTAGAGTGAGAGGGTCATCGTGCCATTGCCCGGGCCGCCCTGGGTAATGTTGTTTACCTCGTCAAACAGCTGCAGCGTGCCGATGGTGGACAGAATGGTGGTGAACAGGATCACCGGCTTGAGCATCGGAACAGTGATCCTCCAGAAGCGCGCCCATGCGGGCACGCCATCAATGCGCGCAGCTTCATAAATCGACTTGTCGATGTTCTGGAGCGCAGCGAGATAGAAGATCATATTGTAGCCGGTCCATCGCCAGGTGATGGCGGAGATGATGACGATCTTGGCCCAGAAAGGGTCGGTCAGCCACGGGATTGGCGCGCCGATAATATGCAAGCCCATGAGCGCCTGATTGATGACGCCATCAGTCGAGAACATCGATTTGAAAAGGCTCGAATAGGCGATCAGCGAGGTGACGCAAGGCAGGAACAGAAGAGTTCTGAAGAGCCCGCGGAAGCGCAGCGATGGATCGTTCAGCGCCACTGCAAACAGCAGGGCCAAAACGATCATGATCGGTACTTGGATGATGAAGAAGATGATGGTGTTGGTCAGCGCCTGAACGAGCAAGGCGTCATTGGCCAAACGCTGGATATTGGCGAAGCCGCCAAATGAGAAGCTGTTGCCACGCCCGACCTGAAAGCTCATCCAGAGCGACCAGATAATGGGGTAGATCATAAACAGGCCAAGCAGGACCAATGCGGGCATGACAAATGCCCAGCCATTGAACTGCTCATTACGGTCCAAACGCGCTTGCGCCATGTCCGCTCCAATCAAATGCTTGGAATTTCTCGGAAGGGGGCGGGGTGTGACCCGCCCCCCGTCGGGGAGGAATTATTGCATCTGCTGGCGCAGCTGAGCGTCCATAGCCTTCAGCGCTTCGTCGATATTGCCTCCGTTCGCGATGTTCGGGAGCTGGGCACGAACAGCGAGGCGAGCTTCTGGCGTGAAGGTGCCGTAGTCGACCGATGGAACCTGGGCGAGCCAATCGGAGAAGTTCTGCCAAACGGGTTCGCCGCTGAAGAAATCGTCGCTGGCCTTGTAGGCATCGCCTTCACGCGCCGCGAGGAGCGAGCCAACAGCGCCCTGATTGATCAGAATGCCCTGGTAGAAGTCGACGTCTTCAGCCCAGATGGTCTTGAGGAAGTCGATAGCTTCTTCCTGGTTCTGCGAGGACGACAGGACGTACCAGCTCGAGCCACCATTGTTGGAATAGTTGGTTGCGCCTGCAACGTCATTGAGCTTTGGCATTGGGGCAACGCGCCACTTGCCAGCCTGATCTGCTGCCGATTTAACGGTACCGGTGATCCAAACACCCTGCGGAACCATGGCGATTTCGCCCGAGGTGAACGCGCCGGTGTAGCCGGTCCAATCCGACACTGGCTTGATCAGGCCGGCCTGAGCCATTTCCTGGAAGACTTCGAGGGATTCTTTGAGCGCAGGGTTGTCGAGAATGTTCGGCTCGTTCCCTTCCTTGAGGTACCACTGACCAGCGGACAGCATCATCATGATGATCTGACCATCATCATTATAGTCCATGTCGATCAGCTGCTTGCCGGTCTTGGCGAGAATATCCTTGCCGATCTCGATCAGGCGATCCCAGGTGATGTCCTGAACGTCTTCAGGCTTGTAGCCCGCTTCTTCAAGGTAGTCGGCGCGGTAGAAGAGGCCGGTCACGCCGGAGTCAAACGGCAGGGAGTAGGACTTGCCTTCATATGTAGCCGCCGCGACCTTGTAGTCAGCGAACTTGCTCATATCGATATGGTCCGACAGCGGCACGAACGCGCCAGGGAAGGACTGCAGGAAGCGCTGAATATTGTCGTCCTGAATCAAGACGATGTCTGGCAGGCCATCAGAAACGCCAGCGAGAAGCTGGGTCTGTAGCTTCTGGTTGATTTCGTCTTGGGTGACATTGGTCACAACGAATGTGGTGTCGGCATTATTGGCTTGGTAGCGCGCGGTGGCGTCGGCCATGGCGGCGATGTTGAAGTTCGGGTCCCAGGCCCAAACATTCACTTCGCCAGCGGTGGCTGCCGCAAAACCGAGCATGCTCACGCCAGCCATAGCGGTGGCGAGAGTACGTGCAAAACGCGTGCTCACTTTAGTCATAACTATCCTCCCGTTTTCAGTTGCTCTTCCTCTGAGCGGTTCTTAAGCTAGTTGAAGGGAGGAATTGGTCGCTTTGAAACGGTATCCAAAGTTGGCGGATAGTAAGATTGCTCACCAAGCATTCTACGTCGCCTTGCCTAATGGTGTTGAGCGTACGCCAACATCGCTGCATACATTCCACGCACACCCCTTGATTATGACCTCTGCGCACTGGCATGCGCAGGTTGAAATCAATTATATTGTAAGGGGTTGGGCACACTACAAAATGGCGGGCCATGAAGTAACATTCGCGGCGGGCGATCTTGCGATGTTCTGGGGCGGGCAGCCGCACTGGATGTCAGACGGTTCCGACGACCTTGTCTATGCTGGCGCTCATCTTCCGCTGGTACATTTTTTTAGGCTACGGCTCTCGTCCGAGCTTCAATCGCGCCTGATGAAGGGCAATATCCTCATCACACAAGATACGGACGCCTCCGACCCAGTCAGTTTTGCGCGCTGGGACGCCTATGCGCGCTCGGGCGATCCGATGAAGGCGAGCATCGCCGTTGACGAACTGCTGCTGCGCATCGAACGCGTCCGCTTCTCGCCGTTCCGAATGTTACCGGATGATAAGCCCATTGGCACATTAGCCAATGATCAGCACACCTCGCCTCTCGTGGTGCGCATTTGTGAGTTCATCTCGCAGAACTTCCGCGAGGAAATTGATTCTGTAGACATAGCTGTAGCGGCAGATGTTCATCCAAAATATGCGATGACGGTGTTCAAAAAATCGACCGGCATGACGCTGAATGACTACACCAATCTGATGCGGCTCTCTTATGCGCAGGCGCTGTTGATGCGTGACGAGGAGAGCGTTCTCACCATTGCGATGGACAGCGGCTTCGGCTCGCTCAGCGCCTTCAATAAGTCATTCCGCAAAGTTGCAGGCATGTCGCCGAGCGACTTCCGCCGCGAAGTGCGGACACGCCCACCGGTGACACCGGCAGGCGTTGATCATGTTGTCTATGCGTAGCGAAAAAGTCGGCTAGCGCTCAGCGCTGGTCGATCAGCTTCTTGAAAAGCGATTTCTTTTTGATGCCGTCGGTCGAATGGCCTTTGGTCTTGCTCAGATTGATGACCACGACCACATCGCCATCCTGCATATTGGCGCCAGCCATAATGTCTTCTTTCAGGCCAAGCGAATTGCGGGTTGAAGGCACGAGGAAAAAGCTCGAGGTTTCGCCCCAGATGTCACCATCGGCATTGGTCTCGATGGATTTGATCAACGCATTATAGCGTTCCTGATAATCGCCACCGTCTTCAAGCTTAAAACTGACCGCAAACAACGCCACTGGGAATACTCCTAAATCCTGACCCTCAGCTTAGCGGAGATGGGCGAGGGGGGATAGGGTAGGGTGTGCCCAACTGATGGAAGGCGCCCATCGTAGGGGCTCTCCAATGAAGTAGGGCCGAAGCTGTGTGCTCCGGCCCTTGAAAGCTATCGTCGTTGCAGGGTTAGCCCCTTGCTGGTTCGATCCTCAGAACTCGTCCCAATCCGAGTTTACAGCGGTATTGCCGCGGCTGAGATAGGTTTGAGCGGCTGATGGCTGATTGCGGCGCTGGGGACGGGCAGCAGGTGCTGCTGGAGCCACCGGAGTGGCCGCGGTGGTGCGGGCGCGAGCGTCCGTACGGAAAACTGCGACAACGCGATCCAGCTCGTTTGCCTGGGCTTCGGTCTGTTCGATTGCAGCATTAGTTTCTTCAACAAGCGCCGCATTGTGCTGGGTCATCTCATCCATCTGGCGGACGGCGATGGTCACCTCTTCAATGGCCGAGGCCTGTTCGCGGCTGTCGCGCGCAATGCTGTCCATGAGGCGCGAGTTGGACTTGGCGGCTTCAACCATAGAGGCAAGCTTGCCAGCGGCTTCATCGACAAGTCGCGTGCCTACGGTGACTTCATTGGCCGACGCTTCGATCAGTGCCTTGACGTCGGAAGACGCCTGGGCAGCAGACTGAGCCAAACGGCGGACTTCGACAGCCACGACAGCAAAGCCCTTGCCCGCATCGCCAGCACGTGCCGCTTCAACCGAAGCGTTCAGCGCCAGCAGATTGGTCTGGAAGGCGATATCGTCGATGAGCCCGATGATGTTGGAAATCTTGGCCGATGAGGTCGAGATCTGGGTCATGGCCAAGGTTGCCTTGGTCATCACTTCACCGCCTTCTTCGGCCGTGCGTGTGACCAGCTGCGCGTCTTGGTTGGCATCGCGGGCGCGATCAGCACTCTGGACGACCGTATGCGCGAGCTGTTCCATCGCCGCAGACGTCTGCTCGATGGTTGCTGCCTGCTTGGTGGTCCGTTCGGAGAGATCGTTCGCGCCAGAGAGAAGCTCGCCAGTCGCCGTCTTGATCGACTGCGAGGTGTGCTTGAGCTGGCTAACAACGTCGCTCAGCGTTTCGGCGACGGCGTTCGCGTCTTCCTTGAGCTTGGCGAAGGCACCGCGATAATCGCCCGACATGCGGACGGTCAGATCGGTGCGAGCGAGAGCGCCTAGGACGACACCGGTTTCGCCAATGCCACGGTCCACAGTTTCGACCAGCGAATTGATGCTGCCTGCAAGGCCGTTCAATTCAGGATCAGGGAACTGGGAATGTACGCGCTTGGAGAAGTCGCCAGCGATGGCGGCATCCACCACTTCGCCGAAGGCAGCCTGCAGATCGGTCATCATATCGCGACGGCTCTGTTCGTCGGCAATGATGCGCGCGGCTTCGGCTTCGGTCATCTGGCTAATTTTGAGGCCGTTTTCGCGGAAGACTTCTACCGCACGCGCCATGCCGCCAATTTCGTCCCCACCGTCGCGGTATGGAACTTCGATGTCATACTTGCCTTCGGTGAGTTCGCGCATAACCCCGGTCATGCGGACAATCGGCTTGGCAATCATACCAGCACCCAGGCGAACCAGCGCCAGTGTGATGATCAGCAGGACGACCGAGGCGATCAGCGCCAGATTACGCGTCTCATTGATCGAGGCGTAGATGGTCGCCGTTGGAATTTCCATGATCAGTGTCCACTCTTCGGACACGCCCGGAAATTTAACGCGGCTCGCAATGGCAAAGAGCTCGGTGCCTGTCGGGTCGGTATAGCTTTGGCCAGTGGTGACCATGGCTTCGCTCAACATGCCAGCCGCAAATTCCGGCGGCATCATTTGGCCGACTTGCGCTGGGTCCCAATGGGCCACCCACTGGGTGTCATGGCTGACCAGCATGATACGGCCGGTGCCGAACGGCTTCATTTCGCCGATGATGCGACCGATCGTATCGAGGGATAGATCCGCCGTGAGAATGCCGATTGGATTGTCATTCTTGCGAATGATTTCAGTGAAGGTGCTGAGCAGGATGGACTGCCCGTTGACTGGATAGGCGTAGGGCGGGGTCACCAGATCGCGGTTTTCGCGCAGGGGCATATCATACCAGCTCTCTGTGCCGTTCTCCGGCGACATGTCGAGCAGTTCTGTTTGCAAGCCGTTCTCACCGTTCGTAAAATACGGAACGAAGCGGCCAGTCGCATCTGAATAGGCATGGCCGATATGCTGCGCGTCATTCCCGTCGAGCGCGTTGGGCTCGAAGGCGAGCGTCATGCCAGTGAGGGCAGGGTTCGAGGAGACAACGGCTTTGACCATTTCTCCGAGCTGGTCGCGACTAAACTGAGCGTGCTCAATCGTGCCTTCAACTGCAGCGCTCAACCCGCGGGCTGTGCCGATGAGCGAGCTGAATTCGCCTTCGACCATCTCCGTATACGAGCTCATGAGGGCGCGTGCCTGCGCCTCTGCTTCGCTCCGTGCGGCGTTGGACATCAGGGACGTGCCCCCGATCACAATAACTGCCAAGCTGGAGGCGATGATGACACCTGCGCCTGCCATCAGCTTGGTGCGTATAGTTAAATTGGAGAACTTCATCTCTCATGCTTGCCCTGACGTCTCGTTCAAAGACTGAACTTGACGGGCCCTACTGGCCGTTCTTGACCCGATTACGGCCTAAGGTCTTCAGGGGTAGTCATTTAGGCTATTGATACCACCTGAAGCACTTGCGTGTTCTGATCCATTAACTTGCTTCCATGAATCGCGTTAATAGGTGGTAAAGTACTGTGGCTCGTCATCTTCTTTGGCGCTTATTTTTGTTTTGCGACGACTTGCGACGGACTCTGCGGCTCAACCCCGCACAGTCGGCCCTGAACCCAGCGCGGTCGGCGATGCCTCGGTATGTTTTCTATCGAACACGACGCCCACGAGAAACGCCAGGTAGGCTGGAATTCCGGGGGCTACCCAGGCCTCAGATTTGATTGTGCTAACTGCATCTTACAAGGGGAGGGGAGCGGGGAAGCGCATGTGCCAGTGATGGGCCGGTTAGTGCGTTTCTGAGCTCATTTTACTTGGTGGTTGATTTCGCGGCCTCGTCGGCACGCTCCCCTGGTTCAGTCGGCTCAGCTGGTGGCGCGGCAATGGTACTGACAAACTTGGCGCAGCCACGGGCGGCTTGGACATGGGTGATCGGCGTCGTTCCGCCATTCATCGACCAATTCTGGCCGTTGTCGCAGGTCACCCAGTTTTTGCCGTTGACGCTGTGGATGACATAGGCTTGGGCGGCGGTTACGGGAATGATCAGTAAAGTGGAAACAAGAGCGATTTTGGCGATAAAGGTCTTCGTCACTTGAGGTCTCCTCCTCGTTGTCTGGAGGCAATGTGAGCCCAAGCTTATGAACGCAAGCTGAAGGGGCAGTTCAGTTGTGATTGACCAAATTCACCCTCAATGCCTCGCGTTGTATTGGAAGGAGGAGCCCAATTCTTACTTGCGGCGCAACTGTGGGAACATCTTTTCACGCGCAACAGCTGACTAGGATGCTGAAATCACAGCGCTTCCTAAAACGTAGACCCAACACAACTTCGGAGATACGGCGCACGGGCACTCAAACCTGAACAGGCTGAAATGCGCACCGACATGTCATTGAAGCTTTGGTGATCCCGGCGGGATTCGAACCCACGACCCCAGGATTAGGAATCCTGTGCTCTATCCTGCTGAGCTACGGGACCAGCCATATGTCGACCTAGCAGCGTAGGAAACAAGTTTCAAGCTATGCGGTCGAGACGGTTTCGATTAGCAGAGATTTATGACCAAACCTGCGCAAATTCTATTTTATCCAGACCCTCGTTTCGCACAACGCGCGACGCCGCGCCCTGTCGACGCTGCGTTGATCGCGATCGGCGAAGCGTTGAAGGCCACAGCTGCCGAGCATCGCGCCTATGGATTGGCCGCCGTGCATATTGGCGATGTGGCTCCGGTGGTTGTGGTGAGCTTTGGTCCGGTTGAGGGCAGGGACTATCGGCTTCTCTATAATCCGGAGGTGTTGAGCACGTCGGATGAGGCAGAGCTCGGTACCGAGGGTTCGGTGTCGCTGCCGGGTATTGAGGTGGAGGTGGTGCGCTCCATCTCCTGCATCATTGGCTATGACGATGTGGCCGGTTCGCGCCACGAAACGGCACTCTCGGGCTTTGAAGCCCGCGTTGCCATGCATGAGATTGATCAAATGAATGGCATCTTCTTCCTCGATAAGGTCTCGCGGCTCAAGCGGGATGCGGCTTTGCGGCGTTTTAAGAAGCTGCAACGCTGAGGGAAACACCCTCACAAGGTTGATCGATTGGTGCGTGTCCGCTAAACGGAGCGCACGTAATAAAGGAATATCCATGCGCGCGGAAATCGAAAAGACCGTCGCCGAAATCAAGCAGGTCCTAAGCCTGCTGAGGAGGCATCTTTGACTGGGATACAGCAGAACTCCGTCTTGATGCGCTAACAGCGCAAACTGAATCACCAGATTTTTGGAACGACCCCGCTAAGGCGCGCGTTACCATGCGCGAGCGCGATGAGCTCGATGTTGCGGTGAAGGGTGTCAAGGAACTCGAAGCCGGCATTCGCGACAATGTCGAGCTGATCGAAATGGGCGAAATGGAAGGCGATGCGGATATAATCCGTGACGCTGAAAACGCTTTGCTCGAGCTTAAGGTTTCCGCTCGCCGGACGCAGATCGAAACCCTGCTGTCAGGCGAAGTCGACGCCAACGACTGCTATGTGGAAATCCACTCCGGCGCTGGCGGCACGGAAAGCCAGGACTGGGCGAACATCCTGCTGCGCATGTACACGCGCTGGGCTGAACGTCGTAAGTTCAAGGTTGAAGTCATCGAAATGCACGATGGCGAAGAGGCTGGGATCAAATCGGCGACGATTATGATCAAGGGCCACAACGCCTATGGGTGGATGAAGACGGAGTCTGGCGTTCATCGTCTGGTCCGCATCAGCCCTTATGACTCCGCTGCGCGTCGCCATACGAGCTTTTCGAGCTGCTGGGTTTACCCAGTGGTCGACGACAATATCGATATTGAAATTCGTGAAAGCGACCTCAAGGTCGATACCTATCGTGCATCGGGCGCCGGCGGTCAGCACGTTAACACCACGGACTCGGCAATCCGTATTACCCACGTGCCATCCGGCATCATTGTGGCGTGTCAGCAAGAACGGAGCCAGCACAAGAACCGTGCGACGGCGATGAACATGCTCAAGGCGCGTCTTTATGAGCAGGAATTGCAGAAGCGCGAAGAAGCGGCGAACGCTCAGGCGGCCAGCAAGACCGATATCGGTTGGGGTCACCAGATCCGCTCTTACGTGATGCAGCCCTACCAGATGGTCAAGGATCTGCGCACCGGCGTCGAAAGCGGCCAGCCGGACGTGGTTCTGGACGGCGACGTCGACAAGTTCATGGAAGCGGCCTTGGCGCAGCGCGTTGGCGTTGCGACTGACGTGACCTCTGACTAATCTAGATGATGAGAAAGGCCCGGGAGACCGGGCCTTTTTCTATCCCAATTGTGCGCGTAGCCGGTTGCCGACGTCTAAAAAGCGTTTCGGATTTAAGGCTTGGTCGCCTTTCCTCACCTCAAAATGCAAGTGCGGGCCAGTGGAGCGACCGGTAGAGCCAACTTTGGCAATAGGGAGCCCTGTGCTGACATCCTGGCCGATTTCGACCAGATAGGCCGAGAGGTGGGAATAGCGGCTCAGTAGGCCTGAAGGATGTTCTATCTCCACCGTTTTACCATAGCCGGACTTGCTGCCGACAAAAATCACGCGACCCTCTCCCGCGGCGAGCACGGTGGTGCCGGTTGGCGCTGCAAAGTCCAACCCCGAATGGAAGGCGGGTGAGCGCGTGAACGGATCGGAGCGATTGCCGAAGCCAGAACTCTGCCGATAGGAATTTTCGGCGAGAGGCAGGTGAACCGGGGCCTGTTCGAGGCTGGTGCGCGCCGTGTTGTAGCGCAGCAATGCCGACATCACATGATTGGCCGTAATCAACATATCACGGGCTTCAGGCCCTGAAGCCGCCGGAAGGAGCGGTCCGCCAATCGAGAGTTCTGACGAGAGTTGTCCGGGATAAATACCCAATGAATTCAATTCACTCGCGATAGTCTCTGTTCTGCTACTGGCGGTGTCGGCGATTGAGGTCATCACCGCGTCGGTTTCCGTGAGCATGAGATTGAGCGCGTCGGTGGTGGCGAGAAGATCCGTGGGATCGTCAAGCGTCGGCAGGCTTGGCACAGGCAGCGAGGCTATGCCCATTTGTCCAGCCTTGTCGACGAGTGCTCGCACCAATTGCTGCTGCTCCAGCAGCACATCTTGCTGCTGCACGACTTCCTGCAATTGCATGTTGATGTCGCCCGCCTGGGCGTAGACGCGAGAGTGCAGGCGGTCGATCTCGACCCGCATCTGGCTCAGCCGATCCTCGTAAGCAGTAATGACACTGGTGTTTTGCTCGCCCAAGATGCGGGCGAGATCGCCCGACATGTAGAACGCAAGGCCAGTTGCGGCATTGGTCGCAAAGAGCACGGCAAACATGCCGTAGAACAGTTTTGACGATACGCCCTGTCGAGGGGCGGGTCGTGCGCGCAACTCTCGGTGCTTTCCTGCCGTGCTCACGCAAATGCCTCAAGTAAAACGGGTTTTACTCAAGATGAACGATTGTCGTTAAAAAAGACTAACCTATGTTAGTGGGGCTTTATTGGGCGAGTACGGCGTCGAGTTCGGCAAGAACTTTTTCCGCATGGCCCGCGACTTTTGTGGCGCGAATGATGCGTGCAATTTTTCCATTGCCATCAATAATAAAACTCGTTCTGACGAGCCCCATAAACTCTTTGCCATAGAGTTTTTTGAGCTGCCACACGCCAAATGCCTCGATCATCTTGCGTTCAGGGTCAGCGCCCAATGGCAGGTTTAGCTCGTGCTTGGCGCGAAATTTTTGGTGGGTTGCGACGGTGTCTGGCGAAACGCCGAGCAGCACCGCGCCGCGCTGGGCAAACGCATCGGACATGACGCAGAAGTCTTTGTTCTCGGTGGTGCAGCCGGGGGTGTTGTCCTTTGGGTAGAAGTAGACCACCACTGGCTGCCCTTTGAAATCGGCAAGGGAGACGGTGGTGCCGTCATCGCGCTCCACGGCAAAATCTGGTGCCGCGTCTCCGATTTTCAATTCAGTCATAAGGCACTCCTAAGATGTAGCGATTGAGAGGGTGTCGAGGCCACATTGCAGCCGGTATCATCTCCCAATGAAACGCCTTTAGGGCATTGATTCTCCGGGCACGCCAAGGCTGTTCGGGACAATAGTGAGTGACGCGATCATTTCTGCAGAAGCGCCGAAACCATCGCCATCCTCGCCGCCACGAGCCTGGGCTCGACAGGCGACCAAGAGTCTCGTCTGGCTTCTGGGTATTCCCTGCGCGCTATCCCTGATCCTTTATCTGGTGCTGTTGGCGACGCCGATCAGCCTGCCATTCTCCGGACCCGCCGTGCGCTTGTTTGTGCAGAACGCCATGGGCCCCGATACCGATATCGAAATCGGCGACATGGCACTGGGGTTGGAGAACGGAGTTTGGCCCGTCATTCGGTTCGCGCCGGTCCGGCTGACAGACAGGAAATCGGGCACCCATATCGCCGTTGATGCTATTGAAGTGGGGTTCTCACCCGCCCGAGCGCTGTTTGGGCAGCCCGGCGCGTCCATTGGCATCGTCGGGCCAGATATCGAGATGGTGCAGGACCTGCACGGGCCGCGTCTGGTGGAACTCGAATTTCACGGCCTTTCAGAAGACAGCCTGCCGACCATCAGCGTGATGGAGGGCGCCGACCGGTTTCCGGCCATCGAGATCGATGCTGAGGGCGTGCAGACCGAGAAAAGCTCTGCCCCGCCCATGCGTTCGGACAATGATTGGCTGATTTACAACCTGGAAGCGGCGGAAGCCGCGATTTCAGACCTCGTCGAGCAGACGGCGCAAGGCCGCTTTTCGCGTCTCTACATTCGGGGTGGCGAGGTCGCGATGTTGGACCCCGTCAACGGCCTGTTCCGCAGATTAGAAAATGTTGAAGTCGATATCGCGCCGGTCCCTGGCAATGCGCAGCGCACTGAGGGAAAAATTTCCGCGACCATCGCCGGACGGAAAGTGCATGTGGCGCTGACAAGGATGTTGGCAGAAGACGGTACCAGGCATTTGCAGGCCGATGTGACCAACATCGACTACGCCAACATCCTGCCGTTCCTCGATGGACAAGACGCTTTGGTGGCCTTGCGGGGAACTGGGGCGCTCTCGCTCGATGTGACCTTCACGCCCGATGTTGGGGAGCTGATCGGGGGCGAATTCAAGCTCGACCTCACCGGCTTGGACCTTAAGATCGGCACTGACAGCTATCCGATCGTCAGTTCGATCTTCGATGTGGTTTGGAAGCCTAGCGAAGGGCGCTTTGTGCTGCAGGAAGGCACAATTCAGGTAGGTGACACCACGGCCAGCGTTTATGGCGTCATCGCGCTGGGGCTCGATAAGCAGTTCGGTTCGACCACGGGGATCGCGCTTTCAGCGCGCAATGTGTTCATCAACCCCAGTGATCTGCCCAAAATGGAGCAGCCGTTCGATCGCATTGATTTCTATGGCTGGTCTGCGGGGCTCTATGGCGCTGTTGGAATTGATCAACTGACGGTGTCCAAGGGTGAAGGGCAACTCTCCCTCTCGGGGCGCGCCGACATGCTGCAGAGCGGCATGGGCATTGATCTGTCGCTGACAGGGCACGATTTCAGCGTTGAGGACATGACGCGGTTGTGGCCCTACATCACAGCCACTGAGGCGCGGGATTGGGTTTTGCAGAATGTCTCCGCAGGTCAGGTTCTCGATACGCAGATGCGATTCAACTTCCCCGTCGGCACGATTGGCGCGCCGGACGGCAATGCATCACTGCCTGAGGACAGCATTTCGGTCATGCTCAGCGGCACCGGCATGGTCGCCCGACCGCTGCCGAGCATGGAGCCGATCCACATTTCCGGCACGTCTCGCATCTCTATTGACGATGCTGTGGTCTCCTATTCCGGGGGCCTCGCCAGCGTCGCCACTGATGTGGGCAGCATTGAAGTGATCAACCCCGGCTTTGTGCTCGATAACTCGTCGCCCGACCAGACGGTGATGGAACTTTCCGGCGACGTGCTTGGCGCTATTCCCTCCGTTGTGGCTTTTGCCAAGGCGCATCGACCGCAGATTTTGGAGCAGTTGCAACTCCCGCTCGACATTGAAACCCTGTCTGGTGATGTTGATGTCAATGTGCTGACGACGTTGATCACGGCGCCAGATAAGCCCGAACAGGTCGACTACGTAATCAATGGCGGGTTGAGCCGCTTTGGCAGTAGCCGTCCCGTCGAAGGGCGCGTTATTCGGGATGCCGAACTCCAGATCGCGGCGACCCAACACGCCTATCGGTTTAACGGCTCCGCCAATATCGATGGCATGCCGGCCGATATTCTGGTCGAAGGCACGCCCACTTCAGAGCCCAAGCTGCAAGTCGCCTCAACGGTCTCGATAGACGACATTAGCAAACTGGGCATTGATCTATCAGCTTTTCTAGAAGGGACAGTGCGGTTCATCGCCAGCCCGCTCTCGGATGGCGCGATTGACCTCACGGTCGATCTTGAAGGGGCGGGGGTCAATGTCCGCGATCTGGGGATTTATAAGTCCATCGGTCGCGCGGGCACGTTGAGCGCCATTGTTCGGCTGGGCCCGCACGGCACAAGGCTCGAAAACATCGTGCTGGCCTTTGATGATGTGCGCCTCGCCGGGACACTGGAGCTTGACGCACAGCAAGCGCTTAAATCAGCCGAGTTCGGCACCTTCCAGCTCAGCAAGGGCGATAGTGCTAGCGTCCGCCTGACGCCGCTTGAGGATGGGTTTGCCGTCCGCGTACGCGGCGAACAGCTGGATCTGAAACCCGTTCTTGGGCGGTTCTTCAGCCTTGAGCAAGGCTCAGGCGGCGTGGAAGCGACACAGGTGAGCGCGCCAATTTCGATGGATATCGAGCTCGATCGCGCCATTGGCTATTATGCCGTGACGGCGTTCAATCTTGATGTGGACATGCTCTTGCGTGGTTCCGATTTGCGCCGGGCAACACTCGCTGCGCAGTTCTCTGAAGGCAATGCCATTTCCATCACGACCAATCCCGCTCCGAACGGGCGCACGTTGACAGTGGCCTTCAACGACGCCGGGACGATACTGCGATTGCTCGGCATCTACTCCCAGCTCGCCGGGGGCTCGGGTAGCTTGGTGATGACCACTGATAGGCAGCTTGATCAGGAAGTCGGGCAGCTCATTATGCGCAACTTCGCCATCGTCGATGAAGACAAGGTTGTGCAGGTGCTGGGCAATCACTCGGACTCGCGCAGTGCCATCGCCACGCAGAATCGTCTCGACTTTACCGCATCACAGGTCGACTTCGTTCGTAAGCGCGACCGTGTCGAAGTGGGCAATGCGGTCCTGGCGGGCGCGACTGTCGGCGGCACTATGCGGGGCTTTATCTACACCGACCGCCGGCAGTGGGATCTCACAGGCACTTACGTCCCGCTCTTTGGCCTGAACAACGTCTTCCAGCAGTTGCCGATCATCGGCGAGTTCCTCGGTGGTCGTGAGGGGGAAGGGCTCGTGGGCGTCACCTTCGCCGTCAATGGCGCGCTCGATAGCCCGAACTTTGTTATCAACCCGCTGAGCGTTCTGGCACCGGGGTTCTTGCGCGAGTTCTTCGAGTTCCGCTCACGCGAACTGCCACCAGCAAACTGAGCCCAAAAAGAAAGGGCGTCCCGAGAGACGCCCTTCAAACTCGTTGTAAAAGACCGACTTAAACCGGCTTGATCAGTGCGTGCTTTTTCTTGCCGACGGAAAGCTTGATCACGCCTTCTTCAAGCAGGGCATCGTCACCCAGCATCAGCTTTTCGTCGCTGATAACGGCATCGTTGACGCGCACTGCACCAGAGGTGATGTGACGGCGCGCTTCGCCATTGGATGCGGCAAGGCCTGCCTTCACGAGCGCGTTGAGCACGCCGATACCCGCAGCCAATTCAGCCGCTGGCACTTCAGCAGTCGGTAGCGACAGGTCGAGCTTACCGGTTTCGAATGTCGCGCGAGCGGTTTCGGCAGCTTCGTCGGCTGCAGCCTTGCCACGCAGCATGGCAGTAACTTCTGACGCGAGGCGCTTCTTGGCTTCGTTGATGTCGCCAGCAACAATGCCTGCGATCTCGTCGAGCGGCAGGGTGGTGTAGAGCTTGAGGAAGCGTTCGACGTCGGCGTCCTCAGTGTTGCGCCAGTACTGCCAGAAATCATAAGCCGAGAGCATGTCTGGGTTGAGCCAGATCGCGCCGTTCATCGACTTGCCCATCTTCTGACCCGAAGAGGTCGTCAGCAGAGGCGAAGTGAGGGCGTAGAGCTGTGGCGTCCCCATACGGTGACCGAGATCGATCCCGTTGATGATATTGCCCCACTGATCCGAACCACCCATCTGCAAGCGGACGTTGTAGCGCTGGTTGAGCTCCACAAAGTCATAGGCCTGCAGGATCATGTAGTTGAATTCGAGGAACGAAAGCGACTGCTCGCGATCCAAACGCTGCTTGACCGAGTCAAAGCTGAGCATGCGATTGACCGAGAAGTGCTGGCCAACGTCGCGCAGGAATTCGAGGTAGTTGAGCGGCAAGAGCCATTCGCCGTTGTTCACCATCAGCGACTTTTCAGAGAAGTCGAGATAGTTGGAGAACACCTGCTTGATCCCGTCGATGTTCGACTGGATCGTATCCGTGCCCATCAGCTTGCGCGCTTCGTCTTTAAAAGACGGATCGCCGACCATGCCGGTGCCGCCGCCCATCAGGGCAACAGCGCGGTGACCGGTCTTTTCCAGCCAGTGCAGCATCATGATCTGGATCAGGCTGCCGACGTGCAGCGACGACGCGGTTGGGTCAAAGCCGATATAGGCGGTGACCTGTTCGGTGGCGAAGAGCTTATCAAGGCCCTCAGCGTCGGAAATCTGGTGGATGAAGCCGCGCTCATCAAGGGTGCGCAGGAAATCGGAAGTGTACTTGCTCATTTTGCGATCCAAGTGCCGCCAGTGCGGAGTTGTATGGTCTGGCGTCTGGGAATGATGACGGCGTGCCCACTCAGGGCACACCGTGGTGAGGCGATCGCCTCTTTGCGCTACTGAGTTTAGCGCCCGCCGCCGTCCGCGATCTCCTGACGACGACGGTCGAGATACTCGGCGCACCGTTCGGTCAGTTCATCGATCTTGCCTTCGTAGAAGTGGTTAGCCCCTTCCACGATCTGCTGTTCGATGGTGATGCCCTTCTGGGTCTTGAGCTTGTCCACGAGCTTCTGCACCGAAGCAGGCGGAGCCACACGGTCCTTATCACCATGGATGATCAGACCCGAAGATGGGCAGGGGGCGAGGAACGAGAAGTCATAGAGGTTTTCCGGTGGGGACACCGAGATAAAGCCTTCAACTTCTGGGCGACGCATCAGCAACTGCATGCCGATCCACGCACCAAAGGAGAAACCGGCGATCCAGCAACCGCGTGATTCTCTGTTGATGGTCTGCAGCCAGTCGAGAGCGGCCGCGGCATCGCTCAATTCGCCGATACCGTGGTCGAATGCGCCCTGCGACCGACCGACGCCGCGCGAATTGAAGCGGAGCACCGCAAAACCACGCTCTACGAACATGTAGAACAGGTTGTAGATGATCTGGTTGTTCATCGTGCCGCCGAACTGCGGATGCGGATGAAGCAGGATGGCGATTGGAGCGTTTGGCTCCTTACCTGGCTGGTAACGGCCTTCCAAGCGGCCCTCTGGGCCGTTAAAGATCACTTCTGGCATAGGATTAATCCGGCCTTTCCGGCTCTGTCACAGTGACGTTTCGGACGTTTCAAAAGGAGTTCACGCAGCTTGACTAAGCGCGGGGCTCTCCCTAAAACATGGGTCGAAAAATCAGTTTAGAATGGTTCGAAACTCGATTGTGCGCCGCAGAACGGCGCGCTTGAGCGCCCCTTGTAATGAAGTTGGGCCTTCAATTTCAAGACGTGTTTGGCCGCATATGCGTTCTATGCTGCGGTTTGGCTCTATATAAAGGTGTCGGACACTGTGTCCGGTAAGCGTAATGACGAGACCTTCGGTCTATCTTGATCACAATGCAGCCGCGCCGCTTCGCCCCGAAGCGCGTGACGCTTTGTTGTCTGCGCTTGCGCTCACCGGCAATGCCTCATCGGTCCACACTCATGGCCGCGCGCTGCGCGATGTGATGGAGACTGGTCGTCAACAAGTGGCTGCGCGGGCCGGTGCAGAGCGCCGTCAAGTCGTCTTCACAAGTTCCGCTACCGAAGCCATTACGCAGGCTATCGTCGGTGGAACAAAGGTTTTTTCGGCAGGCGCCATAGTCACCAGCATGGGGGAGCACGCTGCTGTCCTCAAGGCAGTTGAGGCCACGGGCCTGCCTGTGTGGACCGTAGGGCTAAAAGAAGACGGCAACATTGATCTCGATCAACTGCAGTCGTTTTTGTCCCGTGCGGATGCAGAAAACATCACGCTCTTCGCGGCGTTTCATTGGGTGAACAATGAAACCGGCGTAGTTCAGCCAATTGGCCGGATTAGTGCTCTGGTGGGGCCAACCCGTCACACGCTTTTTATTGATGCGGTTCAGGCCTACGGCAAGATTGATCTGGATTTTGCCGCATCGGCTCCCGATATGGTTGCTATAAGCGGCCATAAGATTGGCGCACCTGTCGGTATTGGTGCGTTGTTGGTCAAAGGCCATGCCGACACTGTGCGGTTGATTCCGGGTGGTGGTCAGGAGCAGGGGCGTCGTGGTGGTACTGAACCAACGGCGCTGATCGCAGCTTTTGGCGCGGCAGCGGCCGCAAGTGAATATGATGCGCAGAGCATGTTGGCGCTCGTCGACCAGCTTGAGGCCGGACTGAAGGCGCTTGCGCCAGATGTCGTAATCTTCGGGCAAGCTGCTCAGCGCGTCGGTAATACGGTCAACTTCGCTGTACCCGGTCTCGGTAATGCTACAGCGATGATGTCCTTGGACCTTATGGGTCTATCAATTTCGTCCGGCTCTGCCTGCTCGTCAGGCAAGGTCGGCGCTAGCCATGTTCTAGCAGCAATGGGCGTGCCTAAGGCTTTGGCCGAATGTGCCCTGCGCGTCAGCTTTGGCTGGACTTCCACAAGCGAGGACGTGACTGCGTTTCTTGCCGGTTTTGAAAAACTTCTTGCACGCCACAAGCGTTCAGGAACAGCGGCCTAGGCCGCTGAAAGAATAGTTCGTTCGCGGCGGCCTTGACCCGCCGATGGACATAAAGGAGAGCCTAATGGCGGATTTCGATATTCCGACCCTCAAGGAAGAGATCGATCGGGAAACCGTCGAGCAGGTGCTTGCGCTTGACGTCGACAAGTACAAGTACGGCTTCGAAACGGACATTGAATCCGACACGATTGCTGTCGGCCTGAACGAAGACACCGTTCGCTTCATCTCGGCTAAGAAGGAAGAGCCGGAATGGATGCTGGAATGGCGTCTGGAAGCGTTCCGCCGCTGGCAGACCATGGAAGAACCAGCTTGGGGTAAGTTGCACTACCCAAAGATCGACTTCCAAGACATCAGCTATTACTCCGCGCCGAAGAACTTCAAGGGCCCCAAGAGCCTTGATGAAGTCGATCCGGAACTGCTGGCGACTTATGCCAAGCTGGGTATCCCGCTCAAGGAGCAGGCGATCTTGGCTGGCGTTGAAGGCGCAGCGGAATCCGTTGGCACGCCGTTCGGCGCCAATGTTGCGGTCGACGCGGTGTTTGACTCGGTTTCCGTTGTCACCACCTTCCGCGAAGAACTGGCCAAGCAGGGCATTATCTTCTGCTCGATCTCTGAAGCCGTGCGCGAGCACCCAGAGCTCGTAAAGAAGTACCTCGGCTCGGTGGTTCCCGTTTCGGACAACTACTACGCGACGCTGAACTCGGCCGTCTTCACCGACGGTTCCTTCGTCTACATTCCAAAGGGTGTTCGTTGCCCGATGGAACTGTCGACCTACTTCCGTATCAACGAGAAGAAGACCGGCCAGTTCGAACGTACCCTCATCATCGCTGATGATGACAGCTACGTCAGCTACCTCGAAGGCTGTACCGCTCCAATGCGCGACGAAAACCAGCTGCACGCTGCAGTGGTTGAACTCGTTGCGCTTGAAAACGCCGAAATCAAGTACTCGACGGTCCAGAACTGGTACCCGGGCGACAAGGACGGCAAGGGCGGCATCTATAACTTCGTGACCAAGCGCGGCGATTGCCGTGGCAACCACTCGAAGATTTCTTGGACGCAGGTTGAAACCGGCTCGGCGATCACTTGGAAGTACCCAAGCTGCATCCTGCGCGGCGACAATTCGCGCGGTGAATTCTACTCGATCGCGATTTCGAACGGCTACCAGCAGGTCGATAGCGGCACCAAGATGATCCATCTGGGCAAGAACACGTCCAGCCGCATCATCTCCAAGGGTATTGCAGCAGGCTTCTCGGACAACACCTATCGCGGTCAGGTTTCTGCCCACGCTAAGGCCAAGAACGCTCGTAACTTCACCCAGTGTGACTCGCTGCTGATCGGCGACAAGTGTGGCGCACACACTGTTCCTTACATCGAGAGCCGTAACGGCACTGCGGTGTTCGAGCACGAAGCGACCACCTCGAAGATCTCCGACGACCAGATGTTCTACTGCATGCAGCGCGGCCTCAATGAGGAAGAAGCTGTGGCGCTTATCGTCAACGGCTTCGTCCGTGACGTGCTTCAGCACCTGCCAATGGAATTCATGGTCGAAACCCAGAAGCTGATCTCGATCAGCCTCGAAGGCAGCGTCGGCTAAACCGCAAACAGTTGGATACCCGGGTGGCGCTAGCGGCGACCCCGGATTTGGAGACAAACAGATGACCACTCCCGTTCTTGAAATTCGCAACCTGCACGCTCGCATCGAAGATCGCGAGATCCTCAAGGGTGTGAACCTTGTGATCCCACAGGGTGAAGTTCACGCCATCATGGGCCGTAACGGCTCGGGCAAGTCGACCCTGTCCTACGTTCTCGCAGGCAAGGAAGACTATGAAATCACCGAAGGTGAAGTGCTGCTCAACGGCGTCGACATCCTTGGCCTCGAGCCAGATGAACGCGCTGCTGCTGGCCTGTTCCTGGCTTTCCAGTACCCAATCGAAATCCCCGGCGTTTCGACCATGACCTTCCTCAAGGCGGCGATGAACGCGCAGCGTAAGGCTCGTGACGAGGCTGAACTCTCGACCCCAGAGTTCATGCGTCTCGTCAAGGAAGCTGGCGCAGCGCTGAACGTTGACTCAGCCATGCTGAAGCGTCCGCTCAACGTTGGTTTCTCTGGCGGCGAAAAGAAGCGCGCGGAAATCATGCAGATGGCGCTCCTCAAGCCATCGCTGGCCGTTCTCGACGAAACCGACTCGGGCCTCGACATTGACGCGCTGCAGGTTGTTTCGAACGGCGTGAACTCGCTGCGCGACGGCAAACGTTCCATGCTCGTCATCACCCACTACCAGCGCCTCCTGAACCACATCGTTCCAGACGTTGTGCACGTCTTCTCGGACGGCAAGATCGTGGAAAGCGGCGACAAGTCGCTCGCGCTCAAGCTCGAAGCTGAAGGCTATGCCAACTACGGCGGCGAGGCAGCGTAACAATGGCGACTTTTCCAGTTCGTCTCGGCGCTGCCGAGCATACGCTGATTGAGCAGTTGAAGGCCGCTGGCGCTGATCAGGCTGCGGAGCGGATCGAAACTGCGGGTCTGCCGACCCGTCGCGTCGAAGCCTATCACTACACGGATTTGAAGACTCTGCTGCGCGCCGTACCGGATCTCGCAGCGGCTGCAAACGACGCCGTGGCGCCGTCTGTGGCGATTGAGGGCGCTTATGTGATCTCGATCGTCAATGGTGCTGTAAAGGCGTCTACGGACGCTCCTGCAGGCATTATGATCGGCACCGCACGTGGTGGCGTTCTGTCGACCCGCGATGATGTTGTAACCCACATCAACAACGGCCTGACCAAGACCGCTCTCTCGCTCGACATCGCCGCTGGCGACGAGCAGGTGATCCAGATTGATCACACCATCGTTGGCGAAGCTGCACACGTCTCGGACGCTGTGAAGGTCTTCGTGGCGGATGGCGCGAAGGTCACCATCGTCGAAACCTTCGCCGGTTCGGACGCTGCGCACTTGGGCAACCACGCCGTCTACATCGCCCTGGGCGAAGGCGCTGAAGTTGTGCACGTGTCGATCGACCGTTCGCCAGCGCAGTCCTCGCACTTCGCGACCAATGAGTATCACCTTGCAGCCGGCGCGCAGTTGCGCACGCTGGTGGTCCATGGTGGTGCAAATCTGGCTCGCACACAGGTGCTGCCGCGTCTTGAAGGCGCTGAGGCACATGCGGACGTCACTGGGCTTAATCTCGTGGCCGATGGTCAGCATGCTGACATCACCATGATCACTGAGCACGCTGTGGCGCACACCACCTCGCAGCCGCTGTTCAAGTCGATTGCTCGTGGCCGTTCCAAGTCGGTCATTCAGGGCAAGCTGATTGTGGCGCGCGATGCGCAGAAGACCGATGCCAAGTTCATGCATCAGGGCCTGATGCTGTCGGACGAAGCGGAAATCCTCTCCAAGCCAGAACTCGAAATCTACGCCGACGACGTTGTCTGCGGCCATGGTTCGACGTGCGGCAAACTGGATGAAGATAGCCTCTTCTATCTCCTCAGCCGCGGTATTCCCAAGGCTGAAGCAGAAACCATGATGGTTCGCGGCTTTATCGCAGAACTGGTCGACCCGATCGAAAACGAAGCAGTTGCTGGCGTTCTCAACGACGTCATCGACACTTGGCTTCTCGGCAAGTAAGGGCCTCACCCTTCGCCTCTCCCCTCGGGGGAGAGGTCGGCGCCGAGCGCCGGGTGAGGGGGCCTTCAATGCAAATAGGGGTAGGGGAATTTCCCCTCACCCACCCAAAATGCTCCGTTCGTGGACCGGGACGCCACAAGGACCAAAACATGACCTTCGATCTAGCTGCCGTTCGTGCTGATTTTCCGATCCTGTCGGAGCAAATTCACGGTCATCGTCTTGTCTATCTCGATAGCGGCGCATCGGCGCAAAAGCCGAACGCCGTGCTTGAGCGCATGGATTATGCGTTCCGCCACGAATACGCCAACGTCCACCGTGGTCTGCACACGCTCGCCAATCGGGCGACGGAAGGCTACGAAGCCGGGCGGGAAAGCGTAAAGCGCTTCATCAATGCGCCGCGTCTCGAAGAAATCATCTTCACCAAATCGGCCACCGAAGCGATCAACCTGGTCGCCTCCTCCTTTGCTGGCCCGCGCATCAGGGAAGGTGATGAGATCATCATCACCACCATGGAGCACCATTCCAATATCGTGCCGTGGCATTTCCTGCGCGAACGTCAGGGGGCGGTTTTGAAGTGGGTCGACGTCAAGGACGACGGCTCTTTCGATATGGATGCCTTTGAAGCGGCGCTATCGGACAAGACCCGCATGGTCGCCATGACCCACATGTCCAACGTCTTGGGCACGGTCACTCCAATCAAGGGCGTGATCGAACGCGCCCACGCGCGCGGCATTCCTGTGCTCATCGATGGCTCGCAGGGCGCCGTTCACACCACTGTGGACGTGGCTGAACTCGACGTCGATTTCTACATTATGACCGGCCACAAGCTCTACGGCCCGACTGGCATTGGCGTTCTCTACGGCAAATACGATCTTCTCGCCCAGATGCAGCCCTATCAGGGTGGCGGCGAAATGATCGAAACCGTAACCCTTGAAGGCGTCACCTATAACGAGCCGCCCCATCGCTTTGAGGCGGGCACGCCGGCTATCGTTCAGGCCATGGGCCTCGGCGCAGCCCTCGACTACATGCAAAACCTTGGCCGTGAAAACATCATCGCCCATGAGCATGAAGTCGCTGCCTATGCCGCCGAAAAGCTCAAGAGCATCAATTCCCTGCGCATGATCGGCACTGCCGAAGGCAAGGGCGGCATTTTCTCGTTCGAGATTGCCGGTGCGCACGCCCATGACGTCGCCACGGTCCTTGATCGTTACGGCATCGCTGTTCGCGCTGGCACCCATTGTGCCCAGCCGCTGCTGAAACGTTTTGGCGTGACCTCTACCTGCCGTGCCTCTTTGGCCCTATATAACGGCAAAGACGATATTGACGCGCTGGTCGACGGCATTCAGCGCGCCGCGAAATTTTTTGCCTGATTAGGCACGAGAAAGACGACCATGAGCGACGATACCGTAACCGACACGCGCATCACCCCCAGTGTTTCTGCCAGCCTGCCAGAGAATGAAGTCGAGCGGATCACGACGGACCTGATTGGCGCGTTGAAGACCGTCTACGACCCAGAAATTCCGGTCGATATTTATGAGCTTGGCCTGATCTACAAGGTTGATCTGGACGAGGATCGTAACCTCACCATCGACATGACCCTGACCGCGCCCGGTTGCCCCGTGGCTGGTGAAATGCCCGGCTGGGTCGAAAACGCTGCCCGCAGCGTTGAAGGAATTCAGGACGTTAAGGTCAACATGGTGTTTGATCCACCATGGGATGCGACCCGCATGAGCGAAGAAGCTCAGGTTGCGTTGAACTGGTGGTAATGGGACGCGTTTCGTCCTATATATCGTGAAACGCCGATAAAGGTTTCGATCCATGCCGTTCAAGATCATGTCGCTGACAGACGCCGCTGTAGAGCGTATCACCGAGATTATCGAAGACTCGGATACGCCTGTGATCGGTCTGCGCGTTGGCATCAAGAATTCCGGCTGTGCGGGTGTTGCCTACACGATGGACTATGTCAGCGAAGCTGTGGCGGGCGATGACCATGTCGAGGACAAGGGCGTCAACGTCTGGGTTGATCCCAAGGCGACCATGTACCTGCTCGGCACGGTGATGGATTTTGAGGCCGGCAAGCTGGGCTCGACCTTCACCTTCAAAAACCCGAACCAGACCGGTGCCTGCGGTTGCGGCGAAAGCATCACGCTCAAGCCTGCGGACCTCAAAGCACTGGTGGAAGCCCGCGCCGAAGCATAATTGGCGACTTGTCTGAAATTTCAAAATGCCCGGAGCGATCCGGGCGTTTTTGTTTTTTGGGGGGCAGGGACGCTGTGCGGGAAACACCACAAGGACCTCTCCACCCCTCCGTCATTGCCGGGCTTGTCCCGGCAATCCAGTTGGATGCAGGTGCATTCGTCTTGTGCGCGATCCCCCATAAAAATCCCCACGCCCCGTACGCTTTCGCGTTGAAGCGAGATTGCGCGAGTTGCGGCTTTGTCCTAGAGCGAATGCATGCCAAAAACTCTTCCAGCTGCTTACTCCATCACCCCGCCCGGCAAAGCTCTGAACGGTCGCGTTTCGCCTCCGGGGAGCAAGTCCATCACCAATCGCGCTCTGCTGTTGGCAGCGCTGGCGCATGGCACGAGCCGCCTGACGGGGGCGCTCAAGAGCAAGGACACTGTGCTCATGGCCCGCGCCCTGCGCGAAATGGGCGTCACGGTGGAAGAGCCGGATGCGACGACTTTCCTCGTCACCAGCACAGGCAAGCTGGCCGTCCCCGATGCGCCGCTCTTCCTCGGCAATGCCGGGACCGCAACGCGCTTTCTGACCGCCGCAGTGGCAACGATTAACGGCACAGTGGTCGTCGATGGCGACGAGGAAATGCGCGTTCGCCCGATCAAGCCTCTGGTTGATGCCCTCAATGCGCTCGGCATCGGCGCGTCGAGCCCGACCGGCTGCCCGCCTGTGACTGTTGAAGGCAACGGCACTTTTGGGAAGGGGCGCGTTGAAATCGACGCCTATCTCTCGAGCCAATATGTTTCCGCCCTGCTTATGGCAGCGCCATTCGGCGACGGCCCAATTGAAATCGCGCTCGCGGGCAAGGACATTGGCGCCCGCGGCTATGTCGATCTCACGCTTGCGGCTATGCGCGCTTTCGGCGCTGACGTTGAACAGGCCGACGAGGGCACCTGGATTGTGCAGCCAACCGGCTACACCGCAACGGATTTCCACATCGAACCCGATGCGTCTGCCGCAACCTATCTCTGGGGCATTGAGGCACTGACGGGCGGCAGCATCGATCTTGGTGTGTCAGCCGATGCCTTCACGCAGCCGGACGCTTCGGCGCAAGCCATGATTGCGGCTTACCCGAATATGCCAGCGGTGATTGATGGCTCGCAAATGCAAGACGCGGTTCCGACCATGGCCGTCGTCGCTGCCTTTAATAACACGCCTGTGCGATTTGTTGGCATTGCCAATTTGCGCGTCAAAGAAACGGACCGCATTCGGGCCGTCGCCAATGAGCTTAATCGGATCATGCCGGGCCTCGCCACGGAGGAGGGGGACGATCTGCTCATCGCATCCGACCCACAACTCCCTGCCAAGCTTAAGGGGCGCAACTCGCGCGCAAAAATTGAGACCTATCACGATCATCGCATCGCCATGAGCTTTGCTCTGGCGGGCCTACTCGTCGATAACGTGGTTATTCTCGACCCTGCCTGCACAGGCAAGACCTATCCGGAATATTGGGACATGCTGGAAAGCCTCGGCGTTACGCTAACGCCGACGGCTTGAGTTAGGCGACTGACGAGGCAACCGAGCGCGGGGTTTGCAACTCATCTTCACAGATGACGCGATTACGCCCCGCGCGCTTAGCTGCATAAAGACAGGCATCGGCGCGGTCGACGAGGCTGGCGAAGCTATCGGCCTGGCCAAATTTTGCAACCCCGATAGACGCGGTGAGATTGCCCAAGCGCTCGCTCGTGGAAATGCGCAGCAATTGCTTGCTCTGAATGGCTTCGCGAATGATCTCTGCGGTAAGGGACGCCAGGCGCATGTCGGTTTCGGGCAATATTGCCGCGAACTCTTCACCGCCAAACCGGGCAGCAATGCCCTTGCCCTCGAGCGAGGTCTGCAACTGCCCTGCGACGAGGCGCAGCACTTGGTCGCCGGTGAGGTGACCATAGCTGTCGTTAAAGGCCTTGAAATTATCGATATCGACGAGCAGAAGACACAATGGCGTGCCTGCTAGGCGCGCTTCGTGCATGGCGTCTATCAGACAGGTGTCAAAGCGCGCACGATTATAGAGCTTGGTCAGCGGGTCCAGCATCGCTTCGCGACGAACTTCATCCAGATCACGCTGCATATTCGCTATTGCATCGCGTGATGCGGCCAGTTGCGCGCTGAGCAGGGAGTTATCATCCTGCATCCGCTCAGTTTCAACAATGAGCTTCCGCGTGATCTCTTTTACGGAACTTGCATCGCGCGCTGTGTCGAGGTCGTACCATGCGCTGGAGAGCGTGGTGCTGAAATCCTGCGCAGTTTCGAGCGCGCCTTGAATGGCGCCGTTCACGGCATTGATGCGCTCAGCGACGCGGTCTGAAACAACAGACACCCGTTCTGACACCGCCACCTCAAAAAACTCCTTGTGGAGCAGTTCGGCAGTGAGTGGAGTGAGCTGCACGCCAGACATGAAGAGCGCGTTGAGGCGATCGTTCAGGCTCTGGTTGGTGCCTTTGACATAGGTGTAAAGCAGCTCGTAAAAGGCCGGTTCGGCCGGTACGCAATTCTGCTTCAATTGATTTATGGCGATTTTGGCAAAGCCAAAAGAGCGCTCTAGATCCTGATCCGACACTACCACCAGCCCCCCGGTGTGCTGGCCTAATCCAGCATGGTTAAGTGAGTCGTGCGTAAGGATATTCTCACGCGGATGTGAGAAAGTAACGCTCCAAGATGTAGCAATGCTTAATCTTGGAGCGTTTAATGATTATTGGGCAATGCGCGTCGGGCGCAGCAAGAACGCTGGGATTGGTCCGGCGTCGCCAAATGGCCCATTATTGTTCGGCGCTGCCACTGGTGCAGTGTCGTTATTGCGCTTGCGGCGTGCGTTGTCGGCGCGCGTTCTTTGCGGCTTAAGTGGTTCGTCCACGGTATTCGTTTCTACTTCTGTAGGCGACGGAGCCACAACATCGGACTTTTCAGCCTTAGCGACCTTGCGGGTGCGACCGCCACGACGGCCACGCGATGGCTTTGCTTCAGCGTCTTCAGCAGCATCGGGAGCGGCTTCAGTTGTGATTGCCTGGGCAGTCTTACTTGGCGCGAGCCATTCGATCTGCTTCTGGATCAGCTTTACGATCGCATCGAGGTGCTTTTCGTCTGCGGGGGCGACGAATGTGTAGGCAACACCAGAGCGACCAGCGCGACCCGTACGGCCGATACGGTGAACGTAATCCTCGGCATGCACAGGCACGTCGAAGTTGTACACGTGGCTTACCGCTGGAATATCGAGACCACGTGCCGCGACGTCACTGGCAACCAGGAGCGTGAGCTTGTTGGTCTTGAAGGCATCCAGAGTTTCCATGCGGCTCTTCTGGTCCATGTCGCCATGCAGCGAACCAGCGGAGAAACCGTGGCGCTGAAGCGAGCGGGCGAGGGTAGCCACATCACGCTTGCGATTGCAGAAGATGATCGCATTGGTGAGGTTTTCTGCCGCGTTGATCTGTTCGCGCAGAGCCGCGCGTTTCTGATCTGGACGCGAGGATACCTTGACCAGCTTCTGATCAATCGTGTCGGCGGTCGAAGAAGTGCGCGAGACCTGAACGTGGACTGGGTCCTTGAGGAAGCGCTTGGTCAGGCGCTCGATCTGTGGGTCCATCGTTGCCGAGAACAGCATGGTCTGGCGACGCGGCGGTAGGCGCGAACAAATCTTTTCGATATCGTCGATAAAGCCCATGTCGAGCATGCGGTCGGCCTCGTCGATGACGAGAACTTCCACGCCGGTCAGCAGGATCTTGCCGCGATCGAATTGGTCGAGCAGACGGCCAGGAGTAGCGATCAGCACGTCAACGCCGCGATCAAGCTTCTTGTTCTGCTCTTCAAACGATACGCCGCCGATGATCAGAGCCATCGATAGACGGTGGTTTTTTCCGTACTTCTCAAAGTTCTCGGCAACCTGCGCCGCGAGTTCGCGGGTCGGTTCAAGAATGAGTGTGCGGGGCATACGAGCGCGGGCGCGGCCGTTTTCCAGCAGCGTCAGCATGGGTAATACAAAAGAGGCAGTCTTCCCGGTACCCGTCTGCGCGATACCAATAAGATCCTTCTTATTCAGAAGGTGTGGAATTGCCTGAGCCTGGATCTCGGTAGGCTTCGTGTAACCAGCGTCTGTGACAGCTTCGGTTACCTTGCTCGAAAGCCCAAGTCCGGAAAAGTCGTCGGTCAAGTCGGTCGTCCCAATCAGCGGTGCGGAGCGGCGCTATTCAGCCAGTACATGACCTCAGCGTCACCGATGAGCGCGCGCCTGTACCGCTATTGCGGGCGCGCTGCCCTAAAAGTTTCGAATGGAAACAATGTCGCGTGACCATTCGCGTTCAAAAGCAACACACGGCGGATCCAGAGTGTTGCAGGGTGCTGACGTTAGCATTCCCCGGCGATAGAAATGCCGATGCCTAACGTATAGCTAGCGGCGCGGACCATAGCGCAAACCCCTTGACTGTCAACGGGTTTGCCCGATTCACGCCATATTGCAGTAAATCTTTGCTGATCATATGTCCAAATCGGTCACAAATGCAGCGTTCTCCTGAATGAATTCATAGCGCAATTCAGGCTTGTTGCCCATCAATCGATCCACGGCGGTGCGGGTTGCATCGCGATCATCCAGCATTTTCACCTGTAGCAACTGGCGCGATTTTGGGGACATCGTCGTCTCGCGCAGGTGCACATACGGCATCTCACCCAGACCTTTAAATCGGGTGATGTCGATTTTGCTCTTGCCGGTGAACTCGGTCTTCATCAACTCATTCTTATGGGCGTCATCCCGCGCATAGAGCGTCTTATTGCCTTGAGTGATGCGGTAGAGCGGCGGCAGGGCAAGATAGAGGTGACCATTCTCAATGAGTTTGGGCATCTCTTGGAAAAAGAAGGTGATGAGGAGCGCGGCGATGTGCGCGCCGTCGACGTCCGCGTCGGTCATGACGATGATCTTGTCATACCGCAGCTCATCTTCAGAATAGCGGTCGCGGGTGCCGCAACCGAGCGCTTGGATGAGATCGGCAATCAGCTGGTTGGCGGCGAGCTTGTCTCGGCTTGCGCCAGCAACGTTGAGGATCTTGCCGCGCAGCGGCATAACGGCCTGCGTAATGCGGTTACGCGCCTGCTTGGCAGATCCGCCCGCCGAGTCACCTTCCACGATGAACAATTCAGCGCCCTGCGCCGCATTCTGCGTGCAGTCTGCGAGCTTGCCGGGCAGGCGTAGCTTGCGCGTGGCGCTGGCGCGATCGATCTCTTTTTCCTTGCGGCGACGCAAGCGCTCTTCAGCGCGCTCAACGGCCCAGTCGAGCAGCTTGCCTGCCTGGTTGGGCGAGGCCGCCAGCCAATGGTCGAACGCATCGCGCAGCGCTGTTTCAACAATGCGTGTGGCTTCTTGCGAGGCGAGCTTGTCCTTGGTCTGGCCAACGAATTCAGGTTCGCGCACGAACACCGAAAGCATTGCCGAGCAGGAGGTCAGTATGTCCTCCGCGGTCAGATTGGCCGCGCCCTTGTGCTTGATCAGTTCTGCATAGTTCTTGAGGCCCCGCAGTAGCACCATGCGCAGGCCCGCTTCGTGCGTGCCGCCATCGGGCGTCGGGACGGTATTACAATAAGACTGTACGCCGCCGTCACCCAGGGTCCATGCAATCGCCCATTCAACCGAGGCGTGGCTGCCGGGGCGGCCGGTCTTGCCCGCGAAAATTTCGTCGGTAATGCGCGTTTCGCCTTCGATCCGCGCCGTCATGAAGTCCTTGAGGCCGTCCGGATAGTGGAACACAGCCTTGGCCGGAACGTCGTCGCTGGCCAGTTCGTCGTCGCAGCTCCAGCGCAGCTCAACGCCACCAAAGAGGTATGCCTTGGCGCGGGTCATGCGGAAGAGGCGACCGGCATTGAACTTTGCGGTCGGGCCAAAAATTTCCGGGTCGGGATGGAAGCGGGTCGTGGTGCCGCGACGGTTCTGCACGCGGCCAACATTGACCACGTCCTGCACCACCTTACCGCGCGAAAACTGAATGCGATAAAGCTGTTGCTCGCGCGCGACCTCAACGATCAGGTCGTCCGAGAGCGCGTTCACAACCGAAACACCAACGCCGTGAAGGCCGCCGGATGTTTCATAGGCCTTGCCGTCGAACTTGCCGCCGGCGTGCAAAATCGTGTGCACGATCTCTAGCGTGGAGCGACCGGGGAACTTTGGGTGGATTTCGACCGGAATACCGCGGCCGTTATCCGAGATGGTCAAATAGCCATCGGCGCCCAAATGAACTTCGATGCGGGTCGCGTGACCAGCGATCGCTTCGTCCATCGAGTTGTCGATAACTTCGGCGAAGAGGTGGTGATAGGCGTTGATATCCGTGCCGCCGATATACATGCCCGGACGGCGACGGACAGGCTCAAGGCCTTCCAAAACCTCGATGTCGGCAGCACCATAGGCCTCCGGCGAACCGGAGACGCGAGGCGCGACTTCGGCTTTCGGTTTGATCTGTGGTTGGTCTTGCTGAGGAGCGGCTGCTCCGAAGAGATCTGACGACATACATTTTCCATCAGTTCGGCCCGAATCGGGCGAATTGGGTTTTCTACCATATCGCGAGGATTTTTGCCGGTCTGGACCTGCGTGCAATTCCCACAGATGAGCTGTGCTTCATTGCCGTCAAGGTGAACGATATGAGAACTCTGGATGTGCGTGACGGGTGCTTGTTCTCATTCCGGGACAGTGAGTGTCCCAGGATAAGTGGATGAATTTACGTTCTGTTTGTTTCTTGGGAGCACTTTTTTAAGTGCGTGCTGATACTCATGTGGACATACGGTTTTTGTATGGAGTTGCCGTATGAGGGCAGATCACTTGAGTATTGCGTATCAAACAAGTGTTCCCCGCCCAGCTGTGCCAGGACATTGGCCACACGCCGGAAATAGTATTGCGTACCGGCTGGCCAATCTCCGCACCTCGCGTGTTCTTGCGATGGTGTTGGCGATAGGTCTCTTTTATTTCTGCTGAATATCTTGTGCCGTCCTTCGGGGCGGCATAAACTTATGCATCGTTCAATGTCGAGACGGGAGGGTGACGTGACAATATTTCCGACGCATCGCCAGCGTGGTCCCGTTCATGCCCTGTTGCTTAGGCGGCAGGGCTGACCAGTCGGTCCGGACGATATTTCGCTCCTTCCCACTTGGTTCGCCCTTTATGGCGCTTCGGCTGATGCTGTAGCGCTGAATTGACGGCAAATGGCGCCACACTTGCGCCGATCCAATGAGCGAAATCCATGGGCACTCTCAGTCTCAAAAATGCCGGCCACCGTGCGGGCGATCTCTTATTCTCCAATCTCACTCTTTCCATCGCTGATGGCGACCGTGTTGGCCTTGTGGCGCCAAACGGGCGTGGCAAGTCTACGCTTTTGCGGGCCCTGGCGGGGGAGCTTGAATTGAGCGAAGGCGCGATCACGCGCTCGCGGGGCTTGAAACTCGGCTATATTCCGCAGGACATTCCGTCGGAATTCCTCACGCTCTCCTTGCGCGACTTCGTTGGCACGGGGCTCGACCGCAGCCAGCTCGAAAGCGAAGGCTGGCGTGTTGATGTGGTACTGGAGGAATTCTCCATCCCAGAAGAGTTTCGCGACAAGGCTCTGAACCAGTTGAGTGGTGGGTGGCAGCGCATGGCGCTTTTGGCGCGCTGTTGGGTTGGCGAACCAGATGGCTTGCTGATGGACGAGCCCACCAACCATCTCGATCTCTCTCGCATCGTCGCGCTTGAGGATTGGCTCGCTTATGCGGCGAAATCCATGCCGGTGGTTATCGCTAGCCACGATCGGGCCTTTCTCGATCGCGTAACCAATAGAACACTGTTCCTGCGTCCGGACGAGCCCGTCTATCTGCCGCTTGCCTATTCGGCGGCCCGGGCAGAGCTTGATCGCGTCGATGCGGCGGCCCAAGCCCAGCGCGAGCGTGATCTCAAAGAAGCCACTCAGCTGCGCAAGCAAGCCGCGAAGCTGACCAATATCGGTATCAACTCGGGCAGCGATCTGCTGACGGTGAAATCCAAGCAGTTGCGCGAGCGTGCCGAGAAAATTGAAAACAAAGTCCAAGAGGTGCATCGCGACCGGACGGGCTTGGTCAAGCTCGGCAACAGCGGCGCCGACGCGCGCGTTATGATGGCGATCAGTAGCCTTGTCGTTACCACTCCGAATACTATTCCCTTATTCTCAATTGAAAAGCTGCATATTTTTCAGGGAGATCGGGTTGTCCTCTTAGGCGCAAATGGTGCTGGCAAATCCCAATTCATGCGCATCATTACAGAGGCACTTGCGGGCGATGTGGTTGACGGTGTGCGGCTCTCGCCCCAGCTTGTGCCCGGATATATGGACCAAGCCCTCGCTTGGCTCCCCACCAATCGGTCATCACTTGATTACCTATTGGAGCGGTTTGACGAGGGCGATCGGCGGACGATTGCGCTGTTGGCGGGCGCGGGTTTTGCCACCGAGAAGCAAACCAAGCCAATGGCGACACTGTCCCTTGGTCAGCGGGCGCGTGTCGCGCTCTTGGCGCTAAGATTGGCCAAGCCCAATTTCTATTTGCTGGATGAGCCGACCAATCACCTCGACATCCCCGGGCAAGAACAGCTTGAGGACGATATCTGCGGGCAGGGCGCCACAGCCATTATCGTCAGTCACGATCGTGCGTTTCTGCGGGCGGTTGGGACGCGGTTTTTGCAGATCAAGGGCAAGCGGCTGGTCGAAGTTGACAGTCCGGAAGACTTTTTCGCGGAGATGGCTGCCGCTCTCTAAAAAGAACGGGAGCCCCGCGAGGAGCTCCCGTTCTCACCAACTGACTGGAGGTCAGGTCAGTGTTCAGCGATCAACATGCTCTGGCAGAGCTTTTAGCTGATCTTTGGTAAAGCGCGTGACGCCGTGCACATTGCCGTCCTCGTCACGCATGAAATTGAGGTCTGACACGTTCAGAGCGACCGGCTTTGCGCCGAGGCCGAGAAAGCCACCGACATCAACGACAACCTGCGAAATTGCGCCAAGTCCGTGAACATGGGCGACCTTGCCGACATGGTGGTCATCCGGGCCGTAAATTGTCGCGCCTTCTAAAACGGCAGCGTTCAGCTCGGTAACGGAAAGGGGTGTGTGACGAGTATGGTCCATAATGAAATCCTTTTTGGTGTTGCTTATTATGGGATGGTCAGCTGGGGCTAAAGCGGACTGCGGGCCTCAAGGGCGGACAGCATTTCACCGATCCGCGCCGCCACTTCTGAATCGAAGCTTTGGCTCTCTTGGGTCAGCTCATATTCATGCAGTTCGCCAGTCGTGATGCCCGCACGGCGCGCGAAGTTCTTCGCATCAAGACCAAGTGCTATGCGTCGATCGCGATCGACTTGCGGCTGGGGGGCAAAGGCGGATGAAATATAGCTCATGATTTCAGACTCCACAGTGCGTAGTGGCAATGTGGCAGACGCCAAAAGGTTCACTCAAAATGGCTGTGATCGGTAACAAAGAATAAAAAAAAGCCGCCCCGGAGGGCGGCTTTCGTTTGAGCTATGCTCAGATCTTAGTGGTGGTGCTCTTCTGGCACTTCGTCTTCGTCAGCCTGGATGAGCTTTGCGAGCTCTTCACGGGTCATCTTCTTCTCGGTGATTGCACCGGTATCGATGATCAGGTCGACGACCTTGTTTTCGAAGATTGGAGCACGCAGGCTTGCGAGAGCCTGTGGGTTCTTGCGGTAGTAGTCGTAAACCTGCTGTTCCTGGCCTGGGAAGCGACGGACTTCAGCGATAAGCGCCTGCTGGTGCTCTTCGTCCGAAACCTGAACTTCCTTGGTGTTGCCGATTTCGGCAACGACGAGGCCGAGGCGCACGCGGCGTTCCGCGATACGGCGGTACTGTTCACGAGCTGCTTCTTCGGTGGTGCCTTCGTCTTCGAAGGAACGGCCGTGCGACTGCACTTCGTGCTCAACGCGCTGCCAGATGGTGGCGAATTCAGCTTCAACCAGCTGAGCTGGAACGTCGAACTTGTGGCCGTCATCGAGAGCGTCCAGAACCTGGCGCTTCATGTGCTGGCGACCCATGGAAGCGAGAGCCGATTCCATCTGTTCGCGGATGATCTTGCGCAGAGCTGCAACGTCTTCGAGGCCGAGCTTCTTAGCGAATTCGTCGTCGAGTTCGCCAGCGTTCGGGCCGTCAGCATGCAGGATGGTGACGTCGAAGGTTGCTTCCTTACCGGCCAGATCAGCGTTCTGGTAGTCAGCTGGGAAGGT
This sequence comes from Devosia sp. MC532, assembly GCF_016461625.1. Lineage (NCBI taxonomy): Bacteria > Pseudomonadati > Pseudomonadota > Alphaproteobacteria > Hyphomicrobiales > Devosiaceae > Devosia > Devosia sp. MC532. The sequence continues at coordinate 342,612 of NZ_JAEMNZ010000001.1, read as the reverse complement.
AACCTTGATGGTCTTGGTTTCACCCTTCTTCTGGCCGACGAGCTGTTCTTCGAAGCCAGGAATGAATTCGCCCGAACCAACGGTCAGGTGAGCGTGCTCGGAGGTGCCGCCATCGAATGGAACGCCATCGATCTTGCCAACGAAGGAAAGGCCTAGACGGTCGCCGTTTTCGACAACTGCGCCATCACCCTTGTCGGTGTAGCCGCGGTTCTGTGCGAAAACGCGGTTCACTTCGACGTCGACTTCTGCGTCGGTCACTTCGATCACTGGCTTGGTGATCTTGACGCCAGCAGTGTCCATCAGTGTTACTGGTGGGAGAACTTCGTATTCAACTTCAAATGCCAGATCGGTCTTGCCGTCGAGCACGTCGTTGATCACTGCCTGATCCTGCGGCAGATCAACCTTTGGCTGAGCAGCTGCGCGTTCCTTGCGGGTGTCGAGCGCGCTAGCAACGGTTTCGTTGATCGCGTCGGTCATGACTTCGGACATAGCCGAACGGCCATAGACCTTCTTCATGTGAGCGGTCGGCACCTTGCCGGGACGGAAGCCCTTGATGTTAGCCTGGCCCTTGAGCTCTTCGAGCTTGGTGTCGAGGCGCGCGTTAAGGTCAGCGGCCGAAATGGTGACGCTGAGCTTGCGCTTCAGGCCTTCGTTGAGGGTCTCAGTTACCTGCATGGGGGTCTATTCCCGTCTTGTTTGATCTCGTTAGGCCAACGGCATGACGCATTGATTCAGGAGGCGAGGCCACGCGAAAATTTCGCGCCAGATGAGCCGTTTGCTTTTCTTACCCCGCGTTAAATACAGGGCTTGAAAGCACAAAACCCATCTGTTGGGTCGACACTTTCACCAATCCATCATTTGGACGCGCCAAAACAAAGCGCGGCCTCAGGCCGGGTTGATGGAGGCGTATAGAGGCTATTCGGGCTTGGTGCAAGCATTGCTATGCCTGTCTAAACGCCGGATACCCTAGCAAACCTGCGATTTTTCATGTGGTTGCATCTTGGCGCGGTAATCAAGTGGTGAGGGAGCGGGTTCACTGCGCAGTTTTCCACATGATTGAACGCGCCAGAGTCGGCTGTTTCACAAGATTCTGTGCCTTGAGTTGAGGAGAATGAGGGCAGGGCATTGACCCCGTTATGACAATATCATAGCAAGCCGACAGCGCGCTCGTGGCGGAATTGGTAGACGCACTGGATTTAGGTTCCAGCGCTTCACGGCGTGGGGGTTCAAGTCCCTCCGGGCGCACCATCACTCACCTGTTGAGTGGTTTCAGATTTAATCTGATTGAAAAAGCGGCAGCCGTGATGCCGCTTTTTTCGCATCTAGCGTTTGGCGTCGTGAGTACGGGCGATCACCACCCTTGTGTGATGTGCTGATCGCATATTTCTCATGTTATGCACCGCTCTAGAGCGTGCTGCAGCTCCGAGCTGAGCAGCGCACAATGCCGGTGGCGAATAGAAGTCACTGCCACACCCTTCTGACATTGTACAAGGGCGCAGCTTAAAACTGCGGCACCAAATCCCTGTCCTGTGGTGACTGGGCTGTAAATCTGTGCGCGTCGCCTAAACTTTGTGCATATACCTCACTTTGCCCGTGCTACACTGTTTTTCGCTTATTGACTAAGGCTATGGAAAATATGGTTTTCTTGAAGCTTGCGTGAGTTGGCACACCCTATGCATATGTATTGGCGGTAATTGCCGAAAGTGGCCATGGAGGCATGAGTTGAAAAAGATCGAGGCTATCGTAAAGCCGTTCAAACTCGACGAAGTAAAAGAGGCACTGCAGGAAGTAGGTCTGCAGGGCATCACTGTGACCGAAGCCAAAGGCTTTGGGCGCCAAAAAGGCCACACGGAGCTCTATCGTGGCGCTGAATATGTCGTGGACTTCCTGCCAAAGGTGAAGGTCGAGGTGGTTTGCACCGACGACGTCGCCGAAAAGGCAATCGAAGCTATCCGTGCAGCAGCCCAGACAGGGCGCATCGGCGACGGCAAGATCTTTGTTTACTCGATCGAACAAGCGATCCGCATCCGTACCGGCGAATTTGGTGACGACGCGCTCTAAGTCCCCTTAGACCGAGCGCATCGCACCCGACTGAATACAACCGTTTCCGCAAGACAGGGGAAAGACCCAAATGACGACCGCAGCCGACATCATCCAGCGCATGAAAGACGAGGACATCAAGTACCTGGACGTGCGCTTTACCGACCTGCGCGGTAAGCTTCAGCACGTTACTATGGACGTGTCTGTTGTCGACGCCGACATGTTCGAAGACGGCGTGATGTTTGACGGTTCCTCGATTGCTGGCTGGAAGGCCATCAACGAGTCCGACATGGTGCTCATGCCAGATCCGGCGTCCGCTTACATCGACCCGTTCTTTGCTGCCAAGACCCTCGCAATCAACTGCGACATTCTCGAGCCAGCAACCTACCAGCCATACAACCGCGACCCACGTTCGATCGCGAAGAAGGCTGAAGGTCTCGTCAAGTCGTCTGGTGTTGGTGACACCGTCGTTTTCGGTCCAGAACCAGAATTCTTCATCTTCGACGACGTGAAGTACTCGACCTCCACCTATAAGGTTGGCTTCCAGGTTGACGCGGCAGAACTGCCAACCAACAACGATGCAGACTTCGAAGGCGGCAACAACGGCCACCACATCGGCATCAAGAAGGGCTACTTCCCAGTTCCACCGCTGGACAACGCGCAGGACATGCGCGGTGAAATGCTCGAAGCCCTCGGCGAAATGGGCGTCATCATTGAAAAGCACCACCACGAAGTGGCATCGGCTCAGCACGAACTTGGTCTGAAGTACAAGACCATGATCGCATCGGCTGACGACGTGCTGATCTACAAGTATGGCGTTCAGCAGGTTGCTAACTCCTACGGCAAGACTGCAACCTTCCTGCCAAAGCCAGTCTTTGGCGACAATGGTTCGGGCATGCACTGCCACATGTCGATCTGGAAGGATGGCAAGCCACTCTTCGCTGGCGACCAGTACGCTGGTCTCTCGATGGACTGCCTCTACTACATCGGCGGCGTCATCAAGCACGCTAAGGCGATCAACGCTTTCACCAACCCGACCACCAACTCCTACAAGCGTCTGGTTCCAGGCTTTGAAGCTCCAGTTCTGCTGGCTTACTCGGCTCGTAACCGTTCGGCGTCGTGCCGTATTCCATTCGGCCAGTCGCCGAAGGCAAAGCGCGTTGAAGTTCGCTTCCCAGATCCACTGGCGAACCCATACCTTGCCTACACCGCACTGCTGATGGCTGGTCTTGATGGTATCAAGAACAAGATCCACCCAGGCGAGCCAATGGACAAGGATCTGTACGAACTGCCAAAGGACGAACTCAAGGAAATCCCGACCGTCGCCGGTTCGCTCCGCGAAGCTCTGGAAAGCCTCGACAAGAACCGTGAGTTCCTCAAGGTCGGCGGCGTGATGGATGACGATTTCATCGACGCTTACATCGAGCTCAAGATGGCTGAAGTGCTGCGTGTCGAAATGACCCCACACCCAGTCGAATACGAAATGTACTACTCGGCCTAATCGGCAGAGTTTGGGGAAGGGGCCTTCGGGCCCCTTTTTCTTTTATAGGCTGGGAAATGCGCGGCGCATGGCGTGACGCCAATCCTTGGGCGCCTCAAGCGCCAATTGCGCGTCGCGTGTGGAATAGTGCTCTGTAAACTGCACAGCAAAGCCGATGTCGAAGAGGCGCACGACCGCCCCTTCAAGCTGACCGATGGTGACGAGTTCCCCGATTGCCGGTTGGAACGGAGCTGAGACCGCTGCCCCGCGACCGGAATAGTCGATGACGAGGCATGGCTGTGGCCACTCATCCTGTCCGCGGCAAATGATGGTACGCGGGTTTTTCGGTAGCAGACGTTCGCTACTACGGCGGTTGGTGGTTTCCGTCCAAAGTGTTTCAGTGAAATTGTTGATGCGTTCGTTATGCTCTAATGTGCGCGCGCTGCTCATGAGCAAAGCCATCTCAAACCCATCTTCGAGGCGCCGTGTCACCGGGCCCTGCAGGGCACCAAAAGCTGCAAAGCGTGCCGTAACCATGTCCCCCAATTGCGGAATAATCGGTGCGGCCACGCCCAGACTGGTCGTTGCAATCATACGTAACCGGCAAGCAAACAGGTTGAGGCCAGCGTGAGCAGGTCTCGCGCCAAGTGAATAGCGGCCTGAAACAGTGGTAATGCCGTGTACGACGATAGACGCTTGTGGGGATAGCTCGGTCACGTGGAACCCTCCAGTGTGTAGAATCTACAGCAAAACTGGCAAGCTGACCTTTAAACTCACCGCTGAATTTTATGACCTGCCTTAGCTATTTAGAAACCATGAGGCGGGTTCACATAAACATGACAATGAAGTTCAGGAATCTCTTGATCTGATCTTAACATGAGTTTAGTAGTCCGGTTAAGGGTGCTTGTAGCCCAGTTTACAAAACCGGATCTTCCAAATGCGTCGTTCACTCCTTCGGGGTGCGAGTGCTGTTGCGCTCGCCCTATGCCTTGCCGCGCCTAGCTCTGCTCACGATGCGAGGCTCCATGCTAATCCTGAAGCTGGCAATGGCAGCCCTCACACGGCTGCGGGCATCCTCAGCACGGTCAACAATCAGGGTCCAAAGACTGCTGATAGCCTGACCATCGGCATTTGGAACACCGCCGCCAACATCACCACCTATACGATCGGCAACAGCTGGAACGATTGGGTGCTGTATCTGGCCCTCGATAAACTGCTTGAGCCATCGCCCTATATGTCCAAGGGTCGCTCGTGGCTGGCGACTGAAGTTGTGCAGGTGTCGGAAGACGCGCGCATCTGGGAAGCGGAAATCCGTCAGGGCGTTAAGTGGCACGACGGCACTGACATGACCGCCGAAGACGTCGTCTTCACCTACAATCTTTACCTCAACGGCCCGGCAAACCGCTGGACTCACCACGTCTCTGACGTGCCACGCATCGAAACCATTGAGCTGGTTTCGCCCACTCGCGTCCGCTTTACCGCGCCGCGCCCCATGCCAAACTTCGATCTCGTCACCGCGCCCGAGCTGCCGATCATGCAGAAGAAGCAGTGGGAAGGCATCGAAGACCCGCGCACCATGACCGATCCGGTCATTGGCACCGGCCCCTACAAGCTGGTCGAATACAAGGCCGACGAATTCTACCGCTTTGAAGCGCACGAAGAATTCTGGGGCGGCGCGCCAACGGTCAAGGAATTGACGCTGGTCATGATCAAGGACCCGCAGACGATCTTTGCGGCCCTGAAGTCCGGCGAAATCGACGGGGCTGCCCGCGCTCTGCCGCCTGAAATGGTCGCGCAGTGGAAGGACGATCCCAATATCGAGATCGCGCAGGCGCCAACCCTTTGGGGCACCTGGATGCAGATGAACCTCAATGATCCGGTGTTCAACAACCGCGATCTGCGCAATACCCTGTCGCTCGCGATCAATCCTGAAGAAATGGTCGAGCGCGTCATGCTCGGTCGCGCGCAGTCCGGTAAGCACGGCTGGCCGCACCTTGATAGCACCTGGACCAAGCCAGGTCTTGAAGTGCCATTCGATGCCGAAGCGGCCAAGGCTGGCTTTGAAACCCTTGGCTTTATCGACGCCAATGGTGATGGCTATCGCGATCTGCCCGATGGCACGCCGTTCGATTGGCGCATCGTGGTCTCGACCAATCAGCCGCTCTATGTGCGTGCTGCCGAAGTCATGGTCGAGCAATTCGATGCCGTGGGCATCAAGACCCATGTTGAGGCCGTGGACGCTGCCACCTTCAACAGCCTAACCACCGATGGCAATTACGAGTTCTCCATCTCCGAAATTACCCCGCACGGTCTGGCCGATCAGGACCAGTACATGCAGTTCTATTCGAGCCCGCAGATGAAGACGCTGCTCGACAGCGAACCTGAACGTCTGGCCCTCTACAATGAGTGGTGGGAAGCGGACAGCCGCGAAACGCGTCAGGACGCTCACTTCAAGCTGCAGGAATATGAACTGAAATACCCGAGCCGCTTCATGCTCTGGTACCCAGATGGTCTGTTTGCCTACAACTGGAAGGCCTACGACAACTACGCCTCTTCGTTCGGCTACGGCATCTTCCACAAATACTCCTTCTTGCCTGAAGCTGGCCGTATCGGCACCTCCGACTCCATCGATCAACTGATCGCGGAATAAGTCTGGCTCGCCCGCGCGGCTTCGGTCGCGCGGGCTTTTTGGCGTTTCGGTCCATGTATTATCTGCGCACGACACTGCAGTATCTGCTGACTTTGCTCGCGGCTCTCGCGGCGAACTTCTTCTTGCCCCGTTTGGCGCCCGGCGATCCCATCAACGCTCTGCTCGGCGCAGACGTCGTTGAGACCATGACCGAAGAGCAGGTGGCGCAGGTCGCGAGGGAACTTGGCATCCATGATGCCCTCCACGTGCAGTTCTGGAACTATCTCACCGGCATATTCACCGGCGATTTCGGCATGTCGATCAAGCTGGGAATGCCCGTGTGGGATGCCCTCATCCAGAAGCTGCCGTGGACGCTGCTGCTGATGGGTTTTGCGCTGGTCATCTCGACTGTGATCGGCACGGTCTTAGGCGTCATGTCCGCCTGGAAGCGCGGTGAAATTGCCGACATTGCCACCATGGGCGGCGTGCTTTTCGTCGGTTCACTGCCGCCGTTCTGGCTGGCGATGATGCTGATCATTCTCTTCTCGACGACCCTTGGTTGGCTGCCATCCTACGGTGCTTACAAAGTGGGCACGTCCTTCCCGAGCCTGAATTGGTTCCAAGGGGTGGGGCTGCGGTTGATTATGCCTGTGCTGGCTCTCGCCATTGTCCAAACCACCTCGGTCCTTCTGATTGCCCGCTCCTCCATGCAGATGGCGCTTGATCAGGATTACATCATGTTCGCCCGCGCCAAGGGCGTGTCCGAGGGCAAGATCTTCTTCAAGCACGCGTTCCGCAATGCGCTGCTGCCGCTCTACACCCACACCATGATGGGTCTTGGCGCCCTCATTGGCGGCTCGCTCATCATCGAGACCGTGTTCTCCTATCCCGGTCTCGGCGGTCTCATCGTTCAAGGCGTCAACTCGCGCGACTATCCGCTTTTGCAGGGCCTGTTCGTCATCACCACGATTTCGATCATCGCCGCGAACTTTGTCACCGACCTTCTCTATCCCCTGATTGACCCGCGCACGCGGCGGGCGGGTTAAGTCCATGTCGACAGCACACTATTCCAATACCAGACGCGTCATCGCGCCGTTCTCGACAGCCACAGGCAAGGTGCAATGGCTGGGCATTACCATGCTGGGCGTCATTGTTCTGCTTGCGGTCATGGCGCCGCTTTTTGCGGGCTATCTGCCGCGCGCCCTAAGCTGCGCGCCGTTCGAAACGCCGAGCGCCGCCCATATTCTGGGCTGTGACGACGCTGGCTACGACATCTGGTCCCAGCTGCTCTATGGCGCCCGCGTCTCTCTCATTGTCGGGCTCTCGGTTGCCACGGTCTCGACCGTGATTGCCACCGCCGTTGCCATTCTCGTTGGCTATCATGGCGGCTGGGTTGATCGCCTCGTCATGCGGTTCATCGATGTGGTGCAAGCCATGCCGTTCATGCCGCTGGTCATCGTTCTGGGCGTCTATTTCGGGGCCTCCATCCAGACGCAGATCATTGTGATCGCGCTCGTCATGTGGGCGAGCCCGGTGCGTGAGCTACGCGCGCAAATTTTGTCCATTCGTTCAGCCGGTTATGTTGAGGCATCCATTGCTATGGGGGCAGGGGGCTGGTTCGTTGGTCTCAAGCATATCCTGCCAGAGATTGCTCCTCTCATTGTGCCGCAGTTCGTGCGCATCGCCCTTGCGGCGATCATGGTCGAGACCTCGCTGAGCTTTTTGGGTCTTGGCGATCCTCTCCAAAACTCTTGGGGGTCGATCCTCTTCCACGCCAATGCGCGCGCCGCTTTCCTCACCGGCACTTGGATCTATTGGATCTTGCCGCCCGGCATAGCCGTCTCGCTCACCGTTTTGGCTCTGGCCTTCATCGGCTTTGGCTATGACGCCTCGCTCGCGCCGCGCATCAAGGTCAAGAAGCAGGCACTGCCGCTAGCGCCCGCCCATGCTGCGCCGCAGTCTGGCGCGGCCTTGTCTGCTCAGGGCCTGACCATTGTTTACGACACTGAGTTTGGCACCAACACCGCCGTAAAGGCCTGTGATCTGACCCTCCAAAAGGGCGAGCTTTTGGGCCTTGTCGGTGAGTCCGGTTCCGGCAAAACCACACTCTCGCTCGCCATCCTGCGTCTCCTGCGCCATCCGGCCCGTGTCACGCACGGCGCGGTCTGGCTTGGTGACGATGATCTGCTGGCAAAAGACGCCGAAGAGCTTCGTGCGCTGCGGGGGCGCAAGTTCGCCCTTATCCCGCAGAGTGCCATGAACGCACTCAATCCCGTGCTCACCATTGGTGCGCAGATCGAGGAAGCTCTTGAGCGTGGCGATAAGCTGACCAGCGTCCAAAAATCCGCCAAGGTGAATGAGTGGCTGGGCAAGGTTGGCCTAGAGACTAAGCACGCCAACAGTTACGCCCATGAACTCTCGGGCGGTATGCGCCAGCGTGCCGTCATCGCTATTGCCCTGTGCAATACGCCCGAGGTGGTGATCGCCGATGAGCCGACCACAGGCCTTGATGTGCTGGTGCAGGAAGAGATCATGCAACTTCTGCTAAATCTCCGCCAAAGCCTTAATTTATCTATTCTTTTCGTCACTCACAATCTCCCCTTGATCGCACGCCATGCCGATCGTTTGGCGGTTATGTATCAGGGCGAATTGGTCGATCTCGGCGCGCCAGAAAGCCTGCGCACGGCGGCTCTTCATGCCCATACGCGGGCGCTTTTTGATAACCTACCAGAGATCGACGACCCAAAACTTTGGCCACAAGGCGTCCCAAATGGCGATCCGGTCATCGAATTTACCGGCGTCACCAAAACCTTCTATCCGAACGCCGTTTTGGGCCTCAATCTCGGCGCACCGCACAAAGCGCTAAACGATGTGTCCTTCACCCTGCGTCCCGGCGAAAAGCTTGGGCTGGTTGGGGGCAGTGGCGCGGGTAAATCGACCCTTGCCCGTTTGGTCATGGGCATGATCAAGCCCGATAGCGGCTCGATTGCCTATAACGGTGCTCCGCTTGGTGCGGGTCGTGCGGCTCGTAAAACCATGGCGCGCGCCGTCCATATGGTGTTCCAGGACCCGTATCAGTCCATCCGCAATCGCATGTCCATTCGCGACATTATCGCCGAACCGCTGCGCATCCATGGGGAACGCGACGATGGCGTTATCGGGCGCAAGGTTGCGGCAGCATTAGCGGCAGTACGACTCCCGTCCGATGGGCACTTCATGTCCCGTCGCCCGGTTCAGCTCTCTGGCGGACAACGCCAGCGTGTCGCCTTCGCCCGAGCATTGGTTTGTGACCCCAAGGTGATCATCGCCGACGAGCCAACCTCAATGCTTGATCAATCCGTGCGCATGGAAATCGTGCAGTTGATGGAAGACCTTCGCCGCGAATACGGCACGGCCTTCCTCTTCATCACCCACGACATCGCCTTGGCACGCCACTTCTGCGACCGGCTCATTGTGTTGAGCGAAGGCCGGATCGTTGAGCACGGGGATGCGGACGCTGTCGTCCAAACCCCACAACATGACTACACGCGCAAGCTGATCGCAGCGGCCTGACGCACAGAAAGACAAAGATGAGCGGACGTTTTCTCTATTTGCAGAATAGTTACGGTGGCCCCCCGCCTGCGCTTTTGCGTGTCGCAGACCACACTCTTGATATCTACCAGCAGTACGACACAGACCGGCTCGATTGGTCGGTCTACGATGCAGTCATCATCTCCATGAGCGCCGATCAGGTTCACCTTGTGGAGATCACGGCGAAGCTGCAGGCCTACCTCAATGGCGGCGGCACGCTGGTCATCAATGGTCACGTGGCGCGCCCGTTCCTGCCCGAATTGCAGCGCTACGAGCCGATGGAAAAGCGCGGCAAAGCCGAGCTGGTCATTCATCGCGAAACCGAGCACCCAATGCTTGCCTCCGTCACTGCCGAACAGCTCACCCTGCGCAAGGGCGTTGCTGGCTTTTATGGACGAGGCACCAATCCTGCTCCCGCAGGCGCGACAGTCATTCACTCGGTTGGCCCTGATCATGTAGCCGTCGATTGGCTCTACGAGCGTCCCGAAGGCGGTCGCATCTTCGTCCACTCGGGCGTCGAGCTCTGGGCGGTTCTGATGCTGGAAGGTCCCGAGCAGGGCATACCTGTCATTCAAGCCATTTTCGATTGGTTGGCGCAAACCTCGCAGGTGGCAGCATGAGCACAGTTTTGAAGCCTATTGTTGCCGTTATCGACGGCGGCCAGCACTATCATCATGACGCGATCACCCGGGAGCCATTTGCCACCTTCTTCGATCACATCGTCTATCTGCGCGATGTCGCCAAAACCGATCTCACCCAGTTCGATATCGTCATCATTCCTTGCCGCACCAATGCCTATTATCTGGCGCCTCTGAGCCGTCAGTTCCAGGCCTTCATGCGCAATGGTGGCACCCTTGTCGCCATGGGTGAGACCTTCCCCAATACATGGCTGCCCAATATCGGCCTGCGTGAAATGCCGACCAACTTCTGGTGGTGGCTGACCCCCGGTGCCGATCTTGGCTTGCGCATGAGTGATCCCGATCACGTGGTCTGCGATTATCTCAAAAAAGAAGACGTCACCTTCCATCTCCACGGCGCTTTCGAACCGCTCCACGAAAACCAGAAATCTCTGGTCGAGACAGCCGATGGTGAGTGCCAGATGTTCGAGGACGAGGTGTCCTATGCGCCCGGTCGCTTGATCGCCACGACGCTCGATCCTTTCTTCCATCACGGCGCGTTCTTCATGCCCGCAACCACCCGCATGTTGGCTGGTATGTTGCCTTGGCTGATCGACACGGAAGCCGAGCGAAAGGCTGCTCTGGCCGAATGAGTACTGCAGATTTGGAGGCCGCTCCGGCGGCTGTTCCTCCGCGGCAGGCGTTCTTGAACGCCATGTCGCAATTCGCCAATTCGGTTTGCATCGTGGCCACGGACGGTTCCGCCGGCCGCGATGGCACCTGCGTATCGTCCATGACATCGGTTGCCGCCGATGGTGACAAGCCGACGCTCCTGATCTGTCTCAACGAAAAGAGCCGGGTCACGCCAAAACTGCTCACCAATGGGCGGTTTAGCGTCAATCTTCTTACAGCGAGCGAGCAGGGGATTGCTGACCTCTTTGCCGGTCGCTGCGGCGGCGTTGCCGAGGGATGGTTTGACGATCCGCGCTGGATGCTCGGGGAGGCTGGCTTGCCAGTCCTCAACCCAGCCCTCGCCAGCTTTGAATGCTCGGTCTTCCAAACCAGTTTCGTGGGCACGCACCACATCATCATTGGCGCTGTCGAGGCGGTCTACACCACCCAGAGTGGCACCCCGCTCATCCATTCCCAGCGCCTCTACCGCTACCTCGCTTAGGCGAAAACCTGTACGTTGAAGGGTACACAGAACGATGACTGAACCGACAAGCGGCAAACTGCTGCTGATCCATTCGCACTACGGCACACCGCAGGGCCTATTTGATTTAGCGATGCAGCGTGGCGACGCCATTATCGTGCGCGAGAAAGACCTCACACCTGAGCATTTCGCTCAGGCCAAGGGCTTGATCACCACCAGCCACATCGACCAGTTGAACTTCCTTGCTCTGCGCCCGCATCTTGAGGCTTTCCTCGCACGTGACGGCAATTGGTTCTTCAATGGCCACATCCTGCGCGAACTGGTTGGCGGGCTCAAAATCTACCAGCCCATCATCAAAGCCAAACGCGCCGATCTGGTGCTGACCCGCATCAACGAACACCCAATTTTTGAAGGCGTCGATCAGCCGTCCTTTGAAGAAAACAAGGGCGTCGCAGGCTTCTATGGTCGCGGCCACAACCCGCTTCCCGAAGGCGGTCTCGTGGTCAATGGCATTGGCCCAGACAATCTGCCGATCGATTGGGAATGGAGCCTCCCGACCGGCGGTCGCATCTTCAGCCACGCTGGCAATGACATCGGTGGCATGGGCGGACCAAACCCGAACCACGCCCTTGTCGCCCCCCGCATCATCGCTTGGACCACGGGAGAACTCTAATGGCCATTCTCGCCATCAATCCCGGCACTTACTACCACCTCGAAAGTTTTGAAGCGCCACGTTACGCGCAATATTTCGATCAGCTCGTGCGCCCCGAAGACCTGACGAATGTTGATCTCAACGCCTTCAACGTTGTGCTGATCCCGTGCCGCACACCAGCCGACCGCATGGAGCCGCTCAAGCAGCAATTGCTCGATTATCTCGATAAGGGCGGCACCATCATCGCCACCGGCGAGAGCGACAGCGAACTCTTCCTGCCCAATATCAAGGTCACCCCACAGCCGACCAATTTCTGGTGGTGGCTCACCCCCGGCGCAGACCTTGGCGTACGCATCGCCAAGCCTGAGCACAGCCTCTTCCAATATCTCACCCAGAAGGACATCACCTGGCACTTGCACGGCTGGTTCGATGTTCCCGAAGGCGCCGAAGTTCTCGCCGTCAACGAAAGCGGCAAGCCCATTCTCTATATCGACGAAGTGACCACCAAGGGCCGGATGATCATCACCTCGCTCGATCCTTTCTACCACCACGGCAGCCACTTCATGCCTGCCACCACGCGCTTCCTCGACGGCTTCTTGCCGTGGATGCGCGCTGAACTCGATCGGGACTGCCTCTAATGACTGCCACCACTCTCACCGTTTTGGAAAACGGCAAGCCGCTGACCTACACCTATGCCGACCTCATGTCCTATCACGGTCACGGCTTTCCGGGCGGCGTCGCCCACGGGTTCAAGGTTTTGGAGCGCTCGCTCCCACTCATGGCTGATGGAGCAATCCCTGAGCGCCGCGAAATCTCCTTCCGCACCTCGTTCGGTGGTCCGGGCGGTCGCGATGCTTTGGAAATGGTCACCCGTTGCCTGACCGAAAATCGTCTCTCGATTGAGCCCGATCTGGCGCAGACCGAGCGCGGCGATACCATGGCCCGCTACGTGTGGCTCGTGAGCTATCGCGGCACCACGGTCAGCGTTCGCATCCGTGAGGGCATTGTCCGGGACGAGTTCATCGCCTTGGGCAAAAAGGCCAATCGCACGGACGACGAAAATGCGCGTCTCGAATATCTAAAAAGCGAAATGGCGGAGCGGATTTTATCCCTCCCCGCCACCGAAGTTTACGAGACCTTCTAAGCCGAAGGGTTTAACACAGTGATCATCAGGTGCAGTTCGCTCAAACGAACTGCACCTGTTTTGCTTACGCGGTGTGCGGCAGCACGCGTTTGAGAATGTCGGCCATGGTGACGACACCCAGAATACGGTCAGCTGCGGTGACGATAGCGAGTTGCTCGCCGTCCTTACGCATACGGGCCAGAGCTTCGTAGACGGACGTGTGTTCTGGCAAAGCCAGAACGTCACGCGCGAACTTGGCGGCTGGCGCCGACCCACCCTCAAGAAGCGTGTCGCGAACGTGCACAACCTTGGGCCCGGATGCGCCCTCGTCGAGCAGCAAAATCCGCATGTGGCCCGAAGTTTCGGCGAGCTTGCGCACCTCGGCAACACTGGCCCTAGGGCCAACCGAAACGGGCTTGCCACCCGGAGCGATCAAATGGCTTACCGAAGCACTGCCCAGATCGATCAGGCTCGAGAGCTGTTGTTGCACTTCCGTTTCCAGCACGCCCACCTTCGCCGAATGTTCAACGAGCTGACGGATGGTCGCCGCGTCCTGCCCACCGATAGCAGTGCTTTCGACAGGCTCAACACCTGAGGCACGGACGAGAGAGTTGGCGATGCGATTGATCACGCCGAGCACAGGGCGCAGCGGCCAGATGTAGCTCTCAGCGGCCAGACCAATGGCAACGGCCGCCTTTTCAGGATGCGCAATCGCCCAGGACTTTGGTGCCATTTCGCCAACAACCAGATGCAGGAAGGTGACGAAGAACAGCGACAGCAGGAACGCCGCGCTATCGGCCAGCCAGAATGGAGCACCGGCATTGAGCAGGATAGGGCCCAGCGCCGCGTCTACGGCGGGCTTGGTGATCGCACCCAATGCGAATGTGCACAGGGTAATCCCAAGCTGCGCGCCCGCAAGCATGAGGGTCAAGTCGTTCATGCCGCGCAGCGCTGCGCGGGCCGAAGCACTCTGCGGGGCCATTTCTTCGAGCTGACGACGACGAGCGCCAATCAGTGCAAATTCGATGATCACGAAAAACGCGCTGAGAACGATGAGAGCGATAGTCGCTAGAATGACGAATGTTGGGTCTTTCATGGCAATCACTCCGCCTGCTCGATGAGCTGGACGCGTACTCTGGTGGGCACATGGCGCTCCACTTCGAGAACAGTCACAGACAGGCTACGGCTAATCAGAATACCCTCTGCGACTTCAGCTTGATCGGCAGGGAGCTGCACAACCACAACTTCATCAACAGCCGGCAGTTCGCCGGTTTCCGCAATAAGCAGACCGGCAATGGTTTCGACGTCGCCTTTCTCGATCGGGCGACCAATCGTGCGTTCGACTTCGTCGAGGTGCACATCGCCTTCCATGATCCAGATACCGTCGCCATCAAAGGTCACGGCATCTTCTTCATCGCTGTCGTGCTCATCAGTGATTTCGCCGACGATCTCCATGGCGATATCTTCGAGCGTCAAAACGCCAGCAAAGCCACCATATTCGTCGATGACACAGGCCAATTGGTTATTGGTCCCGACGAGCTTATCGAAGGCGTCGGGCAGGTCCATCAATGTCGGTACAACCAGTGCAGGGCGCATGATGGTGGTCACCGAGGCGTTCGGGTCCGCGGTTTCCAGTTGCGGGAGCAGGTCCGACAGATGCACCACGCCAATTGGCGCTTCTTCATCGTCGACCACTGGATAACGCGTATGCGCACGCGCCATCATCTCACGCACTTCAGCGATAGTCGTTTCCGGGCCGATCCAATCAACCTGCGAGCGTGGCACCATAGCGTGCTCGACGTCGCGCTCTGGGAAGTCGACAATACGGTCCATCATCCAGGCCAGTTCGGCTGGCAGGTCGCCACTATTGCGGGAGTCCGCGATAATGCGTGGCAGATCCTCGCGCGAAGCGCTGACGTCGATGTCGTGAACAGGCTCGATCCGCAGCAGCTTGAGCAGCACGTTCGCAGACATGTCGAAGAAGCTGATGATCCAGCCCATCGCCTTGAGATAGAACAGCGTCGACGTCGCCAGCATTTTTGCGAGCGGCTCTGCATTCGAGATGGCGAGGTTCTTTGGATAGAGTTCGCCAAAAATCATTTGCACGACAGTCGCGAAGAGCAGGGCCAGAATGGTGCCGGTCGCAATACCGACTTCTGTGGGGATACCCACCCCACCAAGCATGGCGCCGAGGGCGCCGCCCACGAGTGGTTCGGCCACATAGCCAACCATAAGGCCGGTTACAGTGATGCCCAGCTGCGCGCCGGAGAGCATGAAGCTCGTTTGCTTGGTGACAAGCAAGGCACGCGCAGCGGCTTTGTCGCCTTGTGCCGCTTGCGCCGCCAGCTTGGTGCGGTCGACGGCCATATAGGCAAATTCTTGAGCGACGAAATAACCGCCAACAGCGATGATCATAATGATGATCGCTATGCCGAGCAGCAGATTCAATATTGGTTCGATCATTTGTGACACCTGATGCACGCTAAAAGAAGCGGCACATATTTCTCCTGTAAGGCTTCGTCAGTTGGATATTGGGTGCTGTCATTCATAAGAACGACCGATGATGTCGATCTGTTCATTTCAGATCGCCTGATTGGGTTGATGGCACTGGCTGCGGTCGTTTCAAAAGATTGCCGATATCGCCAGCCATGCAGCAAAAGCGAAGGCTGCGATAACGCCGGAGACAATCACGAGGGAGACAATGCCGGTCACTGTTCCGGCCAGAACCCAGATCCCGTCTTGCTGAATAAGACCCAGCGCGAGGATGCAAATGGCGATAGCTGGCAGCATATTGCCCAGCGGAATGGGCAGAAACAGTACGATAGCGAGAATGAGTGTGAGCGCGCCGACCAGATATTCTGCCGGTGGCTTTGTCAGTATGGAAAAGCGCGGGCGCATAAGCCGCTCGGCTTTCTCCAGCCATGGCCCAACCTTGGCCAGAATGCGGGCAAAGTCTGCGCGCGCAAAAGAGCGATCAGCGATGATGGCTGGTAGCCATGGAGCGCGTCCCAACATCAGCTGAGCCGCCAGAAATAGGAGCGGTGCTCCAAGCACGCCTGACACGCCTGGCGGCACCGGGATGGTATTGGGCACGGCGAACACAAACAGCATGGCGGCGATAGCGCGCTGATCGAGCTCTAGCAGCAGGTCGCGAATATAAATGCGATCCAGGTCAACGCGCCCGGCAATCTGGCCCAGCTTGGCTGAAAGACTAAACGTTTCATCGTCGCCGCTTATCGCGGTCTCTTTTGTCGACATAAAATTCCCCCTCTCGGCAAAGGCGCGCCACCGACCATCGGTCGGCAGCGCCCCTCAGCTTTACTCGTCTTGTTGGCCTGTCAGGCTGAGCAGCAGCTGGAAGATATTGATGAAGCTCAGATAGAGCGACAGTGCGCCCATAACGGCGAGCTTCTGGTTGCCTTCAGCACCATTGTGCTCTGCGTACTGATCCTTGATCGACTGTGTGTCCCAAGCGGTCAGGCCGAGGAACACCAGAATGCCGATGATCGAGACCGCGAACTGCAGAACGCTGGAGCCGAGGAAGATATTGACGATCGAGGCAATAACGACGCCGATCAGGCCCATGATCAGGAACGAGCCAAACTTGGCGAGGTTCGCTTTGGTCGTATAACCGTAAAGGCTCATCACGCCGAACATTGCAGCGGAGATGAAGAACGTACGGGCGATGCTCGACCCGGTAAAGTTCAGGAAGATGGAGGCCATCGACAGGCCCATCACCGCACAGAATGCCCAGAATATGCCTTGCGCTGCAGCAGCGGAGAGGCTGTTGATCTTGAACGAGAAGAACATCACGAACGCCAGCGGCGCGAACATGACAACCCACTTCAATGGCGAGGAGAAGATCGGCACGTAGAGGGCTGGTGTCGAGCCGACGAAGAAGGCTACGAGGCCGGTGATGACCAGGCCAAGGCCCATGTAGTTGTAGACGCGCAGCATATGCTGGCGCAGGCCTTCGTCGTAGACGGCGGTGTTCTGCGAAGCGGTGGCCGAATTACCCCATCGCATGTTGGGCTGGGATGACATCTGTCTCGTCTCCATTAGTATAAGGTGTCAGCGAGCATGTGCGCTGCGTTCAGTATTTCTGCTTCATCGCTGGCGCCGACGAGCGCATAGGCGATTTCCCCGATTTGCCAGTGCGCGAGAACGGCATTGCCCTCGCTGATGGCAGTAGGGTTGTGCGCATCGAAGTCGCCGGGGCGCGCTGCGAATATGGAAACCCGTCCCAAATCTGATGCACTGAGGGACATCTCGACACTGGGGCCAAACCGGGACGGATAAACCTGTACGTCTTCGACGGTCCAGCTCTCGGGCAGGGTCGGCATGACGATGGCTGTCGCCGCGAGGAGTTCCGCCGGATCGTATTCGGGAACCTCTGGCTGCGATGTCATGACCGCCCGCACCTGACTAACTTCGTGGGCGCGCAACGCTGCCTCAAGATAATCGGGCATCGGGGAGGGGCGCGAGAGTGCCGAAGTGGTCAGTGCGCCGATTGAGGCGCCCACCATCACCAGACCGCAGGCCGCTGCGACGGGACGCAGGCGGTTGAAAAAGACCCGTCGACCTATTGAGTTTTGTAGACGCCGGGCGAGATCCAGCGATGAAACGCGGATCGCCTCTGGCGCACCAACACTGCTCAAATAGAGCTCGTGGTTCACCCTCAGCTCGTCGATCACCTGCGCCGCCAGCTCGGGATTGCGCGCCAAGTGCTGTTCAACCACCACACGCCGCAGCGGATCAATTTGACCATCGATATAGAGAGTTAGATCCTCGTCAGTGACGTGCTCAGTCATTGTCGGTACTCCCTACGATCTTGAGATGTCTGGGGGGATTAAGAAGCTCGCCAGAGCGCAGCGCCTTGCGGGCACGGGAAACGCGCGACAGCAAAGTGCCTTCGGGCACATTGAGAACCTGTGCAGCCTCGGGATAAGTCAGCCCTTCAATGGCAATCAGGTGCAGCGCCTCGCGTTGCTCATCGGAGAGCAACAGAAAGCCGCGTCGGACTTCGCTCAATTGTACGGCATCGTCCTGATTGGGTGGGTAGCTTACGCTGCCAACTCGCGCCTTGTCGGCACTCGTGCGAACAACGCTGCGCCGATACCCATCGACGAAGCAATTGTGCATGATCGACATGAGCTAGGTTTTGAGAGAGCCACCAATTTTGAAGGACCGGCGCTCTTCATAGGCGCGGACCAGCGTTTCCTGCACCAAATCCTCGGCATTCTGCGGCTCGCGCGTTAGCGTCAGCGCGTACCGTCGCAGGTCTGGCAGGTGGTCAATCACTTTGGCGAGGCGGTTGCTCATCCAATATATACGCGCGACTTGCCCAACCCTTCCAATAGGTCATGAAAATAATTGACCGATCGTAGGTGAGAAATGAGCGTCAGGTCTTCCATCCTGACGCCCACGAGGTTCATGTCTATGCCGTATGGACTGTGCGAGGCAGGGACGAGAGGATTTCCGCCCCATCGGCGCGCAGAATGACGATGTCTTCAAGGCGAATGCCAAAGCGGCCCGGCAGGTAGATACCCGGCTCAATGGAGAACACCATGCCTTCGGCTAGAACAGTGTCGGACGACGCGGTGATATAGGGCGGTTCGTGCCCGCCAATGCCCATGCCATGACCGGTGCGGTGGACGAAATATTCGCCATAGCCCGCCTCGGTAATGACCCCGCGAGCCGCCGCATCGACATCGCGCGCCAGTGCGCCCGGAACCGCCGCCTTCAACGCCGCCTGCACCGCACGCTCCACGATGTCGTGGATCTCCGCATACCCATCCGGACCTTGGCCGATTATCGCCATGCGCGTGATATCGCTCGGGAAACCATCCGTGCGGCCACCGATGTCGAGCACTATCGCGTCTCCATCGGTAAGCTTGCGGTCACCGGTATGGTGGTGCGGAAATGCGCCATTGGGACCACTGCCAACCACGGCAAACTGCATGGGCGCGTTTTCAGAACTAAAGTGATCGCTGATGATCGCCATGAGTTCATTTTCGGTCATGCCGGGCTGAATAGCCTTGAACGCCGCCTGCATGGCGCGGTCCGCGATCAGCGCATTCTTCTTGAGCGCCGCATATTCGCGCTCATCCTTGCGCATGCGCAAATAGCTCAGCGTATCGTCCGTAAAGCTGCGCTTGGCCGAGGGCAGGGCGTCGAGCAACAGCATGGCAAAGTCGATGCGCATGGTTTCGTCAAAGCCAATGTGCTTTGCCGCAGTCGCACCAACATCGGCCAGCGCTGCCAGAAACGCCTCCTTCGGCCCAATATCATCGGACCAGACATGGAAGGCGATATCCGTCTCCGCCCGCGAGCCTTCCGCATTCAGCGCCGGCATGACAAACGCTTCGCGCTCAGGGCCGATCAGCAACAGGCACGGGCGTTCACACAACATTGGGTGAAAACCCACCAGCCAGTCCATGTGGGAGCTTGGTGCAAGCGCAATCAGATCAACATTTTGCTCGGCCATACGCTCACGCAGGCGCGCGAACTTGGCCTTAGTATTTTCGGTCACAGAATGCCCCTATGGCTTTGAAATCGCGTCGAGAATGCGGATCCAGCCGCGAATGCCCTTCTCGAACGAGCTAAGGTTATATTTCTCATTGGGCGCGTGCCCGCGGTCGTCCGCCGTGCCCCAGCCGACGAGCAAAGCATCCATGCCCAGAATAGAGCGGAAATCGCCGACAATCGGGATCGACCCACCACCGCCGGTGACAATCGCCGGATTATCCCACTCGCCCTTCAACGCCTGCTTGGCCTTGTCGAGAATTGGCGCGTCGTAAGGCAGCTGCACCGCTGGCGCCGCGCCATGATCGCCGAACTCAACGCGGCAATCCGCCGGAACTTTTGAGCGCACGTAGTCCCGGAAAATCGCGCGGATTTTGTGCGGGTCCTGATCATGCACCAGGCGGAACGAAATTTTTGCGGTGGCTTCCGCCGGAATGACGGTCTTGAAGCCTTCGCCCGCATAACCGCCGCTGATGCCGTTCACTTCCGCTGTTGGGCGCGCCCAGTTCAGCTCCAACATCGAGCGACCCTTTTCCCCGACCGGGATCGAGAGCCCAACTTGCTCGAGCATATGCGGACGAGACGCTTCCAGTGCATCCCAGACCTTCTTCAGCTCCGGTGGCGTCTCGTGCACGCCGTCGTAAAAGCCGGGCAGGGTAATGCGACCCGTCTCATCATGCAGTCCAGCAACAATCTTGCCGATAATATGCAGCGGATTGGCGGCAATCGCCCCAAACCCGCCCGAGTGCAAATCGTGGCTTGCCGCATAAATCTTGATTTCTTCGCCCACCAGCCCGCGCAATCCAGCGCAGATAGACGGCGTCTCGTCGTCCCACATGCCCGTGTCACAGACGAGGACATAATCGGCCTTAAGCTCGTCCTTATTGGCCTCAAGGAATGGCCGCGCCGATGGCGAACCGCATTCTTCTTCACCTTCAAAGATGATGGAAATCCGCGCTGGCAGCTTGCCATTGACCTCCTTATAGGCGCGCACCGCCTCCACAAAAGTCAGCAGCTGAGCCTTGTCATCGCAGGTGCCGCGACCGGAGATAATCTTCTGCCCCTTCGCCCCAATGCGGATCGCAGGTTCAAATGGCGGATGGTCCCACAGGTGCAACGGGTCGACCGGCTGCACGTCGTAGTGGCCATAGAACAGGTAATGCGGGCTCTCGTCGTCCGGGCCCGCATGATGGGCAACAACCATTGGGTGCCCGGTGGTGTCGCGGACCGAAGCGTCAAAACCGAGCTCAGTGAGATAGTCGGACAGCGCCTGCGCGGCCCGTCGACAGTCGGCGGCATGGGCCGGATCGGTTGAGATGGACGGTATGCGGACCAGATCAAACAGGGTCTGCAGGCTTGATTCGAGGTTAGCATCGGCCTGACGAAGGACCGGTTCGAGCTCAGACATGGGCACCGTATCGCTTTGCAATGTATAATTTTTTGAAGCCGCAAACACCGCCCGCCGTACTCAAGCAATACACTCTGTACCCTTGTATGTAAGCGGGCCTTAGCAACTTCCAGCATGACGATTTTAATTGTCTGACATCTCTTGGAAACCCATTTCTGATCGATGATGGCGCTTGTCTGGGCTTGACAGCGGACGGGACATGAATTTGTCTGACATATGTCTATTTCTGCTGAAATGGTCTTGGCTTAAGTTTTCCTGCGCCTTGTGCAAAGGGCAAACGCGGCGGGCCAATAGGGACAGCGGGATGCACGAATTTTACCGGGTGTTGCGGTTTGGCAGGGGGCCAACCGCACGCTCTCGGGTAATTTTGAGGGAGTTTAGTGGTGAGACGTATTATTCTTTTGGGCACGACTGCGCTTGCGATGGCAGCGTCGTCTGCAGGTGTGTCGCTCGGCTACGAAGGGCTGGAACTGGTCGCGCCAAACTGTGACGCTGGCAATAAGATCAGCGCCATCCGTGCTGTCGACGCACACACGGTCACGTTTGAGATGTGCGGCTCCGATCCGGCTTTCGAGCCTAAGGCCGCTTTCGTGTCCTTCGGCATCCAGCCTTCGGAACACATCAACACCGTTGGTACCACTAAGGACATTCTGTCCAACCCAATCGGCACCGGACCATACACGCTTGATTCGTGGAACCGCGGTGACTCGATCATCCTCAAGCGCAACGACAATTACTGGGGCGAAAAGGCCAACGCCGAAACTCTGGTTTTCCGTTGGAGCACTTCGGGCGCCAGCCAGCTCAACGAACTCCGTTCCGGCACTGTTGATCAGATCAGCACGCTCAGCCCAGACGATTTTGACGCCGTAAAGAACGATCCAGATCTGCAGTTCCTGCCGATTTCTGGCCCGAACACCTTCTATGTCGGCATGAACAACAAGTTCGCGCCATTTGATAACGTCAAGGTCCGTCAGGCGATTGCCATGGGCATCGACCGTCAGCGTATCGTTGACAACTACCTGCCTGAAGGCTCGGACGTCGCCAAGTTCTTCACCCCATGCACCATTCCAAATGGTTGCGTAGGTGACGAATGGTATGGTTTTGACCCAGTGGCCGCTAAGGCGCTTCTGGCCGAAGCTGGCTTCCCAGAAGGCTTCAAGACCAAGATTTTCCTCCGCGACGTCTTCCGCACCTATCTGCCTGAACCAAACACCATGGCTGTTGAACTGCAGTCGCAGCTCAAGAACAACCTCGGCATTGACGCTGAAGTTGTGGCTCTGGAATCCGGTGACTTCATCGGTCAGGCGAGCGCCGGTGACCTTGATGGCTTCCACCTGCTCGGCTGGGGTGCAGACTATCCGCACATCACCAACTTCCTCGATTACCACTTCGGTGCTGAGGTAAAGCAGTTCGGTAACTCCTTCCCAGAAATCTCTGGCCCACTGGCTGAAGGAGCGACCGTTGCGGACGTTGAAGCGGCTAAGCCACTCTACGAAACGGCCAACAACGCCATTCGTGATCTCGTTCCGATGATCCCGATCTCCCACGCGGCTGCGGCTTCAGCTGCGCGCTCCTATGTCGAAAATGCCGGCTATCGCCCATTCGGCGCTAAGCAGTTCAGCCTGGCAAACCCCGGCAAGGACACCATGGTCGTTATGCAGAACGCTGAGCCAATCAGCCTGTACTGCGGTGACGAATCTGACGGCGAGTCGACCCTGGTCTGCACCCAGATCATCGAAACCCTGCTCGACTACGCTCAGGACAGCGGTTCCATCGTCGGTGGTCTCGCAACCAGCTGCGATGCGAACGCAGACGCCACTCTGTGGACCTGCAACCTGCGTGAAGGCGTAAAGTTCTCGGACGGTTCGGACTTCGACGCCAATGACGTCGTTGCATCCTATGCTGCCGGTCTTGACGTGACTAACCCTGCGCACGTCGGCAACACTGGTACGTTCAACTACTACTCGTACCTCTGGGGCCTGATTAACGCTCCGGCCAAGTAAGCGATTATCGCTTCGAGCGAAGCGGGTGCTCCGGCACCCGCTTCATCAGACTTCTGCTCTTTTAGAAAAAGCCCGATGCTTGGATATGCGATAAAGCGTCTACTGAGCGCCATCCCTGTGCTGTTTGGCATTCTGCTGGTCACGTTCTCACTCTCTCGCCTGATACCCGGCGACCCCTGTAAAGCCATGCTGGGTGACAAGGTCAGCGAAGCGACCTGTATCGAGTTTGAGCGCAGTTTTGGGCTGGATCAGCCTATATGGGTGCAATTCTTCTATTATATTCGTGACGTCGCCCAGGGTGACTTCGGCAATTCCATTCGCTTTTCGCGTCCGGTAACCCAGATCATCATTGAGCGTCTGCCGATGACCATGGAGCTGGCACTGTCGGCTCTGGTGATCGCCACGATCTGCGGCATCGCTATCGGCATTTTCGCCGCTCGCCGTCACAACACTGCCGCTGACGTCGGCACCATGGCTATCGCCAATGTCGGTATTGCTATGCCGGTGTTCTGGCTTGGTCTGATGATGGCCTATGTCTTTGGCGTTATGCTCAAAGGTACCCCGTTCTGGCTTCCGCCCTCTGGGCGTTTGACGGCTGGTTTGGTGTCCGTGCCCTTCTATGAGGCATGGGGTTGGGAAATCACCAAGGGCACGTTCTTCGGCCAGATCGCCGAGTTCATCTCCAACTTCTTCATTTTCAACGCGCTCATCACCTTCAACTGGACCGTCTTCAATGACGCGGTCCGCCACATGATTTTGCCTGCAATGGCCGTGGCGACCATTCCAATGGCGGTTATCGCGCGTATGACCCGGTCCTCGCTCCTCGACGTCCTCGGTCGCGATTATGTCCGCACCGCGCGCGCCAAGGGTGTGCCCGACAACAAAGTCGTTCAGCGCCATGCGCTTGGCAACGCCATGCTGCCTGTCGTCACCATCCTGGGCCTACAAATGGGCGCGCTTCTGAGCGGCGCCGTTCTCACCGAGACAGTTTTTGGCTTGGCTGGGGTAGGGCGCATGTTGATGGAGGCGATCTTCGCCCGCGACTACCCAATCGTACAGGGTTTCACCGTGCTCATCGCCACCATTTACGTGGTCGTGAACCTCATCGTGGACCTCTCCTATACCTACCTCGATCCGCGCGTTCGGCCGCAATAGGACCCTGATATGAATAGCCTAAATACTGCAACTGCCAGGGCCGCTGAAATCGTGCTGGAAGAGGGCCTGCTCGGCGATCCAGTGCCGCTATGGAAGCAGACGTGGAAGCGTCTCTTGCGCAAGCGCTCTGCCCAAGTGGGCATGCTCTTCATCGGCTTTATGGTGTTGGTCGCAATCTTTGCGCCGCTCATTGCGCCCTATGACCCCAATCAGGTGCTGCTTGGCGTTGAGGATATCAAACGCCGCGAAGCGCCATGTATCCATATGTTCGGCTGCGATGTTGCCAATCCCCAGCATTTGATGGGCATTGACGGCAACGCTCGCGACGTCTTTTCCCGTATTGTCTATGGCTCCCGCATCAGTCTGATGATCGGCATTGTCACCGTTTCTGCGGCTCTCGTTATGGGCGTGCTGCTCGGCGCAATCGCTGGCTACTTCGGTGGCTGGCTCGACAACATCATCATGCGCATCATGGACGTCATTCTCGGCTTCCCATCTCTGCTTCTGGCTATCGCCATTGTCGCCGTGCTGGGGCCTGGCATCGTCAACGCGCTATTGGCCATATCCGTGGTCTCTGTGCCCGGATACGCCCGTGTGACGCGGGCCAGCGTCTTGTCGGTAAAGTCACAAGACTTCGTCGCTGCCAGCCGCGTCCTTGGCGCGAGCAAGTGGCGCATTCTGTTCACCCGCGTTCTGCCGAACTCGCTCACCCCGATTGTGGTTCTTGCCACTATGGGCGTCGCTGGCGGCATTCTTGAAGCTGCGGGCCTGAGCTTCCTTGGTCTTGGCGCTCAGCCGCCAATGGCGGAATGGGGCACCATGCTTGGTAGCGAGAAAGACCAAATCTTCTCCGCGCCGCACTTGGTCTTCTTCCCCGGCATCGCCATCGTCATCACAGTGCTCGGCTTCAATCTGCTGGGTGATGGTCTGCGCGATGCGCTCGACCCACGTTTGAACTCGTGAGGCGGCGATGAGCGAACCAATCCTTCAGGTCCGAGACCTCAGCACTCTCTTCACCACGCGCAACGGCACTGCGCTTGCCGTCGATAAAGTCTCGTTTGATTTGAAAGCGGGGGAGACCCTGTGTGTCGTCGGCGAGAGCGGTTGCGGCAAGTCCATTACCGCCCTGAGCATTGCCGGCCTTGTCCCCTATCCGGGCAAGGTCGTCGGCGGCGAGGTCATGCTTGGCGGCATCGATCTGCGCCGGATGACCCCAGCGGAAACCTCAAAAATCCGCGGCAATCGCCTGTCGATGATCTTTCAGGACCCGTCGTCTGCGCTGAACCCGGTGCATACTGTCGGGAAACAGATCGCCGAGGTCTATCGCCTGCATAAAGGCATGACCGAGGCCGAGGCCAAAGCGGCTGCCATCAAGCTTCTTGCCGCTGTCGGTATTCCTGATCCTGAGCGCCGCATGAAGGCCTATCCGCACGAAATGTCGGGCGGCATGGCACAGCGCATCATGATCGCCATGGCTTTGGCCTGTCAGCCTGAAGTTCTCATCGCCGACGAGCCAACCACAGCCCTCGACGTGACCATTCAGGCGCAAATCCTTGAGCTGATGCGCGAGCTGCAAAAGGATTTTGGCACTGCCATTATTCTGATCACCCACGATCTGGGTGTCGTCGCTGAAATGGCCGACCATGTGGCCGTCATGTATGCGGGGCAGGTGGTTGAATATGCCGACGTGCGGACCTTGTTCCGCTCGCCCCAGCATCCTTACACCAAAGCGCTTCTGCGCTCGATCCCGAGCATGGATGCCGGGCAGGAGATGCTCGAAGTCATCGAGGGCCGCGTCCCTCAACTGACGCACCTGCCGCAGGGCTGTCGTTTTGCGCCGCGCTGCACGGCGCGCCGCGAAGTCGATGAGCCGCGCTGCACAAGTCTCGTTCCGGACCTGCTGCCCGTTGCTCCCGATCACCATTCCCGGTGTTGGCTGACGGCGTCGTCCGCTACCGAAATGCATAAACAGGCTGAACTGCTATGACCGCCTTGTTGGAATTGCGCGATGTGAAAAAAGAGTTCGCCGTCACCGGCGGTCTCTTCCAACGCGTCGTTGGCAAAGTCGCGGCGGTGAACTCCGTCAATCTCGCCATCGAAAAGGGCAAAACCCTTGGCATCGTCGGGGAGAGTGGCTGCGGAAAGTCGACCCTTGCACGCGTTGTCGTCGGCCTGCACCCCGCCACCGGCGGCGAGGTCATTTTTGACGGCAAGCAGATCAATAAGGGTGACGCTGGCGTCAGCTTTGAAGCCAGCCGCCGCATCCAGATGGTCTTTCAGGACCCATACTCATCGCTCGATCCGCGCCTGCCGATTGGTCGGTCAATCGCTGAAGGCTTGGCGGTCCATGGTATCGGCAATGAGGCGAGCCGCCGAAAGGCCGTCGGAGAGATCCTCCAGCGTGTCGGCTTGCCAGCGCAAGCGGCGGACCGTTATCCGCATGAGTTCTCTGGCGGTCAGCGTCAGCGCATCGGCATCGCCCGCGCGCTGATCCTTGAGCCCGAACTTCTGGTCTGCGACGAACCCACGTCTGCCCTAGACGTCTCGGTTCAGGCTCAGATCCTCAATCTATTGCGCGTGCTCAAGAGCGAGCTGAACCTCACTATGATGTTCATCTCGCACAACCTCGCCGTCGTCCGTCACATCGCCGACGACGTCGTGGTGATGTATCTCGGTCACGTCGTCGAGATGGCCCCATCGGCTGAGCTCTTCGCTAATCCCCGCCACCCCTATGCGCAGGCATTATTGTCCGCGACCCCGGTGGCTGACCCAGACCGTCGGGGCACCCGACTGCGTCTCACGGGCGAACTCCCCTCGCCAATGAACCCGCCAGCCGGATGCCCCTTCAATCCGCGTTGCCCATTGGCCAACGATCGCTGCCGCACCGAAGTGCCTAAACTGGCGCAAGCGGGCTCCGCCCGTGTCGCCTGCCACGCCGTCCAAGAGGGACGAGCCTCCAAGCTGGAAGCTCTTATTCCCGCTTAAACTTGGGCCAAGCACCGCAAAAGCTCATGGCGTCTCCATTGGAGGCGCCATTTTTTCGTGTTCAGGGCAGGGCGTAGCCATCGACAAAGCCCCTGCCAAGCCCTTCACGGCGCCCAAAAGTGCCAGCCAAGTGCCAATGATAGGCCCATCGGCGCCACAGATGTTGAAAAGCTTTGAGAATTTTCTTGGGGCCGCTTTACAGGGGCAAATCACGCCCCTATACAGAGCCCACGTTGCGCCGAACGAGAGTTCGCAAGCGCTGCGGGAGTAGCTCAGTTGGTTAGAGCGCCGGCCTGTCACGCCGGAGGTCGCGGGTTCGAGCCCCGTCTCTCGCGCCATTTTCTTTCATGAAATTGTTGTTCTGAAGTCAGGGTGCCCCTGCCAAGTCCTTGCGCTTTATTCGCTTTCGGGCAGTCGGAATGTTGACTGGAATGTCTGTCGCTTGAAGCCTGTAATTCGCACCGTTTTGGGCAGTGCGTCACCAAGACGAGTGCGATCCCTTACAGTCTCACTCCCATAAGTTTTTCTCGCTTCACCTTGTGAAGAATGGTGCCTCCCGGAGACTGGCGGGCCAACCGGGGAGGCGTGTTTGGTGCAAGTAGCCTAGTGACTGATCATCCAAGGTCTGGCGGCAGGGAAGCTCTTGGAGCCGTCGGGTCGGACTAAGGTGGAGCGCCCTTTCTTGCCGGTGCTGCTGCAACACGAGCAGCCTGGTCCATGCGCTGATCCACCCCGTTTGGGCTCGTGACGCGCCCGCTCGTTGGTGGCAAAAGCTCGCCGATTTGAGGCTTCCATGCCCGTAATATAGGGGACCGTAAGGAAAGCCCGCGGCGCGGGCTCTCCACAATCTGGGCAGGCACAGGGCTCTGCCGATTGGGCCATGGGACGCACAGCCGAGAACGGGCCGCAGTCCTGGCATTGATAGTCATAATTGGCCATGATGTTCCCCTAGAGGTCGCGCGCCAGCGGCATGTCCACCGAGCCATCGAGGAACTTCTTTGGCCCCTCGGAGCCGGGCATGATGTCGAATTCGAAGATGTCCGTCGGCAACCACAGCGTGGCGCAGGCATTGGGAATGTCGACCACGCCAGAGATATGGCCCTGCACCGGGGCTGTCCCGAGGATCGAATAGGCCTGAGCGCCCGAGTATCCGAATTTCTTTAGATATTCTATGGCGTTGAGGCAGGCCTGACGATAGGCCGTGGTGACATCGAGATAGTGCTGGGTGCCGCTTTCGTCGACTGAAATGCCTTCAAATATGAGGTAGTCATCATATTTGGGGGTGATTGGAGAAGGGCGGAAGATTGGGTTCTTGATCCCATATTTGGCCATGCCGTCTTTGATCAGACTGACGCGAATATGCAGCCAGCCCGCCATCTCGATAGCGCCGCAGAAGGTAATTTCGCCGTCACCCTGACTGAAGTGCAAATCGCCCATCGAGAGGCCCGCCCCATCGATATAGACGGGGAAATAGATCTTGGACCCGCGGGAAAGGTCCTTGATATCGCAATTGCCGCCATGTTCGCGCGGCGGCACCGTGCGCGCGGCTGTTTTCGCGGCGGCGTCAAAAGCATCTCCTTTGAGCGGGCCAAGGTGGGCGGCATTGACCTCGGGGAGTTTGGCGAGCGAGGGGACGCGGGTTGGATCGGTATCGTTGAGCTTTTTCTCGCGCGTGTTCCACAGATCGAGCATTTTATGATCGGGTAGGCAGCCGATCAGGCCGGGGTGAATGAGGCCTGCATATTTGACGCCCGGAATATGGCGGGACTCGGTGAACATGCCTTTGAAATCCCAGATCGATTTCTGAGCACTCGGAAAATGCTTATCGAGAAAACCGCCGCCATTGTTGACAGAAAAGAAGCCGTTAAAGCCCCATAGGGAGTCTTCAAAAGCGCCGATGTCGAGAATGTCGACGACGAGTAGATCGCCCGGCTGTGCGCCTTTAACGCCAATTGGACCTGAGAGAAAGTGGACCTGATTGAGATCGACATCGCGCACGTCGGCGGCGCTGTCGTCGTTTTTGATCTGGCCGCCAGTCCAGTCATAAGTTTCGACCTTGAAGTCATCGCCCGGCTCGACCCAACAGGCCATCGGAATGTCCGGATGCCAACGGTTGTGGATCTTCTCGTTGGTGTATGGGCTTTCGTTGAGATCGACCTTGATCAGTGTTTCGGTCATGTCTGGTCCTCTTTTAGGCGATGAATGGCAATGGCTAGACGGAAAGGAATGAGGAGACTTTCGCCTCATCGATGCCGGTGCGGGGGCTTTCGTGGACGATCTCGCCATTTTCGATGACCAGCACGCGGTCAGCGATATCGAGCGCAAAGCTCAGCACCTGTTCAGAAACGACGATGGAGAGGCCTTTGTCGTCGCGGATGCGGCGCAGGGTCCGGGCGATCTCTTTGATGATCGAGGGCTGAATGCCCTCGGTGGGTTCATCCAGCAGCAAAACTTTTGGACGCGAGGCCAGCGCTCTGGCGATTGCCAGCTGTTGCTGCTGGCCGCCCGAAAGATTGCCTCCGCGACGTCCCTTCATATCGAGGAGCACGGGAAAAAGCTCATAGAGGTCGGGCGGCACCTCGCGGTCGTCGGTGACGGTGAGGCCGGTCTCGATGTTCTCTTTCACCGTCATGGTCGAAAAGATCATGCGGCCTTGTGGGACATAGGCGAGGCCAGAGCGTACGCGGTCGAAGCTTTCGGTGGCCTCCACCAGCTTGCCGTCAACGGCGATTGTGCCGCTCCGTGAGGGGACGATGCCCATGAGCGACTTCATCAGCGTGGTTTTGCCCATGCCGTTGCGGCCCATGATGGCGACAATCTCGCCGGGAGCGACATCGAGCGAGACGCCGTGAATGACTTCACTCTGGCCGTAGGAAACGCGCAGCTTGTCGATTGCGAGCATGATGGCCTCCTAATGACCGAGATAGACTTCGACGACTTTGGGATCGTTTTGGACATGGTCCATCGTGCCCTCCGAGAGCACTTTGCCCTGGTGCAAGACCGTGACCCGGTGGGCGATGTCCTCGACGAACTTCATGTCGTGCTCGATGACGATCACGGAGTGCTGCTTGATGATGGTGTTGAGCAGCTCAGCGGTTTTGATGCGCTCGGCGACACTCATCCCGGCAACGGGTTCGTCCAGCATCAGCAGTTCGGGTTTCTGGATCAGCAGCATGCCGATTTCGAGCCATTGCTTTTGGCCGTGGCTGAGAATGGCGGCTTCCGTATCTAGGTGATCTTTGAGGAAGATCATCTCCGCGATCTCCTCGACCCGGTTGGTCACCTCATGATCGCGCCGAAAGGCCAAAGCACCCCAGACGGTTTTCCCGCGCGGAAACGAGAGTTCGAGGTTTTCGAAAACCGTCAAATCCTCGTAGATGGATGGGTTCTGAAATTTCCGCCCAACCCCGGTGTGAACGATCTGGTGTTCCTTCATCGTCGTCAGTTCCTTGCCGCGGAAACGGACGGAACCGGATGTTGCTTTCGTTCGACCGCAGATGAGGTCGAGAACGGTTGTTTTTCCCGCCCCATTGGGGCCGATGATGACGCGGATCTCGTTCTCATCGACGTAAAAGGACAGGTCGTTCACGGCCTTGAAACCATCGAAGGACACGGTGAGGCCTTCGACTGCGAGCAGGAAATCCTTCGGCGCTACGTCTGAAATGAACGTCATAGTTCGGGGTCCTATTCGGCTGCAGCTTGAGAGGGGATGGGAGCTATGGAGGCCACGGGCAGGGGCACAGGCGGCGCTGTGACGGGGGTAGTCGGAGCCGGGCGCGGCCGCTCCCGCAGGCGGGCCCAGATCGGCTCGACATAACTCTTCCAAATACCGGCCAAGCCGTTGGGGAAGGCCATGACAACGGCAATGAAGAGGCCGCCCATGGCAAAGAGCCAGAGTTCCGGAAAGCTCTCGGAAAACGTGGTCTTTGCCCAGTTCACCAGCAGAGCCCCGTAGACCGCGCCGAAGATCGACAGGCGTCCGCCGACAGCGCAAAAGATCACCATTTCGATGGATGGAACAATGCCGACAAAGGAGGGCGACATGAAGCCGACCTGGAGGGCGAACATGGCACCACCAATGGCGGAGAAGGCAGCAGCGAGGCAGAAGACGAAAATCTTGAAATTGGCGACGTCATAGCCCGAGAACCGCACCCGATCCTCCTTGTCGCGCATAGCGATCAGGAGGCGGCCGGCCTTGGAGCCTTTGACGTAAAGAGCGATCAGGATAACGCCCAGCAGCAGCGCTGCATTGACGAAATAGAGGATGAACTTGGCGCTGTCGGTGCGGATATCCCATCCGAGCAGGGTTCGCAGGTCGGTCATGCCGTTGATGCCGCCCGTATACCCCTGTTGCCCAACGATCAGAATGGTCAGAATGGCGGCGATGGCCTGGGTGATGATGGCGAAGTAGACCCCGCCGACCCGGCGTTTGAACATGGCCGCGCCGATGATGTAGGCAAACACTGTCGGGACGACGATGATCGCAAGGATCGCCACGGGGAAGGACTGGAACGGCACCCACCACCAGGGCAGCTCGGTCACCTGGTTCCAATCCATGAAATCGGGGATGCCCGGTGTCGACTGGATGGCGGTGTTTTCCGGAGATGACGCCTCAAGCTTGAG
The DNA here is from genome assembly GCF_016461625.1 of Devosia sp. MC532. Lineage (NCBI taxonomy): Bacteria > Pseudomonadati > Pseudomonadota > Alphaproteobacteria > Hyphomicrobiales > Devosiaceae > Devosia > Devosia sp. MC532. Next base: position 310,649 of record NZ_JAEMNZ010000001.1, on the reverse strand, counting down.
GAACATGGCCATGCAGTAGCCGCCAAGGCCAAAGAAGATGCCTTGGCCGAGGCTCAAAATGCCCCCTAAGCCCCAGCACAGAACGAGCCCTACGGCGACGAAGGCATAGGTTAGGTATTTGCCGACGAGGTTGAGGCGGAAGAGATCTAGCGTTAGGGGCAAAACCACCAGCAGCAGCGCAGCGATGACTGCAAAGGCGAGGAGGTCTTTGTTTATCGGGCGTTTGGATGCAGAGGTCGCGAGTGACATAAGAGTGCTCCTTCAGCGACGAATTTTGAGAGTGAACAGCCCCTGCGGGCGCAGCATCAAAATGCCGACCACGGTCAGCAAGGTGAGGACCTTGGCCATGGAGCCCGACAGGAAAAACTCCATTGTCGATTGGGCCTGGCTAATGGCGAAAGCGGAGGCAATGGTGCCGAGAAGGCTGGCAGCGCCGCCGAAAACGACGACAAGGAAGGTATCGACGATATAGAGCTGGCCGGAGGTTGGGCCGGTCGAACCGATCATGGTGAAGGCCGATCCTGCGACCCCGGCAATCCCACATCCAAGACCAAAGGTCAGACGATCGACCCGCTTGGTGTCAATGCCAACAGCCCCCGCCATCACCCGGTTCTGAGTCACGGCACGCACTTGCTTGCCCCAACGGGATTTGAACATCAGCAGGAAAACGCTCGTGGCGATCAGTGTCGTCAGGCCCATGACGAAGAGGCCATTGATCGGCACTTCGATGATATCGGTGAGGGGAAGCGATCCCATCATCCAATCGGGCAGGGTGACACCCACTTCGCGCGCACCAAACACCGTGCGGTAGAGCTGTTGCAGAATGAGGCTGAGCCCCCAAGTGGCGAGCAGAGTGTCGAGTGGGCGTCGGTAGAGATGCCGGATCATCGACCACTCCACCAAAACCCCAAGCGTGAAGCTGGCGCAAAAGGCCAAGGCCATGGCGATAAAGAAATAGACTGGGAATAGGGCTGGGACGAAACTGGTAACGAAAAGGCTGACGCCCCAAGTGGTATAGGCACCCAAGATCATGAATTCGCCGTGCGCCATGTTGATGACGCCCATCTGGCCGAAGATGATGGCTAGGCCCAGCGCCATAAGCACGAAGACCGAAAACAAGCTCAGCCCGGCAAAGCCCTGCATCGCCAGGATCGAGAAAAACTGGTCATATGTGTAATCACCGATCATTTGCGCCTCGCTAATTGATGGAGAGTTTGGCGGCCCCTAAAGGGACCGCCGTTGGCGTCAGAAAATCGGCTTATTGGTAGCCTTCTGGGAACGGATCGGGTTCCATCAGGTCGGCGGTTTCGTAGACAACGTCATACTGCCCGTCGGTGCGGGCGTGTCCGATGCGCAACTTGCTCCAGAGGTGGTGGTTGTCGTGAACCTTGACGTAGCCTTCCGGGGCGGTGGTCAGTTCTATGCCCGGCGATGCTTCGCGCACTTTATCGATGTCAAAGCTGCCAGCACGCTCGACCGCGGCCTTCCAGAGCCAGGGGCCGAGGTAGGCCGCTTGCGTCACGTCGCCGATGACGATGCCGTCGCCCCAGCGCTCCTTGAACGCCTTGACGAAGGCGGCATTGTTGTCGTTCTCGATCGATTGGAAGTACTTCATCGCGGCATAGGCGCCGACGATGTTCTCGCCGCCGATGCCGAGGATTTCGTCTTCCGTCACCGAAATGGTGAGCAGCAGTGGCGCTTCCTTGGTGAGGTCGATACCTGCGGCCTTGAGCTGCTTGTAGAAGGCCACATTTGAGCCCCCCACGACGATGGCATAGATGACGTCTGGCTTGGTCAGCTTGATCTTGTTGATGACCGAATTGAACTGGGTATGTTCGAGCGGGTAATATTCCTCGCCGACGACCTTGAGCCCCTTCATCTCGATATGCTTGCGGGCAATCTTGTTGGAGGTGCGCGGCCAGATATAGTCCGAGCCCAGCAGGTAGAAGCTCTTTGCGCCCTTGGTGTCGACCACCCAATCAATGCCCGCAAGGATCTGCTGGGTTGCTTCTTGGCCGGTGTAAATGACGTTCGGGCTCTCTTCGAGACCTTCGTAGAAGGTGGGGTAGTAGAGCATGCCGTTATATTGCTCGAAGACGGGCAGCACCGCCTTGCGCGATGCTGAGGTCCAGCAGCCCATGACAGAGGCTACCTTGTCCTGAACGAGCAGCTTCTTGGCCTTCTCGGCAAATGTAGGCCAATCGGAGGCGCCGTCTTCCTGAATATACTTGATCTGGCGACCGAGAACGCCACCAGCGGCGTTGATTTGCTCGATGGCAAGGATTTCCGCCTGCACCGAACCGGTCTCGGAAATCGCCATGGTGCCGGTCACCGAGTGGAGGATGCCCACGGTCACATCTGTATCGGTGACGGCGAGGCCGCTGGTATTGACTGCGGCCGTCGATGTGTCGGCGAAAACGCGCGTTGTGCCCAGCATGCCCAGCGCTGGAATGGTTGCCATGGCCGCCAAGAGTTTGCGGCGGTTGAGTTTGAAGGGGCCTTGGCCCGTTGCATCAGTCATTGAAATGCCCTGTCCCTGTTCGCGGCTGCGGCGGGTTTCACCAGCAACTGAGCAAGGATTGGGCATTTTATTGCTTTGCCTCTCAACGGGGCATTTGACGTATTCCAGTGCGCGAGATTTCCCCCTAGTCTGCGTTATGTCGCGAGCGATCTGAGGGACGATACCCTCGCGACTACGATGAAATGCGAATGGCACGATACCCGAACGCGGTGGGGGCGCTCGGTTGGGAGAAACGATGACGGCGCATCCGAAAGTGACGCGGGTACGGCGGACCTACAATAAGTGGGTCGCCAATCAGACGCTGGAAGACTTTGCCCTGCGCTTTACCGCACAGAAGGTGCGTCGCTGGTCGCCTGCACGCATCGCCAACACAGCGATAGGCGCCGCATCTTTTTTGGCCCTTGAAGCGATAGGCGGGGCGCTGACGCTTAACTACGGCTTCCACACCACCGCTTGGGCCGTGCTCACAACCTGCCTGATCATTTTTCTGATGGGCATACCCATCGTCTATAACGCTGCCAAATACGGCGTCGACATCGATTTGCTAACCCGCGGCGCTGGCTTTGGCTATCTCGGCTCAACCATAACCTCGCTGATCTATGCCAGCTTCACCTTCATCTTCTTTGCCATTGAAGCGGCCATTATGGCGACGGCGCTGGAGCTCTGCTTTGGCCTGCCGCTGACCATTGGCTATTTTGTCAGCGCGCTCGTCGCTATTCCACTCGTGACCTACGGGATCACGCTGATCAACCGCTTCCAAATGTGGACCCAGCCGTTCTGGCTGGTTCTGCAAATTCTGCCCTTTGTCTTCATCGGCGCACAAAGCATGCCGTCGGTGCGGGAATGGACCGGCTATACCGGCCTGATGGGAGAGTTGGATGGGAGTTTTAATCTCTCGCTGTTCGGCGCGGCGTCGGCGGTCATGTTTGCGCTGGTCGCTCAAATTGGCGAGCAGGTGGACTATTTGCGGTTTCTCCCGCGCTCGACGCACAAAAACCGCCTGACCTGGTGGATTGCGCTCATCGGCGCCGGTCCGGGATGGATCATCATCGGTGGCATCAAGGTCATGGCCGGATCGTTCCTGGCCTACTACGCCTTCCGCCATGGCGTCGCCTTCGAGAGTGCTGCCGAACCCACGCAAATGTATCTCGTGGTCTTTGGCCAGATGCTGGCCAGTCCCGAACTGGCGCTGGCCGCGACGGGCATTTTCGTTGTCGTCTGCCAGCTCAAGATCAATGTCACCAATACCTACGCAGGCTCGATAGCGTGGTCGAACTTTTTCTCGCGCCTGACCCATAGCCATCCAGGCCGGGTGGTCTGGGTAGTCTTTAACGTCTTGATTGGCCTGATGCTAATGCAGTTCGGCATCTATCGAGCGCTAGAGCAAATCCTCGGGCTCTACGCCATTCTCGCCATTGCCTGGCTCGGGGCGATTGTCGCCGATCTCGTGATCTGCAAGCCGCTTGGCTTGTCGCCTCGCCATATCGAATTTAAGCGCGCCCACCTCTATGACATCAATCCAGTTGGCTTTGGCTCGATGCTGATTGCGGTGGCTTTGGCTGTCTTGTCCTATTTGGGCGTGTTCGGAGACGTCGCGGCTGCGCTTTATTCCTATGTCGCTCTGGTGTCGGCCATGGTCTTTGTGCCGATCATCGCGCTGCTAACCGGTGGGCGGTATTATATCGCGCGCGAGAGTGAGCTTTCGGCACGCAGCGGTGAACCCATTCAGTGTCACGTCTGTGAGCATAGCTTTGAGCCCGAAGATATGGCTCGGTGCCCTGTTTACGGCGGCCCGATCTGCTCTTTGTGTTGCTCGCTCGATGCCCGGTGCGGCGACCGCTGCAAAACCGATGCTCGAATTTCCGATCAACTCTCGAATGTGGTCACAAAACTCTTTCCCGCGCCCATCGCCCGCGCCCTCCGCAGCAGGCTGGGTCACTATCTGTTCCTCATGGCAATCGTTGGGGCGTTGATGGCGGCCGTTCTGATGGTGTTCGCTTATCAGGCCACGCTGGATGGGCTTTTGGCCCGCGCGGCCATCGATTCAATCCTGACAAAACTCTTTGTGGTCTTCTTCATAATCACGGGCATTGTTATCTGGCTTTTTGTCCTCAATCGCGAGAGTCGTGACTTCGCCGAGGAAGAGGCGCGGCGCCATACCGCCTTATTGGTGGAGGAGATCGAGGCGCATCAAGAAACCGACCGCAAGTTACAGCGGGCGAAAGAAGCCGCTGAATCCGCCAATTTGGCGAAATCGCGTTATGTGACGGGACTGAGCCACGAGTTGCGCTCGCCGCTCAATTCCATTCTTGGCTACGCCCAATTGCTTGAACGGCAGCGCGAGGAGCAACCCATGGTCACGCGAGCCGCTCGCACAATCCTGCGCTCGGGCGAGCATTTGTCGGGGCTTATTGAGGGGCTTCTCGATATCTCCAAGATCGAGGCCGGCAAGCTGTATCTGTTTCGCGACAAGACGGCGCTGCCTGCCAATATCCACCAAATGGTCGAGATGTTTTCCCTGCAAGCACGGGACAAAGGGATCGAATTCATCTCTGATCAGCAGACCCCGATCCCCGGCTATGTCTACACCGATGAGAAGCGCCTGAGGCAGATCCTCATCAATCTCCTCTCCAATGCCATAAAATTCACCCAGCAGGGCTCGGTGACCTTACGCATCAGCTACCGCAGCCAGATTGCGACTTTTGAAATTATCGATACCGGAATCGGTATAGCGGCCGACGAATTGGAGCAGGTTTTTCTTCCCTTCCAACGGGGCAGCTATCCTCCCGGCGCAGAGCCGCAGCCCGGAACGGGACTGGGTCTGACCATCACCAAATTGCTCGTCGAGATTATGGGCGGGGAGCTGACCGTGCGCAGCGAGCCGGGCGTCGGCACGTGCTTTACAATGCGTATGTTGCTGTCTTCGACTTGGATGCCCGACGAGCCCAAGCATTCCACTATTCGCATCACGGGTTATTACGGTCCGCGTCGTTCGATTTTAGTGGCTGACGATGATCCGGCCCAGCGCGAACTCCTCACCGACCTACTCGGCGGACTGGGCTTTGAGGTGTCCACCGTCGCCGATGGCATTGAGTGTTTGCGGGCGGTGCGAAAACATCGGCCAGACCTGCTATTGCTGGATGTCTCCATGCCGGGGCAAAATGGGTGGCAAGTTGCGCGAAAACTGCGCGGCGATATTATGAAGCGATTGCCAATCATCATGATTTCCGCCGATGCTGGAACCGACAGGCGTCAGTCGGAGCATAGCTCGCTTTACGACGGCTATCACATCAAGCCGTTCAAGATTGACGATCTCGTCCAGCAGATCGGCGCAACGCTCGCCTTGCAATGGATCGAAGCCGACGAAGCACTCCCGCCAAACAATGAGGATACGCTGATCAGATGATGACGCCGAGCGCGCCTAAAGTCCTGATTGTCGACGACCAGCCCGAAACGCTGTCCATGCTCTTTGATGCCTTGGAATTTGAGGGCATGGCCCCTCTGAAGGCGGTGGATGGGCGCGCCGCCTTGTCCTTGGTCGGTCAGGCCCGGCCGGACATCATCTTGCTCGATGCAATGATGCCGGGCATGGATGGGTTTGAGGTGTGCCGGGTGCTCAAGTCGGAAATGGGGTATGCGGACTTGCCGGTTGTCTTCATGACTGGTCGCAATGATAGCGAACATGTGGTCAAGGCGCTCGCCTGTGGCGGCGTTGATTTCGTTCCCAAACCCATCGTCTTGAACGAATTGTTCGCGCGCATGCGGGTTCACTTGGCAAATTCGCGCAAAACGCGCTCAGCGCGTGATGCTCTCGACGCCATCGGTCGGCCCATTGCTGCTGTTGGTCGCGATGGGGCCATCGCTTGGGCCACCCCGCAGGCACAGGAATTGCTGACCCGTATCGGCCTGCGGTCCGACGAAGGCGCCGCGCTCCCCTGGGAATTAAAGCAGTGGCTGGTCGATAGCGAAGGCAGTGAGAGCGCGGTGCGGCTGTACCGGCGCTTTGACCGCGAAGTTGAATTCCGGATCATGGAGCGCGGCAACGAAGGGGCAGTGCTGCTCCGCCTGATCGATCGCGCCATTGGCACGGGCGAGGAACGCCTTGCGGCCGCCTTCGGGATCAGCCTGCGCGAAGCGGAGGTGCTGCTCTGGCTGACCCATGGCAAATCCAACAAGGAAATCGCTGAAATCCTGCAGCTCTCCCCGCGAACGGTGAACAAGCACCTTGAGCAGATTTTCGAAAAGCTCGGCATTGAGAACCGCACGGCTGCAGCAACCATGTCGGTCCGCGTGCTCTGGGATTGATCCGCGCCGCTAGAGCGGGTCAGTCATACTGCGGCAGGACCATGCCCGGGTCACGCGTGGTGTTGAATGCTGCACCCTCGAAGGCGAGCTCTTGGTTCGCCGCGGCATTGATGGCGATCTCCGCGCCGCGGTACCAAATAGTCCCAACCACCGTTCTGGCCGTAACGCCGATTACGCTGAGGAGCGCGCCGCTCCGATCAAGGCAAACGCGCAGCCCCGCTGGCGTACGGACGTGCAACGCGCCGTTCCGATAGATCTCGCTGCCCTGCGCTACATTGATCAGCTCGTAGGTGACGCCGTCGATCACTCTGCGATAGGCGGTGTCCCAAGTCTGATGCTGATGCATGGTCGGTTTGGGGAGAAGGCTCGTGAACCAGACGGAGCCATCCGGTCTTGGCGCGACCCCGCACGTGCGCTCCAGAAAATCAAGAAGGCACAGAATGGCGGGGGAGTATTTTTCGGTAAATCCCGCTGCGCCTGTATAGGGATTGAGCGTCTGCGGGAAGCGCTCTGCATGGATCAGCGCGTCGAGCACAGGCTGCATGATCCACGTCAGCTCTGTGTGGTGCCCATGATGCTCGAAAGCATGCGGCGTGCGGATCAGCGTAAGGAAATTGGTGGGACCATTCCAACTATTTTGACCCGGATTGGGGTCAAAGCGCGGATCGTCGAGCGCGATGGAGGTCAGCGGAAACCGTGCGAAGAATTTTCGCGTATTGAGCAAATAGCGCTTCAGCGACGTTCGGAAGAGGTCACCATCGCCGATCTCGCAGGCAAGGACACGCAGCAGCACATCCGATTGAATGCGAACGTGACGGTCATTGCGGTCCTTGTCGTAAAAGAGGGCATCCTCGTCATCAAAACACTCCCGGAACAGCGCGTCAGTGCTGGCAGCGGCCTTGCTTGCCCATGCATCGGCATTTTCGCCCAATGTCGCCGCAATGGCCCCAAGGTAGTGCCGCTGGCTGGCAATATTGGCGGTCAGATCGGGGGCGACGAATGGCAAAATGGGGCTATCAGGATCAAAACGCGTTGGGTCGTTTTGAAACGGACTATCGTCCACGTGCCAGAAGCGAGAAGACAGGTCATGCCCTGTGTCGTAGGTCGAAAACGCCTCGACGCCGCCGGTCCCACGCGTATCGCGGTACTCCGCGATCCAGGCATCGTAGCGGGCCATCGCCTCATACATGGTGCGTAACCATTCAGTGTCAGGTCTATTGAGGCGTACATGGGTCCAAACGCTGCGCGCCAGTGGCGACACCAGCTGGATCTGGCTAAATTTGGGACCAGTCGCAGCCGTCATTTTATAGGGAAAGAGACCATCATCGCGCTGATGACGGGCAAAGGCCGAAAAGGTCGCCTGCGCGATACTGGGCAGAAAGCGCGAGAGAATTTCGGCATTGATCGTGCCCGTGCTTTCGAGCCAGCAGCCGTGATAAATCCCGCCCTCGTGCAAAATAGGCGTGTCGTCGGCAGCGGGTCCAATGCAGTCAAACAGTTCGCGGACCGCTTGCTCATATCGCGCGTTGAGCCGCTCTGAAGACGAGACAAAATTGACGCCCGACTTTTGCCATTCCTCAAGCAGTTGCTGATGCTCGGCACGGGGCAGCGGCCCCAGCCGGTCGGCCAGTGGCGATGCTCGCAAAGTCTCAAGCAGAGATAGGCTCACGACACGCTCTCAATGCGCAGCCCGTCGGCATCAAAGAAATGCATGTCAGCGGGCGAGAATGAAATCGTCAGCTTTTCGCCGCGCTTGTGCGGCGCATTGCCGGGCGCTTGAACCAGAACACTATTGTTGCCTGGTAGGGAGAGGTGGAGAAAAACCTCGCTTCCGAGATATTCGACCAGCGTAATATCACCCTCTACCGACAATGCTCCGGTAGCGCCAATCTCGATATGCTCGGGACGAATGCCAACAGTGACAGCTCCGGCCTGTGGAACTGTAACATTCACTTGACCGATCTTCTCGAGCTCTATCCCTGCATTACCAGCTACGCCATTGAAAAAATTCATCTTTGGCGAACCGATGAACCCAGCAACGAAGAGGTTTCTTGGCCTGTTGTAAAGCTCGTGCGGCGTTCCGATCTGCTCAAGATTGCCCTTGCTCAACACGGCGATGCGCGTCGCCATCGTCATCGCTTCGGTCTGATCATGGGTCACGTAGATCATGGTGGTGCGGAGGCGATTGTAGAGATTGGCCAGTTCGACACGCATCTGCACGCGCAGCTCAGCGTCGAGGTTGGAGAGCGGCTCGTCGAAGAGAAACAATTGCGGCTCGCGGACGATGGCCCGCCCGATGGCAACGCGCTGCTTTTGTCCGCCGGAGAGCTGGCGCGGCTTGCGCTCAAGCAATTCGTTGATCTGGAGAATTCTGGCCGCGTCCGCCACGCGCCGCTCGATCTCATCCTTGGGCATCTTCAAATTGGATAGGCCGAAGGCAAGGTTCTTGCGCACGCTCATATGCGGATAGAGCGCATAGGACTGGAACACCATGGAGAGATTGCGCTGGCTGGCTGAGAGGTCGTTGACGATCCGATCGCCAATGGCGACCGTGCCATCGGTAATTTCTTCCAGTCCCGCAATCATGCGCAGCAGAGTAGACTTGCCGCATCCCGAGGGACCGACCAGCACCAGAAACTCACCATCTTCAATGGCCAGATCAATGCCGTGGATCACTTCCATATTGCCATAGGCTTTGCGGACTTCGCTGAGGGTTACAGAGGCCATGGTCAGACGCCTTATTTCAGTCCGCTCATCGCGATGCCGCGAATGATGAGACTCTGGAAGATAATGAAGAACAACAGGATGGGCAGGATGGAGAGGATCGACATGGCGAACATCGCGCCATATTGGCTGACCCCATCGGAGCTGATGAAGCTGCGCAGCGCTAAGGGGACGGTATAGTCGGCCTGATCATTGAGATAGACCAGTGGTCCCAGGAAATCCTCCCACGTCCAGATGAACGAGAAGATCGCCGCTGTCGCCATGGCAGGGAGCGACAGGGGCATGATGATCGCCCAATAGATTTTGAACGGCGAGCAACCGTCGATCATGGCCGCTTCGTCAAGTTCGCGCGGAAGCTGGCGGAAAAACTGGATCATCAGGAAGATGAAGAAGGCTTCTCCTGCGAGGAATTTCGGCACGATCAGCGGCAGATAGGTGTCGACCCATCCCAGCTGTAGGAAGAGGAGATACTGGGGGATGAGAACCACGTGATAGGGGATCATCAGGGTCATCATCATCAGGCTGAACCATATGGTTTTGCCGGAGAATTCGAGCCGGGCGAAAGCATAGGCGGCGAAAGAGCACGAGATGACATTACCGATGACCGAGAGGACGGTCACGACGGTGGAGTTCCAGAAGAAGGTCGTAAAGCTGACGGGCAGGGCGTTCCAACCCTTGGTATAATTGTCCCAGCGGAACTCGCGCGGCCACAGCCCCAGATCACCAAAAATCTGATTATCCGGCTTAAGTGAGGATGCGAGCATCCACAGTAGCGGATAGATCATGATCAGCGAAGTCGCGATCAGGAACACGTGCTTGAGCAGCGCGGTGCGTTTTGCCCGTTTGGCCTTTTCGACGCGATAGGCGCGGGCGATTTCGGAAGTCGTGCTGGTCGATTGAGGCAGTGTCGCAGTCATGCTCATGGCTCAACCCCTCTCATTTTCGTAGTGGACCCAATATTTGGAGGTCCAGAAGGCAATGGCAGTGAAGAGCGCAATGATCAGCAGCAGAACCCAGGCCAGCGCCGAGGCATAGCCCATGCGAAGGAAACTGAAGGCTTCGTTGTAGAGATAGACAGTGAAGAACAGGAGGCTGTCCAAAGGCGCACCGGTGCCGCCAGAAATGATGAAAGCCCCGGAAAAGCTCTTAAAAGCCTCAATCATCTGCAATACGAGATTGAAGAAGATCACGGGGGCGAGGAGTGGCACGGTAATGGCGAAGAACTTCTTGCTTGGGCTGGCCGCGTCGATCTCTGCGGCCTCATAAAGCTCCTGCGGAATGGCGCGAAGGCCTGCCAAGAAAATCAGCATGGGGGAGCCGAACTGCCAAACGGCGAGGACCACCAGCGTCCAGAGCGAAAACTTTGGATCGGAGAGCCAATAGGGGCCGTCGATGCCAATAAGGCTCAAGGCGGAGTTGATGACGCCATCATAATTGAACAGCTGCCGCCAGAGGATGGCCACAGCGATAGAGCCGCCCAGAATGGATGGTAGGTAAAACAGCGCCCGATACCAGCCTATGGCGCGAATACCCTTATCGAGCGCCATTGCCACGCCGAGGGCGAAGATCAGCTTGAGCGGCACAGACACCACAACGAAGGTGAAGGTGACCTGCAGGGCCTTCCAGAACCGCTGATCAAATTGCAGCATATAGGCGTAGTTATCGAGGCCGATCCACTGCGGTGGACGCACCACATTGTATTTGGTGAAGCCGAGATAGAACGAGGCCAGAATGGGCCCGATCGACAGGAGGAAGAAGCCGATCAGCCAAGGCGTTAGGAAGGCGTAGCCAGCAAAGTTGCGGGCGAAGAATTTCTGCACCAGTTCAGTCCTCGATAGCGCTTCGTGCAAGGCTCAGGAAGGCTGCAGCACCTGCCCGTGACCAGAGGCAGAGCTGCAGCATCTCCCGGAGAAGCCGGCGCCACGGGAGAGAGGCGCCGGACGGGTTCAGGCGTCAGGCGCGCCGGAGAATGGCCTGAGCCTGGGAGACGAAGTCGGAAGCCACTTCTGAAATCGAGCGCTCTCCGAGCAAGACGCCGACGGCAAGGCGCTCAAAGGTCTGTTCGACTTCGCCCGAGCCCCTCGGCGGTGGGGCGGTCAGCGCTGCGGTCTTGCCTTGGATTTTGTCAAAGAACTCGACCGAGCGGGCTTCAACTTCTGAAAGCTGCGGCTGCAATGCAGCGCGCACGTCAGATTGGCTCGGAATACCGCGCTCCAAGCCAAGGATCTTGGTCATGTCGAGATCGTTGACGAAGGCACTCATATAGGCGGTGGCAGCTTCTGGGTTCTTGCTGTCGCGTGTCAAGCACACGAACTGGCTGGGCTGCACGACAGACCCCGGACGCATCTCTGCGGTGTTCGGATACATGGCGCAGCCGAGCGTATCTTGCATCAGGCCCTGAATGCCGACCAATTGGTTGGACCACAAATAGGTCATGGCCGACTTACCTGTGACCACGCCCTGTGCGGCGAGATCCGAAACGCCCGATAGGCCAGCGCTTTCAGCACCTGCTGGCGTGCCACCCGCATTGCGGATTTTCTCCCAGGTCGCAAAGTATTCTTCGACGATTTCCTGCGTCGGGCCGTAGGAGCTGTCCTCATTATAGAGGTTGGCACCCTTTTGGACCGTGAAGTCGGAAAAATTCTGATAGTCGGCCGTGTTGTCGTCAGTGCCTGGAACGCCGGTGGCCTTTTTTACCTCGGCCGCGATCTCTGCGAGCTGGTCATAGGTGTAGCCATAAGGGTCGAAGTCCTCGCCCACCTTGATCCCAGCTTCTTCAAAGAGGCGGGTATTATAGACCGCCATATGGCTGTTGGCGCCGATCGAAAGGGCGTAGAATTTCCCATCCACCGTACCAGCGTCGATAGCGCTCTGGTCGATCTTGGAAATATCAAGGCTCTTGCCTACGAACTCATCCAGCGGAACCACCGCACCATTGGCGATGTATTCGAACAAAACCCCGTAACCTTGCTGTATCACGTCCGGCATGTTGCCGCCCGCAATCTGCGTGGTTAGCTTGGTGAAGTAATCAGCAAAACCAAGGGTCTCGCCAGAAACCTTGATCGACGGATTTTTGTCATTGAATATGTCGATAACGGCCAGAGTGCGTTTATCGCGTTCTGGATTGCCCCACCAGAAATGGCGGATTTCAGCGCTTTGCGCAAAGGCCGGACGGCCCATTGCCGCGAGCGCCAAAACTGAGCCCGAAGCGCCCAAGAATGTGCGTCTTGAAAGTCTGCTCATGTGTTCCTCCCTAGAACATTCTTCTGATCTCTGGGTGGTTCCTCCAAACCAGTCCCGGAAATCATGAGTTACGTACCTCTAAATTCCTCACGCCAGAATGCCCGAACGGTTCTGGCTCATTTTTAGTCTCGGGGAGAGGGAGGTGGGCTGATGCCGAACCGTTCTCTCGCTGTCTATCAGGGACAAACTGCGGTGCAGGGAACGGTAGTGCCCGCCAACCGCGACCGCACGGTTGTTACTTCGCAGGCAACTCAGAAGGTCGATACGAGCAGCTGTCCGTTACTCATCGGTCCGACAGCAGACGTACCGCGTAGCTCGCGCTTGACCACATACCCTGGCTGGACCCACAAGGTCCATGACGCGTCTCCGGCCGATCCTGAGAGGAATATCCTGCTCAGATACCGCAACATTGCGCCGCCTTCCATACAAGTCAAGCGCAAAGATGGACGCCAAAACCCGGCCAAGTAAAATGGCGCTTTTTGCTAATGCGCGTCGCGTGATGGGGCGCTCAGTGCCGCGGAAGGCGGCATGGTATGGGGGGCGGGGCGAAGCCGGGTGAGCCGGTCTTTCAGCATTTGGTTGCGGGGCACCAATTGGGCGGCTTTTTCATAGGTCAGATAGGCAGCATCCTCATGTCCCGTCTGCTCATATAATTGTCCGAGCCTATAGAGGATATTGACGGTATTGGGTGCCGATTGCAGGATTTGGGTATAGCCGGCTGCCGCCTGTTTGAAGCGCGCTCTCTGGTGCGCGGCAGTTGCCAAAACCGCGGCGCGTTCTATGACGGCTTGCGGCAATATCCCATTGGATTTGCGTCTCTTTACACGGACGCATTGGAGCTGTTCCAGCTTGGGGCCGAAGAGCAATTTGTAGGGTTCGTCACCACGCAGGAAATTATATTCGCGGTAACCGCGACTGATCATCTCCCTAATGGAAAAGGCGTGGAGCAAGAGGCCGGGCGAGGGGCCTTCATAGCTTTCGTCGCGACCTGTCATAAAGAAATTGGCGGTGCCGCGCACCGGGTCGAGAAAGGTGATGAGCCCAGCAACGAGCCGTCCGTCTACCGTCAGCAGCGGCATATAAAGCGACCCCGCCTGTAGGGCATTGAAGGTAATCCGCCGATTGGTCCGCAAGATGCTTTGCGAGCGTTCTGCTCCCTTCTTGTGGGACCATTTCTGCCACCAGAATTGGGCCAGTTGGTCATAGGCGGCGTTAAATGTCTCGGCGGTCGGATAAGTGATTTGGATCGAATTCTGATCGTCGAGTGTGCGCAAGAGGCGGCGCAGCTTTTGTCGTATATTGGCGCTGAGCTGACCGAGATGCTCGTCGAAGGTCGCCGGCAAAGAGACGACAGGACACAGCAGGTTATTGGTGTGCTCCTCATTGGTCCGCACGCCTGCTGTTCGGTCAAATCGCCGAGCGGAAAACTCATCGAGCAGTTTTTCATAACGCGGGTCGGCGGCCTGGACGTAGTCGAAGTCTAGCTCTTGCCAATCGAGGTGTCGGACTGCTTTTGCCAGCGCGGGGATGACGTGACGCGCCTCCTGCGGGCGGCAAATCAGCCCCGTATAGTCGGCGCCATAGTTCCCCGCCATCAGCAGGGTGACATAGAATTTTCCCGAGGGCAGCGTGCGCAGCCGAAACCTCAAGGGAAGGAGGGCGACAATCTCCCCATCGGCGGTGTTGCGGGCGACCAAAACCTGCCACCCGCCTTCAAGCGCCACCAGCCAGTCGCGCATGAAATCATAGGACAGGAAATAATGCGCATGCGGATCTTGCGCATAGAGCCTGTTCCACTGGCTCTCCAGCGCAGACAATTCAGTGGTGGTGGAAATGGCCGTGACGAGCATCGCGTTTCCCCTTGGGTTTAGGGAATATTACGTCGCAACCGATTTGCTGCTTAGTAGCTAGTCCGATGGGGGTATGCCCGCTGCGGGGTCAGTAGCTAATCCCTTTGGCTTGGATGAAGGCCAAGATCGCCTTGTTGACCGCCACAATTCTGGTTATGGCCGCGTCGATGCGCTTGAGCTCGGCGTCATCCAAAGCCTCTGTTTTCCCATAGCGAATATCGTCATGGAGATCGGAAATGCGCATCAGCTGCGTGGTGATCGCGCCATCTCGATCGAAAGAGTAGATGCAGTGGTTGAACTTGTTGCGAAGCGCGCTTTCTTTTCCCAGGCGATCTGTGATGGACAGCACAGCCTGCCGGTCATCCGGATCGACTGCGGGGAGTTTGGCCAAGCGCTGCAGGAGGTCGAGCCGCGCCCGCGTCGTGTTGAGTGTCAGAAAGACAATGATCGCACCGTCCTTCGATGCGCCAAGCAGATGGGCGATCAGGTAGATGAACAGGCTCTCGGTATTGGTCCAGACATAGTTCAGGCGACCGACGCGCTGTAAGGCACTCTCGAGAGTGCTCATGATGCAGTTTCCCTTCTGAGGTGATGCCTACTCTGGGTCGTCGGATCGGTTTCGGAACAGCCAAGCCACTTGGGTTCGGTTGTGAACGCCAAGCTTGCGGATGATGTTGTGGACGTGGATCTTGATCGTGTGTTCCGACAGGTCTAGGCGTGCGGCGATGATCTTGTTTTGAAATCCCTTCGATAAAAGCCGGAGGACTTCGCGTTCACG
Source organism: Devosia sp. MC532 (assembly GCF_016461625.1). Lineage (NCBI taxonomy): Bacteria > Pseudomonadati > Pseudomonadota > Alphaproteobacteria > Hyphomicrobiales > Devosiaceae > Devosia > Devosia sp. MC532. The sequence continues at coordinate 295,228 of NZ_JAEMNZ010000001.1, read as the reverse complement.
GATCGTCAGATTTTCGAGGTGGTTCGGGGCGATATTCAGGGCGGGGGAGAGAATTGAACTGGGCGCTTGCGTGAGCACCGGTGTGTCCAGTCCACTAAAGCTGGGTTCGGTTGCGTGCGTCCAAAGGCTGGGCGGAAGATAGCGCCCGCCGTTGAGCAGCAGCCAGACAGCGGCGAGCCAAACGCGCAGCGACAGGCTGATGGGCAAGACACCATGGGCGAGGTTTTGTGCCGCCGCTGCGCTCAGTACTTTTTCGTCGCAAGACTTGCCGTTTACAACCACGACTCCAATGATCGAGGCGGGATATTTCTCTTTGAGCGCGGCCAGCGTCGAAAGCAGATCATCGGATTTGTCGGCCGGCAAAAGAATAAGCGAGGGCGCGTGGGGAGCGTCCAATTTATCGTCAAAGCGCGCTGTGTAATTGGGGAATGCCAAGCTCATCGCATGGGCTAGTCCCTGAAATAGCGCATCCTCTTCTACCCCCAATATGATCGTGTTTTCGACCATGCCTGAGGTAGGCGCGGGGCCTAACGCCCCGACATTGGGAAAGACGTCTCCAAGCAGTGACACTGGTACCCTCCAATCCAGTCTTGCATGTCGCCCTGCACTAGGGAGATTTCCGTATCTAGACTTGGGGGTGACTATAGCTACAAGGATTTGCGAGGAATATAGTCTTATTGGGTAAAATATTTGTCCTGGCAGTCTTTGGGAAGCAGTTTCGAAACCCAAGTCTTTGCGCCGTAATAGTTTCGTAAAAATCCGTATAGCCCGTTCTAGCTAGTCTTAAAGATCGTCTTAACTCTAGCCCGAAATCGATGCTCCAACGGTGATGTTCCGGGTGGGCCTCGGAATGGTGAGCTTGTCTTACCGACGCTCAGGATAGTTGTCCGAGATCGTCTTACTGCCCTCGGTTGAGTTCATGTACATAACGCTACGCCATCTGCGATCATTTCGCAGAGCCTATTGTGGTGTGCCTGATTCAGAGCCGGTCACCAACACCGTGACTATGGACCCTTTGGAAATGAGTTGGGTCTCGCCACAGTGTTATTCTCGTGGAGCGAGAAATGACTAGATCTAATAGAAACAACAACAATCACCACACTCCAAGCACCATCGACCCCTCCCAGGACCAGTCACAGGTGCAGGCCGAGTTGCAAGCCCAGCTGCAGGCGCAGCTAGAAGCCCAAGCTCAGGACCAAGATCAGAAACAGGATCAAGATCAGGATCAGAAACAAGACCAGGATCAAGACCAGAAGCAGGATCAGGACCAGGGCCAGTGGCAGCATTCGTCCAGTGAGAACCTTAACGGCAATCTCAATGGCAATGTGAACCTGAACGGCAGCAGCAACGAAAACGTCAACGTCAACGAAAACACATCGACCACTGATGTGAACGTCAATGTCGATGTGGACCTCGATCTGGACACACCACGTGTCCCTGACGACGCTGATTTTGCTGACATCGATATGAAGGACGTCGACTTCGACAATATCTTCATGACCAATGGTGGTGGCGATATCTCCTTCGATCCCGGTGACGATGTTAACTTCGAAAACATCTTCAACAATGCCTTCGGGACTGGTGACCACAACACCGCATTTGCGGTCAATCAGATCGCCGATCTGGTCGACAATGACAACCTGAGCAATGTGCAGCAGAATAACGGCGGCACCTTCGATATGACTTGGGATAGCGCCGGTGGTGACTCCAGCACAGGTGACGGCTTCGGTATCGGTGATGCAGACGGCAAAGACGGCTGGTCTATCGATGCTGGCGACGATATCGCAGCATCGGCAGCCTCCAGTGCTGCATCGTCGCTAAGCTCCACAGCATTCACGCAGGAAATCGTCCTTGGTGCGAACCTGCAGCAGAATGCGGTCGACGTCTCCGTAGTTGGTGGAAACAACAACTATACGAGCGTTGGTGGCGACGACGCCGAAGCGTAATTCACCCCGTTCAGTACTTACGACCTGCGCGCAAGCGCAGGTCGACCTGCGTTGAATGCCTGCGCAGGGAAGGGCCACGCTCATGTACGCTTACCTCCCGCCATACGACGAAATCATCGCGCACTTCATTGGTCACTGGGAATTCTCCGAGGAGACAGCACGCTTACGGCACGAGCTACTGACTTTTCGCTATCGCGAAAATGAAGTGCCGGATGAGGAGGCGCTACGCCTCCACGAGCTCGATGTCATCCAGCCCCATGCTATCAAGTATTTCCAACCTGGTGTTGAGCACACGCCGCACCCCTATGAGTTCTATGGTCATTCACCCATTGATCCCGCGCGGATCAAACTCGAGCCCAAGCCTGCCAAGCGTCCTGCGGAACAGGACGATAGTGAACCCTCACACAAATCCTTGCCCAGCGGGGTGATTGGCTATGTTCACCGGGAAGCGGGTCCAGACCTCGGTCCTGATCCGGGTGAAGTCCTCTTCGTCGTCAAGCAGCAGATTTTCCTCGAAGACAATGACGTCTTAGATCTCGGCGGCGCTGACCGTCCCTTGGTTGATCTGACCGTAACGCCACGACTTGCTGAAATGCTCGCGGACACAGTCGCTGTTAATCCGTTCAGCGCCCTCGATGTGCCGTCCGACGTCTCCTCGATGGGAGATTTTGTCATTGCCGTGCAGCAGACCATTGCTGCCGACGATTTTGCTCCGGATCACCTTGTTGCCTCTGGCGATACGCTCTCCGGCATCTACGTCAATGGCGAGATGGCCGAAGAGGCTCCGCTTCTTGATGATCTCTTGCCCGAACCGTTTCAGCCCCAAGATACGCCGGAGCCCGCAGAGGAAACCGTGCAGCAGGAGGCTTCCTCCGGAGCGGAAGCGAGCCTTGATCTGATGGCGGGCGGCAACTTGCTCGTCAACGTCGCCCAGTTGAGCAATTCTGGCATGCTCACCGGTGTCATCGGTGTTCAGGGCGATGTTCGTCAGCTTGACGTCATCGTGCAATCCAATTGCGTGAGCGACCAAGACACCCTCGTGGGTGAAATTGCCGCCTCCGTGGCCCCGCCCACCATGGCGCTAAACGTCGCGACCTTCACCCATTCCCAACTCGACATTGCTAGCAGCACGCGCTCCGGCGACACTGAAGCAGGTCCTTCCAATTGGAGCGTGACGGTCGTCCAAGGTGATCTGGTTTTTGCCCAATGGCTGGTTCAAGCCACCTTCATCTACGACAACGATATCCACGTGCTCAACAGCACCGGCTCCCAGTCTAACTTCGTGACTGGTGCCAATCTGGCGCAGAACATCACCTCGTTCAGCGCGCTGGGGACGTATTACGATCTCATCATCATCGGTGGCACTCTCTACGACGCCAACTTTATCGTGCAATCCAATGTGCTGCTGGACGATGATTTTATCTCCGGTGATGGCTATGCGGGCTCGGTCAGCACCGGAGGAAACCTGCTCTACAATGGCGCGTCGATTTCCAACATCGGTGCGGGCGAGTGGGCCTTAGGCCTGCCGTCCCATTACCAACAAGCTCTTGAGGACGCTGAAGATGGCGACCGACCCGCCATGCCTTCAGGTTTTCTCAGTGATGCGGATTATGCCGGAATGTCCGGCCTATCGGTTCTGATCGTAACCGGGAGCATTTTTGATCTGCACTATGTGCGCCAGCTCAATGTGCTCGGCGATGCTGACCAAGTGGCCATCGCTCAGGCGGCGATATTGGATGATCAAACCGCAAATTGGCAGGTAACCACCGGCAGCAATGCTCTGATCAATCTGGCCGCAATTGTTGATGTGGACACCTTGGGAACCGGCGCCTATGTCGATGGTGTCGTCTATTCGGACGCGATCCTCATCCAGGCGGATATTCTCTCCTGTGGCGACGGCGGGCGTTTTGATCCTGACGTCTTGGTCACCGAGGCAATCGCATTCTTAGGCGCAGATGAGGGGGACGACTGTGGGGACAGCGACGGCGTAATCGCCGCACCGACACACCATGACGCCTCGCTCGACGCAATGCAGTCGATGCTGGTGTAAGGGAGACCTCTCGTGGGGGACGGCACAAACGACCGAGGCAATGGGCGCCCAGATCAATCTTATGGCCCTCAAACGAGGACGGCCGGAGATTTTCTCGATCAGGTCGATCGCGCTACACGCTCATTGGAAGGGATGATCACGGAAGGCGATCCACGCGCTGCTCGCGCGGGAGACGATATTGATACCAAGCTTTACGGTGCGGTATCCGGCGCTCTGGGCAACGGCAGCGCCCCGGTTCGTCCTACCGAAGAAATTGGCAGATCACGGCCGTTAGGGCCAACCATCGACATGGAGCGCGGGCCAATCCTCGCCGATCCTGAAACCGATGGCCAGGACGAGGACGAGCAGCGCCCGGTAACAATCGACAAGCCTGCAACCAATGACAATGGCGGCGGAAATTTCCATAAGCGCATGAAACCGATCAGCTTTGCTGACAGCTATCGGAGCGCCTTATCGACCATCAAACGCAATCTTGTGTTGGTTTTCGTCTTCACAATCTTCATCAACATCCTCGTTCTGGCGATCCCCATCTATCTCTTCCAGATGTCAGACCGCGTCCTCACAAGCCGCTCTCTCGACACGCTGGCGATGCTCACCATATTCGTGCTCGGGGCTGTCTTCTTACAAGTCTTTCTGGATGGCACCCGGCGCATCATCCTCATGCGAACGGCCGTAGAGGCTGAGGTGCAATTGGGCGCTCCGGTCTTGAGCGCTGCAGCGCGCGCCTCGCTCGGGGGTAATGGCCGGGAATATCAGGTGTTGTCAGATTTGCAGCAGGTTCGCTCGTTCATCACCTCAGGCACGCTGCTGGCGCTTCTCGACGCGCCGCTCGCGCCGCTCTTTATTGTGGTGGTCTATCTTATTCACCCAACGCTCGGGGTCATCATTGTGGGCGCCAGCTTGGTGCTGCTGGTGGTGGCCTTGCTCAACCAGCGCGCCACGGCCAAATCCTTCGGTGAGGCCAATGCCTTCCTCTATCGAGCCAATGCGCATCTCGACTCCATGTCTCGCAATGCTCAGATCATCAACGCTTTGGCGATGATCCCCGAGGCCGTGCGCATCTGGGGTAAAGACACTGCCGGGTCGCTTAAAGCGCAAGTGCGTGCGCAGGACATGAATACGTTTTTCTCTAGTATTTCCAAGCTCGTACGGCTGTGTACTCAAGTGGGACTTTTAGGGTGGGGCGCCTTCTTGGCGCTGGAGGGGCAGATGACCGGCGGCATGGTGATCGCCGCGTCGATCATCTCTGGACGCGCTCTCTCGCCGATTGAAGGGGCTATTGAAGGGTGGAACCACGTCGTCCATGTCCGCGCCGCTATCGGGCGCATCCGCGGCCTCCTGCAATCTTCGCCATTGAACTTCGCCCGCCTGCAGCTGCCCTCGCCAAGTGGCAAGCTTGATGTCGAGCGCGTGCTCTTCGTACCGCCGCCAAACAAGCGCGTTATTCTCAATGGCATCTCCTTTTCCCTGCAACCGGGCGAGTCTTTGGCGCTGATTGGAAGTTCGGGCGCAGGCAAGACGACGCTGGGAAAAATGCTCGTCGGCTCGATCCTTCCCACCTCGGGCAATGTCCGGCTGGACCTGATGGATCTGCGCAATTGGGATCAACGTCAGTTCGGTGAAAACGTCGGCTATCTGCCCCAGGACGTCCAACTCTTCCCCGGCTCCATCAAGGCCAATATCGGTCGAATGCGCGATGACGCGACCGACAAAGACATCTTCGATGCCGCTGTTCTGGCCAATGTTCACGAGCTGATTTCGAGCCTGCCCCAGGGCTACGAAACCTACGTCGCCGCCGATGGCGCGCCGCTTTCGGGTGGGCAAAAGCAGTTGATCGCGCTGGCCCGCGCTTTCTATGGCTCGCCAAAACTCGTCGTTCTGGATGAGCCCAACTCAAACCTCGACACGCAGGGCGAACTCGCCCTCGCCAAGGCGCTGACGGAGGCCAGAAAGCGCAAGATCACCGTCGTGACGATCACCCAGCGTCCATCTTTGCTCAGTGTCGTCGACAAGATCATGCTGCTCAATAATGGCAGCGTCGCCCTGTTCGGTAAGCGCGATGAGGTCATGGCGCAGATCAGCGCAAAGTCCAACGCCAATAAGAGTGCCTTGAACGGCAATACGGCCGTGCCGCTGGGAGACGCAGTATGACCGTCAGCGAAGCCCGTTACCACGAAGTCGAATGGTATCGCGAAGTTCCGCGCTCCATCCGCAAACAGGTGCTGGTTGGCGGCACCCTTATCCTTGTCACCTTTGGTGGCTTTGGGGCTTGGGGGGCCTTTGCCCCTTTGGCGGCGGCGGTCATTTCCCCCGGCACCTTTGTGGCCACAGGCGAGAACAAGGTCATCCAGCATCTTGAAGGCGGGATCATCGCTAGTTTGAGCGTCCGCGATGGCGAAACCGTCGTTGAAAACCAGACCCTCATGACCTTGGATGACACAGCCGCTCTCACCAATATGCAGCAGCTGATGCAGCGTGAGATGCGGCTGCGCGCCATCCTCCAGCGCCTCAGCGATCAGGTTGCCGACAGTAAAGTCATGACGGAAATTCCGGTCGCGGCCTATGGCGAGGGGGCCACAGCCATGCAGGAGATTCTCGTTGGCCAAAAAGCCCATTTCCAGGCTTGGCGGGAAAAACTCGACAATGATCTCACACTGCTGACGCGCAATGTCGAGGCATTGACCCATCGTCAGACCGGTGAGAGAGGGCAAATCTCATCGATGGAAGCCCAGCGCGACCTTCTCACCGCGGAATTGGAGACCAAAACAGTATTGCTCGATAAGGGCCTCATCACCCGTTCGGAAGTCCGCCAGATCCAGCGCGCCGTGGCCGATGCAGACGGCGACATTTCCCGTCTGATGGCCGAAGTGCAGGAGATCGACACCCAGATATCGCGCTATACTGGCGAGATGATCCAAGTTCGTGACGCCAATCGGCAAACCGCCCTTAGCGAAATCCAGAACGTGCAGATTGAGCTGGATAGTGTGCGCGAACAGATCCGGCAGGCGCGAAGCGTGCTGACACGCACTACCATACGCTCGCCCGTTTCCGGGGTCGTGGTGCGCACCTATTACCACACCACCGGTGGCGTGGTGGAAAGCGGTAAGCCGATCATGGAAATCCTGCCCAGCGGCGTGCCGCTCATCATCGAGACCTATATTCCGCGTCAGAAGATTGATGAAGTGAAACAGGGCGTTAAAGTCGCCGTGCGCCTGTCGGCGCTCAATCAGCGGACGACGCCAATTCTCGAAGGCACGCTCGACTACCTCTCAGCAGACTCCATGCTCGAAAACTCGACCCAAGGCGCTCAAGAAGTCTATGTCGCCCGTGTCAGCATTTCGCCCGAACAGTTTGCAGCGGTACCAAACTTCGTGCCCACTCCCGGCATGCCCGTCGAGGTTATGATCCAGACCGCCCAGCGGACCTTCTTTGAATATCTGTCACGGCCAATCGTCGACAGCATGAGCCGCGCATTCCGGGAAACCTAAACGCAGCCCGCCACATCGATGTGATGTCGCGGGCTGCAATATATCGACTTAGACGGCTTCGATCACCGCCGAAATGCCTTGGCCAACGCCAATGCACATGGTCGTCAACGCTCGCTTTTTACCGGCAAGGCCGAGTTCCAGCGCGGCGCTGCCGATGATCCGCGCTCCCGACATGCCGAGCGGATGACCCAGCGCAATCGCGCCGCCATTCGGATTCACGCGGTTATCGTCCGGCGAAATGCCAAGTTCGTTGAGAACAGCAATGGCCTGGCTCGCGAAGGCTTCATTGAGTTCGATCACATCGAGATCAGCGGCCTCGAGGCCCAAACGCTTCAGCAGCTTCTGGGTCGCTGGAGCTGGGCCAATGCCCATGACCCGTGGCGGAACACCAGCAGTGGCGCCGCCAACGATCCGCGCGATTGGCGTCAGTCCGTGCTTTTTGGCCGCGTCAGCCGAAGCGATGATCAGCGCTGCTGCGCCATCATTCACGCCCGAGGCATTGCCAGCGGTCACGCTGCCCGATGGGAACAGCGGGCGCAGCTTCTGCAGTGTCTCCATCGTTGTGTCTGCGCGCGGATGTTCGTCGCGGCTCACGACCGTATCGCCCTTGCGGCCCTTGATCGTCACCGGCACGATTTCGCGGTCAAAGCGACCATTCGCCTGTGCCGCCGCGGCCTTGGCCTGACTGGCCACAGCGAACTGGTCCTGTGCCTCACGGCTCACGCCGAAGTCGCGCGCAACATTTTCGCCGGTTTCCGGCATGCTGTCGGTGCCATATAGCTCTTTCATCAGCGGATTGATGAAGCGCCAGCCAATGGTGGTGTCATAGATTTCCGCCTGACGCGAAAACGCGGTCTCAGCCTTGGGCATGACGAAAGGCGCGCGGGACATGGATTCCGTGCCGCCCGCGACCATGAGATCGGCCTCGCCGCTGATGATAGCGCGCGCCGCCGTCAAAACCGCATCGAGCCCGGAACCGCACAACCGGTTGATGGTCGTGCCTGTCACCGCAAGCGGCATGCCCGCCAGCAGCAGGCTCATGCGCGCCACGTTGCGGTTGTCTTCGCCTGCTTGATTGGCATTGCCAAAAATCACGTCGTCGACCGCTTCCCAGTCAACGTTAGTGTGCTCTTCCATCAATGCCTTGAGTGGGATGGCGCCCAGATCGTCGGGGCGCACTGCGGAGAGTGCGCCGCCAAAGCGGCCGATGGGGGTGCGCTTGTAAGCGCAGATAAAGGCCTCACGCATTTATAGCTCCGGCACAGTCAGATCGAGAATGTCAGCGGGCAGAACGAGTTCTGCGCCGGTGACGCTTTGCAGTTCTTCGACGCTCATCGAGGCAAGCTTTTCGCGCAGCACGAATCTCTCGTTCTCGATGTCGATCACCGCAAGGCTTGTGTACACGCGCGTCACGCACCCTAATCCCGTAACCGGCAAGGAGCAGCGTTTCACTAATTTGGGCTTGCCATCTTTGGTGACATGCTCGGTCAATACCGCAACGCGCTTGGCGCCATGCACGAGGTCCATTGCGCCACCAATGCCGGGAATGCCCTTACCGCCCGTGCTCCAATTGGCGAGGTCACCATTTTCGGCCACTTCATAAGTGCCCAAAATGGCGACGTCCAAATGCCCGCCACGCACCATTGAGAAGCTGTCGGAATGGTTGAAAAAGCTCGCGCCCGGCAGGAGGGTGACGGCCTTCTTGCCGGCGTTGATCATGTCCCAATCTTCTTCGCCCTTGGCTGGGGCGCTACCGAAGTTGAGAATGCCGTTCTCGGTGTGGAACACTGCCTGACGGCCAGCAGGCTGGAACTGCGCCACCATTTCGGGAAAGCCAATACCCAGATTGACATAAGCGCCGTCGGCAATGTCCTGCGCTGCGCGCCAAGCCATTTGTGCGTTTGTGAGCTTGCTCATACGTGTGACACTCCCAGCTGCATCAGCGTTTCTTCCTGCTGCGGGTCCGCCACTTCGACAACGCGTTGCACAAAAATGCCCGGGGTCACGACGATTTCAGGGTCAATCCCACCGGCGGGAACCACACGTGTCGCCTGCACAATGGTGACGCGGCCTGCGGTTGCCATCAGCGGCGAGAAGTTGCGCGCGGCAGCGCGATAGGTGAGGTTGCCGTGTGTGTCGGCCGTTTCCGCCTTGATCAGCGCAAAGTCAGCCTTCAGCCAACGTTCCTGCACATAGCACTTGCCGTCGAATTCGCCGACCGGCTTGCCTTCGGCAACGGTCGTGCCGTAGCTCGCGGGCGTATAAAATGCCGGAATGCCAGCGCCACCAGCGCGAATGCGCTCAGCCAGAGTTCCTTGCGGCACCAGTTCGAGTTCTATTTCACCAGCCAGATAGCGCTCGGTGAAGGCTTTTGGGTCAGCAGAACGTGGGAAAGAGCAGATAAGTTTCTTCACCATCCCAAGAGCGATCATGGCAGCCAGGCCGATTTGTCCATTGCCCGCATTGTTATTGATCACAGTCAGTCCGGTCGGGTGCCCGGTTGCCTTAAAGCGTTGAATTAAAGCGTGGATCAGTTCGATTGGCGCGCCTGCGCCACCGAAACCACCAATCATCACTGTCATGCCATCCTCAATGTCCGCAACGGCGGCACTGAGGGCTGGGATAGTCTTATCCATGAACAGCTCCTTCCTGTTGCGCGGGAGAATGGTCATTCAGGGGATTTCCCGCAACTGCATTTGTGCGATATGTGTCCTTTGTTGAGTTATCGCACAAAAGGGGTTCGCGGTGCTGGAGCGTGATATAATGGGGGGCTTGGCCAAAGGCTTGTTGGCTATAGAAACCTTCCGGGCGGATACGCCACGTCAGTCTATTTCTGAGGTTGCTGCGGCTAGCGGACTCGATCGTGCCACCGCACGGCGCTGTCTGCTTACGTTGGCCCACTTGGGATACGCGACTTACGACGGCAAGTATTTCACGCTGACGCCGCGCGTGCTGCGCCTCGGTACAGCGTGCCTTGCCACCATGCCCATCCCGAGCATCATCCAGCCCATGCTTGATGATCTCTCCGAGCGTATTGGCGAAAGCAGCTCCGCCTCAATTTTGGATGGGTCCGAAATTGTCTATGTCGCCCGTGCTGCGCAGCGAAAGATCATGTCGATCTCGCTCATGGCTGGCTCACGCCTTCCGGCTCACTGCACCTCCATGGGACGCGCCATGCTGGCGCAGCTTAAAGATTCCGATCTCACAGCGCTGATCGGCGAAGGTCCGTTTGAGCCGCGCACGAAAAACACGATCACGACCCTTGAGGGTCTTCAGGCAGAATTCGCCAAAATCCGGGAGCAGGGCTACGCGCTCAACGATCAGGAAACAGAGATCGGCCTGCGCTCTATCGCCGTTCCGGTATACAATTCTCGCAAGGTCGTTATCGCCGCCATCAATATCGGCGTCTCGGCCTTCCACTACGAAAATGCTGAAGTCGTTGCGAAGTTCTTTCCGCAACTTGTTGAAATTCAAAACGAACTGCGCGGCTTAATCCACTAGCACGCGCGCAATGAGGGGAGGGCTTTGCTCTCCCGAGTGGGGCTTTGTGCGGCGTATGCTTTCAAACAGGCTTTCCTTGTAGCGATAGACATGTATACATCATAACAATTATGTATCTGTCGTTTGCAGGGGAGGGCAAAATGACGGTTCAAACATTTCCGCTCAATGCGTGGTATGCCGCAGCCTGGGATGTTGAGGTCAAGCGGGGACTTTTAGCGCGCAAAATCTGCGACAAGCCGGTCGTTCTTTATCGCAAGCAAGACGGCACAGCCGTCGCGCTAGCTGACGCCTGTTGGCATCGCCTGCTGCCACTCTCTTTGGGCGAGCTGCACGGTGACAATGTCATCTGCGGCTATCACGGCCTTGAGTTCGACGATACCGGACGCTGCGTCTACATGCCCTCGCAGGATACGATTAATCCGTCCGCCTGCGTCAAATCCTATCCACTGGTTGAAAAGCACCGCTTCATCTGGCTTTGGATGGGCGATCCGGCTCTGGCTGATCCGGCTTTGGTGCCGGACCTGCATTGGAACGACGACCCGGATTGGGCTGCCGATGGCAAGCTCATTCACGTGAAATGCGACTACCGCCTCGTTATCGATAATCTTATGGACCTGACGCATGAGACCTATGTCCACGGATCGTCCATCGGTAATCGCGCCGTTGCCGAAGCGCCGTTTGAGGCGACCCATAGCGACACGACCGCCACGATCACCCGCTGGATGATCGACATTGACGCGCCGCCCTTCTGGCGCGGTCAGCTCGGCAAGCCGGGTAATGTCGATCGCTGGCAGATCATTAATTTTCAGGCCCCATCGACCATCGCCATCGACGTTGGCGTTGCACCAACGGGCACGGGCGCTCCCAAGGGCGACCGAAGCCAAGGCGTCAACGGTTTCGTGCTCAACACCATGACCCCGGAGACTGGCAAAACCTGCCACTATTTCTGGGCCTTTGCCCGTAACTACAAGCTTGGCGAACAGTCTCGCACCCACAATCTGCGCGAAGGCGTGTCCTCCATTTTCCGCGAGGATGAGATCATTCTCGAAGCCCAGCAAAAGGCCATCGACGCCAATCCCGATCACGTCATTTACAATCTCAACATCGACGCCGGGTCGATGTGGGCGCGAAAGCTGATCGACCGCATGATCGCCGAAGAGAATGCGTTGGCGCAGGCCGCAGAATGACCGAAACCTCTGATCGTGCGATGCAATCGCAGCGCGCCCTCATGGGCGTGCGCGATTTGATCATTCGCGGAGAAATCCTGTCGGGTGAGCGCTTGTCTGAAGTCGCTCTAGCAGAGCGTCTGGGTATTTCGCGCACGCCTTTGCGGGCCGCTTTAGCGCGGCTCGAACAAGAAGGCCTGGTCGAACTCAAGCCAACGGGTGGCTATGCCGTTCGCAGTTTTACCCGGGAGGACGTGGTCGACGCTATAGAGCTACGGGGCGTGCTGGAGGGGACTGCCTTGCGCCGCGCGGCCGAGCGCGGTGTCGAGAGCGCAAAACTCGATGTGCTCAATGGCCTTCTCGCCAGCATCGATACCGCGCTCAGCGCCAGCGTCGAGACGATGGAGTTTGAAGCCTATGTCGGGCTCAACGCCCAACTGCACGCATTCTTCTGGACCCTGTCGAGCCAGACGATCCAGCGCGAGATAGCTCGCGTCACCAGCCTGCCTTTCGCCTCGCCGAGCGCCTTTCTCGACAAACAAGCCGATGTCCCAGCGTTCCGCCGGTCGCTTTTTGGCGCGCAAGATCAGCATCGCGCCATGGTGCAGGCAATCGCGCGGCGCGAGGGGGCTCGGGCCGAACATATGGCGCGTGAACACGCACGCTTGGCTCTGCAAAATCTCGAATTCGTTCTCGATCAGGATCGGAGCCTGATCCGCCGCGTACCGGCGCTGTCATTGGTTGTGGGGTAGGGAATGCGCAATAAGATTGAGTGGCGCAACGCCAAGGTATTCGAGGTCCGCCAGATCGCCGACGATGTGCGCTATATCGAATTTGCCGTCGAGGGCGGGGTACCGCGCTTTGATCCGGGCTCTCACACCAACATCAAAGTCATCATCAACGGTCAACACACCGTCCGCACCTATACGGTGGTCCCGTCACGTCCGGGCCACATCGCCGTGGCGGTCAAACTTCACCCGCAAAGCCGGGGCGGGTCCCGCTTTATGTGGAGTTTTAGCGAAGGCGATGCGGCGCGCCTCACCATTCCTGAGAACGGCTTCGAACTGAGTTGGCGGGCAAGGCACTACCTCCTCATCGCCGGAGGCATTGGCATCACCCCGATCTACGGCATGGCCAAAGCCCTCGCGGCGCGCGGCGCCTCTCTTCGTGTCGTTTTCAGCGCCCGTGAACAGGGTCTTATGGCATTCCGCGAGGAGTTACTCACCGTCCTCGGCGAACGCGTACAGTTCTGCGACAATAGTTTGGGGCAGCACGCCGACTTTGCCGAAGAGTTTGCTCAACTCCCGGCCGATGCCGAGTGTTACCTCTGCGGGCCCATCGGCATGCTGGAGGCCGCCAAACAGGCTTGGGCCGCGTCTGGTCGTCCGATCAGTCGCTTGCGCTACGAAGTTTTTGGCGACAGTGGGCTCTTCACCGAGCAAAGCTTTGAGGTCGACATTCTCAACCGCGATATGAGCGTCAAAGTTCGCCCCGATCAGACTCTCTTGGAGGCTTTGCTCGAAAGCGGCGTCGACATGATTTACGACTGCCAGCGTGGCGAATGCGGTCTCTGCGCTGTTCGAATTGTTGAGCACCAGAGCGAAGTTGACCATCGCGACGTGTTTTTCAGTGCCGAGGAAAAGTCGGAAGGGCATCGCATGTGCGCCTGCGTTTCCCGCTTCACCTCAGGTGGCGGCGTTATCGACGTCGGCTACCGGCCCTAAGCGCCACTTTGTGCCGCTGTGAAGCCAATTCTGGCGCCCCAAAGTGCCAGCATAGTGCCCACGATAGGCCAATCGGTGCCCCATCAAATCCCTCTTGAAACAATTTAGTTATGCAATATAACAATATGTATGAGGGAGGGACTCATGGACATTCAGGCAGCACCAATTCGCCATGTGCGATTGGGGTCGATGGCCGCTACGGCGCTGACCCGCGACGACGGCTCCATTGTCATTCGTTCGGCTGATCCGCTGGGGTCATACCCGCGCTCAATCATCGACGCGCTCAAGTACTGGGCCGCAAAATCGCCGGATCGTGTGCTGATCGCTGATCGTGCCGGTGAGGGGTGGCGAAAGCTGACGTTCGCGCAAGTTGTCGAGACAATTCAACCGCTTGCCCAAGCTCTCCTCAATGCAAATCTGAGCCAAGAGCGGCCGCTGATCATCCTCTCCGGCAATGAGATCGAGCACTTTTTGCTCGGCATGGCCGCCCTGTGGGTGGGCATTCCCTATGCGCCGATTTCTCCGGCCTATTCCCTGATTTCGACCGACTTTGGCAAGCTCAAACATATCGCCAAAATCCTGACCCCCGGCCTGATCTACGCCAGCGACGGCGCGGCTTTCAGTGCTGCACTCGAAGCCAGTTTCGATGGTCAAGTGCCTGTAATCACGCGCACAAATCCAATCGGCTCACGCGCAGGCTATTCGTTTGACGACCTGCTGCAGACGCCAGTTTCGCCCGCAGTTGCCGCAGCGAACCAAGCGATCACCCCAGACACGATTGCCAAATTCCTCTTCACCTCCGGCTCAACCGGCATGCCCAAAGGCGTCATCACGACCCACCGGATGATGGCCTGCAATCAGCAGATGATCTTGCAGGCATTAGCTTTTTTGGCAGACGAGCCGCCCATCTTGCTCGATTGGATGCCTTGGAACCACGTTGCCGGTGGGAGCCACAATGTCGGCATTGCCCTTTACAATGGCGGCACATTCTACATCGACGACGGTCAACCCACGCCGGCGCGCTTCGGGCGTACGCTCGAAAATCTCAGCATGGTGCAGCCGACGTTTTTCACCAATGTTCCAAAGGCTTACGAGGCGCTCGTTTCCGCGTTTAATGAGAACCCGTTGGCGCGCAAAAAACTCTTCGCTAATCTCAAGCTTATGCAATATGCCGGGGCGGGGCTCTCGCAAAACGTGTTTGATGGCCTCGCCAAAGCCTCGGTCGCTGAGACCGGTGAGCGGGTGTTGATGATCACCGGCTACGGCTCCACCGAAACAGCTCCTTTCGCATTTACAACGACTTGGCCGGTAGAGCAGGCCGGTTATATCGGGCTCCCAGCCGCTGGCATGGAGATCAAACTCGTCAGTAATGCCGAAAAGCTTGAGCTGCGGATCAAGGGGCCGAATGTCACCCCCGGCTATTGGCGCGATGATGAAAAGACCGCCGAAGCCTTTGACGATGAAGGGTATTATTGTATCGGCGATGCCGTCAAACTCGTCGATCCCCTGAACCTCGATCTGGGCCTCGTCTTCGACGGTCGCGTGACCGAGGATTTCAAATTGTCGACAGGCACTTGGGTGAATTTTGCTGCCGTTCGCAGTGCCGTTATCAGCGCCTGCCCCCCGCTCATTCGTGACGTGGTCGTCACCGGCCTGGATCGGAATTTCATCGGCGCCATGATCTTCCCAGACCTGCAAGCGTGTTGCCGCCATGCAGGCTTGGCCGAGGATACGGACGCTGCTCTCGTCGTCGGCCACGCCCGAGTTGTTGAGCGCTTTCAGACAGCGCTATCCGAGCTCGCGCTCAACGCCACTGGCAGTTCCAATCACGTCGCTCGGGCTATTCTACTGAGCGATCCCCCTGACATCGATAAGGGCGAGGTCACCGATAAAGGGTCGATAAATCAACGCGCTGTCCGCACCCACCGTGCCGAGCTAATGCAGCGTCTCTACGCCGAAGAGCCAGTGCAAGAAGTCATGATCTTTGACAGAAAGGGAGCCTAGGCATGTCCAAACCATTGGCCTTTACGTTTGAGGATGCCTGGCTGCTCGGCGGCGCGCGCACGCCCTTTGTGGACTATCGCGGGGCCTTCGCGGACATATCTCCAATCGATCTTGGTATTAAGGCCGCTCGCGCCGCTGTAGAGCGGGTTGGCGTTGACCCAAAGCATATCGGCCACACCATTGCTGGCTCAATGGCCCAAGCGTCCTACGATGCCTACTGCACACCGCGCCACATTGGCCTCTACGCGGGGGCGCCAATTGAAGCACCTGCCCACCTGGTCCAGCGCATCTGTGGCACGGGCCTGGAAGTCATTTCCCAAGCGGCGGACTCTGTCTCGCTGGGTCGGATGGATCTGACCCTGGCTGCCGGGTGTGAGTCCATGAGCCGCAACCCGATTGTGGCCTATACGCACCGCAATGGCTTCTCGCTCGGCAATGTCGAATTCCGCGATTTCCTCATGGAAGCCCTGTACGATCCTGCTGGCTTAGTGAACATGGGTGACACGGCCGAGAACCTGGCAAAGCAATACAATATCATCCGGCAAGACGTTGATTTGTTTGCGGAACGCAGTTTTAGTCGCGCGTTAGAGGCGCAGTCTGCTGGTGTGTTCTCTGAGGAAATTGTCTCGGTTGAAAATGAGATCTTCTCCGTTGAGGGCCTGGCAGATCGCGGCATTAAACTGCCGCGTGGCGTCACCACGGTGGCCGTCGATAGCCATATCCGCCCGTCGCCCTATGATGTTCTGGCCAAGCTCCGTCCTGCCTTTGGCGGAGTTCAAACTGGAGGCAATTCTTCGGCCATCGTCGACGGCGGCGCAGCCGTTCTGGTTGCCAATTCGGCCTATGCAAACGCCAACGGCCATAAGCCACTTGCCCGTATCCTTGCGAGTGCTGCTGTTGGCGTGCAGCCGCAATACATGGGCATTGGCCCAGCGCCAGCCATTCGCGCCGTTTTGGACAAGGCTGGCTTAACGCTCGAACAAATTGATCTCGTCGAGATCAACGAGGCCTTCGGTGCGCAAGTCATTGCTTGTGCGATAGAACTCGGTCTCGACATCGAAAAACTCAACGTCAACGGCGGCTCAATTGCGCTTGGTCACCCCTTAGGTGTCACCGGTATCCGAATTGCGCTTACACTAGCCAATGAACTCAAGCGCAGTGGCAAACGCTATGGCATTGCCTCCGCTTGTATCGGAGGCGGGCAGGGCATGGCGCTGCTGATTGAGAATACGGAGTCTTAGGGGTGCAGGTTCACGGAAAGACGGTTTTTGTCACTGGCGCTGCCTCTGGCTTGGGCGAGGCAACAGCGCGCCACTTTGCGTCTCTTGGGGCTCGTGTCGCGGTCTTGGATCGTGATGCGGAAAAGGGTCTGGCCGTCGCCAAGGCAATTGACGGGGCGTTTTTCGCGCTCGATGTTGCCGATGCCGCCAGCGCGGAAGCGGCCGTCAATGCTGCAGTTGCAACGCTTGGCGCACCTAGCGTTTTGGTCAACTGCGCCGGTATTGGCACTGCAGCACGCATTGTGGGACGTGAAGGTCCTGCAGAACTTGCCGCCTTGCAGCGCGTTATCTCGGTCAATCTCGTCGGCTCGTTCAACATGATGCGCCTTTGCGCCCATGTGATGTCGACTGCGGAAGCTGATGAAAACGGGCAGCGCGGCGTGATCATCTCAACCGCCTCTGTCGCGGCCTTTGATGGTCAAATCGGGCAAGCGGCCTATGCGGCCTCAAAGGGTGGCATTGTTTCTATGACCCTGCCTGCCGCGCGCGAACTGGCCCGCTTCGGAGTTCGGGTCATGGTCATCGCGCCCGGCCTATTTTTGACGCCGCTTTTGGCAGAATTGCCTCAAGAGGTGCAGGAGGGCCTTGCCGCCGCCATTCCCAACCCGCAACGCTTGGGAACGCCCCAGGAGTTTGCCGATCTTGCAGCAGCCATTGTCGCAAACGACTACCTCAACGGCGAAGTCATTCGCCTTGATGGGTCGTTGCGGATGCAGGCTAAGTAGGGGCGAACCATGTTTTCCAACTCGACCCGCGTGCTTATTCAGTTCGGGGACTGTGATCCAGCCGGGATTGTCTATTACCCAAACTACTTCCGCATGTTCGACAATGCGACGGCTGCGCTCTTGTCTGCTGCGTTCGGCATGAACAAGCGCCAGTGGGTCGCGCACTACGGCATCGCCGGCATCCCAATGGTCGACACGAGTTCTCGTTTTCTCATCCCCTCGCAATATGGCGACGAGATCGAGATCCGGACGTCGATCTCTGAGCTCGGACGATCGAGCTTTGGTGTGCTGCACCACGTCTATCGTGACGACGATCTTGCGATTGAAGCGCGGGAAAAACGCGTGTGGGTGCAGCGCGATGAGACCGGCGTGATCCGCTCTGCGGCCTTGCCCGACGACGTGCGCGCGCGCCTGTCTTCCTGATTTTTTTTGCGCGTGACGCGCAGTTCACTGCCACAGTGAAAGGTTGGTCTATGACCCAGTCTGACGTTCTGAAAATACAAAATCACGGTGCAATAGCGCATATTGCGCTGAACCGGCCCGAGAAACGAAATGCCCTAAACGACGATCTGATTGTAGCGCTCGACGCATTCTTCTCCAGTCTTGGGGATGAAACGCGAGCGGTGATCGTTTCTGGTGAAGGCGGACATTTTTCATCGGGACTAGATCTGTCCCAACACGTCGCTCGTGCGCCACTTGAGGTCATGGCGCATTCGCGCAATTGGCATCGGGTCATGGCTCTGGTTGCGCAATCTCCGCGTCCCGTGATTGCCGCCATGTCTGGAGCCGTCATGGGGGGCGGGCTGGAGTTTGCCGCGACCAGCCACGTTCGCGTGGCGGAGGAGTCGGTCCGTTTTCAAATGCCTGAAGGCCTGCGTGGGATTTTCGTTGGCGGCGGCGGTTCGGTGCGCATCTCTGGTCTCATTGGGGCCGACCGCATGACGGAGATGATGCTGACAGGGCGGAGCTACACAGGCGTTGAGGGGGAAAGGCTGGGGCTGGCCCATCATTGTGTGCCCGAGGGGCAGGCGTTGACCAAGGCCTTCGAATTGGCGGAGAGGATCGTAAAGAACTCACCGACGATCAATCAGTTTATCATTCAAGCCATCGCTCAAATCGCAGCCATGCCGCCTGAAGCGGGTCTCTATGCCGAAAGCCTTGTGGCAGCACTAAGTCAGACAGGCCCAGATGCGGAGGAGGGGCTGCGCGCCTTCCTCGAAAAGCGTCAGCCGGTATTTGTCAGGTGATCTTCTTGAGCAGGCTCAGCAAGGTGTCACGTTGTTCCGTCCCGCCAAGCCTGGCGACGAGGTCATCCTCAAGCTTGGCGTGGACGTCGCGAGCGTCTGCCAAAAATCTGGTGCCCTGGTCAGTCAGATACAGAGCATTGGCGCGGCGATCATTGGCCACGACTTCGCGGCTGATCAATCCGCGTTTTTCGAGCCCGTCGACAAGGGCCACAAAATTGGCGCGCTTGATAGAGAGTGCCGCTGCAATCTCACTTTGTTTGCGCCCAGGGTTCTCTTCCATGAGCACAAGAACAGAATACTCGGCCGGCCGGAGGTTTAGCGTCTCGAAGAAGCTCAAGAATTGCTGGAATACGCTGAGCTGTGCTCGGCGCAGACGGTAACCAATCATACCCAGCGTCGCCTCTGTGCGGAGGTTTTCGTCGGATGTGTTGGTTAGAGCCTCATGCTCGTTCATTGCTGGCTCCGAAGATGCGGGCTGTGCTTGTGGCGAAGTCGGTCATTTGTTATGCTTGATAACATTGTTGACATCTGGTCCGTCAAGCTTAGCCTTTTATAGACCTGCAACTCGCTTATCAATCTGGTTGAAATAGTTATATATATCGCGCCGATGTTGGTGTTGTATCGATGTAAATTACATGCGGGGCGGTAAAGTAATAACTCTGTAGTTATAATGTGGGGATCTTATATCATTTTACACTACCGCGCCTGAGGCGTTTAATCGCTATCGTTGGAAGAGGGGGGAGCCGTGTTCCAAGATACTTCACTACTCGGCAGGTCCGCGCATGGGCTGGCGCGATGGACCGCTTTGCTCGGTGGCTTCGTGCTGCTGGCGATGATCGGTATCGTTGTTTTTAGTGTTATCGGTCGTGCCTTTATCTGGGCCGGAATGAAGCCCATTCTTGGCGATTACGAGCTCATATCGGTGGGGATGGGCTTTGCCGTTTTCGCGTTTTTGCCTTGGGCGCATCTAACTCGTGGTCACGCACTTGTTTCGCTCGTCACCGACAATTTCGGTGACCGCGCGAATATGTGGATCCTGGTGGTGACAGATCTTCTGATGCTGCTTGCATCGGCATTCATAGCCTGGCGCCTGTGGCTCGGCATGCTGGATAAATTCAACTATCGCGAAACGACCATTCTGCTCGGCCTTTCAATGGGCTGGGCCTATGCGGCAGCCGTCATCGGGGCCGTCGTTATGGTGATCGTTTCAGCATACGTACTGGGCCGATCGATTGGCGATGCGATTGCGGGACGTGCTGCGCCAAAGCACGCGGGGAGCGAACATTGAGCTTTAACGTCATGTTGGGGCTGCTTGGCATCCCCGTTGTTCTCATTCTCGTCTTTCTGCGTGTCCCCATCGGCTTGGCGATGATGATCGTCGGTATCTTTGGCTCCTGGATGGTGACCAAGACCTTCAATCCGGTGATGTCGCAGTTCAAGTCGCTCAGCTACAGCACTTTTGCGTCCCATAGCCTCTCGGTTGTGCCGCTGTTTTTGTTGATGGGGCAGTTTGCAACGCTGAGTGGGCTGTCGAGTAAAATCTTCACGGCTGCAACAGCTTGGCTCGGCCATCGCAAGGGCGGGGTCGCGATGGCTGCCATCGGTGCCAGCGCGGGCTTTGGCTCAATTGTTGGCTCATCCTTGGCGACGGCAGCCACGATGGGGCGCGTTGCGTTGCCAGAGCTAAAAAAGCATGGCTATTCCGACAGCCTTGCCACCGGCACGGTTGCTGCGGGAGGGACACTTGGGATTTTGATCCCGCCCTCGGTGATCTTGGTCATCTTCGCAGTGTTGACCGAGCAAAATATTGCCAAGCTCTTCATGGCCGCCTTTATCCCAGGGATACTTGCTGCGATCGGCTATATCATTGTTATTGCGATCTATGTTCGCGTTCGGCCGGGTGCTGGCACCACTCTAGAGCGTAAGCCCTACGGTGAGCGCTTTAAGGCGCTGTTCGAGATTTGGCCGGTGCTTGCCGTCTTCACGCTGGTTATCGGCGGTATTTATACAGGCCTCTTCACGCCGACTGAGGCGGCCGCTATTGGCGCGGCGGGCACAGGGTTGATTGCTCTGGCAAACCGGAGCCTGACGTGGGCCAATGTGCGCGATGCACTGCTCTCGACCGCAGCCTCTACAGCGATGATCTTCTTGATTGTTTTTGGCGCGGCGGTCCTGAACAGCTTCCTGGCGTTGTCACAGCTGCCACAGATGTCTGCTAACTGGATTGGCGAACAGGCGTTCAACCCTTGGGTCGTGCTGGCGATTGTCCTCGTGTTCTATCTCATCCTGGGCTGCGTCATGGACTCCCTGTCCATGATCCTGCTGACCATTCCGATCCTCTACCCAATGATGATGGTTCTCGATTTCGGTATGACACCAGATGAGTTCGGTATCTGGTTCGGCATCATTGTTTTGATCGCGGTAGAGGTTGGCCTGATCACACCGCCGGTGGGCATGAACCTGTTCATCATCAACTCAATGTCCCCAGAGACCAAGCTCTCAGATACCTATGCTGGGGTTATTCCTTTTGTCATCAGCGACATAGTTCGAACCATAATCCTGGTGGCGTTCCCTGCCATAACCTTATGCTTGGTTTGGTGGGTGTATTAGCGATTTGCCTGCATGGCCTTGGAGGAAAGGGCACGCAGGCATTTAAGCCGGGACATTTCTCGGCCTTTTAAAGGGAGGAAGATTATGAAAAAGACCACTCTGCTTCTGGGCGCACTTGCGGCGCTGGCCATGTCATCCACGAGCTTTGCTCAGGAAGTGACACTGCGCATTCACCAGATGCTCCCGGCGCAGGCAACGATCCCTGCGCAAGCTATCGAACCTTGGACCAAGATTGTGAGCGAGGCCTCGGGCGGCCGTATCGCTTTTGAACTCTATCCTGCCATGCAGTTGGGTGGCGTTCCTGCCGACTTGTACGATCAGGCTAAGGACGGCGTCGTCGACATCATCTGGACTATTCTGGGCTACACACCAGGCCGTTTCCCCAAAGCCGAAGTCTTCGAGCTGCCGTTCATGCTGACGTCAGGTGAAGCGTCTTCTGCTGCGTTCTATAAATACGTGATGGAGAATGCTGCCGACGAAATCGCCGATACCCATGTTCTGGCGCTGCACACCCATGGTCCTGGCCTGTTCCACTCCAACGATCCGATCACTTCGTTGGAAGATTTGAAGGGTATGAAGGTCCGCGGCGGATCGCGTATTATCTCCAACATGTTGCGTCTTTTGGGTGCAGAGCCGGTCGGTATGCCGGTAACGCAGACTCCAGAAGCTCTGTCCAAAGGCGTGATCGAAGCGACCACGGTTCCGTGGGAAGTGACGCCATCGTTGCGCATCGCCGAACTGGTCAAAAACCACACCGGTTTTACCAGTGACTATGGTCTCTACAGCCAGACATTTGGCATGTTCATGAACCATGACAGCTACAACAACCTCCCCGATGATTTGAAAGCGATCATCGATGAGCACAGCGGTCTTGAACTGTCCCGCCAGTTCGGTCGTGTGATGGACAATGGCGATGCCACTGGTCTTTCTCTTGCGGTCAAGGCTGGCAACAATATCGTTCAGATCGATGCTGAGCAGACCGCCCAGTGGGTGGCCGCAGCTGAGCCAACCTACGCGGATTGGTACAAGGAAATGGAGGCCATCGGCGTTGATGGCCCGGCGCTGGTGGAAAAGGCCCGCGCGTATATCGCTGCTGAAGGCAAATAATCTGCCGCAATGAACTATGAAGCCCCGCCCGTGTTGGCGGGGCTTTTCTATGAGAAACTCTAAGGCCTTAAGCCCGTATAGTTCTCAGCTAGCGAGCGTTGAGCATGAGTGGAGCTAATGAGATATTCGAACTCCGTCCGCTGCATGTTCTGCTCAAACGCGGTGTGCTGTGGGAAGACATGGAGCAGGTTTGTCATCCACCAACTAAAACGTTCTGCCTTCCAGATATGGGCGAGTGCGCGGGGTGAATAGTGGTCGAGGCCTGCCGTGGATTTTCCGATAAGTGCCTCCGTCAGAGCTTCCGCCAACAGAGCCACATCGGACATGGCGAGGTTGAGGCCCTTCGCCCCTGTGGGTGGCACGATATGGGCTGCGTCGCCGGCCAAAAACAGCTTGCCGAAACGCAGCGGCTCTACAACAAAACTGCGCAGCTGCGCGATCGACTTCTCCAGTGAGGCCCCTGTGACCACCTCTTCGGCAATCTCTGGGGAGAGACGCGAACGCAGTTCATCCCAGAAGCGATCGTCGCTCCAATTCGATACATCTTCCGAGGCGTCGACTTGGACATAATAGCGACTCCGGGTTGGCGAGCGCTGTGAGCACAGGGCAAAGCCTCGTTGGTGGTGCGCGTAGATCAATTCATGCGCGACAGGGGGCGTATCAGAGAGTAGGCCCAGCCAGCCAAAGGGGTAGACCTTCTCATAAACGTTGAGCGCTTTCGGCGGCACACTTGCTCGGCTTACGCCGTGATAGCCATCGCAGCCCGCGATGAAGTCGCACTCCACTGTCTTGCGCACGCCGTGTTCTGTCCACGAGACACTCGGGGTGTCATCTAGATCGTGAAGTTCAACGTCTTCCGCTTCATAGATTGTCGTTTCTCGCGGACGTAGTGCCATGAGATCGCGTGTGATTTCGGTCTGACCGTAAACAGTCACATGTCGTCCGACGAGCGCGGTGAAGTCGATGCGATGGTGGGTTTCGCCGTAGCTGAGCGTGGTGCCGTGATGGACTATGCCCTCTCTTTGTAGGCGGTCGGCCGCCCCGACTGTCTTGAGCAGATCGACAGAACTCTGCTCCAGCACGCCAGCCCGGATTCTCCCCAAAACATAATCAGCGGTCTTGCGCTCCAGAATAATATTGGCGATGCCCACTATGTCTAAAAGGCGCCCGAGCATGAGGCCAGCTGGGCCGGCGCCGATAATAACGACCTGCGTAAGCATAGAACGATCCCCCTCGCTTGCAGGATGCGCTCCAAATATGGTCAGGTGAATGGATCAGAGCGACAAAAAGCTGGACGATCTGAACATGTCGCATATTCCGACTTACACGCTTTATGGTGAGCTGACCGACCCGCACGAGTTGCTGCATTGGGAGACTATCCAAGCCCGCAGCCGGCTACATGGCTTCCACATCGATAAGCATCGCCATGAGCAATTGCTGCAGGTCTTGGTGATCGATGGTGGCACGGCGACGGCGGTGTTGGACGGCGTTCAAGTCTCGTTGCACTCTGGTGATCTGGTGCTGATCCCGACAATGGTCGTGCACGAATATTGGTTTTCGGAGGATGTGGACGGACTTGTCCTCACGCTTTTCGAAACTGATATTCGCGCCTTAGGCTTCGCTTTTGACCAGGCTTTGGTCATTCACGGGGTGGTTGACGCGCGCTCATTGGTCGATCAGGTGCTTGGTGAACTGCGCAGTCCGGGTGCGAAGCATGAACTCGTACAAAACGCGCTTCTAACGCTGCTATTCGCTGCGATTGAGCGTGCTTCAGCAGCGTCCATCCAGTCCGATATCCCATTGCAACGCAATCAGCTTCTCTTTGATCGGTTTCGGGGATTGGTCGAGCAAACCTATCGCAGCTCACGCAGTGTCTCGGTTTTGGCTCAACAGATGGGGGTCAGCCACACCCACCTCAACAGGGTCTGCCACGCCATGCTTGGCGGTTCCGCGCAATCAGTGATCAATCGACGACTGGCGACGGAGGCACGGCGCTACCTCATGTTTTCAGATCTGTCCGTCAAACTCGTGGCGTCCGAACTCGGGTTTGATGATCCGGCCTATTTCGCGCGGTTCGTGACGCGACATCTGGGGAAGTCGCCACTGCAAGTGCGGTCGGATCGGCAAAACATCATTCGGCGCTAAGAGGCGTTCTGATCTCCTCAGCGCGCTCGCGCACCATGTTCATCAGCGTCGTGACATCGATCGTCGGATCGACATCGGTGCGGGTGGTGAACCCTAAGGGCCCGACGGTTTCACTCAAATCAAAAGGGAGTTTGACAAGCTGATGTTCGGCGAGGTCGTTGGCAACGACACCTTCGGATATAAACCAGATTGCGTCAGTGCTGCGCACATAGGCGCGCGCAAATGCGTCCGATACGGTTTCGACCCGGCGCTTATGATCGATGACATTGTGCGCCAAAAACAGCCGCGATACCAACGGATAGATCAAAGCGTCTGGCGGCGGCAGTAGGACTTCGTAGTCCGCCACGGCAGACAAATCGACATGGTCACGGGCGAGTAGCTTGTGGTCTTTACGCACGACCGCGACGGCGCACTCAGAATAGAGATGCTCAAAGGACAGGCCGAGCATATCAGCCGGATCTGCCATGCGCCCGATAACAAAATCCACATCGCCCGTACGCAGAAGCGAGAGCAAGTGTCCATTTGGACCGGTAATGATGCGGGTCACGACCTCGGGCACGGCTTGGGCGAATTGCTGAACGGCTCTGGGCAAAATGCGCGCGGATACCGAGGGTAGGGCGCCGACCCGCAAAGTCGTCGCCTGGGATGAGCGGCGCGTGGCGTCGATCCCTTGCCGGAGCGCCGACATGCTGGTCGAAGTGTAGCGATAGAACACTTCACCCAATCCTGTGAGAGCAAGCCGACGTTTGCTGCGATCAAAAAGTGCTTCGCCCAAAATTTCTTCGAGGTCCTGAACGGTTTTCGTAACCGCCGGCTGACTTATGTTCAGAGCCTCACCAGCCCCCACAATCGAGCGAAGGCGGACCACTTCGAGGAAGCAGACGAGGTGGCGAATTTTTATCCGCGGGTCTACCAAGCGGCCGCTCAAACTGTCCTCCTAGTTATAAAAGGCGGGTGTTTATTGAGGATCGCTGCGTTTCGCTCGCACGTCAAATAATTTGAGGGTTATATTTAGGGCTGAAGTTATCATTTTACCTTCGCGCGTGTTTCTCCCTAGTCTCCGGGTCGGGGGACGGTATGGCTTTCTTAGAACGACATTCAGGCGCGCTGTACTATCGGCTGTGTGGTCCAAAACTTGGTCCAGCGTTGGTCTTGGTCAACTCGCTCGGCACCGATTGCCGAATTTGGGATGATGTGATCGGCCATCTTGCTCAGCGCTATCGTGTTTTGAGTTATGATCTCAGAGGTCATGGTTTGAGCGCGGTCCCGCGCGGACCATACACTCTTGACGATCAGGTCGACGATTTGCTGGCGTTGGTTGACCATGTTGGTTTTGACCGCTTCGCTCTGTGCGGCGTGTCGATTGGTGGGCTTATCTCGCAAGGCGTGGTGCAGCGCTGCGCTCAAAGGGTTGATGCGCTGATCCTCTGCAACACTGCGGCCAAGATCGGCACCGAAGCCTTCTGGAATGAGCGGATGGAGACCGTATTGGCTTATGGGGTGGAGCCTATCGCTGATGCAATCATGACGCGCTGGTTCAGTCCCAGATTTGCGCAGGAAAACACTGCTGCTTGGAACGTGTGGCGTCGGCAATTCTTGCAGAACAGCGCACAAGGTTATGCTGCAACCTGCGCAACATTAAGGGATGCTGATCTGACATCGGCCCTTGATCATATCTCAGTGCCGACACTTGTTTTCGCGGGTTCTGACGATCAGGCAACCCCGCCTGCGCTGGTGAAAGCAAGTGCCGATCGCATCGCGGACGCCAGCTATATTCTGCTCGAACACGTGGGGCATCTTCCGAGCCTAGAGGCGCCGGACCAACTGTCTCGTCATATTCAATCTTTTTTGGAAGGGCATGGTCATGCCTAACTCAGCACTATTCGAGCAAGGTATGAAAACGCGTCGCGCAATTTTGGGCGACAAGCATGTTGACGCGGCAACAGCCCGAATTTCCGATCTGGATCGGGATTTTCAGACTTTTATCACCGAAACGGCGTGGGGCACGGTTTGGTCCAACCCGGATCTGACACCACGTGAACGCTCTTTGGTCACTTTGGCAATCCTGGCGGCATTGGGCCGCGAAGAAGAATTCGCCATGCACGTACGCGCAACAGCCAATACAGGCGCCACGCAAGAGGACTTGGCGCAAGTTCTGATGCATGTTGCAATCTATTCTGGAGTTCCGTCCGCCAACGCAGCGTTTCGCTTGGCTAAAGAAGAACTCAAAAAGGTCCAGGGGGAGGACAGATGACCGGTATAATCTTACCCGGAGACGACGGGGTATTGTTTCAGCGAGATCGCGACTGGCATCCGCCTGCGGCGACGCCGGGGTATAAGAGTTCCACCTTTCGCTCCCCTCAGCACAGCCTCATCGCTATGGGGCCAACCAAGTCGGAGATGACCGGTCCGACTTTCGGTCATGAGCCAATCGGCTCGCTGGATAATGACCTCATCCGCAACTTTGCTAAGGATGGGAATGAAGCCATAGGTCAGCGCATGATCGTCTATGGTCAGGTGTTGGACGAGAACGCGCGCGCGGTTCCGAACACTCTGGTTGAGGTCTGGCAGGCCAATGCCGGCGGGCGCTATCGGCACAAGAAGGAAGGTTATCTGGCCGCTCTTGATCCCAATTTTGGCGGCTTCGGCCGTGCTGTTACGGACCAGAATGGCTTCTATAGTTTCCGCACAATCAAGCCCGGTGCATACCCTTGGCCCAACACCGGCAATGACTGGCGCCCGGCGCATATCCACTTTTCCGTTTTTGGCCATGCCTTCGCCCAGCGGCTCATCACTCAGATGTATTTTGAGGGCGATCCGATGATCTGGCAGTGCCCGATTGTGAGCACGATTCCTGACAAGAGCGCGATTGATCAGTTGATCGCCCGATTGGACAGAATGAACACGACGCCGATGGACGCCTTGGCCTATCGCTTTGATATTGTCTTGAGAGGCCGACGCTCCACCATGTTCGAAAACAAGTTGGAGGGGAACTGATGCTGCACCCAATTCCTGTTTTGAAAGAATCCCCCTCGCAGACGGCTGGGCCATATGTCCACATCGGCATGACGCCCAACTTCTGTGGCATTACTGGCGTTATCGCCGAAGACACCGGCAAGACTATGTTGGCTGAGGGCTATAACGGCCCGCGCATTGCTTTACGCGGTCGGGTTATCGATGGTTCCGGAGCGCCAGTGTCCGATGCTGTGCTCGAAATTTGGCAAGCTGATGCCGAAGGCAACTTTCCCAAGCAAGGAGACTCCCCACCGTTGTTTACCGGATGGGGTAGACAGCCTACCCAGGAGGACGGATCGTTTCTTTTCGACACGGTTAAGCCCGGTCGCGTAAAGGCGCCGGATGGCACTCTCATGGCTCCGCATATCAGCGTGTGGATCGTGGCGCGTGGCGTCAATATTGGTCTGCAGACCCGTGTCTATTTTGACGACGAGGCAGAAGCCAATGCTGCAGACTATGTCCTAAAGAAAATTATGGACCTACGCCGTCGGGCAACTCTTGTTGCAAAGCGAGATGACGCAGATGGCACGCTCGCGTATCATTTTGACATTCGCCTGCAAGGCGAAGGTGAAACCGTGTTCTTTGACATCTGATTTTTGGGTCACTGGCTATGAATAACCTGCTGTCGGCCTTTGCCAGTGATCCGGTAATCGAGGCGCTGCTCAGTAACGAAGCGCTCGTCAGCGGTTATTTGGCGTTTGAAGTCGCATTGGCGAAAGCTAGCGCCATTTCCGGCTTCATTCCTGAAGCCGCAGCGCAAGAAATTGAAACAGCGCTCGCACAGTTCTCGATGGATTGGAACGACCTCAAACTCGGCATGGCCCGCGATGGCGTACCCATTCCCGCACTGATTAGGCAGCTCAAGCCTCGGCTTTCGCCGTCTGCCGCTGTGTATCTGCACAAGGGCGCGACGAGCCAAGATGCTGTCGACACCGCACTTATGTTGCAATTGGCGAAGGTGATTGCCATTTATGAGGAGCGGATCTCTCTGCTTCTGACCAGATTCGGCGAGATGAAGGCTGAATTCGGAAACAGGCCTTACCTGGCGCATACGCGTATGCAAATTGCCCTAGCGTCCACATGGAGCGCCAAACTCGCCACTTGGAGTGAACCGCTCGCGCGCATTTTGAAAGCCTTAGGCCCTTTGCGACAGTCGCTTTTGGTGCTCCAATTGGGTGGCCCAGTGGGTGATCGCGCCAGTTTTGACGGGCATGGCGATACAATCGCTCGGCACATGGCGGAAATGCTGGACCTCGGTCTTGCAGAGCCTTGGCATAGTCAGCGCGACCAAATCGTCGGCTTCGGCAATATCCTCGTGCAGATAACGGGAATTTTGGGGAAGATCGGCATGGATGTGGCCCTTCTCGCGCAGAATGAAATCGGCGCTGTCCGCCTGACTGGCGGCGGATCGTCATCTGCGATGGCCCATAAATCTAATCCGGTAACTGCCGAAGCTTTGGTGACCTTAGCCAAGCAGGTTGCGGGGCATGCTGGCACGCTCAATCTCGCGATGATCCATGAGAACGAGCGCTCAGGCGTTGCTTGGGCTCTGGAATGGCTGACACTACCCACAATGCTGATCTCAACCGGCGCAAGCCTCAATCACGCGGCTTCTCTGCTCGGGCGCTTGGAGGTTGTACCGAGCTAATGCTGCGCTCATGCAGGTGGATCGCAGGAACACAGGCCTTTGACGGAGTTTTCCACGTCTAAGGCACAGTGATCTCGATATATTTTTGTCAGCACCTTTCCTTTGGCCGAATAGTGCAGTAGATGAGTTTCACGTTGCGCCGAACGAGAGTTCGCAAGCGCTGCGGGAGTAGCTCAGTTGGTTAGAGCGCCGGCCTGTCACGCCGGAGGTCGCGGGTTCGAGCCCCGTCTCTCGCGCCATTTTCTTTCATTGAAATTGTTGCGGTTATCAGTTCATCCCTTGTGGGATGTTCTAGAGCACTAGCATTTTTGCTCGGGCGTGAGCGGGCTATCTCAACACGACCGCGCCGACCTCAGTCTCCAGGGCTTTGAGCTTGGTTTAAGACACCGCAAGCGCGATATTCCTATTGTCTGGGTCCGTCCTAGGAAGAGGCGGGCCTCGATAGTCGAGCGCGAGCTTAGGGCGTGGTGCGGTGTGCCGACTGTCGTTTGTCGAGATGATTGGTGATGTAAAGCGCCGATAGGATAATGGCGATGCCAATAGCGGTTGACGCGGATGGTAACTCACCAAAGGCAAGGAACCCTGCGGCGGTTGCGGCTATAATGGAAAGATAGTGGAAGGGCGCCAGTTGATTGGCTGGGGAGCTCTGATAGGCGCGCAGGAAGCAATATTGTCCAACTTGCGCGAGTGCGCCGATCGCTATCAGGACTGGCCAATCGCCAAGGCGCACCGGCTCCCACATGATGATCGCTGGGGCGGATGTGAATACAGTCAGCCCAACGGTGTAAAACACCATCAATGTGGTTGTGTTCTCTCCTGCCAGCCCACGGGTTTGCACCGTGGATAGCGAACCGAACACAACAGTGCCAAGAGCGGCTAATAGGCCTAGGTTCCATTCGACTTGATTGGGGCCAATCATGATCAGCACGCCAAAAAAACCGATCCCAGTGCCTATCCAGCGCCACGGTCCCGAGCGTTCTTGAAGGAGCCAGCTGGCCAGCGCCAGA
This sequence comes from Devosia sp. MC532, assembly GCF_016461625.1. Lineage (NCBI taxonomy): Bacteria > Pseudomonadati > Pseudomonadota > Alphaproteobacteria > Hyphomicrobiales > Devosiaceae > Devosia > Devosia sp. MC532. The sequence goes on along the minus strand of NZ_JAEMNZ010000001.1, from coordinate 264,565 downwards.
GTGACGAGTGGTCTGGTAAAGCCGATGGCGTTTACGAGCGCCAAAGGCAGTGCCGTCAGCGCTGCGAAATTGCAGTTGAGGGCAAGCGTATTGCACAATACCCGAAAACTGTGTTGTCCCAGTCGCTTGGTACTTTTGAGCGCAGTGCGGTGTTTCCATGCCAGCGGCAGCACGCTCACGAGACCGATGAGCGAGCGAATAAAAACAATCTGCACCGATGGGTAACTGGCCCCGCTCATTTTGACGAGGACGGTCATAACAGTGACCAGAGCCATGTCGGAAAGAAGCCACGCTAGCCCAAGGGGCAGCACACGCGCTTGGGCCATTTTAGGCTCTTTGCAAGAGGTTAGCCATGATGCGGAAGGCACCTGGAACCAGCTTATAGAGCTGGTGGTGCAGCGCGAGGCTCGTGTGGGTATGGCGCCCCTTACCGATCCTCCCCGAGACGAGAGAACCAAAGAGCGGATTTTCGCCGACATCGTTCATACTTAGGAGGGGCTCATAAGCTTCATCCCAGTGAGAGACGAAATAGAGACCGCGCTCTTTATCCCAGCCGTCAAAGTCGGCGCGGGTGATGGTATTGGGGCCAGCAAAGAGCGGATGGTTGGGCTGCAGGATTTCGACTGGGCTTGATGGGTTGTTGACGCGCCAGCGAAGCGAAGGCGAGCCGATTGTCAGCGGGCGAGGAGGGGTAGTTTGCTTGTCCCAGCCGTCCGTTGGGCGATGGTAGAGGGTGACCAAGTGCCCGCCGTTCTCGACGAAAGTGTGTAGCTTGCTGGTTACCGCTTTCAAGTCCGGGCGCGTGCCGTAAGCGAAGAGGCCGACGATGATAGTGTCATAGACTGAGAGGTTGCCCGCAAGTGCTTCAGCGTCTAGGTCGATGACATTGGCCCCCATGCGTTTAAGCCAGAAGCTGACATTGTCGGCCCCGCCGTTGATGATGCCTACCGTGGTGTCAGGCACTTTCAGATCGAGCGCCAATATGTCGAGAGTGAGCGGGCGGACATAGCGCGATGTGCCGATATGCTCGTAGGCAATAGGGGTGACGACGTGAGCCGAAAGTCCGTCAACGCTTAGTGGCAGGTGGTATTTACCGGGAGTGAGGTCAGGAGTTGCTATGAGCTGCAGCGCATCGCCCGCAGATTTGACGCTTAGGCCAGGCGGGATATTCTCAACTGATACAGACGATGGAGCGCCGGTGCTTTTCACAGTGAAGCTGTGCTGGCCCTGTGCGGGAAGCGCTAGAATGAGTGCCTCGGGCGTAATTGCGGCACTTTTCGCTGGGGCGATTTGGACGGCTTCTTCTGTATCGAGTGCAAAGCGAACTTTGGTCCCGCTGACCTCGGTTTCGACTTCGAGCCAGAGCGCGCCGTTGCCGCCTAGGCTGAACCAATTTGGGTAATAGGGATTGCCGACGTCTGCATGCGGATCGGCCTCGACAGTCAGGATGGCCGTGCGGGCGCTAAAATTGACAGGAACGCCGGAGGCAAAACCATTTGGCACGACTGGTGTCACGGTGACAGTACCGGCCAGTGGATGTGCACTTTCGACAGTGATCGTTACACTCGATCCGGGGAGGACGTCGCGGGAGGATACGGACGCAGTCAGGTCCAGACCACCGGCCAGTACGATTGCAGCGTCGAGTTCGACAATTTTTCGGGTGATGCGGTGCGCGTGTCGTTCAGCGATCGCGTCAATACTGCTGAGTGCCTGCTTGGCCGCAATCAGGGCGCTTAGAACCTCATCCGATTTTGGGAAGGCTGCAATAGCGCTCGCAATAGCCGCGTCAGCCCGGGCCAATTCAGGCAGGGACCCAAGATCCGACAGTTTTGTCGGGAGGGCGTCAAAGACACTGATTTCAGCTGTTCCGCCAACGAGGTGGAGGTCCCAACGTGAAGCGTCATAGCGCCAGTCGCCCATATTCTGGGTGGCGTGATAAGCCCGCGAGACTTCGCCGAGACGAGCAAAGCTCAAGCCCGTGACCGGGTCGCATGCGCCCGCAATAATCATCGTGGTTGCGGGAGGTGGAGGAACTTCGTCGTCATAATAGTCGCCGCCGCCGGACCATGCGGGGAGATAATATTTGCTGACCTTCCAAGCGGTGAGGCCGGCGATTTTATACGTCGGATCGGCTGACAGAGCGAGTGCGGTTTCGGCTGCTTCAGTCATGGCACGGTGGTGACCGTGCTGGCCCGGAACGTCGAGGAAGGTTGGAATAACGATGTCAGGGCGGAATTCGCGATAGGCGCGAACGAGCCGATCGATTGTACGTTCCTTGCCCCAGCGGGCGAGTGTGTCTGGGCCGGATTTGGAAAAGCCAAAGTCGTGAACGGGGTCATTCGGTCCGTGCCCGAGCCAAGCGATGTCGGCATCAATAACTCGGGCGGCCTCTTCAAGCTCGCGGCTGCGGACAACACCCAGGGCTCCCAAACGCTCTGGACCGAGCGTGTTCTGACCGCCTTCGCCACGTGTCGAGCAGGCGACAACAATGCGTGCGCCGTGTTCATGGCGCAAGGAGGCGAGCATGGAGTTGTGCTCATCGTCCGGATGGGCGCCGGTGTTCATAACGGTCACTGTGGACTTGAGCCGCGTGAGGGCACGGTACAGCGCGACGAAGCGTGGCGATTTTGCTCGGTTATGAAGACGGTCGCGGGAAGAAAGCATGATCGACTAGTCCTTGCGTCGAAGATGGGTCAGTTTGCAGGATCGGAAAGGCTGAGGTGCGGGGAGACGGTGTCGAGCAAAGGTAATGCTGCAGCACCGAGGGCGGCCGTTAGTTGGCCAGTCTGCCCGCCTAGAACGCGCGGCAAGACGCGTTTGTCACGTGTGGCCACAGTAACTGGCAGAGGATTGATTGCTGAAATTACTGCTTCCAGAACGGCGTCAGGGAGGCCGCCGCCAAAGATAATGGTTTCGGGATCGAAAATGTTTTCGAGTAGGGCCACGGTCGGCGCGAGATAATCTGCAGCGGTCTCAATCCAATCGAGCAGAGTTGGATTTTGCGCCTCGTGCAGGCGCTCGATATCTTCCACGGTTTTGGCATAGATGCCCGCCATGGCCAAACGCTCACGCAGAGCGAAAACGGATACGAACCGCTCGAGTGCGCCAGCCGGGCCAGCCTTGCCAGCGCCATTGCGCGGCACTAGGCCGATGTGACCGATTTCGCCAGCGTTGCCAAATGCACCGCGCAATGGGCGGCCATCGTGTATGACGCCGAGCCCAAGCCCAACGCCGAAATAAAGGTAACAGAAATTGGTAAGCTGGCGACCGGCGCCATAGAGGCGCTCGCCTACGACGGCGGCGGTCGCGTCGTTTTCGACAACTACATCGTGACCAGTGGCTTGGGCGAAGAGTTTTCTTGGGTCGTGGCCAGTCCAGCCTGGGAGGGTCGCCGGACCGACAGAACTCATACCCTCAATTTCAAACGGTCCGGGCATTACCACGCCTATGCCCAAAAGCTTAGGAGGCGGTGTTGCAGAGAGTTCGGTTTGAAGACGGGCCACTTCATGTGCGACAAGATTTGGCACGACGGCCGGGCCGGTATCCTCAAGGCGACTGATCGACTGCGCACGCACGCGACCGGAGAGATCGAGAAGGACGCACACCATATGGTCGGCGGCGATTTCAACGCCTGCTGTGAGTGGGCCGTCGGGATTGACTGCAAATTGGATCGGGGGTTGACCACGCCCAGAGCGAAGCCGTCCCAACTCTATCAGCATCCCCTCGGCGAGCAGCTCTTCAACGATATTGGTCACCGCTTGGGCGGTGATTTTGGCGTGGCGGGCAATTTCAGTGCGACCCAAATGACCGTGCAATCTGATCACTTCCAGGACGACGCGGCGATTGTGCGCGCGGTTTCGTTCTGGGTTGGAGCCGATAGCGACCATAGGCGGTACGGGTTTTTTGCTGCGGCTAGTCAAGGGTGATCTCCGAAGGATGCGCTCAACTCATAGCACCAAAAGTCGAATGTCAAAACAATAACTCAAGTAGATTATGTTATTGACAATCGCTTGGATTCTGGGGGACGTTGAAGGCAAGCTTGGAAGGGGACTTTCAGGTCACATGGAGAGCTGTCGCTTAGGCCGACGGTCGTATGGAGGATATATACCAATGCTTTTCAAAGCAAAAATGGCCGGTCTCGCCGCTGGCATCAGCATGTTGGCACTCGGCTCCGCCCAGGCCGTTGAAATCGAATACTGGCAGTATGTGTTCGATAGCCGTGTTCAGGCTATGGACAAGCTGATCGAGAATTTCGAGGCGGCTAACCCAGGCATTACCGTCAAGCAGACCACCTTCCCTTATGCCGATTACCAGACGCGCGTTGTCGCTGCTAAGGTTGCAGGGCAGGGTCCGGATGTTGTGCAGCTCTTCTACGGTTGGACCGATCAGTTCGTGAACGGTGGCCTCATTCAGCCACTTGATCCGGCTGTGTTCCCGCACGATGAGATTGAATCAGAATTTTTCCCAATCGTCTCTGCGATGAAGCGTGGCGAAGACTATTATGGTCTGCCGACGGCGGTGCGTTCGCTTGCACTGTTCTACAACAAGGCGCACTTCGCTGAAGCTGGCATCGAGCCTCCAAACAATCTGGAAGAGCTCGTCGCTGCCGCTAAGGCCACCACCAAGGTTGATGGTAGTGGCAACATCACGTCCGCTGGTATCACACTCGATATGGCAGGGCAGGATCACCATTGGTGGCGCGAAGTACTCGTTCGTCAGTTCGGCGGCGTCCCATATGATGCAGAAGGCAACGTCGCTTATAACGACGAAGCTGGCGCAGCAGCGATGAAGTTCTATACGGACCTGCAGACCGAGCAGAAGGTTGGCCTGGTTGGTTTCATGGATGAAGGCCAGGCAGCATTCCGTGCAGGCCTTGCTGCTATGACCATCGACGGTACGTTCCGCCTCGGTGCGTTCGCTGCCAACCCATTTGAATGGGGTGTTGTCGAGCTGCCAGCCGATGCAAACGGTATGCGTTCGAACTACTCGTCCTACTTTGCTAACGGCATCGGCGCGACTGCTCAGGGTGAAGAGCTCGAAGCTGCGCAGAAGTTCCTGCAGTACATTTCCTCGGAAGAGGCAATGAACATCTGGCTGGAAACGGTTGGCGAACTGCCAGCGCGTCGCGACGCTGCACTGACCGAAGCCAATCTTGCTGACCCAATCCGCGCGCCGTTCTTGAAGGGCCTTGAATACGCGCACACCACCCGCTTCTACGACGAAGCTGGTCAGCGTACGACGGCGATCGATGCGGTTAATCGTATTCTGCTCGAAGGTCAGTCGCCAGCCGACTCCGTTGCCGCTGCAGCTGCTGCAGAGCAGGCGATCATCAACGACAACCGCTAATCGTCGGGCTTAGAGCTCGCGATTATCTCCAAAAAATCGGTCCATCCCGGTCCTTGTGATCGGGGTGGTTCGTCAGGCGGTGTGGATCTGTGGCTCTAGCGCCCGGGTGCCCCACAAGGAGCAAACATGGCGTCAACGAACGCACTTCCACAGTCAGGACCGGTTCGGCTTTGGGACCGACTGACTATCGGCCAAAAGCGTGTGATCTGGGCTTGGGTGTTTCTCATCATCCCGATCGCCTTCTACGCAGGCATTCGATTTTATCCAACGTTTCAGGCGTTTTGGCTATCGCTGACCAATTGGGACCTCTTGCGTCCGGCCAAGTTTATCGGCTTTGCGAACTATCAAAAAATGTTCGCCGATCCAGCTTTCTGGAAAGTGTTCAACAACACCTTCCTCTATCTCATCATCGGTACGCCACTGAGTTTGGTGATCTCTTTCTTGATCGCCTACTACCTCGACCGCGTCCGCTTCATGCATGGTTTCATCCGTGCGCTCTATTTTCTGCCCTTCCTAACCACGGCTGCCGCTATGGGTTGGGTATGGCGCTGGTTCTATCAGCCGGTTCCAATCGGCGTGATTAACTCCGTTCTGAGCAGTGTTGGGATCCCGCAGCAGCCATTCCTGCGCTCGGTCGATCAAGCGCTGTTCTCAATTCTCATTCCAGCCATTTGGGCAGGATTGGGCTTCCAGATCATCATTTTCATGGCAGGTCTGCGGGCTATTCCATCGACCTTTTATGAGGCCGCGCGCATCGACGGCTTGGGCGATGGTGCTATCTTGCGCAAGATCACCATTCCGCTGCTGAAGCCGACCACTGTGTTCCTCGTCGTCTTCTCGTCCATCGGTTTCCTCCGCATCTTTGATCAGGTCTACAACATGACCACCAATGATCCGGGTGGTCCGCTGAACTCGACTAAGCCACTGGTGTTGATGATTTATCAGACCGCGTTCTCGTCCTACCAGATGGGCTATGCCGCTGCGCAGACAGTGGTGCTGTTCACCATCCTGCTCATCGTCTCTCTGCTCCAGCTCTATGTGCTGAGGGAAAAGAAATGACCGCTACAACCGTTTCCTCTGAATTGGCGGCCAACCGCCGCGATATTCGTCCCGGTCGTTACATTGCATGGACGCTGCTGTTCATCGGTGGGCTGATCATGATCACGCCATTGCTGTTCATGTTCTCGACCTCGCTCAAGACGTCGGGCCAAGTCTATGACCTCAAGCTGATCCCATCCGCACCGACCTTTGACAATTATTTGAAGGTTCTGCAAGATGGCCGCTTCCTGCAGTGGTTCATCAACTCGACTTTCATTGCTGTCGTTGTGACCGCGTCGAACGTCTTCTTCGACAGTCTGGTTGGCTACACGCTGGCGAAGTTCCAATTCCGTGGCCGCTACTTCATCTTCCTCGCCATTCTGTCGACCTTGATGATCCCGACCGAAATGTTGGTGATCCCGTGGTATTTGATGTCGAGCCAGCTGGGTTGGCTGAACTCGTATTGGGGGATCATGTTCCCAGGCCTGATGACGGCATTTGGCACCTTCTTGATGAAGCAGTTCTTTGAAGGCGTGCCGAACGACTTCCTCGAGGCGGCCCGCGTTGATGGGCTGAACGAATTCACCATCTGGTGGAAGATCGCTATGCCGATGGTGGTTCCTGCCATCTCTGCTCTGGCCATCTTCTCCTTCCTCGGCAACTGGACCGCCTTCTTCTGGCCGCTGATTGTGACGACCTCCAAGGAGCTCTACACATTGCCTGTGGGTATCTCTTCGTTCTCGGCGGAAGCTGCGATCCAGTGGGAGTTGATTATGACTGGCGCGGCGATCGGCACGATTCCGACGCTGCTCGTGTTCCTCGCGCTTCAGCGCTACATCGTTCGCGGTGTCATGCTGGCCGGTCTTAAGGGCTAAGCGATGACCGATCCACGTCTCACCGACACCTCGGTCTTCCCAGACCCAGTCTACAAAGAAACCGTACTTCGCCCCCTCTTTGATGGGGCGAAGGATCACCACGTCGAAGGTTTCCGCGCCATCGACCGTGCGCATTTGGTGATGCTGGTTGAAACCGGCATTCTCACAGAAGAGCAGGGAAGGGACATTGCTAAAGCGCTCGCTAGCATTGATGCCGAAATTGAACCATCGTCCCTTGTTTACACCGGTGAGGTAGAAGACTTCTTCTTCCTAATCGAACGCGAATTGAAAAAGCGCGTTGGCCCGGACCTTGGTGGGCGTCTGCACACCTCGCGGTCGCGCAACGACATCGACCACACGTTGTTCAAGCTCGGTATCCGCGAGCGGTTGAACGTGTTGCTCGAAAAGGCGCTTGCTCTGCATGCGGCGCTAATCGAAGCGGCAGAGCGGGAAAAGGCGACGCTGATAGTTGCCTATACTCATGGCCAGCCAGCGCAGCCAACCACTTTTGGTCACTACCTGTCTGCAGTCGTAGAGTTTGTTGGTCGTGACATCGAGCGGCTGTTCGAAGCGTACCGCATTCTCGATTACTCGCCGATGGGCGCGGCTGCGATCACGACCTCGGGGTTCCCGATTGATCGTCACCGCGTTGCCGACCTCTTGGGCTTCTCCGAGCCTTTGCAGAATTCTTATTCCTGCATTGCGGGCGTGGATTACATCACTTCGACCTACTCAGCCATTGAACTGATGTTCCTCCACCTTGGACGTGTCATTCAAGACTTCCAAGTGTGGACGAGCTTTGAGGTCGGGCAGATCTATGTGCCAAATAGCCTCGTGCAGATCTCCTCGATCATGCCGCAGAAGCGCAATCCGGTGCCGATTGAGCACTTGCGTCATCTTTCGAGCCAGACCGTTGGTCGCGCTCATGCCATGCTGACCGTGGTGCACAACACCCCGTTCACCGACATGAACGACAGCGAAGGGGAAACGCAGTCGATGGGCTATGGCGCTTTCGCCGGTGCCTATCGCGTGCTCGACCTGTTGGCCGCTCTGGTTGCACAAATCCGCATCAACCCTGATCGTGTGCGCGAAAATATCTCGCGCTCCTGCATCACGATCACCGAACTGGCGGACAGCCTGGTTCGGCGCGAGGGCTTGTCGTTCCGCGAAGGACACGAGATTGCGGCGGCAGTGGCCAAGTCGGTTGTCGCCAAAAAGGGCGATCTGGCCAAGGACGGCTACGCCTCATTCCGTGACGCCTTCTTGAACGCAACCCAGCGGGAAACGGCACTGAACGAAGCAAGCTTTGCTGAAATCGTCTCGCCAGAATATTTCGTCGCTGTGCGGACACGCTACGGCGGTCCGGCACCTGAGCCGCTGAACGCCGCCATTGCTGGCTACAAAATCAAAGCAGCAGAACTTGCTGCAAAACACGAAACAATCTTGCGCCGACAGGCTGACGCCGCGCGCACGCTCAATGAGCGATTCACCGCATTAAAGGGAGCAGTCTGATGGCCAGTATCGAACTTCAGGGCTTGATCAAGGCTTACGGCAAAACCCAAGCCGTTCACGGCATTGACCTTAAGATCGAAGACGGTGAATTCGTCGTCTTTGTCGGTCCGTCGGGTTGCGGTAAATCCACGACCCTGCGCATGATCGCAGGTCTGGAAGACATTTCCGGCGGTAAGCTGCTGATCGGAAATGAGGTCGTGAACCAGCGCGAGCCGAAGCAGCGCAATATCGCTATGGTGTTCCAGAACTATGCGATTTACCCGCATATGACGGTTGGCCAGAACATCGGTTTTGGGCTCTATACCTCAAAGCTCTCGAAGGCTGAGAAGCAGCAGCGCATCGAAGAAACGGGCAAGCTCTTGGGCCTGTCGCATCTGCTCGATCGCCGTCCTGCAGCTCTCTCTGGCGGTCAGCGTCAGCGCGTTGCTATCGGTCGCGCGATGGTGCGCGACCCTGTTGCGTTCCTTTTCGACGAGCCACTCTCGAACCTTGATGCGCAGTTGCGTTCGCAAATGCGTATGGAAATCAAAGCGCTACATCAGCGCCTTGGCACAACCATTGTTTACGTGACGCACGATCAGGTGGAAGCCATGACCATGGCCGACAAGATCGTGGTTATGCGTGATGGTCATATTCTGCAGGTCGGGTCGCCGACCGAGCTTTATGAGAACCCGCAGGATGTGTTCACCGCACGCTTTATCGGTAGTCCGTCAATGAACATGATCGATGGCCAACTGACAGCGTCGGACCTCAGCGTCGCCGGTGCCGCCATTTCCGGGATCACACTTCCCGGCCATGACGCCAAGGTGCTGGTTGGCATCCGTCCGCATGATCTTGTGGTCGGTGAAGGCGAGGGCAATGGTTTTGTCGCCAGCGGTCTGGTGGAGGCTGTCGAGCCGCTTGGTTCGGAAACTCTGGTGCACATTGGCCTGAATGGCAAAACCGTCATCGGTACGGCACCAGGCCGCGTTGTGCCTGCTGTGGGTTCGTCGGTGACAGTACGGGCAGAGCCTGGTTCGCTTTATCTCTTCGATGCCGTGACCGAAAAGGCTATTGGCCGCGCATGACATTGACTTCGAACAAAGCCGGGGCTGTTCTCAGCCTCGGCCGTATATATTGCGACATGGTGTTTCGCGGCCTCGACGGCATGCCGCAACTGGGGCGCGAAATCTTCGCTAATGAGTTCGCTTTAACCCCAGGTGGTGGTGCGCTGATCACGGCAGCTCATGTTGCCGCGCATGGTCGTCCCTCAGCGGTTGTGGCACGCTTTGGCACAGATCCGCTTTCACGTACGCTGGGCGGGGAGATCGAGACGCTTGGGCTGGATTTGCAGTTCCTCGATCGGCACGAAACGGCTGGTCCGCAGTTGACTGTGGTTATTGTCAATAGCGGTGATCGCGCCTTTCTCTCGCGTCGTGCGGGGTATGCACGCCCGGCAACCTTTGAGACCGCAATCGCCTGGGATCAGGCAGCGCATTTGCATATTGCCGAATATGCAACGCTTTACGAAATGCAGGATGCTGTCGCTCTGGCGAAGGCGCAGGGACTGACCGTGTCCCTTGACCCGAGTTGGGATGACACGCTCATCAAGGATCCATTTTTCTTTGAACGTACAAAGGATGTGGATCTGTTTTTGCCAAATTTGGAAGAAGCGCAGGCCCTGACCGGGGATACAGATCCGGCCGTGGCACTGGCTAAGCTGGCATCGCATTTCCCCGTTGTTGCACTCAAACTAGGGGGCGACGGGGCTATGCTGGCCTGCGAGGGTGAGGTGATCGCCCGCAGCAGTGCAAAGGTTGAGGTGGTCGATACGACCGGCGCTGGCGATGCCTTTAATGCCGGGTTTATCGACGCTTGGCTAAATGGCCAGCCGAAGGAGGCATGCCTTGAGGCGGCGATACTGGCGGGTACGCGTTCAGTACAAGCGTCTGGCGGTACGGGAAGCCTGCGCGCGGCGTCCTAAAATCTGATTGTCTGGCGTTCGGCTAGGTCGTTTGGCCTTCGATGCCGGGCAGTATGAAATCCCTTGGCGTCGCTATTCTTCGGGATAGCGACGCATTCACTTGCGCAACTGGGGCAGGGTACTACGACTTCGCCTGCTTCTGCAGCATGCGCACCAGAGGATCATAGTGCGCGATTACGGCATGGCGGTAGCCCTCATGGTCTCCGCGTTGTGCCGACCAATAGAGGTCGCTGTGCGCTTGCGCAGTTTGGCGCATGTCGTCTGGAAGGGCGAGATCAAGTTTCGGCAATACGGCCGTATGGATGTCCCAGAAAGCTGCGACGAGCTGAACGGCCAACGGATTGCCGACAGGTGACAGCATTTCAGAGTGGAAGAGCCTGTCGTCACTCAAAAAGGGTTCATTGTTATTGGAGCGCTCGACCATGTTCGTGACGAGCCGTTCGATGATCGGGTTCGCCTTGCCTTTGTGAGCGTCCACCACAGCGTCGGTGAATGCCAAGTCCAGCACGCGACGAAGTTCGATCACTTCACGAAGGGCCTCCAGATCGTCGCCGGGTGTTAGCGCGCCGCGAAACACCAGTGTCTCGACAAGCGGTGTCAGGCTCATATTCCCCACGACCGTGCCATGACCGTGCCTGACCTCCACGATGTCGAGTGTGGCCAAAGTGCGAATCGCCTCGCGCACCGATGAGCGGGAAACCCCCAGATCGTTACAAAGCTCGGCCTCGGTCGGGATAGCATCCCCCGGCCGCAAACCCCTTTGCATAATCAGGTGCTTGATCTGTTCGGCAGTGGTCGAGCGGCGCATCCGCAATGGGCTATTGGTGCTGTCAGTCGGTTCGCTCATTTTCCTACCATGCGTGTGTTTTCGCCGTAGCGTGCCGCGATATTCCGCGTATTTCGCTTGGATACAAGGCTTGCGTGCAGCCATACATTAGGATAGAAGACGTCAGACGTCAGACGTCAGACGTCTGATGTCAACTGGAGGGAATAAGTGACTTCGCGTTCTCAAGGGATTTCTCGCCGCGCTCTCTGCCTTGCTGCAGGTGCTTTCGCCTCAATGTCGCTGTTTGGCGCATCGGCCAGCTTTGCGCAGGTAAATACTGATAATATCGACCTCGATGCCACCATTCAGGCCGGTATCGCTTACGGTCTCTCTGGCACTTTCGATCCGCTCAATGCGTCGGGTGCGGTCACTGTGGCTGCCAACTGGCACACCATGGAAGGCTTGGTTGATCTCGACCCGGTCACCCGTCAGCCTTACGCTGCCCTGGCTGCAGAAATGCCGACCAGTGCTGATGGTATCGAGTACATCGTTAAGCTGCGTGAGGGCGCTGTTTTTCATGACGGCACCCCAGTAACTGCAGAAGACGTTGTCTTCTCGGCTCAACGTGTGCTGGATCCAAACTCGAACTCGCTGTTCCGTTCATTCGTAGCGTTCATCGATAAGGTGGAAGTCGTTGATGCAACGACTGTAAAGTTCACCAACAAGTACCCATTCTCGCTGTTCAACGAGCGTATCGGTTCGATTAAGATCGTTCCGAAGGCACTTGTTGAGGCGGATCCGGAAGCTTTCGGTAAGCTCCCGACTGGTACGGGTCCTTACAAGCTGATTTCGGCAGTGCCGGAAGCGGAAATTGTGTTTGAGCGTAACGAGGCTTACACCGGCAATCGTCCTGCGCTTGCAGCTGATATGGTCTGGAACCTTATTGCCGATCCTACTGCGCGTGTGAACGCTCTGTCGTCTGGCACAATTCAGGCGATGGAAGATGTTCCTTACATCGACGTTGACGCGGTAGCTGCGACTGCCGAGCTTGAAAAGGCTCAGTCCTTCGGTCTGCTCTTCGCGATGTTTGACACCACGAAGGCGCCGTTCAACGACGTTCGTGTTCGTCAGGCGTTTATGTATGCGATCGACATGGATAAGGTCATTGGCACTGGCATGCTCGACAACGCATCCGCTGCTAAGGGCTTCCTTCCAGAAACGCACCCGAACTTCCACGAAGCTTCGACGGTCTATTCGCTGAACCAAGAAAAGGCTAAGTCCCTTCTCGCTGAAGCGGGTGTTCCTTCGCTTGATATCACGCTGATGAGCACTGATCATGGTTGGGTGAAGGACGTTGCGCCAATCATCAAGGAAAGCCTTGATGCTGTTGGTATCAACACCACGCTCGACATCGGTCAGTCCGGCGGTCAGTACGTTAAGGTCGATGCTGGCGAAATGCAGGTCATGATCGCCCCTGGTGATCCATCTGTGTTCGGCAACGACCCAGACATTCTGATGCAGTGGTGGTTTGGCGACAACATCTGGCCAACCACGCGCTACCGTTGGGCTGAAAGCGAAGGCTACGCCGAGCTGACCCAGCTGCTTGCCGACGCACAGAAGCTGTCCGGTGAAGAGCAGACTGCAAAGTGGAACGAAGCCATGGATCTTCTTTCTGAAGAAGTCGTGCTCTATCCGCTGCTGCACCGCCAGCTGCCGACGGCTTGGAACCCAGACGAACTCGAGGGCTTTGCACCAGTTCCAACCACTGGTCTGTCCTTCCTCGATGTTGGCGTGAATAAGTAATAGCCAGTCGCGCACATTGCGCCATTCGCAAATACGGACCTCGGGTTATCCCGGGGTCTACTTCCCCGTCACGCTTACCCAGAAGAGAGCCAAGGCGGAATGCTAAACGTGCTCAATCTGATCGGTCGCCGCTTACTGCAATTGCCGATCATGATCCTAGGGATCACCTTCCTCGTCTTTTTCGTCATGTCCTTTTCGGGCGTAGATCCAGCGATCACCGCGCTGGGCGAGGGCGCATCGATGGAGGCGCGCGCTGCCTATCGGTTGCAGCATGGGCTCGATGAGCCGTTATTGTCCCGCTACATCGATTTCCTTTTCGGCATGATCCAGGGTGATCTGGGCACGTACTCTGCGCGCCAGTTGCCAGTGATTGACGAAGTTGCTCGCGCCTTTCCAATCACGCTGCAGCTGACCTTCCTTGGGTTGATAATTGCAGTCTTCTTCTCGCTATTGCTCGGTGTAATTGCTGCGATTTATCGCGATCGCTGGCCCGATCAGCTTATCCGTGTGTTCTCGATTGCGTCGCTGTCGACCCCCAGTTTCTGGCTTGCTGTTCTGCTTATTCAAGCGCTTGGGCACAAAGTCGGTTTGATTTCTCTCCTTCCGACATCTGGCCGATTGCCAGACATGTTTGACAATTTTGGTGGTTGGTTCCTCCGCATGTTGCTGCCTTCTGTGGCGCTTGCTGTGCCAGTTGTCGGCCAGTTGTCACGTGTTGTCCGTACAGCCGTGGTTGAAGAGCTCGACAAGGATTACGTCCGCACAGCGCTTGGGGCTGGCATTCCTCGACATGTCGTTGTCGGTCGCAATGTTCTGCGCAACGCGCTTATTACGCCGATCACCGTTTTGGGGCTCCGCATCGGCTATCTCATGGGCGGTGCCGTCATCATCGAGATCATCTTTAACATCAACGGCATGGGCATGCTGATCCTCAATGGTGTCAGCAATAATGAACCAAACTTGGTGCAGGGCGTGACCCTGACCGTGGCGGTCGCCTTCATCGTGATCAATGTCGTGGTCGATCTGCTTTACGTGCTGGTCAATCCGCGCATCCGGGATATCTGACGTGATCCGTACTGAAACCACCAAAAAGCTTTCTGTTCCGGGTTTAAGCCTGGCAGGCCTGAAGAACCTTCCGCTGACGTCCAAGATCGCGCTCGTTGTGCTGGCGCTCGTTGGCTTTGGCGCTGTTTTTGCGCCGCTTGTCTCGCCGTTTGATCCGCTCGCCACCGGGCTTACACGTGGCCCTGCCGGTCCGGACGCAACGCACTGGTTCGGTACTGACCGACAGGGACGCGATATCTTCTCTCGTCTTGCCTATGGCGCCCGCTATTCGCTGATTATCGGTATTGCTGCGACCTTCGTCGCGCTCATTGCAGCCTCTGTCTTGGGCGCAATAGCTGCAACCGCAAGTAAGCTCGTTTCCGAGACGCTTATGCGTGTCCTCGACATGGTCATGTCGTTCCCGGGCATTGCTCTGGCAGTTGTATTCGTCACGGTGTTTGGCCAGAACCTCCCTGTCTTGGTCTTCACCATTGCCTTCCTCTATGTGCCGCAGGTGACCCGTGTCATTCGTGCAAACATCATCGGCCAATATGGCGATGACTATGTTGCTGCTGTGCGCGTTATGGGGGCCTCTACACCGCACATTCTAATCAAGCACGTCGCTCGAAATTGCTTGGCACCAGTGTTGGTTTTCGCAACCATCCTTGTTGCCGATGCGATTGTGTTTGAAGCTTCGCTCTCATTTATTCAGGCTGGAGTTCCTGACCCGGAGCCAAGTTGGGGTAATGTGATGGCCGCCGGGCGTCAGCTCGTCATGTCCGGCAGTTGGTGGTCGACTTTCTTCCCCGGCATGATGATTACGATTACAGTTTTGGCGCTCAACATTCTTGCCGAAGGCATGACGGACGCCATGGCGGCACCTCGTGCTCGCGCAGCGATCAACCAGAGCCAAGTTGCCGCCGCGATCGATCAGCTCACTGCGCCCAAGGCCCAGGGTAATGAGGCGGTAGCGGGTGACGCGGTCGTCTCTCTCGAGGATCGTCTTGCCGAACTCCGTCGCATTGAGTTGGCCCGAACGGATCGCCTCGTGGGTGACGACGGCAAGGCTCCACTTCTCGAAGTTAAGAACCTTTCGATAGCCTTCCCGAGACACGGCAATGTCAACGTCGTGGACGAGATCTCCTTCTCGGTTCGTCCGGGAGAGACCGTTGCGCTCGTTGGCGAAAGTGGTTGCGGCAAGTCCATCACGTCGCTCGCGGTTATGGGTCTTCTTGATCCGAGGGCGAAAATCACGGGCGAGATTCTGTTTGAAGGTAAGAACCTTCTCACCATGACCGAGAAGGAGCGCAATGCTCTGCGCGGTAAGGGCATTGCCATGATTTATCAGGACGCGCTGTCGTCGCTGAACCCGGCTATGTTGATCCGCAGCCAGATGGCGCAGCTCACCTCGCGTGGCGGGACCCGCACGGCTGAAGACCTGCTCACTATGGTTGGTCTTGAGCCTCAGCGTATCCTCAATTCGTATCCGCATGAGCTTTCGGGTGGACAGCGGCAACGCGTACTTATCGCGATGGCGCTTACCCGCAATCCGCGCTTGGTCATCGCCGACGAGCCGACTACGGCACTCGACGTGACCGTACAGAAGCAAGTGGTTGAGCTGCTCAATCGTCTGCGCGAAGAACTCGGCTTTGCAATGCTCTTCGTGTCTCACGATCTGGCCTTGGTTGCTGAAATCTCCCACCGCATTTCGGTGATGTATGCTGGCCAGATGGTTGAGCAGGGTAAAACCCGTGAGGTTCTGACTCAGCCGGTGCACGAATACACCCGTGGCTTGCTTGGTGCTGTTCTCAGCATCGAAGCGGGTGCTTCCCGACTTCACCAGGTGAAGGGCACAGTACCTTCTCCGCGTGAATTCCCGGAAGGCGATCGTTTCGCACCACGGTCATCGGACCCTGAGCGCAATGCGGGTGTGCATCGCGTCTTCCGCCAAATACCAAACACGCAGCATTTTTATGCAGCTCATCCCGATGACGCCTTGGTTCAACCTTTGGAGCAAAACGCATGAGCACGGTTGCATCCGAAAAGGGCGAGGCCCTAATTGAACTGCGCAACGTCTGCGTCGACTTCCGTATCCGGTCGTCCATTCTGAAGCCGGTTTCGCTTCGTGCACTCGATACTATTTCCCTTGCGGTTCATCGCGGCCGCACCTTGGGTGTAGTGGGCGAATCTGGTTCAGGAAAATCGACCGCGGCGAAAGTGCTGATTGGTCTTCTGGCACCGAGTTCGGGTCAGATTTTCTTTGGCGGCGAAGAGGTCAAAAAGTTCGACGCGAAGACGCGCAAGCGTATTGGTCGGGTGGTATCGGTTGTGTTCCAAGATCCGGCTACCGCACTCAATTCGCGAATGCTTGTCCGCGATGCGCTGGTTGATCCATTGCAGGTTCACGGCATTGGCGACGACAACTCGCGTCAACGTCGTGTGTCTGAACTCGTTTCCCTTGTGGGTTTGCCGCAGTCAGTTCTCGACGCAATTCCGGCTCAACTCTCTGGCGGGCAACGCCAGCGTGTTGCGATTGCTCGCGCTCTCGCACTGGAGCCTCAGGTGATTGTTGCCGAT
The DNA here is from genome assembly GCF_016461625.1 of Devosia sp. MC532. NCBI lineage: Bacteria > Pseudomonadati > Pseudomonadota > Alphaproteobacteria > Hyphomicrobiales > Devosiaceae > Devosia > Devosia sp. MC532. Next base: position 247,641 of record NZ_JAEMNZ010000001.1, on the reverse strand, counting down.
GAGCCGACGTCGGCACTGGACGTTTCGGTTCGGGCGCAGATTCTCAATCTTCTCCAGGACCTCAAGCGCGAGCTTAATTTGGGGATGGTTTTCATCTCCCACGACATTCAGACCGTACGCCACATCTCGAACGATATTGCCGTGATGAACCGCGGCAAGGTCATCGAATATGGTCCGGGCGCGCAGGTGCTCGGTTCTCCGTCCCAAAACTACACCCGTACTTTGCTCGCGGCAGCGCCAAGCCTGCTGCACGTTTAGTCGGATCCTCCTTAACCTCCTGACCCTTGGTCCTCTCATGTCTAAGCACGTTTATCACGGCATCGTTCCTCCAGTCGTCACACCGCTCAATGCGGACGGCACCGTCAATTTTGACGATCTCACCAACCTCGTTGAGTACCTGATTACCTCCGGCGTGCACGGCCTATTCGCCCTCGGCTCGACGGGCCAGGTCTGTTATCTGTCTGAGGAAGACCGCGTCGCGATCGTTCGCCACATCGCCAAAGTGAACGCTGGTCGCGTTCCGATTATCGCTGGCGCGATGGAAGTCTCCCCGCAGACCGTCATTCGCACCGCCAATAAGATGATTGAAGCCGGCGCAGACTCCATCGTGACCACCGCGCCGATGTACACCATCAACGATGAAGCTGAAGTGGCCGACCACTTCCGCATCATCAAGGCGGGTATTTCGGTTCCACTGTTCGCCTACGACATTCCGGTGCGCGTTCACAAAAAGCTGTCGCCTAAGCTGCTCGTTCAGCTCGGTAAGGAAGGCGTCATTGCTGGCGTGAAGGACTCCTCGGGCGACGACGTGTCGTTCCGTCGCCTCATTGCCTACAACGAAGCTGCCGGTAAGCCATTGGTACTGTTCACCGGTCACGAAATGGTTGTTGATGCCATGGCTCTTATCGGTGCCGATGGTGCCGTTCCTGGCGCTGCGAACTATGAAGCAGCGGCGTATGTCCGTTTGTGGGACGCAGCGAAGGCTGGTGACTACGCCACTGCCGTCAAGGAACAGAAGTTCATCAACGATCTTTTCGAAGTCGTTTTTGTACCGGCTGGTCGCTCGGGTGACGCTACCGGTGTTGGCGCGTTCAAGGTCGTTATGGCCGCACGCGGCATTATTTCGTCGGCAACGATGACCGCGCCTCTGAAGGGTTTGGATGCGGAAACTACTGCTAAGATTGAAAAGATCGCCCGCGATCTCGGCGTGATCAGTTAATCTGAATACTGTTCCCGGCGGCGACACATTCTCGCGTTGCCGCCGGTACTCTCGTTTAAAGGACTAGATCGTGGACATTTTGAGCCGCATCCGTGGGGGCCTGGTGGCCTCGTGTCAGCCAGTAGATGACGGTCCGATGGATCGCCCAGAGATTGTTGCGGCCATGGCGCAGGCCTGTGTCGCCGGTGGCGCTGTTGCTCTTCGCATTGAAGGTGTCGACAATCTCAAGGCGACCCGCCCGCTGGTCAATGTCCCGATCATTGCCATTGTAAAATCTGATCTCGACGACAGCCCTGTTCGCATTACCGTGCGTGTTTCGGAAGCTATCGCTTTGGCAGAAGCCGGTGCCGACATAATAGCCTATGACGCGACTGACCGCGCCCGTCCTGACAGCAAGGAAGCAGTGCTGGCTGCTATTCTCGGAGCCGGGAAAATTGCGATGGCAGACAGTTCGACTCTTGCTGATGGCAAGCTAGCGCTCGCTGGTGGTGCGCAGATTTTGGGCACGACCATGTCCGGCTACACCGAGGCAACAGCCGGGAATAACGATGGACCGGATTTCCGGCTTATCCGCGACTTCAAAGCCTTAGGTGCATTTGTTATGGCTGAAGGCCGCCTTAATTCACCTGACTTGGCCGCAGCAGCCATGCAATCTGGTGCAGACGCGGTTACCGTTGGTAGTGCCTTGACGCGTCTCGAACATGTTACCTCTTGGTTCGCTGACGCCATTCGGAGCGCAAAATGAGCCTAAGCGGCTTCGCGGTTGATCTGGGCGGCACTAAGATCGCAGCCGCGCGCATTGAAGACGGTCGCGTGGCCGTAAAAGTGCAGGATATGACAGATCCCGCTGCGGGGCTGGACGCTCAAATAGATAAGATGGCGCACCTCCTGAGAGGCATCGGTCACTCGGACGGTCAGCCTGTTGGTGTCGCTGTCGCAGGGCGAGTTGATCACCAAGGCAATTGGCATGCGGTTAATACCAAAACTCTCAGTGCAATCACAGCGGCGCCGTTGGGCGCGTTGCTCGTCGAGCGCTTTGGCCACAAAAGCTGCGCAATAAATGATGCGGCGGCGGCGGCTGTTGCTGAAGCGAAGCTGGGGGCTGGGCAGGGGGCGTACAACTTTGCTTACATCACCGTCTCTACGGGCGTTGGTGGTGGCCTTGTCCTCGGTGGGAAGCTTGTCGAAAGCTCTAACGGCCTTGCCGGCCATGTCGGTTTCGTCTCGTCGCCCTATGGGTCAGCGCGCTGCGGTTCTGGACGTGTAGGCACTGTTGAGAGCATTGCCGGTGGCAAGGCCTTAGCCGCTGCGGCTGGGCTCGCAGATGCGAAAGCGGTTTTTGAAAGTGGCGAGCATGAAGGCGTTATCGCGCTCGCCGCTGCTAGCGTCGGCACACTAATAACGGATCTCACTTCCATATTGGGATTGGACCGCGTTGCCATCGGCGGAAGCATCGGCTTGGCACGAGGATTTCTCGATCGTGTGAAAAGTCAGGTTGCCTCTGAGCCGGAACTGTTCCGCACCGAGATTTGTGCTGCTGCACTAGGGCACGACAGTGGGCTGCTCGGAGCATTGATGCATTGCCAGGACAAGTCGTGAGCAGTTGGCTCTACGGGTCAGTTTTCGTCCTGCGCAAAGACTAAGGCGCGGCCGCGGGTACTGTTGATGGCGTAAGCCCGCAGTTCCTCGGCGGCGTCACGAGCCACAGCAATTGTCAGGTTCGCACCTGTCGCGGTGAAGTCTTGTGCCGAAATGCTGGCATGGCGAAACGTAGGGATGCGCGCTTGAAGGAGCGCTACATCCTCAAATGGCACCGTAATCTTGATGGTGCTCATCGCGATCAACTGTGCTTTCTCGGCGTTTCGCAAGCATTGGGTGGCGGTTCCGCCATAAGCTCTGATCAGTCCGCCACTGCCGAGGAGTACGCCTCCAAACCATCGCGACACGTTGACGACGACGCCATCTAAATTCTGGCCGTCGATAGCCTGCAGTATCGGCTTTCCTGCTGTGCCACTCGGTTCGCCGTCATCACTGAAGCGATAGGCTTGGCCGAGGCGCCATGCCCAACAATTATGCCCCGCATCAGTTGCGGCACTCTCCGTGAGAAATTGCTTCGCGTCTGCCTCTGATGCAATGGGAGCAGCCAGGGCGATGAAGCAGCTCTTCTTAATGTCCTGCCGAAATGTTGCAGTGTTGATGAGCGTGAAACGGTCCGTCATTTACCACCGGTACCATTCCTTGCTCAGGTGCGGAAATAGCATAGCGCTTTCCGTTCACAGGCGCTGATTTACGTTTTGCCAGCGAGTTCACGTTGGCGGTGAATGAATTTGATGGCTGTGGAATAGCGATTGTGCAGCTTTCGGTAGTTGACCAAAATGCCTTCGCTCACTTGCGCGTTTTCGAGCTGAACGTAGATCGTTTTGAATTCCTGCTCGATCTCGTGAGCATCCTCAAGCAAGCTTTGAATTTGTTTCTCAGTTAGTCGTACGACAGTCGCCATTGTTCGCCTCCATTGAATGGAAAAATGGGCGGGGCCGTTGTCGGTTCCAACGAGGGCGAGAGCGCAGAGGCTATTCAGGCAGCACGAAGCTCAAGCCAATCGATCCTTGCGCCTGCCAAATCACGCGACACGGTTCAAGTCGATGTGAGAAGAGTAAATAGCAGTCAGCGGCGACCTTGGTTTCTTCATCCAGGCGAACTCGAGCACCACCGGATGACTGCTCAATAATCGTCCCGGCTGCGCGCAGAAGCCCGTCACCCCAGACGAGCGTCGCTGGCAATCGCACTCTATCTCGTTCTTGGTCGCGCCGGTCGTTTTTCATGGACGACTGATTTGGGCCGAGTCGGCGAACGAGAAGCTAACGCAGTGACTAAAATTGTATCTTTATCGCTCTATCCACAGTGTCGAGTTCTGCTAAAGCGATGTTAAATATGAGAAATTACGCTCTTGTGTAAATCTTGCGCCGTTGATTGAGGATACCGATTGCATTCTAAGTAATTGGAACCGAACGCGCGCCAGTTCGTTTTTCGACGGCAGGCACCTCCCTCCCTGCGACCTCCAGTAGTCCCCGGTTCATGCACACAAGGCCGGGGACTTTTTTGTCTTGAGGGCATGGAGCCGATTTGGAACTCCGCCATCGCTGCTGAGTTAGAGGTATAGCAAGGCCCGCAACGCAGGGGGTGCCAGATGAAATCGCAAATTCGAATTCTCATTCTGATACTGGGCGCGGTGTCGAACACTGGCTTGGCTGGTGCTTCTGAGCCTATTGCGGTGCCCATATCCAGCTCTGCTTCTTTGCCTATCTACGACGAAGCCGACTTTGATTGGTCTGGACTCTACGCCGGGATCAGTGCCAGCCCCGCGCTCGGTGATGACGGTGGAGCGTTAACGCTGGGTGCGCAGCTTGGCATTCAAACCCAGTTCGACTTCTACTTAGTTGGAGCGGAAGTGGCCGTCCGTGGGCTTCCTGGCACCACAGGTCATGACGCTATGGTGTATGGTGAGATTCTTGGTAGGGCGGGGGTTGTCGCGACTGATAGCCTACTCGTGTACACAGCAGCCGGGTACGGGCTGGATTTGGGACCTCAGCCAAGCCAGCAAGTCCTATTAGGCGGCGGGCTCGAAATTCCGATTTCGGACTCGGTTTCCTTGGGTGCGCAATATCTCCATGGTGTCCCGATCTCCGGTGGGGAGCCCACGAATCTGATCACTTTTGGCGCAAATTGGCATTTTTGATCAGAGTGATAACGAATCTTAAATGAATGCGCGCAGCGGCGTGCCTTCGAATGTTGCAAACAGGGCGGAAATGTGTCACTACTGTGATCTGCCGCCCTATTGTGCTGCGCCATCTGGCTGCAAGGCGTGTGGATGGACGCAAACGCTAGGATTTGTCTCAAATTGGAGCGAATCCGTAGTTTCTTTGCAACACCATGGGCCAATTGGTCATGGATTCTTAGCCTCGCTGGCTAAAATGCGCTTTGACGCACTTGTATCTTCCCTCTGCCTGAGTCATTTACAGGGCGACTACGGTTAACTCTATTGGGAGTGCAAGATATGTTTGTACGTTCTCTGGCTATCGGCGTTTCGGCCGCAGCTCTTATGGTTGGTGGCGCTCAGGCAGCTGACCTCATCATCCCAACCACCCCACAGCCAATCATCGAAACCTCTTCGGGTTTTGATTGGGAAGGTATCTATGCTGGTGCTCGCGTTGGCGGCCAGTGGGTTGGTACTCAGCAGTACGGTAACGCAGGTCGTATCGACACCACCAATGGTGTTCTCGGCGTTGCAGCTGGCGTGAACTTCATTCCAATGGACCCAGTTCTGGTTGGTCTTGAAGTGACCGGCGACTGGCTCTGGAACGACTCGTACTCGTCCGGTGAATTCTTCGCTAACCTCCGCGTTGGTGCTGTCGTAACCGACAACGCACTCGTATACGCAATCGGTGGCGTTGGCTTCCAGGCTCGTGAAGGCGTTGACAATGCTGGTATCTACCAGCTCGGCGCTGGCGTTGAATTCGCTGTAACCGACGCAGTAACCGTTCGCGGTGAAATCGTTGGTCAGGGCGCATTCGACAAGAACGGTTCGGACGACTTCTTCCGTGCGACCAAGGCAACCGTTGGTGCCTTCTACCACTTCTAAGCCAAGATAACGTATCGGGGCGCTTCTCGCGCTCCGATGCTTTACTTGCACCCAATTCGGCGGACCGCTCACGCGGTTCGCCGTTTTGTTTTTGGGGTGCCCTACACTAACGAGCGGTGCGTAAAACGCTCGGGAGAAAATTGGTCCATGTGATCGATTCTCTTCGGCGTGGATTTCGGCCTGTCGTTGCCCGTTTAGGGGCTGAACGGTGCTCGGCTAGTGCAATAAAATGCACTCGGTCGGGAGAGATTTGCCCGTCAATGCGACAACTTGCACTGGCTAATGCCAGAGAAACTGCACAAATTTCCAGTATTCGATAGTAGACCTATTACATGATTGTTCAAGTCATGTTTTCTTTCCCTTGAAACAGGATGGGGGAAGGTCTAATCGGTTTCGCATCACCGGCGTGTCGGTACACTCGCCCCAATTGCGATGCTACCCGCATGCCTAACGGCCGCCCTGGCCGGAACACAGTTTTTAGGCTGCTCGCATGACTGATTTGCTCAGCGATTATTTGCCCATTGTTATCTTCATCGCCTTGTCGGGCCTTATCGGCGCGGCATTGCTGATTGCGCCATTCTTGATCGCCGTTAAACGTCCTGACCCTGAAAAGGTGTCGGCTTTCGAAGCGGGCTTTGAGGCGTTTAGCGACGCGCGCATGAAGGTGGATGTGCGTTTTTATCTGGTCGCGATTCTGTTCATCATTTTTGACCTAGAAGTCGCCTTCCTCTTCCCTTGGGCTGTAGCCTTCCGGGATGTCGGTTGGTTCGGTTTCTGGTCGATGATGGTTTTCCTCGCGGTGCTGACCATCGGCTTTATTTATGAATGGAGTAAGGGAGCTCTCGAATGGGATTGAGCCACGCAGATACCACGCTGGTTACGCCCCGTCCGACAGGTGCTCTGGACCCGGCGACGGGCAGGGCAGTTGGTGCTGACGATCCGTTCTTTGTCGGCGTGAACAACGAGCTGGCCGACAAGGGCTTCCTTGTGACCACTGTCTCTCAATTGATCACTTGGGCGCGCACTGGTTCGCTGATGTGGATGCAGACAGGGCTGGCTTGTTGCGCTGTCGAGATGATGCAGATGTCCATGCCGCGCTATGACGTGGAGCGCTTCGGTACGGCACCCCGTGCGTCGCCGCGCCAGTCGGACGTTCTGATCGTCGCCGGTACGCTGACGAACAAAATGGCGCCCGCTCTGCGCAAGGTCTATGACCAGATGCCCGAGCCGCGCTACGTCATTTCCATGGGCAGTTGCGCCAATGGCGGCGGCTACTACCACTATTCCTATTCGGTCGTTCGCGGTTGCGATCGCATTCTGCCCGTAGACGTCTACGTTCCAGGCTGCCCGCCCACTGCTGAAGCGCTGCTCTACGGCATTCTTCTTTTGCAAAAGAAGATCCGCAGAGACGGCACGATTGAAAGATAAGGGCAGGGTCATGGACGAAACTGAAATTTTGGACACTGCCGTCGTTGTGGACCCGCAAGTCGCACTGGGGGAATATATCGCCGCATCTCTGGGAGACGCAGTGATTGGCTTTGATGTCGCTTTCGGGGATCTGACGGTTTCCATAGCGAAGGATGCCGTTGTAGATGTCGCGCGGTTTCTGCGCGATGACGCAAAATGTCGCTTCATCTCTTTTGTGGATGTCTGCGGCGCGGACTATCCAGAACGCGAACAGCGGTTCGACGTGGTTTACCACTTGCTGAGTCCGCACGTTAATCAGCGTATCCGGTTCAAGCTGCAGACGGACGAGAACAGCCTCGTGCCGTCGATTTGTGACGTGTTCGCCGGCGCGAACTGGTTCGAGCGCGAGGTTTATGACCTCTACGGCGTTTTGTTCTCAGATCACCCCGATTTGCGTCGCATCCTCACCGACTACGGTTTTGACGGCAATCCGCTGCGCAAGGACTTCCCGCTCACCGGCTTTGTAGAAGTTCGCTATGACGAAGAGCGTCGTCGCGTTGTCTATGAGCCGGTTAAGCTCGCGCAGGAATTTCGTGCGTTTGATTACCTGTCACCATGGGAAGGCACGGACTACGTGCTGCCCGGCGACGAAAAGGCGAAGAACTGATGAGCGAAGTAGACGTTCGCAACTTCACGCTAAACTTCGGCCCTGTGCACCCTTCGGCGCACGGTGTGCTGCGTATGATCTTGGAGCTCGACGGTGAAATCGTTGAGCGCGTTGATCCCCATATCGGCCTGCTGCACCGCGGCACTGAAAAGCTAATCGAGCACAAGACCTATCTGCAGGGCCTGCCGTATTTTGATCGCCTCGACTATGTGGCGCCGATGAACCAAGAGCACGCCTATGTGCTGGCGGTTGAGCGCATGCTCGGCATCGCAGTGCCACGCCGTGGCCAGCTTATTCGTGTCCTGTTTGCCGAAATCGGCCGCTTGCTCGCCCATTTGATGAACGTGACCACGCAGGCCATGGACATCGGTGCGCTCACGCCTCCTGTTTGGGGGTTTGAACAGCGCGAAAAGCTGATGATTTTTTATGAGCGCGCATCGGGCGCTCGTATGCACGCCGCCTACTTCCGTCCCGGTGGTGTGCATCAGGATCTCCCGCAGGCTCTGGTCGATGATATCGGCCAATTCTGCAAGGATTTCATCCAGCCACTCGAAGACATTGACCGCCTTCTCACCAACAACCGCATCTTTAAACAGCGTAACGTCGATATCGGTGTTGTCCCGCTCGACGAAGCTTGGGGTCGTGGGTTCTCAGGCGTGATGGTTCGTGGTTCGGGCGCGGCCTGGGATTTGCGCAAGGCTCAGCCATACGACGCCTATGCCGAAATGGATTTCGACATCCCAACTGGCCAGAACGGGGACTGCTATGATCGCTATCTCGTCCGTATGGAAGAGATGCGCCAGTCGACCCGCATCATGGAACAATGCGTTGCCAAGCTGAACGCGCCAGACGGGAAGGGGCCAGTGGCCTCCACGGACGGCAAGGTCGTTCCGCCCAAGCGCGGTGAGATGAAGCAATCGATGGAAGCGCTCATCCATCACTTCAAGCTCTACACCGAAGGGTTCAAAGTACCTGCCGGTGAAATCTATGCCGCCGTCGAAGCGCCCAAGGGCGAGTTCGGCGTTTATATGGTGTCTGATGGCACCAACAAACCCTATCGTTGTCACATTCGTGCGCCGGGCTTTGCCCATCTAAGCGCCATGGATTACCTGTGCCGTCACCACATGCTGGCTGACGTTACGGCAATTCTCGGATCGATCGACGTTGTGTTCGGAGAGGTTGATCGCTGATGTCGGTGCGTCGCCTTGCGGAAGAGTCGGTACAGCCGGCAAGTTTCGCCTTTACTGCAGAAAATCAGGTCTGGGCTGAAAAGCGCATTGGCCTTTATCCCGCGGGACGCCAGCAATCAGCGGTGATCCCTCTGTTGATGCGTGCCCAGGAACAGGATGGCTGGGTCACTCGCGCCACGATCGAAAAGATCGCGGAAATGCTCGGCATGCCCTATATCCGGGTGCTCGAAGTCGCCACCTTCTATACTCAGTTCCAGCTGCAGCCTGTGGGCACACGTGCTCATATTCAGGTCTGTGGCACCACGCCTTGCATGCTGCGCGGCGCAGAAGGACTGATCGAAGTTTGTAAGAACAAGATCCACCACGAACCGCACCACCTCAACGAAGACGGCACGCTGTCTTGGGAAGAAGTGGAATGCGCTGGCGCGTGTGTGAACGCACCAATGGTTGCGATCTTCCAAGATACCTACGAGGATCTGACGCCGGAACGCCTCGAAGAAATCATCGACGCTTTCCATGCTGGTCGTGCTGACACGATCAAGCCAGGCACCCAGATCGATCGTCTGAACGCTGCGCCTGCTTCAGGATTGGTTGTTCTCACTGAGGAGCCAACTGCCAAGCGCGAAAAGTTCGTGCCACCTCTGGCTCCAGACGCTCCAGCAGCCGCGCCCGCCGCTGGTGCCGCGCCGCAAGCGCCGACTACGGCCGCGCAGCCCAAGAACATCGCGCCTGAAGCGGCGCCTGCGCTCAAGGGTACGCCTGTTGAGGCCAAGGTTTCGACCGCTCAGGCCGAAAAGGACCGTAAGGATGCTTCTGCCTCAGCAGGGGCAGACGGCAAGCCGAACACGGCAATGCGTGAAGGCGCCACCGGCGCTGAATCGTCAGCAGGCAAGGTCGACGGCGGCAAAGGCGTTGGAAGCGACAACGAGCCTGCTGTGGTTGCAGCCTCCGCTAACCCCAAAGAAGTCACTCCGAATGCTGAGAAGGGCGGCGTGATGCCACTCTTTGTGGCTCCCTCGGGCGCTGCGGATGATCTCAAGCTTATCTCCGGTGTCGGCCCCGTCATCGAAAGCAAGCTCAACGCGCTTGGCGTGACCCGTTATGATCAGGTTGCCGCTTTCAGCGACGAGGATTTTGCCAAGGTTGAAGCTGCACTGTCCTTCCCCGGCCGTGCCCAGCGCGACAATTGGAAAGGTCAGGCTGAGGCTTTGGCCAAGGGCGGGATTGAAGAATATCGGCGTGTCTTCGGGAAGGATCCCCGTTGATGGCTGATGGCAATGTTGACCTAAGCAAGCTGACCATGGTCGAAATCCTCCTTCTGGTGGCATTCGCGATTATGGGGACGGCTATAGTCTCAGGTCTGGGGATCGTCGCAGGCATTCAGCTCGATGGGCTGGTTGCTGCGGTGATTGGGGCGGTCATCGGTATGACCGCCTGGTGGTTTTATGTAGTGAAGCGGAAAGCTGATCATCATGCTCGCTGACAAGGATCGCATTTTCACCAACCTCTACGGACGGCACGACTGGCGTCTGGAAGGCGCGCGGAAACGTGGCGCTTGGGTTGGCACTAAAGAATTTATCGACTCCGGGCGTGACTGGATCACCAATGAAGTGAAGGCCTCTGGCCTCCGCGGCCGTGGTGGTGCAGGCTTCCCGACGGCACTCAAATGGACTTTCATGCCAAAGGTCAATGACGGTCGTCCGCATTATCTGCTGGTGAACGCCGACGAATCTGAACCGGGCACATGTAAGGACCGCGAAATCCTGCGCCACGATCCGCACCACCTGATTGAAGGGTGTTTGTTGGCCGCGCGCGCCATGGATGCGCACCTCGCGTTTATCTACGTTCGCGGCGAATTCATCCGTGAACGTCAAAACCTAGAGCATGCTGTCCAAGAGGCCTATGACGCCAAGCTGATCGGCAAGGACAATATCCACGGTTGGGACTTGGATATCATCGTCCACCACGGCGCTGGTGCCTACATCTGCGGCGAAGAAACCGCATTGATGGAAAGCCTAGAGGGCAAGAAGGGGCAGCCACGCCTCAAGCCGCCATTCCCAGCGGGTATGGGTGTCTATGGCAATCCGACCACGGTCAACAACGTCGAATCCATCTCCGTTGTGCCGGAAATTCTCCGTCGTTCTGGCGGGTGGTTCGCCAATATCGGCCGCGCCAATAACACTGGCACCAAGCTCTTCATGGTTTCGGGTCACGTCAACAATCCCTGTACCTTTGAAGAAGCCTTGGGTGAAAACTTCAAGGACATCATCGAAAAGCACTGCGGCGGTATCCGCGGCGGCTGGGATAATTTCCTTGCAGTGATCCCGGGCGGTGCCTCGTGTCCGATCGTGCGGGCCGAAAACATGATGGACACCATCATGGACTTCGACGGTCTTCGTGAGAAGAAGTCGAGCTTCGGAACCGGCGGCATGATCATCATGGATAAGTCGACCGATGTGGTGAAAGCCATCTGGCGCATTTCGGCTTTCTTCAAGCACGAAAGCTGCGGCCAGTGCACGCCATGCCGCGAAGGCACAGGTTGGATGATGCGCGTTCTTGGCCGAATGGTTGAGGGCCGTGCACAAAAGCGCGAAATCGACATGCTGTTTGAAGTCACCAAGCAAATCGAAGGGCACACAATCTGTGCGCTCGGCGACGCTGCGGCCTGGCCTGTTCAGGGCTTGATCCGCAACTTCCGTGACGTCATCGAAGCGCGCATCGATCAATATACCTGGTCCTCGACCAGCGACGGCGCTGTGCCGTCGATTGCCGCGGAGTAAGCCGATGGCTCAGATCAAAGTCGACGGTACTCTCGTCGAAGTTCCTGACTACTTCACACTCATGCAAGCCGCTGAGGCAGCAGGCGCGGAAATCCCACGCTTCTGCTTCCACGAACGTTTGTCTGTGGCCGGCAATTGCCGCATGTGTCTGGTCGAAGTTAAGGGTGGCCCGCCAAAGCCACAGGCCTCTTGCGCCATGGCGGTCAAGGACTTGCGTCCAGGCCCCAATGGTGAACCACCGGAAATGTTCACCAACACGCCGATGGTCAAAAAGGCCCGCGAAGGCGTGATGGAATTCCTTCTGATCAACCACCCGCTAGATTGTCCGATTTGCGATCAGGGCGGCGAGTGCGATCTGCAGGATCAGGCCATGGCCTATGGTGTCTCTGGTTCGCGCTTCTTTGAGAACAAGCGCGCAGTCGAAGACAAGTACATGGGCCCGCTGATCAACACAGTGATGAACCGCTGCATTCACTGCACGCGCTGCGTTCGCTTCACCACAGAAGTGGCGGGCATTTCTGAACTCGGCCTCATCGGTCGTGGCGAAGACGCAGAAATCACTCCGTATCTGGAACGTGCACTAACCAGCGAAATGCAGGGCAATGTCATCGACCTTTGTCCTGTTGGTGCGCTCACCTCCAAGCCCTACGCTTTCCATGCGCGTCCTTGGGAACTGAACAAGACCGAGTCCATCGACGTGATGGACGCTGTCGGCTCGGCCATTCGCGTCGACTCTCGTGGTCGCGAAGTGATGCGCATTCTTCCGCGCATCAACGAAGCGATCAACGAGGAATGGATTTCGGACAAGACCCGTTTCATCTGGGATGGCCTCAAGAGCCAACGCCTTGATCGACCTTATGTCCGCAAGAACGGCAAGCTCCAGCCCACAAGCTGGGACGAAGCGCTGTCGGCAGTTGCTGGCAAGATCAAAAAGGCCGGTAACAAGGTCGGTGCGATTGCGGGGGATCTCGCAGCGGTCGAAGAAATGTATGCCCTCAAGGGCCTGCTAGCTTCCATCGGCTCTGGCATGACCGACGTTCGTCCGGCCATGTCCGGCATTGATCCGTCCATGCCGCGCTCAGCCTATATCTTCAACCCGACCATTGCCGGGATCGAAGAGGCCGACGCTATTCTGATCATTGGCGCCAACCCGCGCCATGAAGCAGCTGTTCTGAATTCGCGTATTCGCAAGACCTGGCGCGCCAAGGGTCTGCCAATTGCCGTCATCGGTGATCAGCCAGACCTGAACTATGATTACACCTATCTCGGTGCTGGTTTTGAGACCTTAGCCGACCTCGCATCCGGTAACGGTGCGTTTGCCAATACCCTGGCTTCTGCCCAGCGTCCGCTTATTATTGTTGGCGAAGGTGCAGTGTCGAACGCTGAAGGTGGCAAACAAATCGGTCGCGATGTCATCGCACTAGCCGCCAAGTTGGCGACTGGCGCGAACGTCGCCGAAGGCTGGAATGGCTTTGCGCTTCTGCACAATGCGGCAAGCCGCGTTGGTGGTCTCGACATCGGCTTCGTGCCGCATGACGGCGGCGTTTGCTCGGCTGACCAGATCGCTCTGGCGGGCAAGGGCGAACTCGATGTCCTCTTCCTGCTGGGTGCAGACGAATACGACACTTCCGCCATGGGTAAGGCATTCGTGGTCTACATCGGCTCGCATGGTGACAAGGGGGCCCATCGCGCCGACGTCATTCTGCCGGGTGCGACCTATACCGAAAAGTCGGGTACTTATGTGAATACAGAAGGGCGCGTGCAGGTCACCACCCGTGCAGTGTTCCCGCCCGGCGATGCGAAGGAAGATTGGGCCATTATCCGTGCGCTCTCGGGCGCCATCGGGCAGGCTCTGCCGTATAATTCGCTGACCCAGCTGCGCGCGGCGATCTATGCTGAATTCCCGCATCTGGCCAAGATTGACCAGATCACTCCGGGCTCGGTGAAAGATGTCGCCAAGCTCGCCAAGGCCACTAAGACCAAGTCGGCACCGCTTTCGAGCATCAAGACCGACTTCTACCTCAGCAATCCGATCGCACGGTCCTCCGCCGTCATGGGCGAATGCGCGGCGATGGCTGCTGGCCTGCGTCAGGCAGCGGAGTAGGGGAGCACAATGGACTTTATTCTTTCGGCCCTCGATTACCTGCTTGGCATCCCCGTCCTCGGATGGGGTGTGCACATCGGTTTCGTCTACAAGGCTCTTCTGCTTCTCGTTGGTCTGCTGCTCTTCACTGCGTTCATCCTGTTGGGTGACCGTAAGGTCTGGGCTGCGGTGCAGCTGCGCCGTGGTCCCAACGTTGTTGGTCCCTTCGGTCTCTTCCAATCCTTTGCGGACTTGCTCAAGTTTGCGTTCAAGGAAGCCATTATTCCGGCGGGCGCAGACAAGGTACTGTTCATCGCCGCGCCCCTGATCACCGCCACTCTGGCTCTCGCGGGTTGGGCCGTTGTCCCCGTCGCTGACGGCTGGGCCATGGCCGACATCAACATCGGGATCCTGTACCTCCTCGGTATTTCCTCCCTTGGTGTTTATGGCGTGATCATTGGTGGTTGGGCGTCCAACTCCAAATATCCATTCCTCGGTGCACTGCGTTCTGCAGCGCAGATGGTGTCCTACGAAGTCTCCATCGGCCTCGTTATCATCACCGTTCTGCTGTGCGTGGGCTCGCTCAATCTCAACGACATCGTGCAGGCGCAATCCGAGATGGGGATCGCCCATGCTCTAGGCGTGCCGTGGCTCTCGTTCCTGAATTGGTTCTGGATCCCGCTCTTCCCGATGTTCGTTGTGTTCTACATCTCGGCTCTGGCAGAAACCAACCGGCCGCCTTTCGATCTGGCCGAAGGTGAATCCGAACTCGTTGCCGGTTTTATGACCGAGTATTCCTCCACCCCGTACCTGCTGTTCATGTTGGGCGAATACATTTCGATCCTTCTGATGTGCGCCATGACCACCATCCTCTTCATGGGTGGCTGGGCATCACCGATCGATTTGCCGCCGTTCACCTGGATTCCGGGTGTGGTGTGGTTCTTCCTCAAAGTGTCCTTTGTCTTCTTCTTCTTCGCCATGGCTAAGTCGATTGTGCCTCGTTACCGCTATGACCAGCTGATGCGTATCGGTTGGAAGCTGTTCCTGCCGTTGTCCCTGATCATGGTTGTCATCGTTGCATTCGTCCTTCAGCTCACGGGCTGGGGCTGGCACGGGGGAGCTGTCTAATGCGCGCCTCACAGATCCTGAATACGCTCCTGCTGAAAGAGTTCGTGTCGGCCTTCTTCTTGGCCATGCGTTACTTCTTCTCGCCGAAGCCAACCATCAACTACCCGTTTGAAAAGGGTGCTGTGTCGCCGCGTTTCCGTGGGGAGCATGCTCTGCGCCGTTACCCCAATGGGGAAGAACGCTGCATCGCCTGCAAGTTGTGTGAAGCGATTTGCCCGGCACAGGCCATTACCATCGAGGCGGGTCCCCGCCAGAACGACGGTACACGCCGTACCGTTCGCTACGACATCGACATGGTGAAATGCATCTACTGCGGCTTCTGTCAGGAAGCTTGCCCGGTGGATGCGATCGTCGAAGGCCCGAACTTCGAATTTGCAACTGAAACGCGCGAAGAGCTCTACTTTGACAAGGCAAAGCTCCTAGCCAACGGCGATCGTTGGGAGCGTGAAATCGCGGCCAATATCTCCGCTGACGCGCCTTATCGCTGAGAGGGAAGAGCATGACACTTCCACTGTTCTTCTTTTACCTGTTTGCGGCGGTGACCATCGCCTCCGCATTCATGGTTATCTCTGCCCGCAACCCAGTCCACGCGGTGCTGTTCCTCATTCTGGCATTCGTCAACGCTGCTGGCCTGTTCATGCTGGCCGGGGCCGAGTTCCTCGCGATGATCTTGATCGTCGTCTATGTTGGCGCGGTCGCGGTGCTCTTCCTCTTCGTCGTCATGATGATCGACGTCGACTTCGCAAAGATGCGTCAGGGCATGCTGCAATATGCTCCGATTGGCGTGGTCGTCGGCGTGGTTCTGCTGCTCGAGCTGTTCTTGGTAGCCGGTAGCGCATTCATCGCGCCTGAGGCTGGCGCCGCTGGTGCACTGCCAATCAATGACGCGATCGATAATACCCGCGCCATCGGGCAGGTCCTCTACACGCGTTATGTCTTCCTCTTCATGGGCGCAGCCGCAGTACTGCTGGTCGCTATGATCGGCGCAATCGTGCTGACCCTGCGTCACCGTCCGGGCGTCAAACGACAGAACACGGCAGCGCAGCTCGCTCGTGATCCGAAGGTGGCGCTGAAGATAAACAAGATCAAAAGTGGTCAGGGACTTTAGGGGGTTACTATGGGCTTGGGTATCGGGCTCGGTCATTTCCTGACCGTTGCAGCCATTCTCTTCACACTCGGCGTGTTCGGAATTTTTCTGAACCGCCGCAATATCATCACCATCCTGATGTCGGTCGAATTGATCCTTCTGGCGGTGAACTTGAACTTGGTGGCGTTCAGCGCGCACCTCAATGACCTACAAGGTCAGATTTTCGCGCTCATGATCCTGACGGTTGCTGCAGCTGAATCTGCAATCGGCCTGGCAATCATCGTCATCTTCTTCCGTAATCGCGGCACTGTTGCTGTCGAAGACGCCAACTTGATGAAGGGCTAAGAGCACCCGCTATGATCATTCAAGCGATTGTTTTTCTGCCCCTTATCGGGGCGCTGATAGCCGGGTTGCTCGGCCGTCAGATTGGCCACCGCGCCAGCGAGTTCTTGACGACGGCGCTGCTGCTCATCGCAGCGGTGCTGAGCTGGATTGTATTCATCCCGGTTGCCTTTGGTGACGGGTTGGTCGGTGCTGTCAGCGACGGTCAGGCGTCTGTCCTCAAGGTTGAGGTGATGCGCTGGATCCAGGTTGGCGAGATGGACCTGCGTTGGACGCTCCGCGTCGATACGCTGACAGCCATCATGCTGGTCGTGGTGAACACCGTGTCGGCACTCGTGCATGTGTACTCGATTGGTTACATGAGTGAAGATCCGCATCGTTCGCGCTTCTTCGCCTACCTTTCGCTGTTCACCTTCGCCATGCTGATGCTGGTCACTGCAGACAACTTCCTGCAGATGTTCTTCGGCTGGGAAGGCGTGGGTCTAGCGTCCTATCTGCTGATCGGGTTCTGGTACACCAAGCCTTCGGCAAATGCCGCTGCGATGAAGGCATTCGTCGTCAACCGCGTTGGTGACTTCGGCTTCGCGTTGGGCATCTTTGGCTCGTTCTTCGTCCTTGGCAGCATTGGTTTTGATGGCGCTTTTGCAGCTGTCGATTCCTTCGCCGAGACCGGCATGCCGACCTTCCAGTTTTTGAGCTGGACCGTCGATGCGATGACCGTCATCTGTCTGCTGCTCTTTGTTGGCGCGATGGGTAAGTCGGCGCAGTTCCTGCTACACACCTGGCTGCCAGACGCGATGGAAGGCCCGACCCCTGTGTCGGCTCTCATTCACGCCGCAACCATGGTGACCGCAGGCGTCTTCATGGTCGCGCGCCTGTCGCCGATGTTTGAAACCTCGCCATTCGCTCTGACGGTGATTATCGTTGTTGGCGCAATCACCGCCTTCTTTGCGGCGACGGTCGGTCTGGTGCAAAACGACATCAAGCGCGTGATCGCGTATTCGACCTGTTCGCAGCTCGGCTACATGTTCGTTGCGCTTGGGGTAGGGGCCTATTCGGCGGGTGTTTATCACCTCTTCACTCACGCCTTCTTCAAGGCGCTGCTGTTCTTAGGCGCTGGCGCGGTCATTCACGCCATGCACCATGAACAAGACATGCGCTACATGGGTGGCCTGCGTAAGAAGATCCCTGTCACCTATTGGATGATGATGATCGGTACGCTTGCGCTGACCGGTGTCGGTATCCCAGGCACAAGCTTCGGCTTTGCTGGCTTCTTCTCCAAGGATGCCATCATTGAAAGCGCTTATGCCTTTGGTGGCAACGTCGGCTCCTTCGCCTTCTGGATGCTGGTTATCGCAGCGCTGTTCACGAGCTTCTACTCGTGGCGCCTGGTGCACCTAACCTTCCACGGTTCGCCACGCGAAAATCCGCATGCTCATCATGATGATCATGCCCATGAAGATCACCACGCCCATCATGGCTCGGCCTATGACAACGCCCATGAAGCGCCAACAGTTATGCTGGTTCCGCTCTATGTGCTGGCTGTTGGTGCGGTGCTTGCAGGCTTTGTGTTCTACGGCATGTTCTTCCACGACGTGGAGCATATCCAGCACTTCTTCGCTGGCTCGATCTATGTCGATGAGCAGATCATTGACGATGCCCACCACGTTCCGACTTGGGTCAAGTGGAGCGCGACCATCGCTATGATCACCGGCTTCGTCGCCGCATGGTACATGTATATCAAGCGTCCCGATATGCCGGGCCGTGTGGCTTCGACCAATCCGGGTCTCTACAAGTTCCTCTTGAACAAGTGGTACTTTGACGAGCTCTATAACTTCATCTTCGTGCGTCCGGCGCTTTGGATCGGTAACTCGGTCTGGAAGGGCTTTGATGATTGGCTGATTGACAACAAGCTCACCGAGGGCCTCGGCCGTCGCGTGAACAACGTCACCAGCTGGGTCGTCAAACTTCAGTCCGGCTATCTCTATCACTATGCATTCGCGATGCTGATTGGTGTTGCCTTGCTGCTGACCTGGGCCATTACGGCCGGGGGGCTCCTCTGATGACCTTTGCCAATTCTATTCTAACGATACTGACTTGGCTGCCAGCCTTGGGTGCAGGCCTGCTACTCCTGACGCCGAAAACGTCAGTAGTTGCCATCCGCTGGATCGCGCTGGCTGTTACGCTGGTGGTTTTTGCTGGCTCGCTTGCGCTCTGGCAGAGCTTTGATGTGTCGAACCCTGGTTTCCAGTTCGTGGTCAACACCCCATGGATTGGTGACAGCATTGGCTACCGCGTTGGCGTCGATGGCATATCGGTGCTGTTCGTGGTGCTGACTGCGCTGATCATGCCTTTCGCCATTCTGGCGAGCTGGGAAGTTGATACGCGCGTCAAAGAATACATGATGGTCTTCCTTGTGCTGGAAACGCTGATGATCGGCGTTTTCACCACGCTCGATCTGGCCATGTTCTATGTCTTCTTCGAAGGCACGCTCCTGCCGATGTTCCTGATTATCGGGATTTGGGGTGGGTCAGCGCGCATTCAGGCTGCGTACAAGTTCTTCTTCTACACCTTCGTCGGCTCAGTCTTCATGCTGGTCGCGATGATGGCCATGTATTGGGATGCGGGCACGACCGACATCATGGTTCTGCTGAACCACGGTTTCCCATCGGAAATGCAACCTTGGCTCTGGGTCGCATTCTTTGCGTCGCTGGCTGTCAAAATGCCAATGTGGCCGTTCCACCGCTGGTTGCCAGAAGCCCACGTGCAGGCACCAACAGCTGGCTCGGTCATTCTAGCGGCCATCCTATTGAAGCTTGGCGGTTACGGTTTCCTTCGTTTCTCGCTGCCAATGTTCCCGGAAGCATCAGCTCAGTTTGCGGACTTCGTCTTCATCCTGTCGGTAGCGGCGATCATCCTGACCTCGCTGGTGGCGTTGGTTCAGACTGACATTAAAAAGCTGATCGCCTACTCGTCGGTCGCGCACATGGGCTTCGTCACCATGGGCATTTTCGCTGGCAACGCCTTGGGCGTGCAGGGCGCAATGTTCCAGATGATCTCCCACGGCTTCGTCTCGGCAGCGCTCTTCCTCTGCGTTGGCGTCATTTACGACCGTATGCACACCCGCGATATCACCGCTTACGGTGGCCTCGTGGAGCGCATGCCGCGCTATGCCTTCGCCTTCATGGTCTTCACCATGGCCAACGTTGGCCTGCCTGGGACTTCCGGCTTCGTGGGTGAATTCCTCACCATGGTCGGCGTCTTCCAGGTCAACACTTGGGTAGCCTTCGGCGCTGCGACCGGCGTGATCTTCTCTGCCGCCTACGGTCTGTGGCTCTATCGCCGCGTGATCTTTGGTGCGCTGACCAAGGACAGCCTGAAGGGCATTTTGGACCTCAACCTGCGTGAAAAGATCATCCTTTATCCGATGATCGTTCTCACCTTGGTCTTCGGTTTCTACCCAGCCCCAATTCTCGACACGACCGCTGCGGCCGTGGACAAACTTGTGGCGCAGTACTCGACTGCCGTGGGCCGTGATGTGGCCGTGGATCAAGCCGATGCCCGCGTCACTCTAGACTATGTTGCACCCGCAGACGGTGCCGCTGAGCCGGCTGCTGCCGCGCCAGCATCGCACTAGGAGACGAACGTGAACTCAGACATTACCGATTTCGCGAGCCTTGCTCCTGCCTACCCCGAGATGATCATCTCGGTCGGCGTGCTGGTGCTGCTGCTCCTCGGCGTATTCGTCAATAAGGAGCGCTCGGCGCTCGTGTCTTGGTCGGCAATTATCTTGCTGGCCGGGACTGCCTTGTTTGCCGCCTTGCAGCCAGCTGATGGCATTGTCTTCAACGGCTTGTTCATGGCGGATAGCTTTGGCCGCTTCATGAAGGTTCTTGTGCTTGGCGCATCCGCACTCGCTCTGGTGCTGGCTGTGCCGAATGCCGAAGAAAACGGCGTGCACAAATACGAGTATTCAATCCTCGCAGTGCTCTCGACCTTGGGCATGATGATCATGGTTTCGACCAATGATCTGATGAGCCTCTATATCGGTCTCGAGCTGCAATCGCTGTCCATCTATGTGATGGCCGCTATCAAGCGCGATGATCCGCGGGCGTCGGAAGCCGGCTTGAAGTATTTTGTGCTCGGTGCACTCTCTTCAGGCATGCTGCTCTATGGTGCGTCGCTGGTTTATGGCTTCACCGGCCATACCAATTTGCAGGAAATCGTCACCGCGATTGCAACCGAAGGTCGCTCCGTCGGTCTGATTTTCGGCGTGGTCTTCTTGCTCGCCGGTGTTGCCTTCAAGATCTCCGCCGTACCGTTCCACATGTGGACGCCAGACGTTTACGAAGGCGCGCCAACGCCTGTGACGGCCTTCATGGCTATGGCGCCAAAGGTTGCGGCGATGTCCCTGATGATCCGTTTGGTCATCGAGACGTTCTCGCCAATCGCTGGTGACTGGCAGCAGATCGTCATCTTCCTGTCGATCGCTTCCATGGTCTTGGCCGCATTCGCCGCCATCGGCCAAAAGTCGCTCAAGCGCCTGATTGCTTTCTCCTCGATCGGCCACGTGGGTTTTGCCCTCGTTGGTCTGTCGTCGGGCACGCAGGTTGGCGTTGAGGGCGTCGCCATCTACATGGCCATCTATGTGCTGATGTCTGTGGGACTCTTTGCCTGCATCCTGTCGCTGCGGACCGATAAGGGTTATGTCGAAACCATCGAAGACCTCGCTGGTGCGGCGCAAACCCGTCCCTACGTGGCCGGTGTGATGCTGGTGATCATGTTCTCGCTGATTGGACTTCCACCGCTCGCAGGGTTCTTTGCCAAGTGGCATGTGTTCCTCGCCGCAGTTGAAGCAGGGTTCTTCGTTCTGGCTGTTGTGGGCGTTCTCGCCTCGGCGGTTAGCGCTTATTATTACCTGCGCGTGGTCAAAACGATGTACTTTGATGAACCCAAGCACCAGTTCACAGCTGTGCCCGCTGAACTCAACATTATTTTGGGTGTGAGCGCGTTCTTGCTGGTGACCTACTACTTCATCCTCGGCAATCCGCTGACCAATATGGCCCAGAACGCAGCGGGAAGCTTGTTCTAGGTGGCTCAGTTTAATCTGGGTGATAAAGCCCTGTCGGCCGGTTATCGGCTAACGGGCTTTGACACCATCGGGTCCACAAATTCGGAAGCGCTCGCAGCGGCAGCTGCGGGCGATTTCGGTGGACACTGGTTCGCTTCACTACATCAATCCGCAGGACGCGGACGTCGTGGGCGAGAATGGTTCAATCCATCCGGCAACCTTGCCGCTAGCCTGCTCATTATTCCCGATGCTGAACCAGGTCAGATCGCCACACTCGGCTTTGTCGCCGGCGTGGCCATCGCTAGCGCATTGGATGGAATATTGCCTCAGGGTGTTGTGAAGACTGAGAGCCATAGCGAAAATTTTGGGGAGCAAGTCGCGCTGAAATGGCCAAATGATGTGTTGGCTGGCGGCTCCAAACTATGCGGCATTCTTCTGGAGGCGTGTAAAACGCCGTCCGGTCAGACCGCTGTTGTCGTTGGTTGCGGAGTAAATGTTGTCGCGGCACCCCAAGGTGTGCCATACGCTACAGCGTCTCTTGCAGGCTTGGGATATGTCCGTAGCGCCGAAGACGTGCTTGCGGCTCTATCCGATGCTTGGGCAGGGGCTTTTGCAATCTGGGATGATGGTCGCGGTACGGCGGCAGTTCTGGAAAAATGGCGTCAATCTGCTGCTGGAATCGGCGGCCCAATCACTGTCCAACAAGACGGCGCAGTGCGACGTGGAATATTTGAAACCATCGACTCCACAGGTCGATTGATCATGCGCGACGACGACGGCGCGCGGATCACCATCACTGCGGGCGATGTGCATTTTGGGGCAACGGCCAGCGCCCGAAGCTGACCATAACGAGGTGCGAAGCGACCGACGGCCAGAGTTCGTTCGGCGTCACAGCGCTCAATAAAGGAATAAGAACCCATGGCGAAGAACCAACGGGATGAACTCGTATTTGTGCCGCTCGGTGGCGTTGGCGAGATTGGTATGAATATGGCTGCTTATGGCTTCGGCCCTGAGCGCTCCCGGAAGTGGATCGTCGTGGACTGTGGCGTAAGCTTCGGTGGTCCGGAGTTGCCGGGCATTGAGCTGATTATGGCCAACCCAGAATTTCTGGAAGAGAACGCCGACGACGTTCTGGCTCTAATCCTCACCCACAGCCACGAAGATCACTACGGCGCGGTGCTTGATCTGTGGCCCGTCTTTGACAAGCCGGTTTATGCAACACCATTCACAGCGGCCATGCTGGCCGCCAAGCGGGCAGGGGATGGCATTGTCGAAAACGTCGACATCTCCATCATGCGCCCAGGCAAGGCGTTCCAAGTTGGTCCCTTTACCATTGAGCCGATCAACGTAGCGCACTCCATTCCAGAGTCGAACGCACTGCTGATCACCACCCCAGTTGGTCGTGCCCTGCATACCGGTGACTGGAAGCTTGATCCAACCCCAGTACTCTCTGCGCCGACCGACTTTGATCGCCTGCAGTCACTCCGCAACGACAGCGAACTGCCGCTGGCGCTCGTCTGCGACTCGACCAATGCGATGAAGGAAGGCGAAAGCCCCTCCGAGCAGGAAATCGGCGAGAACCTCGAAAAGCTCATTCTCGATGCTCCCCATCGTGTGTGCGTCACCACTTTCGCATCAAACGTAGGGCGGGTGGTTTCGATCGTGCGCGCAGCCCATAAGGCAGGCCGTGAAGTTGTCCTCTCGGGTCGTTCGCTCCACCGCATCATGGGTATTGCCCGTGAACTGGGAATGCTGGAAGGCATTCCGACGTTGCACGATCAGGACATGTATCGCTCGATCCCGCGCGACAAATGCGTTCTCATCTGCACGGGTTCACAGGGCGAGGCGCGCGCCGCTATTGCTCGCATTGCGCGTGGCGATCACCCGGTTATCGACCTCAACGCTGGCGACCGGATGATCTTCTCGTCTTGGGCCATTCCGGGCAATGAGCGCGAAGTCATCGACATTCAGAACCTGCTTATCGATAAGGGCGTGGAACTGATCACCGCCAATGACGCGCTTGTTCACGTTACAGGCCACCCGCGCCGTGGCGAACTCAAGAAGCTCTATTCTTGGGTCAAGCCGGAAGTGCTCGTTCCAGTTCACGGTGAAGCTATGCACTTGGCTGCGCATGCTAAGTTGGGTCGCGCCGAAGGCATTCCCAATGTTTGCGAAGCGCGCAATGGCGATATGGTGCGGCTCTTCCCTGACCCACTTACTATGCCGGCAGAAGTGCGCGTCGGCGAACTGTACCTCGATGGTCTAGTGCTCTGTACCCCTGACGAGTCGGGTGTCAAAGGGCGCCGCCGCTTGTCCTTCGGTGGTATGATCATCGTCAGCATGGCCGTGAACAACAACGGTCAGGTTGTCTCCGGACCCGACATTGTCATCGAAGGCCTGCCGGAAACTGACGAAGAGTCCATTGGCGAACTCGTGCACGACACCGTTCACGGCGTTATCAATTCAATGCCTCCAAAGCGTCGCCGGGATACAGAGATTTTGAACTCGGCCTTGTTCAAGGGTATACGCGGGGAAGTGAACGCGTTCTGGGGCCGTAAGCCAAACGTTTCGATCTTCGTACACCGCGTGTAACTTTATGTCGCTGCCCCGGCTCTGGGGCAGCGATCTGCTTTTGGGGTATGATATCTCCCACTAAGCCTTTCTTCTGCTCTCGGACACGGATATCTCGCCATGCAAATCGGCTCCTTACTCGCAATTTACTTCGTGGCATGGTGGATCATTTTCGTGGCGGTCGTGCCGATGGGTTCCACTAGCCTTCACGAGGTGGGCGCCAAGGTTGAGCCTGGGCATGAGCCTGGGTCGCCGGTGAAACTACAGCTGATTAAGAAGGGCTTGCTCACCACCGTAATCGCGGCTTTCGTGACCGCAGGCCTGATCTACTTGATGACCCAGACCATTGTTGCAGACTATTGGAACCGATGAAGGCGTCACTTCGTCACTCGGCATCACAATCGTGCACTGCTTGGGGATTTCGCACACTACGTCCGAAATGATCCAAGCAAAGTCATCGTAATTACAGAGCAGAAAATTGTAGCGCGTAACTGGGGCTTCCAGTGCGCGCTATTTTCTTTATCTCGGCCATTGGAATTGATCCCGCCTGCTAACTTCGTCATGCGATAGGGTATTGGCTGATTTAGCTTTTGTTAGGGAATTTCGGTGCGTGAACGCTCGCCGCGCTAACGTCCCCTAGCATATATGCTGTCGATCATGAGAGAACCCTTTGGATGGGGTGCAGCAGCACACCGCGAACTGACGTGCCACATTAACTAAGCGTGATATCCTACTGTTCTGCAAACAAAAAAACAGGGCCAATGGCCCTGTTGGAAAGAGTTTAATCGACAATACGTTGGTCTTAGGCACGCTAAAAAGCGGCGGCCAACGCTCCTCCCTTGACGCTGTCGACGTCCAGCGGTTTTATTCCGCCGTAATATTATTGTTACGGAGCCTAACAATAGAATTTCGTCCTGCCAAGTAAAATCTGCATTGCTTGCATGCTTGCATCGAATGGACGAACGGGGTTTGAGTGGGCATCAACAGAACCACGAGTCGAACAGCGTATTCGGAGTAGCTATGCGCCTTTCCCGTTATTTCCTTCCGGTGCTGCGCGATGTGCCGAAGGAAGCCGAAATTGTATCGCATCGCCTGATGCTACGTGCAGGCTTGATCCGTCAGCAGGCTTCTGGGCTCTATTCTTGGTTGCCTGCAGGCTACAAGGTCCTGATGAAGGTCCAGCGCATCATCGAAGAAGAACAGAACCGCTCGGGTGCTGTTGAGTTGCTGATGCCGACCATTCAGTCGGCCGACCTCTGGCGTGAGTCTGGTCGTTACGATGCGTATGGCAAAGAAATGCTGCGCATCGAAGACCGTCACGAGCGTGAATTCCTCTATGGGCCGACCAATGAGGAGATGGTCACGGACATTTTCCGTACCTATGTGAAGTCATACAAGGATCTGCCGCTGAACCTCTACCACATCCAGTGGAAGTTCCGCGACGAAGTGCGCCCGCGTTTCGGCACCATGCGTAGCCGCGAGTTCCTGATGAAGGACGCCTATTCCTTCGATCTCGACAAGGACGCAGCGGTTGCCGCTTACGAACGCATGTTCGTGGCTTACCTGCGCACCTATGCTCGCATGGGGCTGACCGCCATTCCGATGCGCGCCGACACCGGCCCAATTGGTGGCGATCTCTCGCACGAATGGATCATTTTGGCTGAAACTGGCGAAAGCCAGGTCTTCTGCCACGCCGATCTTCTGCAGAAGCCAATTCCGGGCAAGGACGTGGATTTCCGTGGCGACCTCAAGCCAATCTTCAACGATTGGACTTCGCTCTACGCCGCGACCGAAGAAATGGTTGATCACGCCGAATACGAAGCCACTGTGCCGGAAGACAAGCGTGTCTCTGCCCGTGGTATCGAAGTTGGTCACATCTTCTATTTCGGCACAAAATACTCGGCTCCGATGAAGGCAAATGTCACCGGCCCGGACGGCAAGGACGTTACTGTGCACATGGGCTCGTACGGCATCGGCCTGACCCGCGTCGTTCCGGCGATAATCGAAGCTAACCACGACGAGAACGGCATCATCTGGCCGGTTTCTGTCGCCCCATTTGAAGCTGTGCTCATCAACCTCAAAAAGGGTGACGCTGACACCGACGCCGCTTGCGACAAGCTTTATGAAGAGCTTAACGCTGCTGGCCTCGATATGCTCTATGATGATCGCGATCAGCCAGCCGGCTCGAAGTTCGCGACTGCCGACTTAGTCGGCATTCCGTACCAGATCATTCTTGGACCGCGTGGCCTTAAAACCGGCGAAGTTGAGATCAAGCATCGTAAGTCGGGCGAACGTGAGACGCTGCCAATCGCAGCAGCTGTTGAGCGCCTCGTTAGCCTTATTGTACCGCAGCGGATGACCGACATTTGACCACGAGCGCCGAGGACGCAGCGACAAGCCGGCACACACGCCCGTTTGCGCGTTTCGAATGGATGATTGCTGGGCGCTATTTGCGCGCCCGCCGCAAGGAAGCTTTCATCTCCGTTATTGCCTCCCTCACCATGGTGGGGGTGGCGATAGGCGTGGCGACATTGATTGTCGTCATGTCCGTCATGAACGGGTTTCGTGGGGAGCTTCTCGACAAAATCCTCGGCCTTAATGGGCATTTCACCGCCCATCCTATCGAAAGCCAGTTCACCGACTATCAGGAGACGGTGAGCAAAATTGAAGCTGTCGACGGGGTTTCCTATGCAGTGACCTTCGTAGAGGGTCAGGTTTTGGCCAGTGGTCGCGGCGCCTCTTCAGGCGTCGTGGTCCGTGGCATGGACGAAGACAACCTCAAAAAGCTCAATCTGCTGTACAACTCTGCAGAGCAGGGCGGTTTTGACCAATGGGATGATAGTCGCGGCGTCGCTATCGGCTATCGCTTGGCCCAACAGTTGGGCGTCGGGCTTGGTGACGAAGTGCAGATCATTAATCCCGATGGATCAATGACGCCCTTTGGCTCCACGCCGCAGATCCGCTCTTACACGGTCAATGTCGTCTACAATGTCGGCATGGTCGAGTTTGACAGCCTCTATATGTACATGCCGCTCGAGCCCGCTCAGGACTATTTCAAAATGGTCGATGAGGTGCTCAAGCCCGGGCAGGGGCCACTCGACCCGCTGGCCAGCGATGAAGAAATCGACGCTGCCTATGAGCGTATCGGTCGCGTGTCGGCTATGGAAATTTTTATTGACGACCCCGACAATATTGCCGTGATGCGCGACCGTATCGCAGCCGTCGATGGACTGCGTCCGCTAATCCTTACCGATTGGCGTCAGCGCAACGAGACGTTCTTCTCTGCCTTGCAGGTCGAACGTGTTGTGATGTTCACCATACTCTCGATGATCATTCTCGTTGCCGCTTTCAACATCATCTCCAGCCTCATCATGCTGGTGAAGGATAAGGGCGCCGATATCGCCGTACTGCGCACAATGGGCGCAACACGGGGTTCGATCATGCGCATTTTCTGCATCACCGGCACAGCCATTGGCTTTATTGGCACCATCACCGGATTCTTGCTGGGCTTGGTCATTGCCTCAAATGCCGAGAATATCCGCTTGTTTATCTCCAACACATTCGGTGTGACGCTCTTCCCACCAGACGTGTTCTTCCTCTCGAGCTTGCCAAGCCGCGTTGACTACACAGAAGTCACGGTAATCGTGGTTATGGCGCTGAGCCTGAGTTTCCTCGCGACGCTCTATCCAGCTTGGCGTGCGGCTCAATATGACCCTGTGGAGGCTTTGCGCTATGAATAAGCCTCACCTAAAACTCTCCGCTGTTCACCGTCACTACGGCGAAGGGGAGCGTTTGGTTCGCGTACTCGATGCTGCCGATCTCACGGTCGAAAGCGGCGAGCTCGTCGCCTTGGTCGCCCCTTCTGGTGCTGGCAAGTCAACCCTGCTGCATCTCTGTGGTCTTCTCGAATCCCCGCAAGAGGGCGAGGTCGAAATCATCGGCGAAAAGACCAGCCAAATGGGCGACCGTGCCCGTACGCAGTTGCGCCGCACGACTGTTGGCTATGTCTATCAGTTCCATCATTTGCTGCCAGAATTCACCGCCTTGGAGAATGTAACTCTGCCACAGCTGATCGCTGGAGTGGATCAGAAGGCGGCCGCAACTCGGGCTATGGAACTGCTCAGCCTGCTCAATGTCGGCCATCGTGCATCGCACCGTCCGGCAGAGCTTTCGGGGGGTGAACAGCAACGTGTGGCCATCGCCCGCGCCGCAGCGAACCGTCCTCGCGTTATCCTTGCCGATGAGCCGACCGGCAACCTAGACCCTGAGACCAGTGATCTGGTGTTTGAGGCCCTCAAGAGCCTCATCCGCAACGAAGGTGCAGCCGCGCTGATTGCAACGCATAACTATGATCTCGCACGGCGGGCTGATCGTATCGTCACCATCCGGAACGGATTGGTCGTCCCGCACACGGTCTAACCCCAACACTCATTTGCGCAAAACTCGCTCCGGCATGGTTTCCTGCCGGGGCTTTTCTTTGGCAAATCCGTGTCGCCGAATCTTAACGGCTGTACGCGGTTCCTAACGATTTCCTAACCAGTTTCGCGGTGTTCCCGGTTTCACCAGTGTTCCCATCTAGGCGAGAACATAAATGGAACATATAAGAACAAACAGTGAAACACGGAGTTCAAAAATGCTCGATTTCGTTAAAGACCTCGCTGCCTTTGTCACCCTTGGCGCTTTCACCGTCGCGTCCCTGACTTGGGTCGACATTCTCACCCATTTCGCGTGATCGGTTGTGGAAGTCGGTAAACCGTGGTTTGACCAAAGAGGCTGACTGACTGAAGGTCAGACTCAGGAGAACCTCATGCGCGGCCCTGGCTTTATTCACCTTCACGTACACTCTGCCTTCTCTCTGCTCGAAGGCGCGATCCAGCTTGAGAATATTCTCAAGATGGCAGTCGAAGACGAGCAACCCGCCTTGGGGTTGGCAGACACAAGCAATCTTTTCGGTGCCTTGGAGTTCTCCGAAAAGGCAACGAAGAAGGGCATCCAGCCGCTGATCGGCATGGAAATGCAAATCGACTTTGCCGCTGCGGAAGAGCGCATTAGTGAGCGCGGACATGTGGCGTGGTCTGGAAAATCCAGCGTTGTGCTGATGGCGCAATCAGAGGAGGGGTTCGCCAATCTCTCTCGACTTGTGTCTAAAGCCTATATGGAAATGGACGGCGAAATTGGTCTGGCACGCGCCCAGCTCGATTGGCTTAACTCCGACAGTCTTGCTGGCCTGATCTGTCTCTCTGGTGGCCCAGAGGGCGCCATTGATATGCCATTCGCCATGGGCCAGGACGCTAATGCAACGCGCCGCCTCGATCGCTTGGCCGATCTGTTTGGCGATCGTTTCTACATCGAAGTTCAGCGCCACGGCCGCACCAGCGAAGCGATCGTTGAGCCGAAGCTAATCGATTACGCCTATCGCAAGGGCATACCGCTCGTCGCGACGAATGAGCCTTTCTTCAAATCTGCCAAAGAATACGAGGCGCACGACGCTCTGTTGGCAATCGCTGGTAGTTCCGTTATCGCGCAAACCGAGCGGCGCAAGCTGAACGACCAATATTATTTCAAGACCCGTGCGGAGATGATCGAGCTGTTCTCGGATCTCCCCGAGGCACTCGATAGCACGATTGAGATCGCCCAGCGCATGGCCTATCGCCCGCGCACACGTGGGCCCATTCTGCCCAAATTTGCTGCCGGATCGCACCAAACTGAAGATGAGGTTGTGGCAGCCGAAGGTGCTGTTCTTCGTGAGATGGCCGAAGCGGGCCTTAACATGCGCCTCCAGACGACGGGGATTGCTCCAGGCAAAACCGAGCAGGAGTATCGCGACCGACTGGATTTTGAGCTCACCATTATTGAGCGCATGAAATTTCCGGGCTATTTCCTGATTGTGGCCGACTTTATTCAGTGGTCCAAAGCGCAGGACATCCCGGTGGGTCCTGGGCGTGGTTCGGGTGCTGGCTCACTCGTCGCGTTCGCGCTGACGATTACCGACCTTGATCCCCTGCGTTACAATTTGTTGTTCGAGCGCTTCCTGAATCCGGAACGCGTGTCGATGCCCGACTTTGATATCGACTTCTGTCAGGATCGCCGTGAAGAGGTGATCCACTACGTTCAAGACAAATACGGCGCCGAACAGGTGGCGCAGATCATTACCTTCGGTACGCTGCAGGCTCGCGCTGTGTTGCGCGACGTCGGACGCGTATTGCAGATGCCTTATGGGCAAGTTGACCGTATCTGTAAGCTCGTACCGGCGAACCCTGCTGACCCTTGGTCTGTGGAGCGCACGCTCAAGGAAATCCCGCAGTTTAAGCAGATGGTCGACGAGGATGAGACCGTCGCCCAACTGGTTGAGATTGCGCAGTCACTCGAGGGCCTGTTCCGTCACGCATCGACCCACGCGGCCGGTATCGTGATTGGTGACCGTCCACTCCAAGAGTTGCTCCCGCTCTACCGAGACCCGCGCTCGGTCATGCCGGTCACCCAGTATAATTTGAAGTGGGTGGAGCCCGCGGGCCTAGTTAAGTTCGACTTCCTCGGCCTCAAAACGCTGACGACCATCCGTTACGCCGTCAACATGGTCAAAAATCGCGGCATTAACATCGATATCGACACGATACCGATCGATGACGCTGCAACCTACAATCTCTACTCTCGTGGCGACACCTACGGCATTTTCCAGTTTGAAAGTCCCGGCATGCGTCGCGCGTTGATGGACCTCAAGCCCGACCGTATTGAGGACTTGATCGCTATGAACGCGCTCTATCGTCCGGGTCCGATGGATAATATCCCGAGCTTCATTGATCGTAAGCACGGCAAGGAAGAGGTGAAGTATCCCCATCCGGCATTGAGTGAAGTGCTCGACGAAACCTATGGGATTATCGTCTATCAGGAGCAGGTGATGCAGATCGCCCAGCTTCTGTCCGGCTACTCTCTGGGTGAAGCAGACATGCTGCGCCGCGCGATGGGTAAGAAGATCAAAGCGGAAATGGATAACCAGCGTATCCGCTTCCGGGATGGTTCTGGTCCGCAAGGCGTAAGCGCAAAGCTTGCCGATGAAATCTTCGATCTTCTGGCCAAGTTTGCGAACTATGGTTTTAACAAGAGCCACGCGGCCGCTTACGCTTGGGTTTCCTACCAGACAGCCTATTTGAAAGAACACTTTCCGCACGAGTTCTACGCGGCGTCCATGACCCTCGATATGGCGCAGACCGATAAGCTTTCTGACTTCCGCCGTGAGGCAGGCAAGAAAAAGATTGAGGTCGTTTCTCCGTGCGTGAACCAATCTGAGGTGCTGTTTTCGGTGAAGAATGATCGCATCCATTACGGCCTTTCGGCCGTGAAGGGTGTTGGTCGTGCCATGGCAGAGCATATTGTTGAAGTTCGTGGTGATAAGACTTTCAAAGACTTAGGTGATTTTGCTCGCAGAATAGATCCGAAAGCGTTGAATAAGCGCACGTTGGAAACTCTGGTGAGCGCGGGTGCCTTTGATGGCATATCGCCAAGCCGCGAGATCGCCTTTGCAGCAGTCGAAACCATCATTGGTACGGCACAGGCTCTCAATGCCGATCGTAACAGCGGCCAGGTTTCGATGTTCGACAGCGCCGAAGATCAGCAGTTCCGCCTGCCGACCAATGTTCCAATTTGGAACTCAACAGAGCGTGCCGACAAAGAGCGTGCTGCCATCGGTTTCCACCTTTCAGCACACCCGCTCGATGCCTACACAGACATGTTCGAAAAGCTCCGGGTACAGAAGTGGGCGGATTTTGAGCGCGCGGTAAAAGATGGCGCAGGGGCCGGGCGCTTGGCAGGTACAGTGGCGTCTCGACAGGATCGGCGGACCAAAAAAGGTACGCCGATGATGATTTTGTCGCTGTCCGACCAGACGGGGACCTTTGAATGCATTGCATTCTCAGAACAGATCAAGGACTTCGGTGAGCTTTTGCAGCCCGGAAGGTCCGTGGTCCTGCAGGTTGGAGCTGATGAGCGCGATGGCAACGTCAGTCTTCGTCTCGTGTCTGCGCAGCCTATCGAAGGCATGGCGGAGCGTATCGAGCGCCAGTTGACCATCTTTGTTGAAGATCGCGAGGCCCTTGGGCCGACAGCCGCACAGTTGAAGCGGGGCGGGAACGGCGCTGTGAATTTCGTTGTCATCAGGGATGGTGGAGCGCGTGAGTACGAGATCGAACTGCCTGGGAAATACCAAGTGACGGCTGAAGTGGCCGGCGGGATCAAGTCTCTGCCTGGTATTACGGATGTGCGCTTCGCATAAAACAACGCGGGGGAGGTGAGCCGATAGCCCCTCCTCCCCCACTTAGGGGTTTTCACCCTTGTCCCCGTGATCTCGCACGGGTCTATGTTTGAACAATGCCACGGCTGATGTTCTGTTCCCCTAATCAGTCGGGTGAAATTGAGATAAACTTGTCTCGGCACGTCGTAAGCAAGACGTGAGACGCTTGCCAAAATACAGCTTCTAGCCTATATGGCGCACGCGTTCGGCCCAAGGTCGAGCGTGATCACACACACAAGGCAGGGCTTTTCTTTCGGGGGAAGCCAACCGGTGACAGTCCTAACAGACGGTCGCAATTGTCTTGTGGAGGAATCAACCGGTAAAAGGATAGCCCAATGGCACTCCCAGAATTCTCCATGCGTCAGCTGCTCGAAGCTGGCGTGCACTTCGGTCACCAGAAGCATCGCTGGAACCCGAAGATGGAACGCTTCATCTTTGGCGTACGTAACGACATTCACATTCTCGACCTGTCGCAGACCGTTCCGGCTCTGCAGCGCGCTCTTCAGCTGGTGTCTGACACCGTTGCTGATGGCGGTCGCGTTCTGTTCGTTGGTACCAAGCGCCAGGCAGCTCCGCTCGTTGCAGACGCTGCAAAGCAGTCGGCTCAGTACTTCGTCAACTCGCGTTGGCTCGGTGGTACTCTGACCAACTGGCAGACGATCTCGAACTCCATCTCGCGCCTGCGCGAACTGGAATCGATGTCTGACGCTGACAAGGCGCTCCGCACCAAGAAGGAACGTCTGATGATGTCCCGTGAACAGGAGCGTCTTGAGCGCGACCTGGGCGGCATCAAGGACATGGGCAACCTGCCGAACCTCCTGTTCGTGATCGACACGAACAAGGAAGAGAACGCGATTAAGGAAGCTCGTCGTCTGGGCATTCCGGTTGTCGCAATCGTCGACACCAACTGCGATCCGGATATCGTTGATTACGCTATTCCGGGTAACGACGACGCAAGCCGCGCTCTGGAACTTTATGTTTCGCTGATCTCCCGTGCAGCTCTCGACGGCATCGCCCGTTCGTCCAGCGCACTGGGTGCAGACCTGGGCGCTTCGAGCGAAGCTCCGGCAGAAGACCTGTCGGAATAAGCTGCTAACTAATCGTCACAAGGCGTGCCTCCTTCGGGAGGCACGCTGACCCTTTAGGGTCTTCCAGATACACATTGCGGTTCCGCGAGGGGCCGCCAAGAGGTGAACCCCATGGAAATCACTGCTGCAATGGTCAAGCAGCTCCGCGACTCGACTGGCGTCGGGATGATGGACTGCAAGAAGGCACTCGCTGAAACCAACGGCGACATGGAAGCTGCAATCGATTGGCTGCGCACCCGTGGCCTCGCGAAGGCTGCAAAGAAGGCTGACCGCGTTGCTGCGGAAGGTCTCGTCGGTGTTGCGACTGCTGGCGCGAAGGCTGCTGTCGTTGAAGTGAACTCTGAAACCGACTTCGTTGCTCGCAACGATCAGTTCCAGAACATCGTGACTGCAATTGCTAAGCTTGCACTCGACGCCGATGGCGACGTTGCTAAGCTCGGCGAAATGCCATTCCCAGGCGCTGGCCACTCGGTTTCTGCTGAACTGACCGAAGCGATCGCTAAGATCGGTGAAAACATGAACCTGCGCCGCACCCAGACCGTTTCGGTCTCGGATGGCGTGGTCGAAAGCTACATCCACAATGCGGTCAAGCCAGGCATTGGCAAGATCGGTATTCTGGTTGCTCTCGAATCGACCGGTGACAAGGCAGTCCTGTCTGCACTCGGCAAGCAGCTTGCGATGCACATCGCAGCAGCCCAGCCACAGGCAATTGCTCCGGAAGAACTGGATCAGGAAGTTGTCGCTCGTGAGCGCGCGATCATTCTTGAACAGGTCAAGGAATCGGGCAAGTCCGCTGAGATCGCTGAAAAGATGGTCGAAGGCCGTATGCGTAAGTACTTCGAAGAAGTCACGCTGCTGAGCCAGACTTTCGTCATCGACGGCGAAACCAAGGTTGCAGACGCAATCAAGAATGCTGAGAAGGACGCTGGCGCCCCGATCAAGCTGACCAAGTTCGTGCGTTTCGCTCTCGGCGAAGGCATTGAAAAGGTTGAAACTGACTTTGCTGCTGAAGTCGCTGCAACTGCAGGCGTAAAGTAAGCCATAGTTACGGCGGGTGGACCTTCGGGCCCGCCCGCTGCTCTCCGGCTGCGGCTAAGCGTCGGATTGAGCCAGTCTATTGTCTCGTTAAATACCTTGCGCAAACTTTGCCTTCCTTTTTGAGGGCGATTTGCCATAGGGTCTGTCTGGTGTTTCGCAGACACCGGTTTTACAATTTTGAAAAAGGGTTCGCCGATGTCTTCTGCTTACAAGCGCATACTGCTCAAGGTTTCGGGCGAGGCGCTAGCGGGTGATAACTCATTCGGCATAGAGCCAAAGTTTCTCCATGGTGTTGCTGAGCAGATCGCGCAGGTTGCGCGCGATGGTGTTCAGGTCGCCATCGTAGTTGGTGGCGGTAACATTTTCCGCGGAATGTCTGGTGCAGCTGATGGCACTGATCGTGTCACTGCCGATGCTATGGGCATGTTGGGGACCATGATCAACGCTCTGGCACTGTCTAACGCGATCTCGCGTCAGGGCCTCAAGGCTAAGCCATTCAGCGCGGCGACCATGCCATCGGTTGCAGATACATACACCGCCCGTGATGCCAAGCAGGCCCTCGAGGAGGGTTTTGTCGTGGTGCTGGGTGGCGGGACGGGCAATCCCTTCTTCACAACGGATACGGCCTCGACGCTTCGCGCGATCGAGCTGGAATGCGATGTTGTTCTCAAGGGGACCAAGGTCGATGGCGTGTATTCCGCTGATCCGATGAAGGACCCTACAGCGACGCGTTACGACGCAATCAGCTTTGAAGAGGTGATTGCTCAGAATCTTAAGGTAATGGACACGTCTGCATTCGCTCTTGCGCGTGACAACGCCATGCCGATCATCGTATATGCGCTGGATGACGCCGCAGGTCTTACCGGCATCTTGGAAGGCAAGGGCCGTTCCACGATCGTTGGTAAGTCTGCATAAGCCAGCAGCAGAATCTGTCGATGTGCGCTATGATTTGCGCACTCGAGAATAGGACTGGAAGGATAACCGACCATGGCATCTGCCTATAACCTCAGCGATCTCAAGACGCGCATGCAGAAGTCGATCGCGTCGCTCAAGGACGAATTGAGCGGTCTTCGTACGGGTCGCGCAAGCGCCAGCCTCTTGGAGCCAGTTGTTGTTGAAGCCTATGGCTCGCGCATGCCGCTCACCCAGGTGGCGACCGTGACTGTCCCTGAGCCGCGTATGCTTTCGGTGCAGGTGTGGGACCGTTCAATGGCTAACGCCGTTGAAAAGGCCATTCGCGATAGCGGTCTCGGTCTGAACCCAATGGGTGAAGGTCAGGTGATCCGCGTTCCTCTTCCGGAGCTGAACGAACAGCGCCGTAAGGAACTCGCTAAGGTCGCTCACAACTATGCAGAAGCTGCGCGCGTTGCTGTGCGTCATATTCGACGTGACGGTATGGATGCCCTTAAAAAGGCTGAAAAAGACGGCGACATGAGCCAAGATGACTCGAAGAAGCAGTCTGAACTTGTTCAGAAGGCCACTGACGATGCTGTTGCAGAAATCGATACGGTCGTAGCAGCAAAAGAACAGGAAATTCTACAGGTTTAAGGCTTGTAGGTTCCGAGCCTGGAGGGGCTTATGGCTGGGGAACCCGCCGCAAAGATCAACGCTGTTTCAGGGTCGGGATGGAAAATTCCGGCCCATATTGGCGTTATTATGGACGGCAACGGACGCTGGGCTAAGCAGCGCGGAAAGATGCGAACGGAAGGACACGTCGAAGGCGTGAAGTCCCTGCGTAACTGCGTCGAGCTCTGCATTACGCACGGCGTGGATTACCTCACCGTTTTCAGTTTCTCATCGGAGAACTGGACGCGCCCTCCCGAAGAAGTGTCCTTTATATTCAATCTTCTACGCCGCTTTGTTGCGTCGGATTTGCAGAAGCTTATCCGGAACAACGTCCGTGTCCGGATCATTGGGTCGCGCCATCAGCTGGACGCGTCGATGGTTCGCTTGATCGAAGATGTTGAGGCAAAAACGTCTGCCAATACCGGGCTGACACTTGTCGTAGCTTTCAACTATGGCAGTAAAGCTGAATTGGTTGAGGCGACACGTCATCTCGCGGCAGAAGTCGCTGCCGGCCGGTTGAAGCCCGAGGACATCACAGAGCAACACGTCTCCAATGCTCTCTACACTGCGGGTATTCCGGATCCTGACGTCATCATTCGCACAAGCGGCGAGCAACGTCTTTCAAACTTTCTGCTGTGGCAGTCGGCATATGCTGAGTTCGTTTTTGTGGACGAACATTGGCCTGATTTCGACGAGCAGAGTTTTACCCGAGTACTAGAGATTTATACCAAGCGAGATCGACGCTTTGGCGGTATTGGAGCTGTGGCCAGTTGAGTAAATCAAAAGGCCCCGCGTCGAGCCAAAACACGCCTGTTCGTCGCTCTTGGGCAGATGTGGGACCGCGCCTAGTTTCAGCGTTGGTCCTCATCGCCTTGACCGTTGTGTCTCTCTATTTGGGTGGACTCTGGTTTGCGCTGGTGGTCAGCGCGGTCTTCGCTGGTTGCTATCGCGAGTGGGAGACCATGGTTTCTCGCCAGCCGATCACCCCTAGGGGCATTGCCATTGTGGCGCTTGTCGCTCTGTCGGGGGTGGTGTTTCCATTCTTCGGCTTTGTCTGGTCTCTCGCTGCTGTGGCGATTGCCTGCGGTGTGGCGTTGACCATGGGGCGTGGGGAGATCTTGTGGCGTATAGTCGGCATTGTGCTGTTCAGTGCGCTCACCATCTCGGCGCTGTTAATGCGCGGTGCCGGCGATCTGGGTATCGTTGCTGGTGTGTTTTTGGGCACCTGCGTATGGATGACGGACTCAGCGGCGTTTTTTACAGGTCGCCAGATCGGCGGCGAGAAATTGGCACCAGCCATTTCGCCGTCTAAAACTTGGTCAGGGGCTCTGGGCGGCTTGGCTTTAGGGACGATTGCGGGCCTCGCGGTCTGGATGGTGCTTACGCCGTCGCCGTGGTGGATTGGTTTGATTATCGCTGCATCCATCAGTGTACTGGGGCAGGTGGGTGACCTCACCGAAAGCAGCATAAAGCGCTGGTTCCGCATTAAAGACACGGGCGACATCATTCCTGGCCACGGTGGACTGATGGATCGCCTTGATAGCCTCACATTCGGCTTGTTTTTGGTGGTGATTATCGGTGCCGCCCATCAGGGCTTTGGCTCCGTCGCTGAAGGCCTGCTGCACTGGTAGTTTGCCAGTGCCACTATAAGGAATACCATGTTCGACGCCTTTTTATGGCTCAATGCCATTTGGATCATCGCTGCGATCGTCTTCATCCACGAGATGGGGCATTATCTTGTCGCACGTTGGAATGGCGTGGCTATCCAGGCATTTTCTGTCGGTTTTGGTCCTGAGATTATCGGTTGGAATGATAAGCACGGCACTCGTTGGAAGATTTCAGCGATCCCTCTCGGTGGTTATGTTCGCTTCCTTGGTGACATGAATGAGGCCAGCGCGCCTGATCCTGAGGTCATGAAGAATATTGACCCGGCTCTGGCGCCGCGCTTGTTCATGAATAAGAATGTTTGGCAGCGGATCTCCATCGTTCTCGCTGGTCCCGTCGCAAACATCATCCTGACATTCGTCATCCTCTATGTGCTGCTCATGAGCTATGGGCGCTACATTATTCCGCCCACGATCGGCGACGTGTTGCCAGCCTCTGTCGCGGCTGAAGCAGGTTTTGAGCCGGGCGATATGATCATCTCTGTGGACGGTTACAAAGTTCGCGGGTTTGACGACTTCCAGCGATTCATCGCGACCAGCCCTGAGCGCGAAGTCAGTGTTGTCTTGGAGCGGAACGGTGGCGAACGTGCTATTGCACTAACACCAGAGGCTGTTTCGGTTGAAGATCGTTTCGGCAACAATCAGCGTATCGGCCGGATCGGGGTAACGCGTGACGTTACTCAAGAGGAAGTTGCGCTGTACAAGCCGGGTCCAGTCGAAGCCATCGGCATGACCTTTGAGGAAATCCGCTTTATTATTCAGCGCACTGCGGCGTTCCTGGGTGACTTCTTTGTTGGCCGCGGAGACGTGGAGCAGCTTGGCGGTCCTGTCAAAGTTGCGAAGGTTTCCGGGGAAGTAGCGACCTTGGGAGTCGTCGCGCTGATCAATCTGATGGCGCTGCTGTCCCTCAACATTGGCATATTCAATCTCCTGCCAGTTCCCATGCTTGATGGGGGGCACTTGCTCTATTACGCCGTTGAGGCGGTCAGGGGTAAACCTCTGAGTATGAGGGTGCAGGAGATCGGCTATCGCTTTGGATTTGCTTTGGTTGTCGGCCTTATGGTCTTTACGCTCTTTAATGATACACTTTTCGCATATTTCGGAATTCTGCGCTAACTGCGGGTTAACCTTAACTGGCAGTGTGTTGCGTGAATACAAGGGTTGAGACGAATAACTTGCGTTCTGCGAGGTACGGGGTTGTTCCAAATTCAAAAAACAGTAAAACACTTCAATGGAGTTTGCTTGGGGAGGCGCTGTGCATGGCGATTCCCCGGGCGGTCGCAGAAGGCAAAAACAATATGATCTACCCCACCAAGCTGATGCGTGGCGCGGTTTCCGCGATCGCCATACTCGGGGCTTCGTCCCTCGCTGCTGGTGTTCCTGTTGTCGGCGCTGTCGCTGCCTACGCTCAGGAACAGCTGGTTGCCTCGGTTCTCTTTGAAGGCAATCGTGCAATTCAGGATAGCAAGCTGGTCGACATGGTTGACCTGTCGAGTTCTGGTATTTTCTCGCAAGCACGTCTTGCTGCCGACGTTGAGAGTATCCGTCGTGCGTATGATGCGCAGGGCTATCGCGGTGTTACCGTGACGGCGCGCACTGAAGCGACTGCTGATAGTCGCGTTCGTGTTATCTTCCAGATTAATGAAGGCAATCGCTCTGGCATTGCTGGGATTAATTTCACCGGTAATAACGCGATTGGTTCTGGCAACCTTAAGGGTGCCATGCTGACCAAGGAAACTGGTCTGCTGAGCTGGTTGGTTCGTGATGACTCCTACGATGAGCGTAAGCTTGCCGTGGATCGTGAACGCCTTCGTCTCTACTACGCAAACCGTGGTTACCCAGATGCTCAGGTGAACTCGGTTGTTGAATTTGACGCTGCGCGCAATGCGTACTTCATCAACGTCACTGTTAATGAAGGTCAGCGTTACAAGATTGGTAATGTTGGTATCGAAACCAGCATCAGTGGTCTGAATACTGACGCGCTGCGCGGTACGGTTCGTACAGGCAAGGGTTCGACCTATTCGGCTGATGCGCTGCAGAAGTCCATCGAGGCGATGGCGTATGAAGCGACGGCGCAGGGTTATTCCTTTGCTGACGTTCGTGCTCGCCTTGATCGTGACGTTGCGACCGGCACGTTTAACGTAACTTACCTGGTTGATGAGGGTGCGCGCATTTATGTTGAGCGCATCAACATCAGTGGCAACGTGAAGTCGCGTGACTTTGTTATTCGCCGTGAATTTGACTTCGCAGAAGGCGATGCGTTCAATCGCTCGATGGTCGTTCGCGGTCGTCAGAATCTCGAAAATCTTGGCTATTTCACTAAGGTCGATATCTCGACCGCGCAGGGTTCCTCTGCCGATAAGATCATCCTCAACATTAATGTTGAAGAAGGTCCGACTGGTGAATATGGCGCAACCGCAGGTTACTCCACTTCGGATGGTATCCTTGGTGAGCTGTCGCTGACCGAGCGCAACTTCCTTGGTCGTGGTCAGTACCTTCGTGCTGCAATCGGTGCATCGGAGTCGGGCCGTACGTTCGACTTCTCCTTCACCGAGCCGCGTTTCATGGGTACCCGGGTTTCGGCTGGTATTGATGCGTATCACCGCATTAGCGACGAAAACTCGAATAGCTTCTACGGTACTCAGGCAACTGGCGGTCAGCTGCGCTTTGGCATCCCGATCACCAGCGCACTATCGAGCTCGGTTTTCGTCGGTGGCGAGCATAAGGTTATCGCTGACGCGAAGGATCCGTACTCGGCTCTCGTGGATGATGGTCAGGTCTTCAATAAGGCATTTGTTGGCTACTCGCTGACTTGGAATTCTCTGAACGATCAGAAGAAGCCAAGTGAAGGTCTGCTTGCAACCTTCACACAGCAGTACATTGGCTGGGATCATAACCTGCTCAAGACCGAGGCACGCGGTCGCTACTTCATGCCTCTGATTCCAGATGCTGGTGTGGTCGGTAGTGTGCGCGCTCAGGCTGGTATCATCAATTCCATGGACGGTGGTGCCGTTCCAGCGGTTGAGGCCTTCTCGGCTGGTTCGCAGCTGGTTCGTGGTTTCCAGGGGCGTGGTGTCGGTCCGCGCCTCGACAATGGCGAATACCTCGGCATGACCTACTATGCTGGTATTTCGGCTGAAGTTCAGTTCCCAATCCCTGGTCTGCCAGAGAGCTACGGTCTGAGCGGTGCAGTGTTTGCTGACGCGGCATATGTCGGTAGCGAACATCTTCCAGGTCTCGGCGGCGGCGCACTTGCTGCGGGCAGCGTTGATGAACCTTGGAAGGCTTCGGTTGGCGCGTCCCTGATCTGGGATTCACCATTCGGCCCGCTCCGTGGTGACGTTGCTCACGTGTTGAACAAGGCCACAGACGATCGTACTCAGGTGTTCCAGTTTACGATCTCCAGCTTGCTCTAATCAGAGCAACGTGACAGATATTTTCGAGCCGCGGCGCGGTCGCCCGCGGCTCGTTTATTTTGAGTGACAGTATGGTTGATACGCGTTTCCACCGTTTTGCCGGGCCTGTCCAGTTGGGCGCGCTGCTTACTAGCATCGGTCGTGAGGATCTTGTTCCAGACCTTAGCCGGCCGGACTACCTTGTAGCGGGCGTTTCAGAACTAGAACTTGCAGGGCCAGGCGAGATCGCATTTGCGGCTCATCCGAGCTACGCGAGTGAGTTACGCCAGTCGTCTGCTGGCATTGTGTTGGTTTCCCCAAATCTGGTTGATGACGCTCCTAAGGGAGCGATTGTCGTTGCGACCACGGGTACCCATAACGTTTTTGCAGACATTCTGGATGCGCTTTACCCATCCAACACACGGTCGATCATTGCGGGTCTGCGTGACGATCTCGCAGAGCCGCTGATTGAGGCTGATGTCTATCTCGGCGCTAATGTCGCTGTTGGGCAGGGCGTTGAAATCGGTCGCGGGACGGTTATCGGCGCCAATGCCGTCATTGGGGCAGGGGTCACCATCGGGCGCAATTGCGTTATTGGTGCCAATGTAACTTTGGAATGCGCCCATTTGGGCAATGGCGTTGTGCTGCACCCCGGTGTGCGGATTGGCACGGAAGGCTTTGGCTGGCTGGATCACGGCCGGACGAACAGGAAGATCCCGCAGCTCGGTCGCGCGATTATTCAAGATCGTGTTGAAATTGGCGCGAATTCGACAATTGATCGTGGCGCGCTTGGGGATACCGTGATCGGCGAAGGCACAAAGGTCGACAACCTCGTGCAGATCGGTCACAACTGCAAAATTGGTCGCAATTGTCTGATTGCGGCGATGTCCGGGCTATCTGGGTCTACTATCGTTGAAGACAGCGTGCTTCTTGGTGGTGGGGTCGGGACCTCAGGGCACCTGAGAATTGGTACTCGCTCCGTGGTTCATGGTCGCGCTGCGGTGACCAAGGATTGGCCAGCGGATTCTAAGCTTGCTGGTGCTCCGGCTCAGGATATTAGAGATTTCTGGCGAGAACTCGCCATCATGCGCAAACTAACAAAGGGTGAGAAGCGGGGATGACTGAAACTACCGCCGTGACCGAACTCGATGCGATGAGCATTGGTGAAATTCTGGAAGCCCTCCCACACCGTTACCCGTTCTTGATGATCGACAAGATCATCGAAATTGACGGTGACGAGAGTGCTGTTGGTGTGAAGAACGTCACCTACAACGAGCCTATTTTTACCGGCCACTTCCCCGGTAATCCGATTTTTCCTGGTGTGCTCATCATCGAAGGCATGGCCCAGACGGCCGGTGCTATCGTGATTAAGCACGATTCCAATGGCGGCAAGAAAAACGTCGTTCTGATGCTTGGCGTTGATAAGGCCAAGTTCCGCAAGCCAGCAGGTCCGGGCGACACGATTGAGTTTCATATCGCTAAGATCCAGCGTCGTCGCAACGTCGGGCGCTATGGCGCGCAAGCCAAGGTCAATGGTGTGGTGATTGCGGAAGCGGAAATCACTGCCATGATTGTTGGTGCCGACGAGTGAGCAGTTTGACTATCCATCCGACAGCAATCGTTGATAAAAACGCTCAGCTCGGTGCGGGCGTCCGTATTGGGCCGTATTGCATTGTCGGACCTAACGTCAAACTGGGCGACAATGTGGAACTGGTGTCCCATGTCTCCATCGACGGCCGCACCACAATCGGTGCCGGTACAAAGATCTTCCCCTTCGCTTCGATTGGGCATCAACCTCAGGATTTGAAGTTCCACGGCGAAGAGTCCTATCTCGAGATCGGTGAGCGCAACACCATCCGTGAGTCCGTCACCATCAACCCGGGAACGGAAGGTGGCGGTCTATATACGCGGATTGGCAATGACTGTTTGCTGATGGCCTGTTCGCATGTGGCTCACGATTGCCAGGTTGGCAATAATGTGGTGCTGGCCAATTACGTTGGTCTGGCCGGCCATTCGATTGTCGGC
Organism: Devosia sp. MC532; assembly: GCF_016461625.1. Classification (NCBI taxonomy): domain Bacteria; kingdom Pseudomonadati; phylum Pseudomonadota; class Alphaproteobacteria; order Hyphomicrobiales; family Devosiaceae; genus Devosia; species Devosia sp. MC532. The sequence goes on along the minus strand of NZ_JAEMNZ010000001.1, from coordinate 204,394 downwards.
GATCACGTCGGCTTTGGCGGCATATGTGCGGTGCGCCAGTTCGTGCGTATTGGGCATCATGCCTTCATCGGCGCGCAGAGCATGATTGATGCTGACGTCATTCCTTATGGCTTGGCTGTCGGCAATCGTGCGCGACTGGGTGGGTTGAACCTCGTTGGTTTGAAGCGTCGCGGCTTTGATCGTGATGCAATTCATTCATTGCGTGCTGCCTATCGCATGATCTTCTCGCAAGAGGGGACGCTTCGCGAGCGCGTTGAAGACGCCGCTGAGATGTTTAAAGACAAGCCGCTGGTGCAAGACGTGGTGAACTTCATTACCGCTGAAGATCGCCCCCTCATTCAGCCGCGTGATCTAGACGAAGAGTAAGAGTAGAGAACATGACGAGCCCGCTTCGTCTCTTTATCCTTGCGGGCGAGCCATCTGGCGACCGCATTGCTGCAGATCTCGTGTCACGATTGCAGGCGCGTGTGCCGCTTGAATTTGCCGGGGTAGGGGGTGAAGCACTCTCTGCCCTAGGTCTCAAATCATTTTTTGATATGAATGAGCTGTCGGTCATGGGCTGGGCTGACGTGTTACCACGCCTGCCCAAATTGCTTTGGCGGTCGCGGCAGGTCGCGCGGGCCATTGTTAAGGCTCGGCCCGATGTTGCGGTATTGGTCGACTCTCAGGTCTTTAACGCCATTGTTGCCAAGCAGGTTCACAGGCTGGCTCCCGAAATTCCAGTGGTGCTTTGTGTCGCTCCCGCCGTTTGGGCTTGGAAGCCTGAGCGGGCCAAGTCGTTGAGTCCAAAGTTTCGCGAGATACTATCTGTTTTGCCCTTTGAGCCAGCGTTTATGCGCGCGGCTGGCGGGCCGGACACGAACTATATCGGCCACCCGGCGACAAGCGTATTCAAACAGCGCTCAGAAGTGCCCAAGAGCGGACCGCTGATGCTCTTGCCAGGCAGCCGTGAGGGCGAGTTGCGTCGCCATCTGCCACTGATGGCCGAAGTGGCAAAGCGACTGGCTGATCATCCTCGTGTCACTGGTTTTGTGCTTCCGACACCGAGCCGTCTTAAAGCGCGCGTAGAGCGTGAAACCAGCCAGTGGCCGGTTGCCGTTGAGGTCATTACAGGTGATGAACGTCGCGCTGCCGCTCTGGACAGCGCCGTGGCGGCTGTCGCGGTGACTGGTACCGTCACGCTTGAGCTGGCGCTTTCTGGTGTGCCCATGGTCACGACCTATGTTGCCGATAAGGGGCAGGCTAAGCGCTGGGTGAAGTATAAGGTGAAGTACGCCTCGCTCCCCAACGCGATCCTCGATCAGCCGCTGGTGCCCGAGGTTCTGCAGCTCGAAGCGGACCCCGCGGCACTCGTCGCGCAAATCACTCAGCTTCTCGACGAACCGGCAAGCAGCCAAGCGCAGTTGCATGGCTTTGCGCGTATTCGCACTCTTATGGAACATGGAGAAGAGGGCGAGCCACGGGTTGATCCCGTTGAGCGCATCCTTCGCTACTATAATCCGGAATGAAAAAGGCCCCGCAATGCGGGGCCTAATTTTATGATGATCTGACCTACGATTAGCGGGTTTCGATCGGAGCGTAATCGCGTGCGGTCGCGCCTTGATACAGCTGGCGCGGGCGGCCGATCTTCTTCTGAGGATCGCCGATCATTTCCTTCCACTGGCTGATCCAGCCAACGGTACGCGCCACCGCGAACAGAACGGTGAACATCGAGGTCGGGAAGCCGATCGCATCCAGGATCACGCCCGAATAGAAGTCGACGTTCGGATAAAGCTTGCGATCGATGAAGTACTGGTCTTCCAGCGCAATGCGCTCGAGTTCCTGGGCGACCTGCAGGGTTGGATTGTTCTCAACGCCGAGGATAGCCAGAACTTCCTTGGCGGTCTGCTGCATGACCTTCGCACGAGGGTCGAAGTTCTTGTAGACGCGGTGACCAAAGCCCATCAGGCGGAATGGATCGTTCTTGTCTTTCGCACGAGCGATGAACTCGGGAATGCGATCAACAGTGCCGATTTCCCGCAGCATGTTGAGGCATGCTTCGTTGGCGCCGCCGTGAGCAGGTCCCCAGAGGCAAGCAACACCGGCAGCGATACAGGCGAATGGGTTCGCGTCAGACGAGCCGGACAGGCGCACGGTCGAGGTCGATGCGTTCTGTTCGTGGTCTGCGTGCAGGGTAAAGATCAGGTCCATCGCACGGGCGATTTTCGGATCTACCTTGTACTGTTCGGCAGGAACCGAGAAGCACATGTGCAGGAAGTTCGCTGCATAATCCAAGTCGTTACGTGGATAGACGAAGGGCTGACCGACCGAATATTTATACGCCATAGCTGCGAGCGTAGGGATCTTGGCGATCATACGGATCGAGGCGATCTCGCGCTGCTGTGGGTCATTGATGTCGGTGGAGTCGTGGTAGAACGCCGCCATAGCGCCCACGACACCAGTCATGATGGCCATAGGATGCGCGTCGCGACGGAAGCCGCGATAGAAATAGTGCATCTGCTCATGCACCATTGTGTGGCGGGTGACGACCTCGTCGAAGTCCTTCAGCTGAGCTGCAGTTGGCAGTTCGCCGTAGAGGAGGAGGTAGGAAACTTCGAGAAAGCTGGAGTGCTCGGCCAGTTGTTCGATTGGGTAACCGCGATAGAGAAGCTCGCCTTTGTCACCATCAATATAGGTGATGGCGCTATCGCAGGCGGCTGTCGAGGTGAAACCGGGGTCGTATGTGAACAGACCGGTCTTGGCATAGAGTGAACGGATATCAACCACATCTGGTCCGACCGACCCGCTCAGGATCGGGAACTCATGGGTTTCATCTCCGATGACGAGTTTGGCGACTTTGTCGGTCATAGAGCACTCCTCGATTCATCGCAGGCACAAAAGCAAAGCTGGTGCATCGTGCCGGCACCGGCGCCTGACCGCGCCGTTTTCGAGGGTAGAGGTATCAGGTTCTAGGCCTGAGAGGCAACCGATAGGTATGCGCTGGTGCGGTATCGGCGCGGGTGAACCGCGCCGATATTTAAAGGTTTTAGTTGACGGTCACGTCGCCGAGTCGAGCCATGCTTTCTTCGCGGCCGATCAGCACCATTACCTCGAAAATCCCCGGAGAAACGGTGCGTCCAGTGAGTGCAGCACGCAGTGGCTGAGCAAGCTTGCCGAGCTTGAGACCCTTCTCTTCGGCCAGTTTGCGCATGACCGCATCGATCTCTGGCACTGACCAATCGGCAAGGCCCCCTAACGTATCAGCAACGCTTTTGAGCATCTCGCGATTTTCAGGGGTCAGCAATGCTGCAGCGGCCGAGTCAGGCGTGATCGGGCGGGTCGCGTAAATGAACTGCGCCAGGTCGATGAGCTCGAGGACAGTTTTCGCACGTGGCTGAAGTTCTGGAAGCGCGGCGAGCACCGAATTGTGGTTTGCAACCAGACCGGCGTGGTCTTCGGTACGGCCAGTTTCAAGCGCGGTCGCGACCATGACGTCGTAGAGATACGCAGGCTCAGCAGCGCGGATGTAGATGCCGTTGATGTTCGCCAGCTTATCGAAGTCAAACCGTGCCGCGCCCTTGTTGAGAGCTTCGAGGCTAAACCACTCAACCATTTGTTCGGTCGAGAAGATTTCCTCGTCGCCGTGGCTCCAGCCCAGGCGGGAGAGATAGTTGCGCATGGCTTCCGGCAGATAGCCCATCTGGCGGTATTGTTCAGCGCCGAGTGCGCCGTGACGCTTGGAGAGCTTAGCGCCGTCAGGACCGTGGATCAGCGGAATATGCGCCATTTCCGGCACAGTCCAACCCATGGCGTTGTAAATGATGATCTGGCGGGCAGCATTGGTGAGGTGGTCGTCGCCACGGATAATGTGGGTGACGCCCATGTCATGGTCGTCGACAACCACAGCATGCATATAGGTCGGGGTGCCGTCCGAGCGCAGGATGATGAAGTCGTCGAGGTTTTCGGTCTTGAAGACGACATCGCCCTGGACATGGTCCTTGACGACGATTTCGCCAGACAGGGGAGCCTTGATGCGCACGACTGGCTTTACGCCTTCTGGCGCTTCGCTCACATCGCGGTCGCGCCAATAGCCATTGTAGCGCGGGGGCTTGCCAGCAGCGCGCGCGTCTTCGCGCATCTTGTCGAGTTCTTCTGGCGAGCAGTAGCAATAGTAAGCGTGGCCCATCTTGACCAGCTCGTGTGCGACTTCCGCGTGGCGCGGTGCGCGTTCAAACTGGCTGATCGGTTCGCCTTCCCAGTCGAGGCCGAGCCAAGTCAGGCCATCGATGAGCGCAACAACTGCAGCTTCGGTGGAACGCTCGCGGTCGGTGTCCTCGATACGCAGCAGCATCTTGCCGCCGGAGTGCTTTGCGAAAGCCCAGCTAAACAGGGCGGTACGAGCACCACCAATGTGCAGGTAACCGGTGGGGGATGGGGCGAAACGGGTTACGACCTGAGACATGGTTCCAAGGAATTTTGAGGAAGTGTGCGGCGTGTGTACCATAGCCTTGGGGCAGCGCAAGGGCGAGGGCGCGCGTGGGGAGCGAACGAGTACCGATTTGGTCTCGGTTTAGGCCGATAAATGCCGGACTTTCCGGTGTTTTCGGTCAGGTTTTCCTGCGCCAAATGATCGCTCACCCTTTGGCGACTGCGTATCAGAGGCTTGTCACCGAATTTGGCTCAGCCTTTGAGCAAAGGCGCGGTTTCGTGCTGCTGCCATTTTCGCTTATCGCGGGGATGATTGCCTATGCCCTGCTGTTGGGAGAACCGCATTGGCTAGTTCTGGCGACGGGAACGGTTGTTTGCGCTCTGGGCCTCGTCTGGGCAAGCTGGCGCGCGCCCATTGAGGGTATCCGGCTTATGGTGCAGCTATCAGCCCTGTGGACCGGGTTTTGCCTCCTGCCGCTGCATGGAGCCCTCTTTGGTACAGATATGCTGCGCACGCCTTTCTACGGGACCTATGAGGCGCGCGTTGATGAGGTGCTCGGTAGTGACGGCGGGCGGGCGCGGGTCATCATTTCAGCCATCACACCGGATGCAGAGGCGCGGGCTGTGCCAATCCGCCGGGCGCGCTTGATCTTGCCGGTGGATGTGCAGGTGGAGCCCGGCGACATCATTCGCGCTGCAATGCGCTTTGCGCCTATTCCGGGCCCTGTGTTGCCGGGGGCATTCGATGGTCAATTCCATTCGTATTTCAACGGCGTAGGTGCATATGGAAATGTAACGAGCCAGTTTCAGCTGGTACGGAGCGGCGACGGTCTCGCGCTGGATCGGCGCGTACTGGCGCTGCGCACGGCCATTGCGGATCGGATAGACATGCACCTTGATGACGCAACCGCAGCGATTGGCAAGGCCATGGTCGTTGGAGACCAGAGCGATATTGATGATGAAACTCGTGAGGTTATGGCTGCATCGGGGCTTGCCCATATCTATTCGATTTCGGGCCTACATCTCTCCATCGTCGCGGGAGGGATCTATTTCCTTGTGCGCCTGCTTCTTGCGTCTATTCCCCTCGCGGTCGGCTTGCCGGTAAAAAAGATTGCGGCGGTTGTCGGCTTGATGTCAGCCTTTGCTTATCTGGCGCTCGCGGGTGGCATCGAAAATGTCCCGGCATTTCGCTCCACATTGATGCTGGCGCTGGTCTTTGGGGCGGTGTTGGCGGGGCGACAGGCCTTGACGATGCGTAACGTTGCGATTGCCGCTCTTGCCATTTTAGTCATTGATCCAGCGAGCATTTTCCGCCCGAGCTTTCAGCTGTCATTCGCGGCAGTCGTTGCGCTGATCGGCGTTTATGAAATGCCGCTTGGCAAAATCCCCAAGTCCAGTGGGCGGTTCAGCCGGGTAGTGAGCCTTGTCTCGGCGACCGCTTGGACGAGCTTCATCGCCGGGGCCGCGACGATGCTTTTCTCGGCCTATCATTTTCAGCAAACAGCTCCATTGGGCGTGGTGGGCAATGTTTTGGCTTTGCCGTTTGTTAGCCTGATCATTATGCCGTTTGGCGTGGTGTCGGCCTTGGCCATTCCGCTCGGCCTTGATGCTGCGCCTTTTCAAATTATGGGCTGGGGCATCGACCGGATGGTCGATGTGGCAGAACTGGTCGCTGGCTGGAGTGAAGGGTTTACTGGTAACCCATTGCTTGCAGAATGGACCTTGGTCGCTATTGTTATCACATTGGCATGGTTTGCTTTTTTGCAAACGCGATGGCGATTTTTAGGCCCTAGTGTCCTCGTGCCGCTGGTCCTCTTTTATGGCTTGGTACCACGGCCGGATATTCTTATCGCCGATACCACTCAGGCGGTCGCAATCCGGGATGGTGACGGATATGGGCTCGTTACGGGACGCACTGGGAGTTTCGCCGTGGAAGTCTGGGAGCAGCATTTTCAGACTGAAATCGGCACGCAGCACAGCACCACACGATGCGACGACCTTGCGTGCGTTTCCGATCAGAATGGCTATAGCGTCGCGACGATAAAGAACGCCGCCGCCTTTGCCGAAGACTGCGGGCGGCATGATCTCGTCATAACCCGCCTTAGAGCGCCCGTATTCTGCACTAGCGCAGGCCAGATCATCGACGCGGATCAGTTAGCCCGAGGTGGCGTACACAGTTTGGTTTGGAATGATGAGGCAGGCCGTTTTGATCTTCGGCCTGCGCTCACAAATCTCAACCGCCCGTGGAGAGCCTTGCAACGGTAACACCAGCGCTTTCGATTTCTGGTCCGCCCAAAGCATAACCGCTCTCATCTGGTGCGGGGATAAGTGTTTGGGTCGTGGTGCCGTAGTTGACGTAGATGCGGAACTTTCCACGGGTTCGGCAGCGCACGCCCGCAGGAATATTCAGCACCGGCACATCGGCCTCGGCGATCAGGTAATCGGCAATGCGCTGGACCAAAGCGCGGTCGCCGCTTGCGGTCTGGTAGAAGATCTTGCCCTGCGAGAGGAGAACCGGAACGCCTTCAACGTCCTCGACAATGACCTCGGCACCGCCTTCGGTTTTCTCCCGCCACAGCTGTGTTTCGCCGCCACCGCGAACGGTAACCGAGACGCCACGCGGCAGGCTGTCGACCCGCGCAACTTTCACGTCGAGAAGGTTTTGCGGCAAGTCGGGCCCGAGACGCTTGGGTGTGATGTAGTTCTGATCCTTGGAGCCCGTGCGTGGCCCGATGAGGAGATGCCCCTCAAAGCTTTCGACAGCGGTGCGTAGCGCGTCGGTCCAAGCGAACAGGGCTGGCAGAGCGACGATGTCATAACCCTCAAAACTCGTGGTTTTGGGAGAAAGGACATCAACGTCGAGGCCGTGTTTGCGGAAAGCCGAATAGAGTTCGCGCACGTGATTGCCGTGCTTAAAGCCTTGCGCTTGCGGCATGATCTCCCAAGCCCATTCGCTCTGGTAATCATAGACCAATGCGACGCGCCCCTTATTGGCGACGCCATCTAAGCCGATGTCGCGTAACTCTTGGGCGACCTGTGTCGCCTCGTGATAGGCCGGGGCTGGTTCGCTATCGGGACGGAGCAGGCCCGCGTGCATCTGCTCTTGGGCCATGGGGGCCTGCCGCCAACGGAAGTAAGAAACCACTTCTGCGCCGTGTGCAAAGGCTTCCCACGCCCAAAGACGTGCCATGCCGGGCAAGGGGTCGGGATTAGCAAAAGCCCAGTTCACCGGGCCGGGTTGCTGCTCCATGATCCACCAGCGGCCATGCCCGACCGTGCGGTAGAGATCATGGTGGAAGGCGGCATTGTCCGGATCGCCTTGGCGCAGGTACTGGCGCTTGGTTTCCGCGCTTTCATCGGACATCGCAAGGTGACCAATGGGGTAGCTATCCCAAGAGGCGATATCGAGTGTTTCGGCCACGTCATAGTGGTCGAACTCGGCATATCGGCTCATGAAGTTATGGATGACCGGCAGGTCGGGACGCTGGGCCTTGAGGATATCGTATTGGACAGCATTGAAAGCCGCGACCTGATCGGAGGCATAGCGGCGGAAATCCAGCTCATGGCTCGGTGTGGCTTCGCAGACCAAAAGATTGGGCAGCTCGATCTGATCGAAGCGATTGTATTCCATCGACCAGAAGACATTGCCCCAGGCCTGATTTAGCGCGTCGATCGTGCCGTATTTCTTTTCAAGCCAGAGGCGGAAACCAGCTTCGGCAGCGGGCGAATAAGAATAGGTCGTGCCGTGGCAGCCATATTCATTGTCGGTCTGCCAGCCAATGAGGGCAGGGTGCTCGCCAACGCGTTCGGCGACGATCCTTGTGATCCGTGCAGCCTCTTCACGATAGCCAAGGTGAGAGAAATCGTAATGGCGGCGGGAGCCGAAGCCACGCCGCCGTCCCTGCGCATCCACTGCGAACATATCTGGGTGTTTGTCCGCCATCCAGCGCGGCGGGGTCGCCGTGGGTGTGCCGACAATGACCTTAAGGCCATGTTTGTGCAGTACGTCCATCGACCGAATAAGCCAATCGAACTGTAAATTGCCGGGCGTAGGCTCAAGGCGTGACCAGGCGAATTCGCCGATCCGCACGATTTTGATCCCGACTTCGGCCATGCGGCGGGCGTCTGCGTCCCACCAATCTTCTGGCCAATGTTCGGGATAGTAGCAAACGCCCAATGCAGGGTACATTTCGTCCTCAGAGCTCTATAGTTGGTTCCGGTAGTCCCGCCACGTCGAGGTCGATGTAGAAGAGGCCACCGGCAACTTTTTCTGCGGCCAGTTGGTCTTCCGACAACGTCTTATTGGCGGTCGTGATGAAGAGGCGCTTCAAGTCCTTGCCGCCAAATGCGGGGCAGGTGACCTGACTGACGGGCACTTCAATAATGCGGTCTATTGTGCCGTCTGGGGCATAACGGATGACGCAGTTGCCGCCCCAGCGCGCGTTCCAGATATAACCTTCGCTATCGACAACAGCGCCATCGGGATAGCCGCGGTCGTTCGAGACGTCAGTGAAAACTTCCCATTCGCCGACAGGCAGGCCTGTTGCCGGGTCTGTTGCGACGGTGAGGATTTTCTGAGTTGGCGTGTCGGTCCAGTAGGCGCGGTTGCCGTTGGCGGTGAAGCAGGCAGCATTGGGAATGGTGGCCCCAGAACGGATTTGCGTTAGCTTGCCCTTACGGAAGTGATAGAGCGCGCCTTCGGCTGGGCCTTCATCCTTGACCATGGTGCCGATCCAATAGCCGCCTGATGGATGGAGGCGACAGTCATTGGAGCGGTTGGCCGGATTATCGGCTTCAATAGCGACGATGAGGCTGATCTCAGCGGTGACGAGATTGAAACGCTTAAGCCCTGTCTCCGTCGCCAAGGCGAGTTCATCCGCCGAGATGATTGCAGCGGCGGTGACGATCTCGTCAAATGCCCAGCTTTCCTGATCCTTGCCATTTTCGTCGACGGCAAAGAGGGTTTGATTATTGATATCAAACCAGAAGAGTTTTTCGCGGTGTGGGTGCCAGAATGGCCCTTCACCAAGGGCGCATTGGCTATTTAACAGTAACTGTGCGGTATCGCTCACGCCTTAGCTCCTTTGTCATAGGAGGCCACGGCTAGTTTGGCGCGTTCCGAAACCTCGGCGACACTCATGCCGGGCTTAAAGATGTAGGTGCCAAGGCCAAAGCCAGTGCAACCGACAGCGAAGAACTCGTGGAAGTTATCCGGGTTGGCGCCGCCGACAGCATAGGTTGGAACGGCAGGTGGGAGAACGGCCTTTACAGCCTTGATGCCTTTGGACCCCAGAACTTCTGCCGGGAAGAATTTTAGACCTGTCGCGCCATTGCGAATGGCGGTGAACGCATCGGTGGGCGAGAAGACGCCGGGATAAGAGGCCATGCCCTGGGCTACGGTTTCCTTGATCACGTCCGGATTGGTGTCTGGCGAGACGATGAAAACGCCACCGGCAGCTTTGACGTTACGGACGTCTTCAACGGAAAGCACCGTGCCTGCGCCAATGTCCGCACGGTCTGACAGCGCCTCTGCCGCAAGGCGAATGCTTTCGAGTGCGTTGGGCGAATTGAGCGGAACTTCAATCAGGGTAATGCCAGCATCCACGAGCGCGGTGCATACGGCAACAGCTTCGTCGTTCTTGAGGCCACGCAGGATGGCGATGATGTGACGGTGGTTCATACTTATACTCCTGCGATGCCGGTGCGCGCGGCCTTAAGGCCTGCGAGCATGACGTCTGTAACATTTACGATACGGCTCGAAGCGCCGGTCATGCCCAGTACGCGGGCATAGAGCGCGCATAGATTGTGCGAGCCGATAAGGGGGACGGGGTCGTAACCGATCTTGGACCGGTTGCCGGCGATCTCAGAGCCAATGAGGAGGCCAGAGAGATAGCCTGCGCACCATGCCGAGCTCCGACCGGAGAGAAGAGCGCTAGCGCGCGCGGCAAACAACTGCCCGATCAAATTCTCAGGGTGTTCGAGACCCTTGCTGGCGCCATAGACAAAACCATCATCGCGATCTGCAGTGGTGAGGTCGCCCTGTAGGGAGTGACGAAGCACGGAATGGGTCTTGAGTAGATCAAACATCTCGCCGGTCATGGCCGTCGAGAAGCTCTCGATCTTGGTGCCTGAGACCTTGGCCCACTTGGAGTGGGTTCCGGGCATGCAGACGAGACCGGAATAGTCGGGGGAGATCGCTGCGAGCCCAAGGAGCTGAGTCTCCTCGCCACGCATAACGTCATCGCTACCGTGACGCTGGCATACGCCGGGCAAAATGGAGACGCGCAAGCCGCCAGCCATTTCAGGATGGACCGCGCCCGCGGCCAAGTCCTTAAGGTCGGTAGGGGCTTCAAGATAAGGCGCTTCGAGCCAGCCTTGGCGCGCGCCTGCCATGCCACAGATCAGCACTTCGTCTGGCGCATTGGCCAAGCCTAATTGGCCGATCGTTTCTGTCAGTGCGCCAGGAAAAGCATCGGGGGTGAGCTTGCCCATGCCTTTGTCTGAGCTTGCTGTTCCGATTACGGAACCATCGCCGTCCAGCGCCCACGCCCTTAAATTTGAGGTGCCCCAGTCAACAGCGACCCATGCTCCTGATTGCATCACTTCGTAGTCCCTCCAAGTCTGCGGCGCGAACGTAAAGCCGGAGACCGACACTGACTAGCCCGTTCTTGTATGGCTTAACCGCAACTGCCTGATTGCACCGCGCGCTGAGTAAGGTGGAATGCGCCGAAAATCAGATTCTCACGGTGTTTAGAGTCATTTGTATGATTTTAAGCTACGGCCCCGTTCCATTCCAGAATTGCCGTGCTAGAACAGGAGCAAACAGACCCCAGTGCTCCGCAGGGCGGAGAACCAAGGAATTGATCTATGACGGTAGATAACAGCGGCAATGGCGGCCGGAAGCTGCGCTCGCGTGCGTGGTTCGATAATCCCGATAACCCGGACATGACCGCGCTCTATCTTGAGCGCTACATGAACTATGGTGTGTCGCGCGAAGAGCTGCAGTCCGACAAGCCGATCATCGGCATCGCGCAGACCGGCTCCGACCTAAGCCCTTGTAACCGTCACCATATCGTTCTGGCTGAACGTCTGCGCGAAGGTATTCGCGAAGCGGGCGGTATCGCCATTGAGTTCCCGGTTCACCCGATTCAGGAAACCGGTAAGCGCCCGACAGCAGGACTGGACCGTAACCTGGCCTATTTGGGCCTCGTGGAAGTTCTCTATGGCTATCCGCTGGACGGCGTGGTGCTGACCATTGGCTGCGACAAGACCACACCCGCCATGCTGATGGGTGCGGCGACGGTCAATATCCCGGCGATTGCGCTCTCGGTTGGCCCAATGTTGAACGGCTGGCATAAGGGCGAACGCACGGGCTCTGGCACCATCGTCTGGAAGGCCCGCCAACTGCTCGCCGCCGGCGAAATCGACTATCCAAAGTTCATTGAACTGGTTGCATCCTCGGCCCCGTCGACTGGCTATTGCAACACCATGGGCACAGCGACAACTATGAACTCGTTGGCTGAAGCTCTCGGAATGCAGTTGCCGGGTTCAGCAGCGATTCCAGCGCCTTATCGTGACCGTCAGGAAATGGCCTATCGCACTGGCAAGCGTGCGGTAGAGATGGTTCGTGAAGACCTCAAGCCATCGGACATTCTGACCAAGGAAAACTTCCTCAACGCTATCGTGGTCAATTCGGCCATCGGCGGCTCTACCAATGCGCCAATCCATATCAATGCGATTGCCAAGCATATTGGTGTCGACCTCAATATCGACGAGTGGCAGGAGCATGGGCACAAGGTGCCGCTCTTGGTGAACTTGCAGCCAGCGGGTGAATATCTCGGTGAGGACTATTACCACGCGGGCGGTGTGCCTGCGGTGGTGAATGAGCTGATGAAACAAAAGCTTATCCACGAGAACGCCCCAACCGTGAACGGCAAGTCGATTGGCGAAAACTGCCGCAATCGTCCGATTGAAGACGACAAGGTGATCCGCCATTTCGACAATCCGATGAAGGCGGAAGCGGGCTTCCTTGTGTTGCGCGGGAACCTCTTCGACAACGCCATCATGAAGACCTCGGTGATCAGCCCTGAGTTCCGCGAGCGCTATCTCTCCGATCCGCAGCATCCGGGCATGTTTGAGGGCAAGGCGGTGGTGTTTGATGGTCCTGAAGACTATCACCACCGGATCGACGATCCGTCGCTTGCTATCGATGAACACACGCTGCTGTTCATGCGTGGGGCGGGGCCAATCGGCTATCCAGGCGCGGCGGAAGTGGTGAACATGCGTCCGCCTAGCTATCTGATTAAGAAGGGTATTTCGTCCCTTGCTTGTATCGGTGACGGTCGTCAGTCGGGCACGTCGGGTTCGCCTTCGATCCTCAACGCGTCGCCTGAAGCGGCGGCTGGTGGCAATCTCGCGATCCTGCGTACCGGAGATCGTGTGCGGATCGACCTTAATAAGGGTGAAGCTGATATCCTCATCTCGGACGAGGAAATCGCGGCCCGCCGTTTGGATCTGAATGCAGAGGGCGGATATAAATTCCCCAAGCATCAGACCCCTTGGCAGGAAATCCAACGCGGCCTGGTCGGCCAATTGGGCGACGGCGCCATTCTGCGTGGTGCCGACAAGTACCAGCGCATTGCCCAGACCGAAGGTCTGCCACGCGACAATCACTAAGCGCGATATGCGTGAGAAAGGGCCCGCGAAAGCGGGCCTTTTTTATGCGCTCAGCCAGCGTGGCCGCGACTGGCCTATTTGTGGCTTTTGGCCGGCACTTATGGGCACCAGCTTTGGCGCGGACATGGCCTTTTAGGGCGCGAAGGGGCGCGTTCTTTAGAGCGGGAATATATGAAAATGGAGCTTGCGATCGGACTTAGCGGTGAGCGCAATGCTCGACTTTGCGCGTGTATTGGCTCAGCGCATGTGATGTCGAATGTCAGCAAGCGCGCGTTGGAAGATTATATGCCAGTCCGGGGAAAGGGGGGGATCATCGAGGCCGTGCCAGAAGAATAAAAACTCATGGCCGCCATCGTCACTGGTCGTGCAGGAAAAGGTCTCTGGCAGATCGCGACTGCTCACCGGCACAAAATGCCAAAGCTGGCCATCGGCAATATTGGCACTAGACCATCGCGGCCCTTCCGCAAGGTCGCCGACATAGCCGGTCTCTTCCAAGAATTCTCGCTGTGCGCCTGCACAGATCTCTTCACCCAGCTCGCGCGTACCTTTGACGATCTGCAGGCCGGCCAGTGGATGACGAAACGCTAGGATTTGCCGGGCAGGACCGACGCCCCGCAAAACAAAGGGGCAGAGTTTTTCAACTTGCCCCTCCGCCAATTCAGTACTTCCGCATCAGGCCGACCAGACGGCCCTGAACCCGGACCCGATCGGGCGGGAAGATACGGGTTTCATAGGCCGGGTTTGCCGCTTCCAGAGCGACCGTATCGCCCTTGCGGCGCAGACGCTTCAGGGTTGCTTCCTCATCGTCGACAAGGGCCACGATGATTTCGCCGTTTGAAGCCGTATCCTGCTTTTTGATGAGGACCGTGTCGCCATCAAAAATGCCTGCGTCGATCATCGAATCCCCGCGCACTTCCAATGCGTAGTGTTCGCCTGAGCCGAGCATTTCTGGCGGTACAGCGATGGTGTGCGAGTGGGTCTGGATTGCCTCAATGGGCGTGCCTGCTGCAATGCGGCCCATAACCGGAATGGAGATGGGGCGCGCATAATCGTCAGCGGCGGATAGAAGAGCACGCGCTGGGGGCGCGGCGACCTTGCCGAGAGTGCCTTCAATGACGCTGGGCTCGAACTTTGCCTTGCGGCCGCCCAAGGTCGGGTTCATCGAATCCGGGAGCTTCACCACTTCGAGCGCACGGGCGCGATTTGGAAGGCGGCGGATAAAGCCGCGCTCTTCGAGGGCAGTGATGAGACGATGAATGCCGGATTTGGACGCCAGATCAAGCGCATCCTTCATCTCGTCGAATGACGGAGGAATACCGCTCTCCTTCATCCGCTCATGGATGAACATCAGCAATTCGTGTTGTTTTTTCGTCAGCATCGGCCCCAGCCCCCAGAATCGGAACATAGACGGAACGACTATATGTGTTCCTCAAATGTTCTGCAAGTGTTGCCATGTTCCTGTCAGCACTGCCAAACGACTGTAATATGCGCATGCATAGATGGGTGGTTTTGGCCGATCCAAGCCTGAGCTCCAAACATGCGTAAACGCGTCACAGGCACAGTGCGGCGTTGAGGAGTAAATGCGACTCGTCAGCAAGACGGAACAGATTTAAAAAACCTTAATTTTCAACTTGCCAACCAAGCGTCTTCGCTCGCTAGATAGGCAGGAGAGATTTTTGTTCGTTTTTTGCACACTCATTGGGGGTTAAAATGACCGCTCTAACGAAATTCGGTCGACGCGCCTTTCTTTCGGCGGCCGCACTCGGCGTCGCAGCTCTGTCGCTGACCGGGTCGGTATTGGCGCAGGATGTGACCAAGATTGCAGCTGTGTGGACCGTTCCGGTTGAGCAGCAGTGGGCATCGCGCCTCCACCTCGCGCTGATCGCAGCGCAGGAACGCGGCGAGATCGAATATGTGTATTCGGAAAACGTGTCGAACACTGACTATGAACGCGTCATGCGCGAATATTCGGAGCAGGGCGCTAAGCTGGTGATCGGTGAAGCCTTCGGCGTTGAACAGCCAGCGCGTGCCGTTGCTGAAGAATACCCAGAAGTCATGTACCTGATGGGGTCCTCGCTCCAGCCAGTTGAGCCAAACTTCGCCACCTTCGACAACTTCATCCAAGAACCAAGCTATTTGACCGGCATGGTTGCGGGCATGAAGACCGAAACCAATAAGATCGGCATGATCGGTGGTTACGCTATTCCAGAAGTGAACCGTCTGATGAATGCCTTCATGCAGGGCGCACTCTCGGTCAACCCAGAGGTGAAGTTCTCGGTGAGCTTCATCAACTCCTGGTACGATCCTCCGAAGGCCAAGGAATCGGCATTCGCTATGATCGATGCGGGCGCTGACATTCTTTACGCAGAGCGTTTTGGCGTGTCTGACGCTGCCAAGGAACGCGGCGTTCTGGCCATCGGCAACGTGATCGACACCGCAGCGGATTACCCAGGCACCATTCTGGCGTCGGCGCTGTGGCACGGCGAGCCAATGATCAACAAAGCAATTGCCGACATTAAGGCTGGCAGTTTCACCGCTTCGGATTACGGCATTTATGCCTTCCTCGAGCACGGTGGTTCGAGCGCAGTTTATGATGAAGCGCTTGCTGGTGCGGACGCAGTTGCTGCGGCTAAGGCCAAGGAAGCTGAAATCCTTGCTGGTACTTTCAAGGTCGACATCAACGACGCTGAACCAAGCTCCAGCATGTAATCCTTTTTCTGGCCGGGTGTGGGTTTCCCCACGCCCGGCCTATTCTATTTTTTGGGGGCGGCAATGACCGACCAACAGGGGGATGTGGTGCTCTCACTTGAGGGGATCACCAAGCGCTTTGGCAAACTCACCGCGAATGACGGGATTAATCTCAGTCTCAAGCGGGGCGAAATCCTAGCCCTTCTGGGGGAAAACGGCGCCGGCAAGACGACATTGATGAACATTCTCTTCGGGCACTATGTGCAGGATGAGGGTGTGGTTCGTGTTGCAAGCGAGGCTGGCCTTCAAATTTTGCCTGCCGGTTCGCCTGGCGCGGCGTTGAAGGCCGGAATTGGCATGGTCCACCAGCATTTTACGCTGGCGGAAAACCTCGGCGGGCTCGACAATATTCGTCTTGGCACCGAGGGCATGTTTGCGCTTGGGGGCAAATCTGCGGCGCGCCAGAAGGTGGAAGCCATTATTGCGGAGAGTGGGCTTGATGTGGACCTCGACCGTCCTGTCGCCAGCCTCACCGTAGGCGAAAAGCAGCGCGTTGAAATCTTGAAGGCGCTCTATCGCAATGTCCGCGTGCTTATTCTGGATGAACCCACCGCGGTTCTGACCCCACAAGAGTCCGAAGGGCTCTTCACCGTTCTGCGCCGCTTGGCTGCGAATGGGCTGGGCGTTATTTTTATCTCTCACAAGCTGGGAGAAGTGCTCTCCGTATCGAGCCGTATTCTGGTTCTGCGGGGCGGCCGCAAGGCGGGTGAGCTCGTCACTGCAAATTCTGATCGGCGCGATATTGCCGATTTGATGGTGGGCAAGGCTGTGGCTGAAGTGAAGCGCACGCCCGCAACGCCGCGCGAGCCGCTGATGAGCTTTGCCAATGTGTCGCTCAAGCAGGGCTCGACCCGTCAATCGCTGCGCAATGTCAGCTTTGAACTCAAGGCTGGCGAAATCATCGGTCTGGCCGGTGTGTCGGGCAATGGCCAATCGGGCATTGCGGCACTGATCTCGGGGCTTGCTGTTCCGGATGCTGGCGAAGTGCGTCTTTACGGCGAAGCGCTGACCAAGGCGGACCCGCGTGCGCTGGTTCAGGCTGGTGTGGCGCGTATGCCGGAAGACCGCCAGCATGACGGCGTTGTTGGCACGATGAGTGTTGCCGACAATATTGCCATTGAGGAAGTGCGCAGCGCGCCGTACTCGCGCTATGGCCTGCTCAATCGTAAAGCCATGCAGGAGCGGGCGACGGAAGCGATTGCGGCCTATGACGTGCGTTGCCCGGGGCCGGACGCCGAAGCGCGGCTGCTCTCTGGCGGCAATGTGCAGAAGCTGATTTTGGCGCGCGTTTTGGAGCGTTCGCCGCGCGTTATTCTGGCGAACCAGCCCACACGCGGCCTCGACGTTGGCGCGCAATCGGAAGTCCATCGCCGCATTATTGCAGCGCGTGACCGTGGCGCCGCCGTGATGGTGATTTCGGAAGACCTGGACGAATTGTTCGCGCTGGCGGATCGCTTCCTTGTGGTTCACGCCGGGGAGGTCAGCGACGCTGGCCCGAGCGAAAAGCTCGACCGCGGTACGATTGGTTTGTTGATGGCAGGGCAGGCAGCATGAGTTTGCGTCTTGAAAACCGCGCTGACGCTTCTGTCGCGCTCAAACTGCTGGTTTCGCTTGGCTCCGGCATTGCCGCGCTCTTGCTGGTGGCTATTCCTGTTCTGGCTGCGGGGCAAAACCCGATTACGGCCTATGGCCTGATGGTGCAGGGCGCGTTTGGCTCGATGTTCGCGTTTTCCGAAACGCTGAACCGGGCGACGCCGCTTATCCTGACCGGGCTCGCCTGCGCAGTCGCGTTCCGGGCGAAGCTTTGGAATATCGGCGCGGAAGGCCAGCTCTATATAGGCGCGCTCGCGGCGGTGCTCGTTGGGAGCGGCTTGCTGCAGATGCCGCCAGCGTTGATGATCCCAACGGTGATGATCGCGGGCTTTATCTGCGGCGGCATGATGATGGTGGTGCCAACCATGCTCAAGCAGCGCTTTGGCGCTGATGAGGTGGTAATTACGCTACTGCTGAACTTCGTCGTTATTCTCTTTGTGCAGATGCTGATCGAAGGGCCGTTGAAAGACCCTCTGGCGATGGGCTGGCCGCAATCCATCCCGCTCGACGCGGAAGCAAAATTCTCCAAGCTCATTCCCCGTCTGCGGATGCACTGGGGGCTGATCGTCGGTATTGGCGCGGCCATTGTTCTTTGGATTCTCGTGCGCAAGACCGTGCTCGGCTTCGAGATCAAGGCCGTGGGCGAGAACCGCGATGCGGCTAAGTTCGCAGGCATCCCGGTCAATGCGACCATGCTGAAAGTGGCGCTAATTTCGGGTGGTCTCGCCGGTCTTGCCGGTGTGTCCGAGGTTGCAGGCGTAAAGGGCTATCTCTCGGCTGATCTCTCGCCGGGCTTTGGCTATTCGGGGATTGTCGTGGCCATGCTTGCGGGGCTTTCGCCGATTGGCACCGTGTTTGCGGCGCTGTTCGTGGCCTCGGTCTTTGTGGGTGCGGACTCGATGAGCCGGGCCACCGGCATTTCCAACTATCTCGCTGATCTCGTTGTGGCGCTGTCGCTGCTCTGCGTATTGGTCGGCACATTCTTCCTGCGCTTCCGCGTTCGCTTTGAACGCAAAGCCAAGTCTAGTGCGGAGGCGTAAGAATGGACGTCGTATTTGACATTATCAGCTCGGCCAATTTCTGGGCTGCAGCTCTGCGCATCGCGACGCCGCTGATTTTTGGCGTGCTCGGCGCGTTGATCTGTGAGCGGGCAGGGGTTCTTAATCTCGGCATCGAGGGCATCTTTGTGGCGGGGGCAATGGCGGGCTGGCTCGCTGTCTACCTCGGCGCAGGGCTCTGGGGTGGGGTCATCGTGGCCATGCTGGTGGGCGCGGTGTTTGGCCTGCTGCACGCGGGGCTGACAGTCATTCTGGGGCTGTCGCAGCACGTGTCGGGCATTGGCATTACGCTGCTCGCGACAAGCCTTTCGTATTTCACCTATCGTACGGCGCTGCCGGAAGTGACGTCGCCACCGCGCATCACCCCGTTCCAGCCGCTCGATATTCCAGTGTTGTCGGATCTGCCGTTTATTGGTCCGGCGCTGTTCCAGCAGACCTCGCTGACAATGCTGGCGATTGCCTTCGTGATCCTTGTGGCTTTCGTGCTCTACCGCACCCCGCTTGGGCTGGCGATCCGGGCAGTGGGCGACAACCCGGCTTCGGTTGAAGCGCAGGGGCTGTCGGTTCAGGCGCTGCGTATTGGTGCGGTAGTTGTGGGCTCGTCGCTCATGGCTCTGGGCGGCGCGTTCCTGACCATGTCGGCGTTCGATGCCTTCTTCTTTGGCATGGTCAATGGTCGTGGCTGGATCTGTATTGCGCTTGTCGTGTTCGCCTCTTGGCAGCCGGGCAAGGCTCTGCTCGGCGCACTGCTGTTCGGCGCTTTCGACGCCTTCCAAATCCGTCTCCAGGCCGAAATTGGCCAAGTTGTTCCGGGGCAGGTCTTCCTGATGCTGCCCTATTTGCTGTCCATCGTTGCCTTGGTTCTGGTTGCTCGTCGTGCGGACTATCCGCGCGCGCTGCTGCAGCCGTGGTTCAAAGGCCAGCGTCACTAATTTTCTGCGAGTACACTTATGTTCGATCTCAAGATTACAAATGCCAACCTTCCTGATGGCCGCACTGGTGTGGATATCGGCGTTAAGGACGGCCGCATTACCGCCATTGAGAAGAACCTCGGTGGCGAAGCGGGTGAAACCATCGACGCGGGCAATCAGCTGGTTGCGCCGCCGTTTGTTGACGTTCACTTCCACATGGACGCGACGCTCTCGCTCGGCATGCCGCGCATGAACGAAAGCGGGCTGCTGCTCGACGGCATCAAGATCTGGGGTGAGCTCAAGCCACTTCTTACCCAAGAAGCTGTCATCGAGCGCGCGCTGGCCTATTGCGACCTTGCGGTGTCGCAAGGGCTGCTGGCGATCCGTACGCACGTCGATATTTGCGATGAACGCCTTCTGGGCGTTGAAGCGCTGTTGGAAGTGAAGCGCCTTGTCGCGCCATATATCGACTTACAGCTCGTCGCCTTCCCGCAGGACGGCTACTATCGCTACCCGGGTGCTGTCGACCTGCTCGACCGTGCGCTCGACATGGGCGTCGATATTGTTGGCGGCATTCCGCACTTTGAACGCACCATGGCTGACGGCGCAGCGAGCATGAAGGCGCTCTGCGAGATCGCCGAAAAGCGTGGGCTGCTGGTTGATATCCATTGCGACGAAACCGACGATCCGAATTCGCGCCACATCGAAGCGCTGACCTATGAAACCCAGCGTCTAGGTCTCAATGGTCGTGTGAATGCCTCGCACCTGACGTCCATGCATTCCATGGACAACTATTACGTGTCCAAGCTGTTGCCGATGATGGCAGAGGCGGGGATTGCGGCGACCGCGAACCCACGCATCAACATCGTTATTCAGGGTCGTCACGACAGCTATCCAAAGCGTCGCGGCATGAACCGCTTCCCGGAAATGCTGACCTACGGCATCACCAGTGCCTTCGGTCAGGATTGCGTGATGGACCCATGGTATTCGCTCAACCACGCAGACATGCTCGAAGTTGCGGATATGGGCCTGCACGTTGCGCAGATGACAAGCCGCGCGGCTATGCGCCAGTGCTTTGAGGCTGTGACCACGAGCCCGGCCAAGATCATGCATCTGGAAGGCTATGGCGTCGAGGTGGGTTGCAAGGCCGACATGGTGCTGCTGCAGGCGTCCGACAGCATTGAGGCGATCCGTCTTAAGGCAACGCGTCTGGCTGTCATTAAGAGCGGCCAGGTGATCTCGCGGACTGAGCCGCGTATTGCCAAGCTGAACCTTGCCGGTCGCCCAGCGCTGCTGGATGCGAGCAAGGTTGTGCCGCAGATCTAAGCGGACGCACTTGTTGAATTGAAAAGGCCGGTCTCAGATTTGAGGCCGGCCTTTTCGTTTCCATTAGCCCTTAACGGCCCCGCCTGTGAGCCCTGAGATAACGTAGCGCTGGGCCGCGAGGAAGAAGATGATGGCGGGCAGAATAGAGAGGGACAGATAGGCCAGAACGCGTGGCCAGTCGGTTCCGTATTGTCCCTGATACTGCATGATGCCCAAGGGCCAAGTATATTTGGCCTCTGAGTTCAACATGATTGTAAGGTGCAGGTACTGTCGGGTCAGCTCTGGGTGGGATTATAGTTTTTCGCGAAGCGCTTCGTAAGGTGTCTTGCCATTGAATGCTCCATGTGGCCTGGCGAAGTTATAAAAGCGCTCCCATTCATCGAGTTTGGCTTCTAGGTCGACGTCGCCTTTGTAGTCGAGCAGTTGATAGAACTCCTGTTGAGCGGATCGATGCGAACGCTCGGCTTTGCCATTCAGCTGCGGTGTGCCGCGCTTGATATAGGCGTGGCGAATGCCGTGGTCCTCGACATGCCAGTGGAACTTCGCCTGGAATTCATGACCATTGTCGGTTCTGATCTCGCAGATGCGCAATGGGAAAGTCTTGATGATGTGGTCGACAAAGTCGATTGCCTTGGCCTGGGTGTGCTTTTCATAGATCTTGAGCGCCCGTACGCGGGTTGCGTCATCGATGGCGGTAAATTGGAAGCGGCGGAATTTCTCTCCCTTTTCTCCTTTAAATGTCAGGAACTTGACGTCCATTTGGATATGGTGACCAGGTACCTGCTTGTTGTACCGCTTGGTGTGTACCTTCCGTGAACGGGTACCTCGTGGAAGGCGGTTTACGCCGTTGCGCTTGAGTATCCGTGAGACCGTTGCGACTGAAATTTTGATGCCATGGTAGCGCGCCAGATACCAGACGATCCGAATGGGACCTAGGTGGTACTGGCTTCGAAGATGAAGCACCTTCTCCTTGATCTCGATCGGCGTCCGATTGGCGTGCCATTTCGGAAGCGGGGGCGGTTTACCAAACCTGAACCACCATGCTTTCGGTAGGCTGCTTGCCAGCGTTCGAAGCTGCTGCGGCCAATACCAAAATAACGACAGGTCTTGGAAACATCACCAGCCTGGTCCGCATGTTGAATAATGCGAAGCTTGCGCGCGATCTCGCGCTGATCCTTGTTCATGACCACCTCCTTGTCCCAAAATTGGGAGCTTATCGGAGATATTCCGCGAGTACCGGCATATTTACAGGAAAAGCAGTGCTTGGGCAAAAGGTAACAATTGGCATACGGCCCGAGCATTTCTGCGCGGTCGAGGAGAGTAGCGAACGCCTGACGGCAACTGCGCAGGTGGTCGAGCAGCTCGGCGGCGTTTCCTATGTTTATGCCGTCGGCAGTGACGGAGAGACGAAGCTGACCATTCAACAAAAGGGTCACGCACGGATTACCAATGGTGCGCACATAGATGTTGGCATAGAGGCTGGGGCCGCATTGGCTTTTGACACTGACGGGGCGCGATTGTGAGGTTGTAGCGCTAAGACCGCCGATAATATTGGCCGCCTAAGCATCCATCCTTGAGCCAGCTGCGTAGTGTCTCTGACACAGGAGATATTACGCGATGGCGAACATCCAAAAAGTTTGGATTATTGGTGGCAGTAGCGGGATCGGTGCAGCGCTTGCGCAGGCCTATGCCGACGATGGGGCCGAGGTTACCATCAGTGGACGCAATGCCGAGGCGCTGGAGAAAGTGGTCTCTATTCTCGGCCCTCGGCATAGTTTTGCGGTTGCCGATGTGGTTGATCCGCAGTCGCTTGAAGACGCGGCTAGGGCGCGTGGCCCATTCGACTGCATCATCACCACGGCGGCGATCTACGATCCCGGGCCGGTGCTGGCAGCCGACCAGAAAAAAGCTGAAGACATTATCGTCGCCAATCTGACCGGAACCTACAATGTTGCGCGTGTTGGCGCGAAGAACCTCAAGCCCGGCGGGCAGTTGGCGCTCTTTGGTTCGGCTGCAGCAATTTTTGGATTGCCCAATGGGCAGGTCTATTCAGCGACGAAGGCTGGGATCGTCAATCTGGCGCAGAGCCTGCGCGTAGAGCTAGAACCCAATGTCGATGTGCGGTTGATTACGCCGGGCTTTGTTCGGACCCGTCTGACCGATCAGAACAACTTTGAGATGCCGTTCATTCTGGAGCCCGAAGCTGCGGCACAGCGGATCTTGAAGGGGCTCAAGGGTAAGCACTTTGAGATCGCTTTCCCGCGTCGGCTGATCTGGCCTTTGCGGGTTCTGGCATGGCTGCCAAAACCCATTTCGTTTGCCTTGACCAAGCGGCTCAAACAGTGAGCCGCGCGGCGAAGTAACCTGCAACGGCGGCGCCACCAGTGATTGCGCCGCCCCAAATCAGGTCGACAACGGTTACCTTCCAAGACCAATCTTTCAGTGTCGCCAGATTGGTGAAGTCGTAAGTGCCATAGGCAATCAGGCCCAGCGCAACGCCAGCGACCAGAGCCCAAACCCAAGAATTGGCGTTGAGGGCCGGCAAAATGGCGAAGCCGACAATCCCGATTACATAGAAGAGGTAGAACACCACTGCTGCGGTCATGTTCGGCTTATCGAGCAGAAGGTGGCCGATCTCGCTACGGTAAAAACCGATAGCGAGGAATCCGAGCCAGATAAAATCAACCGCGAAGAATAACGCAGCCGCGCCGAAATAGGCCGCTAACAGCGTGCCGATAGAGAAACCAGCCATTTTGCACTCCTTAGATGCCGAGGTACGGTTGCATAAAGCGAACCAGTCGCGAGCTAAATTTGAGCGGTGCGTCAGTAACCGCTAGGCAGATACAGTCCATGTCCGTGCCCGCGATGGGCTGGTGCGTGAGGGAGCCGTCTGCTTCTTCAAGATCGCCGGGACCGAAACGATCCACTTCATCGTGAAAACTGCCCTGGAGAACGAGTGTGAGCTCGCGCCCGCCATGGCTGTGTTCAGGAACAGGCTTGCCCGCAGGAATGCGGAGCAGGCGAACCATGGTTTCCCCATCATTGATGGGCAAAATGACCTGATGCGCATTGCCGATGCGCTTCCACTTGATCTGATCGAAACGCCCAACATAGTCGCGGAGGGGCTGTGGGATTTCGCCAACAGTAACCTGTTCATCACGTGCCGGTTTGGCAGCTCGTGGTGCGGGTTCGACTTCCAAGCGTTCGGCAAAGCTTTCCCATGCGTCAACAGGACCGGCGACGGGCTCGATCTCGGACAAAAGCGCGCCAGCAGTGGCTTCGATGATGTCGAGGCGCTGGCGGCACTCTGGGCACATGGCCAAGTGTGTGGCGATTGCCAATGACCAACCCTCGGCCAGATTGCCGGATGCGTAATCGAGCAGTAGCGCTTCGCTTGTGTGGTGATGAAGGCTCATTTCAGGTCCTCCAATGCCGTGCGAAGGCGCCCGAAGGCGAGGCGAATGCGGGATTTTACGGTGCCGATCGGCAAGCTCAATTGCTTGGCAATGGTGCTGTGCGACGCTTCTTCGAAAAACGAGAGCTTGATCAGGTCGATCTGTTCCTGTGGTAGAGTTTGCATGGCCTTTTGAACTGCGTCTTGTCGTTGCCTCTGAACTAAGATGTCCGTCGGCTCCGGTTCCGGGTCGGCCATGAGGGCAGGGTCATTCAGGTCGAATTCGGGACGCTTCTTGCGGCGCCAGGCGTCGATATAGGTGTTGCGCGCGATGGCGAAAATCCATGCAGCAGCGGACCCGCGCATGGGGTCAAACTGCTCGGCTTTGCGCCATATGGCGAGCATGACCTCTTGCACCAAGTCCTCGGCGGCCTGGACGTCGCGCGTATGCTTGATGAGATAGGCACGAATGCGAGGCGAATAGAGAGTGAATATCTTACGTAAGGCCGCCACGTCGCGGCTTTCGGCGACCGCTACCAGGCAACTGGTAACCAGCTCGTTCTCTGTCGCATCGCTCGTTTTCGGGATATTACTCGTCACGCGGCCACGCCCATTTGCAGCGCGTAACATGTTGTTACGGCTAGGTGGAAAAGCAGCACTCTCGCACGGTCCCGTATCGGGGTAAATCGCAAGTGTCATGCCTCAATTACGGCATCACATAAAACTTGGATCACTCGCCGCTCAGGAAAAAATGGCGGCAGCGAGAAAGCTCTGCGTCACCTTTGATGATCCAATCGCGTTGTATCTGCGTAGTGCTGATGACACTTCAAGGGACCTCTATATATGTATCATGAACCTGCACCGTTCTCTGGCGCTCAACCGCTCCGTCAAAGGATCGCTGTTGTGGGGAGTGGTATCTCCGGATTGTCGGCCGCCTGGCTCCTGAGCAAAACCAACGACGTCGTCTTGTATGAAGCGGCAGAGCGTCTGGGCGGGCACTCCAACACCATTGACGTTCCGGGCACCGGGCCGGTGGACACGGGGTTCATCGTCTATAACAATAAGAATTACCCCAATCTCGAAGCCATGTTCGATCACCTTGGCGTTGCCAGTGAGCGGACGGTGATGTCCTTTGCAGCTTCGCTGGACAATGGCGAGTTTGAATATTGCGGCGAGGGGCTCAATGGCATGTTGGGTCAGCGCCGGAACATGTTCCGCAAGCGCTTCTGGCAATTGTTCCGCGATATTCTGCGTTTCTATCGCGAAGCGCCGCGCGATCTCTCGCGCAGTGAAATTCGCGGACTGACCGTGGACGAATATCTACGCCGCCAAAACTACTCAGACTCTTTCGTTGATGGGCATCTGCTGCCGATGGCGGCGGCGATCTGGTCATCCAGCGCTGAAGACATTCGCTCTTACCCGCTGCTAGCCTTCGTGCGCTTCTTTGAAAGCCATGGCCTGCTCACGCTGTTGCAGCGCCCCGATTGGCGCACGGTGACAGGCGGGAGCCGTAATTACGTGCAAACGCTTGCACGCGAATTTGCTGGCGAAATCCGGCTCAATACGCCAGTCGCCAAGGTGGTTCGCGACGGGCGTGGCGTGACAGTTATTGACCGGACTGGACATTCAGATCGTTTCGATAAAATCTTGATCGCCAGCCATGCGGATCAGGCTCTGGCAATGCTCGATGCACCAGATGCGAGCGAGCAGGCTTTGCTCGGCGCGTTCCGCTACACCCACAATTTGGCTGTCGTCCACAAGGACAAAAGCTTCATGCCGCGCCGGCGTAATATCTGGTGCTGCTGGAATTATGTCGGCGAAAATGACGGCCACACCGAAAGCCTGTGCGTTACCTATTGGATGAACGCGCTGCAGAATTTCAAGGGTGACGATATTTTTGTGACCCTCAATCCGGCGCGCGAAGCGGAAGGGGAAATCGCTCGTTTCGACTACACCCATCCATTGTTCGATTCCGCCGCCATTCACGCGCAGGAAAACCTCTGGCGCATTCAGGGCCTGCAGAACACGTTTTACGCGGGGGCGCATTTCGGTCGTGGTTTCCACGAGGATGGTTTGCAGTCGGGACTTGCGGCGGCGGAAGCCATGGGTTCGCTGCCACGGCCTTGGTCGGTCAAGAACCAGTCTGGCCGGATTACGCTGGCACCGGCGGAAGCTCTGGTGGCATGACGCAAATCGTCAATTCGGCGATCTATGTTGGGGAGGTGGTGCATCAGCGCCATCGCCCCAAAAAACACGCGCTGAAGTACCGTGTTTTCTCCCTGCTCATCGATCTCGACGAACTGCCTGAGCTCAATACACTCAAGCACTTTGGGCATAATCGACGGGCTCTGTTCTCGTTTCTCGATGCGGACCATGGGGATGGTGGCAGTCTTCGAGACTGGGCAGAAGGGAAGCTGACGGAGGCAGGGTTTGCCAAGCCGACACGCATCCGCGTTTTGTGCTATCCGCGCATTTTGGGTTACGTGTTCAACCCGTTGACCGTCTGGTACTGCGACGATGAAAATGGCGCGCCAATAGCGACCATTTATGAGGTCCATAATACGTTTAAAGAGCGGCACACCTATGTGCTGGGCGCTAACGATATCGAACAGAGCGCCGAGAAGGGTTTTTACGTTTCGCCCTTTATCGATATGGATTGCGTCTATAATTTCCGCTTGGTTTTGCCCGGCGAGCGGGTGATGGTGGCCATCAACGAGACTCAAAATCAGGAACCACTGCTTTACGCGGCTTTCACCGGAGTACGGCAGGATTTTTCTGATAAGGTTCTGAAGTCGCTATTCTTTTCGCACCCATTGATGACGCTCAAGGTTACGGGTGGGATCTATGTGGAGGCGCTAAAGCTGCTCTCCAAGGGGATCAAAATTCGCTGGCACACGGGACGGAAAAAGCCCGCAGCGGCGAGCCAGCGTATCTCTTAAATTGGCAGGGCGCGGACCAGCGCGCCTTCAGCTTGGCCAGGGTCATGCTCAGGCTGAATGATCAGCATATCGGCTTGAGAGAGCGACGATGTATGGCCGCTGTCGGTCTGGGAAATTGGTAACAATTTCGGCCCCATAGCGGTGTGGATGAGCTTGGCACGCATGAAATGGCGGCGGGCTGTGTTCGGTGGCGTTGGTGCCGCCAATGGTAACGTCCAGGCTTCGGCCTGAGCCTGCCCAAGCCAATGACGAAGCGCCGGCACGATGAACACGAGCGCGGTGACCATGGCCGAAACCGGATTGCCCGGAAGCCCGAAGACGAGTGTTCTGCCGCGTGTACCGAACATCAGCGGCTTGCCGGGACGCATGTTGATGCGCCAGAAATCCAGTTCGACACCGAGGTCTTTGAGCGCGCCTTGAACGAGGTCGTGTTCGCCGACCGAGGCACCACCGGTGGTGATGACAATGTCGGGTTCACTGGCAAAAACAACAGCAAGTCGGTTACGCAACACATCGTCATCATCCGGGATAATGCCGAAATCGTCGACGCTCGAGGCGTAAGGCGAGAGCAGAGCGCTCAGGCCAAATGAGTTCGACGCGACGATCTGATCTGGCCCGAGTGGATTGCCGGGGAGAACCAGTTCGTCGCCGGTGGCGACCAGAGCGATCTTGGGCCGTTGGGCAACTGTGAGCGTGGCGCAATTGGCGGCAGCAGCGACAGCGATCTGCATCGGTGTCAGCTGGGTGCCGGCTTCCAGCAACACTTGTCCGGTGTGAAAATCGTTACCCTTGGGGCGAACGCTGTGGCCAAAACGGGCAGGGGCGGTGAAGCGGACGAAATCCCCTTCGCGCACTGCTTCTTCCTGCATGATGACTGTATCGGCGCCGGGTGGAACGGGCGCGCCGGTGAAAATGCGCACGGCTTCGCCTGCGCCAACTGCACCCGAAAACCCCGCGCCCGCTTGCGACATGCCGATGACGCGCAACAAGGCGGTTTCGGTAACGTCCGCAGCATGCATGGCGTAGCCGTCCATGGCGCTGGCGTCAAAAGGAGGCTGGTCATGCAGGGCTATGACTGGGCCTGCGAGCACACGACCAAGAGCGTCCTGTAAAGCGACTGTTTCCGATTGGAACGCAGGAACGCGGGCAAGAATAGCAGTTAGGGCGTCGTCGACAGGGAGAAGGCTCATGGTGTGCGCTGATAATCGCCGGATTTGCCGCCGGATTTTTCCACCAAGCAGAGGTCTGAGATGACCATAGCGCGGTCGATACCCTTTGCCATGTCGTAAAGGGTCAATGCTGTGGTCGACGCGGCGACCAAAGCTTCCATTTCGACGCCGGTCTGGCCCGTGGTCTCGGCGGTGACGCGGATGAGAATTGAGGTGTCGCTATCGCCCTCGATCTCGACGCTAACCTTGGTTAGTGGGATCGGGTGACAGAGAGGGATGACGTCGGCGGTCTTTTTCGCAGCCATAATGCCAGCAACGCGCGCAACGGCGAGGGCATCGCCCTTTTTAAGGCCGCCACCGAGTATGGTCGTGATGGTGCTGGCTTCGCCATTGAGCCGTGCCTGTGCGACGGCACGGCGGCGTGTAACCGCTTTGTCACCAATGTCGACGATGTGGGCCTCGCCCTTGGCATTCAGGTGGGTAAGGCCCTTGGTCATCAAGCTGCGCTGCCGGTAAGGAGGGTGCGGGTTGCAGCGACGACGTCGGACTGACGCATCAGGCTTTCGCCCACGAGGAAGGTGGTGACGCCACAGGTCTGGTCGAGCATTTTGATGTGCTCGTGATTGACGATGCCGCTTTCGCTGACGAGGAGCACGTCATCCGGCACGCCCGTGGCAAGCTTGACGGTGGTGTCGAGCGTGGTTTCAAAGGTGCGCAGATTGCGATTGTTGACGCCAATGAACTTGCCATCCAGCGCCAGAGCGCGGTCGAGTTCGAGCTGGTCATGCACTTCGATCAGCGCATCCATGCCCCACTCGTCAGCCGAGTCGAGGAGATAGCGCGCGGTGTCGTCGCCGACGGCGGCGAGAATGATGAGAATGCAGTCTGCGCCCCAGGCGCGGGCTTCGGCGACCTGATAGGTTTCAAAGAGGAAGTCTTTGCGCAGGGCCGGGAGATTGGTGGCGCCGCGCGCTTCAATCAAAAACTCCGGCTTGCCTTGAAAGCTTGGGCCGTCGGTGAGGACGGACAAACAGGCCGCGCCAGCGGCTTCGTAGTCCCGGGCGTGTTGTGCTGGGTTGAAGTCGGGGCGAATGAGACCCTTGGAGGGGCTCGCCTTTTTGACTTCTGCGATCAGGCCGTATTCGCCTGCGCGACGCTTGGCTTTGAG
This sequence comes from Devosia sp. MC532, assembly GCF_016461625.1. Lineage (NCBI taxonomy): Bacteria > Pseudomonadati > Pseudomonadota > Alphaproteobacteria > Hyphomicrobiales > Devosiaceae > Devosia > Devosia sp. MC532. Next base: position 175,005 of record NZ_JAEMNZ010000001.1, on the reverse strand, counting down.
CGCATTGAGGAAGCCGCGAGGCTTGGGCTGATCGTGCGCTTGGGCCACGACCTCGTTCCAAGGACGAGCCGCTTTGGCGGCTTCAATTTCCTGGCGCTTATAATGCTCGATCTGCTTGAGAATATCAGTCATCACGCTCGTCCGTTCGATACCGCCACGAGGCGGGCGAGGGTTTGTTTTGCGTTCCCGCTGTCGATGGCATGTGCGGCCATTGCAGCGCCTTGTTTTAGGTCTTCGGCCTTGTCGGCCACAATCATTGCCGCAGCGACGTTGAGGAGGACGATGTCACGATAAGCGCCGGGTGCACCGTCCAGCAAAGCATGGATGGCCTGAGCGTTCTCTTCAGGAGTTCCTCCCAGAATCTCCTCAAGCGGATACTGCTTGAGCCCCGCTTGCTCAGGATAGACCTCAAAGCTGCGCAGGTCGCCATTGGCAATTTGGCCTACAAAACTCTTGCCGGTGATGGTGAGTTCGTCCAACCCATCCGAGCCATAAACGACCCATGCCTTGGTGGCGCGATTGGCGAGAAGGGCTTGAGCAACCGGCTCGACCCATTCTTCAGCGAAGACGCCGAGGACGTAACGGCGCACGCCTGCAGGGTTCGATTGTGGGCCCAAGAGGTTGAACATGGTGCGAACACCGAGTTCAGCGCGGGCCGGGCCGACGTGTTTCATCGATTGATGGTGATTGGGCGCAAACATGAAGCCGATGCCGGCTTCGGTGATGCAGCGAGTAATTTCGGCCGGGGCCAGATCGAGCTTGATGCCGAGGGCTTCAAGCGCTTGCGAGGAGCCGGATTTGGACGACAGCGCGCGATTGCCATGCTTGGCCACTGGGACGCCGAGCGCGGCAGTGACGATGGCGGAAGCTGTCGAGATATTGAGGGTGCCGTGACCATCGCCGCCTGTGCCGACAATGTCGACGGCGTCTTCCGGGGCTTCGACTGGGATCATTTTTTCGCGCAGGATCGAGACTGCAGCGGCGATTTCGCCAGAGGTCTCGCCCTTGATGCGCATGCCCATGAGGAAGGCGCCAGTCTGTGCGGCTGTCGCTTCGCCGGACATGATGATGCGCATAACTGAGCGCATTTCTTCGCCCGTAAGATCCTTGCCGGAAGCGATTTTGCCGAGGGCTTGCTTGATATCCATCACGCGGCCTTTCGGGCGTTGAAATCACGGGCAAGGTTCAGGAAGTTTTGCAGCATGGCGTGGCCATTTTCGCTGGCAATGCTTTCCGGGTGGAACTGCACGCCGTGAATGGGCAGTGACTTGTGCTGCATGCCCATGATCAGGCCATCATCGGTGGTGGCGGTGACTTCAAGCTCATCAGGCAGCGTGTCGGCCTTGACGATGAGCGAGTGATAGCGCGTGGCGTCAAACCCAGCATTGAGGCCACGGAAAAGCCCCTTGCCGGTGTGATTGATCTTGCTAGTCTTGCCATGGAACAGGGTTGGGGCGCGGACAACATCGCCGCCGAGAGCCTGGCCAATGGCCTGATGGCCGAGGCAGACGCCGAGCATGGGGATTTCACCCTTGAAGCGCTCGATAACGTCGAGGCAGACGCCGGCTTCGGTGGGTGTGCAGGGGCCGGGCGAGAGCACGATGGCCTCGGGGGTCATTTCGGCGATCTCATCGAGCGTGATCTTGTCGTTGCGCTTGACGGTGATGTCAGCGCCGAGCTCGGCGAGATAGTGGACGAGGTTGTAGGTGAAGCTGTCGTAGTTATCGATAACGAGGGTCTTGGTCATTGCACTCAAGTCCTGAGGTGTCTGAAAACGAAAACACCGGGCTCTCTCGCCAAAGCGAAACGCCCTGTTTCAGCACCAGCCTCGCCATCGAAAATCCATGTCAGACCTATCTCTTGCGTCTACAACCACGGAATGAGCCAGCATTATTGGCCCACTCTCGGTTCGCCTGCATATCGTAGCGCTTCTTCAGCAGCGCTGAAAAGGGCTCTCGCCTTATTCTGGCATTCTAGTTGTTCAAGTTCGGGCTTGCTGTCGGCAACAATGCCCGCCCCAGACTGAACGTAAAGCTTGCCGTCCTTCACGATGCCGGTGCGCAGGACGATACAGGTGTCCATTGTGCCATCGGCGCCGAAGTAGCCGACGCAACCGCCGTAAATGCCGCGGCGGGACTGTTCCAGCTCGTCGATGATTTCCATAGCGCGGACCTTTGGCGCGCCAGACACCGTGCCAGCCGGGAAGCCAGCAGAGAGCGCATCAACGAAGTCGTTGACGGGGTCGAGTTCACCCACAACGTTGGAAACGATGTGCATGACGTGGGAATAATATTCGAGGAAGAATTTGTCCGTGACTTTTACCGTGCCCGGCTTGGCGACGCGACCAACGTCGTTGCGGCCGAGATCGAGCAGCATGAGGTGCTCGGACAATTCCTTTGGATCGGAGAGCAGTTCTTCCGCCAATTCCTGATCGCGGATCGGCGTCGCGCCGCGCTTACGCGTGCCTGCGATTGGACGAATGGTGACTTCGCCATCCTGCACGCGCACCAGAATTTCGGGGCTGGAGCCAGCGACGGCAAAACCACCGAAATCGAGGAAATACATATAGGGGCTTGGATTGGTCCGGCGCAGCGCACGATAGAGCGCGGTCGGGGGCAGGGTGAACTCAGCCGAGAATCGCTGGCTGAGGACGACCTGGAAAATATCGCCAGCCGTGATGTAGTCCTTGGCCTTGGCGACCATGCCGAAGAATTCTTCTTCGGTGGTGTTGCTGGTGACGTCGATGGATTCGAGATCAGCGACTGCGGGCGTGGCTGGCAGAGCGCGTGACAGGCGCGCAATTGCATCATCGATACGATCTTCGGCCGCTGCAAGCGCCTGCGCCGCCGAGACGCCGTCTTTCACATAGACGGGTGCGGTGAGGTAAAGTTCATCCTTGAGCGTGTCGAAAATCGCCAGCAGGGATGGGCGCATCAGCACCGCTTCAGGGGTGCCGAGTTCATCAGGATTGCTGTTGGGCAGGCGCTCCATATAGCGCACCATTTCATAGCCCAAATAGCCGAAGACGCCTGCCGATTGGGGCGGCAACTGGCTCGGCATGTCGATGGCGCTTTCGGCCACGAGATCACGCAGAGCATCGAGCGGAAGTGCGTCGACAGGCACGAAGGCGTCGGGATCGGTTTGGGCGGAGCGATTGATCGAGGCGGTGCCGTTTTCGACCTTGAGCAGCAGATCTGGCTGAAGACCGATGATCGAATACCGACCACGCTTGGTGCCGTCCTGAACACTTTCCAAAAGAAAGGTGTGGGTGCGGTCTGCTGCCAGCTTCAGATAGGTGCCGATCGGCGTCTCAAGGTCTGCCACGATGCGACGCCAGACGATGCCAGACTTTCCTGCGTCGTATTGGGCGCTGAATGTCTGAGCAAAGTCGGGCGTCATTTTGTAGTTTCCGAGAGTTGAAAGGAACCGTTACTGGCCGAAGTTCTGGGTGATGATGTTGGTCATCGCCTGTTCGTTCACACGAACGCCAGCGTCATCACGTACGGCGCTGATAAAGTCACCGAAGAGATCGTTCTGGACTTCAGCGTTGAGATTATCAACGATTTCAGCCTGCAGAGGGTCTGCTGGTGTCGAGTTGTCCATCACTTCGAAGACGATGAATTCGCCGTTCTGATTGATGACCGTACCGCGGTGCTCTGCGCCGCCAGCGAAGACGGCTGCGGCTGTGACCTGGTCAATCGTGCCATCTTCCGAGCCGAAGCGCGTGAAGGGCGAGCTGATCTGCGGGAAGGTCGAGAGGCTCATCGCGATGTCGGAGAGCGTTTCGCCAGCGTCGAGACGCGCGACGATGTCTTCGCCAAGCGCAGTCATTGCCACTTCGACGCGTTCCTGCGTGATGGCTGCAGTGATTTCTTCGCGCACTTCCTCGAAGGTTTCGTCGCGGACTGGTGCGATGTTGAGCAGGTCGAACCAAACGTGGGCGTTGCCAGTCACAGGAATAGCTGGGGTCAGCTTGTCCATCTGCGCGGCAAAGATCGCCTGCGAAACGCGGTTGCGGTCGTCGTTTGCAAGGTTCGGCAAGACGGAGAGCTCAGCACCGGACGCGGTGAGGTCAACTTCATAAACCGGCAGGTTGAAGCGTTCTGCAATCTGGTCGAGCGGCTGGAAGGCTGCACGCAGCTCTTCAACTTGATCGAGGATTTCGTTGACTTCGGTACGAGCCTTGGCCTGAGCCAGACGGGTCTTAATCTGCTCGCTTGCTTCTTCCAGCGTTGGGCGGGCTTCAGCAATGATTTCCGAAACATAGACAGCGCGCTCGCCGCCAATGCCCGGGATGATCGCAAACTCACCCGCGTTGAGAGCGAAAGCCGCGTCGCCAAGGCGAGCGTCGTTTATGGCGCTGCGTGGCAGGGTGCCGAGAGTGGTTGGGGTTACACCCGCCTGAGCAACGAGGTCTTCAAACGTCGCGCCGCTGGCAAGACCCTCTGCAAAGGCGGTCTGCAGTTCAGGCGTGTTGAGAACCAACTGCTGAATAGTCCGCTGCTCTGGGGTCGTCAGGTTCGCGCTGGTCGCTTCGTACTCGGCCGCAATGTCAGCTTCCGGCACGTCGATCGTCGCAGCGAGCGCCGGAATCGACAGGTCGAACAAACGAACTTTACGGGTTTCGATGGTACGGTATTCGCTCTGATGCTCGGCGAGATAAGCCTTCAGCTCTTCTTCGGTCGGCTCAGCTGGCGTTTCGATATTTGCATCGGTGAGTGCAAAATAATCGATAGCGCGGGTGGTGTTGGCGTAGCTGTTGATCAGGTTAGCGGCCACACTGGGCAGTTTGGTGTGGACAAACATAGCCTGGGTTAGTTGCTCGCGCTGCGCCATGCTCGTCGCGGAGTCAAAATATTCGGCCTCCGTCATGCCAGAGTTTTGCAACACGGCGCGGAAAACCTGCGGATCAAAATTGCCCAAGGTGCCGAAGAAGGATGGATCTTCACGCAGAAGCTGCGCGAGCTTGGCTTCGGTGACGCCCAGACCAAAGCTGTTCGAAAGAGAATCAATCGCAGCTTCGTTGGCCAGACGCATCAGCACCGAAGAAGGTACGCCCATTGCGCTTGCCTGACTGGTCGTCGGCATGGTGCCCATGGTCTGTGTCAGCTGGTTCAGCTGCTGCTGATAGGTGCGGAAAAAGTCTTTGCCGCTGATCTCTTCATCGCCCACTCGGCCAACGGTATTGCTGCCAAGATCGAGAATAACATTGTTGATCCCGAAACCAGCGACGCCCACGAGCAAAAACGCGCCCATGATCTTACCAGGCCAAGATTTTGCAAAACCGCGCAAACCATCGAGCATTTCGTACGTTCCAGTTCCTTGCCCAGTCCCTTACCAAACGTGTAAGGGCAGATGAGTAGAGACAATCCGACTTGCGGGGTTATGGCAAACCCCTCGTCGGCGCAAGAGGTAGGAGCACTTCAATTGACCACCATTACACCGTTGATCGCGGGAAATTGGAAGATGAACGGGCTCAAGCAGTCCCTCTCAGAGATTAGTGAACTCGCACAATTATTGACAACAGGCGAGGCTCCACGCGCTTTGGTATGCATTTGCCCGCCCGCAACTTTGTTGCATGCAGTGGCGGAGCAGGGGGCTTCTAGTGGCATTTTGGCCGGTGGACAGGATTGTCACACGGCAAATGCTGGTGCGCACACGGGCGATATTTCCGTTTCGATGTTGGCAGACGCTGGTGCCCAATATGTGATCGTGGGCCATTCGGAGCGCCGTGCCGACCACGGCGAAAGCGACGACATGGTTCGCGCCAAGGCAGAAGCTGCCATTGGTGCAGGTTTGAAGCCGATTGTCTGTGTTGGTGAAAGCGAAGCACAGCGCGATGCTGGGCAAGCTGTGAGCGTTGTTGCTGCACAGTTGGCAGCGTCATTGCCTGATGCGGCCGGGCAGCACAGTGTTGTGGTGGCTTATGAGCCAATCTGGGCGATTGGCACGGGTCGCACTCCGAACTCGGCTGATATCGCAGAAATTCACGACGCTATCCGTGCGCAGTTGGTTGAGCGCTTTGGGGAGACCGGCGCGACGATCCAGATTCTTTATGGTGGATCGCTGAAACCGCAGAACGCTCGCGAGATTTTGGCCATTGAAAATGTCAATGGTGGGCTCGTCGGGGGCGCAAGCCTCTTGGCAAAAGACTTCTATACTATTATCTCGGCGGTATAGATCAGGCGAAGCGCCACTCGGTTCCGTTGAAAATTCACGGACCGGCTGGCATTTGCCGTTCGACGGGTGTAAGAGCCCGACATCCTTTTCAACCTGAGCAGTGCCTTGGCATGCTCAGAATGACGCGAAGACAGAAGTTCAATGGCCAACGTCCTGCTAGTCGCCTATCTGCTGATCGTGCTGGCGCTGATCGTCGTTATCTTGATCCAGCGCTCAGAGGGCGGTGCCCTTGGTATTGGCGGTAGCAACTCCGGTGGGGGTCTCGTATCCGCGCGCGGATCGGCAAACCTGCTGACCCGCACGACCGCTATTCTGGCAACCCTGTTTTTTGTTTCTGCAATCGGCCTGACCATTCTGGCAGAGCTGGATCGCGGCACCTCAAGCATTCTCGATAATGCTGTCACCAACTCCGATGGCTCCCAGCCTTCGACCGTTCTTGACGCATTGAATGCTCTGCAAGGTGATCTTCCTGTTCCTGCGGCTCCGGCGCAGTCGGCCACAGACCTACCGGTCCCAGTGGCTCCGGCTGAAGCTCCGGCAGCACCTGCAACAGGTAACTGATCTGCCGAAAGGCTAGTTTGAACAAGGGGATGGAAACATCCCCTTGTTTCTTTTGTGTAGTGCACGAAAACGTGCTCTGCGAATCGTCAATATTATGCTTATGGTGATCGCCCATGGCTCGGTACGTTTTTATCACCGGAGGCGTGGTTTCCTCCCTTGGCAAAGGTCTCGCTTCAGCAGCACTCGGTGCTGTTCTGCAAGCACGCGGATATAAGGTCCGCCTGCGTAAGCTTGACCCCTATCTCAACATTGATCCCGGCACGATGTCGCCGACACAACACGGCGAAGTGTTTGTCACCGACGACGGCGCGGAGACCGATCTCGATCTCGGTCACTACGAACGCTTCACTGGCCGCGCGGCCAATAAGCGTGACAACATCACGTCAGGTCGAATTTATTCGGACCTGCTGAGCAAAGAACGCCGGGGCGAGTTCCTGGGCGCGACTGTTCAGGTGATCCCGCACGTTACGGACTCGATCAAGAATTTCGTTCTCGAAGGCAACGAAGACTTCGACTTCGTTCTGGTCGAAATCGGTGGCACTGTCGGTGACATTGAAGGCTTGCCCTTCTTTGAAGCGATCCGTCAGCTCGGCAATGATTTGCCGCGCGGTCACACCTGCTATCTGCATCTGACCCTGATGCCGTACATTCCGTCCGCAGGTGAACTCAAGACCAAGCCGACGCAGCACTCCGTCAAGGAACTGCGCTCGATTGGTATTGCGCCAGACGTTCTGCTGGTCCGTTGCGATCGTCCGATCCCAGAAGGCGAAAAGAAGAAGCTGTCGCTGTTCTGTAACGTGCGTGAAAGCGCCGTTATTCAGGGCCTCGATGTCGCCTCGATCTACGACGTTCCAATGGCCTATCACAACGAAGGTCTCGACCGCGAAGTGCTGGCCGCTCTGGGCATCTCCGATGCGCCAGAACCTGATCTGACGGCCTGGAACGAAGTCTCCAAGCGCTTCCACAATCCAGAAGGTGAAGTGAACATTGCCATCGTTGGCAAGTACACCGGCCTCAAGGATGCCTATAAGTCGCTCTCGGAAGCCCTGATCCATGGCGGTATCGCCAACAAGGTGAAGGTCAACCTGCAGTGGATCGACTCGGAAGTCTTCGAGCGTGATGATCCATCGCCATATCTCGAGCATGTTCACGGCATTATGGTGCCGGGCGGCTTCGGCGAACGTGGCGCGGCTGGCAAGATTGAAGCTGCACGCTTTGCGCGCACCAAGGATGTTCCGTACTTCGGTATCTGCTTTGGTATGCAAATGGCTTGCGTTGAGGCTGCGCGGAACACCGCAGGCATCAAGAACGCTTCGTCGACCGAATTCGGTCCGACCAAGGAACCTGTCGTCGGTATGATGACGGAATGGGTCCAGGGCAATGAGAAGGCCACCCGCGAGGAAAATGGCGATCTCGGCGGCACACTGCGTCTTGGCGCTTATCCAGCTCAGCTGGTTCGTGGCTCGCGCGTTGCGGACATTTATGGCACCACTCGCATTACCGAGCGCCATCGTCACCGCTACGAAGTGAACATGGACTACCGCAAGCTTCTGGAGAAGAACGGCCTGCTGTTCTCCGGCGTATCACCAGACGGCACGCTGCCGGAAATTGTTGAGCGCACGGATCACCCTTGGTTCATCGGCGTGCAGTTCCACCCAGAACTCAAGTCCAAGCCATTTGAACCGCATCCGCTGTTCACCAGCTTTATCGCTGCGGCAATGGACCAGAGCCGTCTCGTTTAAGACGAAACGCACACTCTAAATTTTAACCGTCGGGCTTCTCACGAAGTCCGACGTTTTTGTTTTGATCCAGTGACTTGTGGCTTTTCTCGCAACGGTTCGAGGCCTAAACTCGTCGGGCAACTCTTATTGGACGCGTCATGACCCATCCGCGCTTTATTCAGGCTCTCAACCTCGGCACCATCACCAAGCTTCCGGACTGGTCTGCGGGGCCGAAGGGGAGTGCCGCCGAGATCGCGAAAGTGCTGCTGGGGGCAGGGTACACAGGCGTGCAGGGGAGCGATGATCCTGCCTATGGCAAAGCTGGATTGATTACCTATGGATCGAGCCGTGTGGCAGCGCCTGGCGAGGCGTTGGAGGTGCTGCAGCGCCAAGTGGATGCTGGGCACGAGCAAACGACGTTGCATGTCGGCACAGGCTTTGAAACGAATGAACAGGCCTATGCGCTGATCGAGGATATTCTGAGCGCCAGCCAGAAGCTTAATCACGCTGCGCACATCGAAACCCATCGCGCGACGATCACGCAGGATATTTTCCGTACCCTTGGTTGGGTCGAAAAATTCCCCGAAATGACAATCAACGCCGATCTCTCGCACTATTACACTGGGCTTGAGATGCAATATGGCTCGATCCCGGAAAAACTCGAGATCATGAAGCCAATCTTTCGGCGCGTGCGCTTCGTGCATGGCCGGATCGGATCGAGCGGTTGCATCCAAGTGCCGATTGGCGTGGGGCTGCGCGACGAGCCCCATGTCACCCGCTTTGGCTGGATGTGGCAGTATTGCTTTGCGGGGTTCTTGGAAACAGCGGCGGAGGGTGCCGCTATTCCGTTTGCGCCCGAAATCCTGCCCGAAACGGTCGACACGCCAGATGGTCCACTACACATCGAATACGCATTCCCCAATTTGGGCGCCGATGGAACGCTCCGTGAGCTCGGCGACCGTTGGGATCAGGGTTTTAGGCTAACCGATATTGCCAAAGCCGCGTTTGAGCGGGCTCTGGGGCAGGGGTATCGGATCGAACTGTAAGTACGAGTGTCTAGCCAATCTCTTACAGTGCTTAGGGTTGAAGGGGAGTGGCCCTGCAACTCAACACAGCGCGAACGAACATCCGGACCGGTCTCAAGGCGCGCAGCACGCTGTAGCTCGGGTAGTGCTCAGGGGCAGCGAATAAATAACCCCCCTTAATTGGGCCGTTTGTACCTGCTGAAAGCCCTGAATACGGCGAGCGATGTTTTTATCTCACCTTGTGTGCGGCGAAAGGGGCAGATGATCTACGTCACGGTAGAAATGGTGAGTTTCTTGAGTGCCTGCTCCTCTCAAAATTGCCTAAAGCGCTCGTGACAATAATAACAATATGGTCATAATCTTATCTGCTCACAGGGGGTAGGTAAGATGATTGGTTCAGCAGGAAGGTTTGTTGTTGGAAGTTCTGTACTTTGCTTTGTGTCCTTAATTTCGGTGCCGTCCGCTAAAGCTGGGGAACCTTTGGAAGGTTTCCTGCATGGAATGCTGGAGGGCTGCGAATACACAGAGTCGCACTGGGATTTCTTGCGATCCATCGCCAACCCCCACTTTGAAGGCAGTCCACTCATCTATCCCGATGTGGCCGGCGTAACGTTTGGCGAGCTAAAGGTGGAAGATGATGACGGCCTGATCACTCTGACGGTGCCGGTGATGTCGATGTGGCGTGGACTGCTGGTCACGCACATCGGGCTTGAGGCTATGTGGGAAACCGGCGTGCATGTCTCAACCGTCACATTTGGGCAAAGTGAGGATCAGGCGCTTGCCGTGCTCGGTGCCGACGTGGCGCGGTCAAATAAGCTCATTCAAGAATGGGATGATCTGGACGGTGGTTTCAGCGCGGGTATTACAGCGCACAGAGGGCGCGGCGTCCTCTACTGTGATCTGTCCACTTGATGCGTAGGGCGGGGGTGCACAGCATGGGAATGGTGTGGCATAGCTTAGGTGTAATTCCCCGTTCCCTTCCTTAGGACTTGTCCTCATGGCTGAGATTCTATCGCTCTCGAAGGCGCGCAAGGCTAAGGCGAAAGTCGAAAAAGAGACGACTGCCGAGGCAAACCGCTTAAAATTTGGGCGCACCAAAGCAGAGCGCGAGTTGGAAGAGGCGAAGAAATTGCTATCTGACAGACAGATAGATGCGCATAAGCGTGACGAATGAACTTTGCTAAATCGTTGAACTAAAAGTGTAAAACTGTCGCAGTTGCTCCGGGGCGTACTCTGCGGTACTCCGGCCGTAACCGAGGGTTCGGGCGCGCTTATCGGGGGAAGGTGCTTTCGACCTCGTTCCGTTTCGATAGCAATCTGGAATTCAGATGACCTCCGTTAGTGCCTCGCCGAATGCAGCGCCGCAGAAGAACTCGCCTACGCGCGTTCTTGCAGCCAGCATGATCGGCACCACGATCGAATTTTTCGACTTCTACATCTACGCAACAGCTGCGGTTATCGTTTTCCCGCATCTGTTCTTCCCAGCTGGGGACGACACCACTGCGCTTCTGAGCTCGCTCGCGACCTTCGCAATTGCGTTCATCGCGCGTCCTGTGGGTGCTGCATTCTTCGGCCACTATGGTGACCGTATCGGCCGTAAGGCAACGCTGGTTGCTGCGCTGCTGCTGATGGGCATTTCCACTGTCGTTATCGGCCTGCTGCCGACCTATGATCAGGTGGGCGTATGGGCCGCGCTGTTCCTTGCTCTGTGCCGTCTGGGTCAGGGTCTGGGTCTTGGCGGTGAATGGGGCGGCGCTGTTCTGCTCGCCACCGAAAACGCTCCGGAAGACAAGAAGGCCTGGTACGGCATGTTCCCACAGTTGGGCGCGCCGGTTGGCTTCTTCCTCGCGACGATGATCTTCATCGTTCTCGATAAGGTTCTGGGCAACGACGCCTTCATGGACTGGGGCTGGCGCGTGCCGTTCCTGCTCTCGTCGGTTCTCGTTATCGTTGGTCTGATGATCCGTCTCAAGATCACCGAAACGCCAGAATTCGCGAAGGCGATCGAAAAGGCAGAACGCGTTGAAGTGCCATTCTTCGACGTCTTCAAGAACCATAAGATGAGCCTTGTGCTCGGCACCATGGCGGCGCTGGCGACCTTCGTGCTGTTCTACATCATGACCGTGTTCTCGCTGAGCTACGGTACTGCGAACCTTGGCTATGCTCGCGAAGACTTCCTGCTCCTGCAGATGGTCGGCGTGGTGTTCTTCGGACTGTTCATTCCGGTTTCGGCAGTGCTTGCTGACAAGTTCGGCATGCGCAAGGTGATGATCGGCGTTGCAATTTGTATCGCAATCTTCGGTCTGGTTCTCGCGCCAATGTTCGGCTCGGGCAATGTTTGGGGCGTGCTTGCATTCCTCTGCGTAGGCTTTGCGCTCATGGGCATGACCTACGGTCCGCTCGGCACTGCACTGGCAGCACCGTTCCCAACTTCGGTTCGCTACACCGGCGCGTCGCTGACCTTCAACCTTGGTGGCATCTTTGGTGCGTCCTTCGCGCCTTACATCGCGACGCACCTGGCCAATACCTATGGCCTTCACACGGTTGGCTACTACATGATCATCGCAGCGGTGATCACCTTGGTCGCGTTCGGCTTTATCCGCCAAACGTCCGACTAGGCCTAAGCCAAGCTGACCTTTGCGAGCGGCCTGTCCTTAACTGGGTAGGCCGCTTTCTGTTTGGACCTTTAGTGCCCGCGTGGAGCCGAGCACGTATTTGAGATAGGCCATGTTCTGCTCTGCGGTACTGGAAACCACGTGCCCCCCGTTTTTGAGAGGGAGTACGGGGGAACCGGCAATCACTTCTGACCCATCCGCTGCGGTAAGCTTTGTTCCTGCCGCCGCCAATTCGGGATTGTCGGAGAGGTCGAATCCAACAAAGTGCGCCGAAACATGGATGCGCATCTTGCCGTGACTCCCATAGACATCGACGTGATGATGTCGGCTCGTGCCGTAGTGGGAGGGCGAGGTGTGCTCCCAAGCGATTTGATGGGCATGGCTCAGCGCACCATAAGGCATGGCCTCGGCGGCGGTGAAATGATCTTCGCCCTCATGCATGCCACTGCCTTCGGCAGCCAGCGCCCGATCATGGGCAGCATTTGCCTGAATCCGGTTATAGGTCGCGGCATCGTCAAGCCAGCGCGTCATCCGCGTGCAGGTGATCCGGAATTGGACGAGCCCATAAAGACTATTGGGAAAGGCTTGCGACCATTCAGAATTGGTGACAAGCCACTCAACCAAATAGCGCGACTTGTCCGGCCCCAAAACCTGCGGCTCAACCTTTGCTGTCGCCTCGGTCAGAATACTTAGGCCACAACCAGGAAGGTCCAGAGTGGTGCCCGGCATGCTGAACGCCGACGCGGCCAAGTTCACGGGCTCAGCATGTCCCCAGCTGGTCCCGCATATGAGTAGACAAAGCGCTGCCGTTGAAACTCGCAAGACGCGACTCCAGCTTGATGTAGCTATTAACTTAGGGCGAAAATCTTTCGCGATTATGCGCTCTCATGGTGCGTTTTTATCTTTCCAGCGTGTAGGATGCCTACCAATCCACCTGACAGACGACCCCAGATGGTCCGAACTGCATCGACTTTTCGGTGTATTGAAAAATCTCGATTTTGACCCCGCTCGGGTCCGCCAGCCAGCACTGCCAAGTGTGATCTACGCCGAGCTTCTTTGGCGTGACCGCAACGCCATGTCGCGCGGCATTGGCCATGAAGGCATCAATATCGTCGGTCTCAAAACAGATGTGGTTGATCTGATTGCGATCCTCGAATGCCGAATCGCTGCGCAGAAAGACTTCAACGAAGGTGCGATTGCCGAAATCGAGGTAAAACCCGATGCGCTCTTCTCCGCGTTTGAAGTCAAACTTGGGGCTTACGCCAAGAATGTCCCGATAGAATGCCTCTACGGCGCGCAAATCCCGAGCAAATACGCAGGTATGGGCGACCTGTTTTACGAGTGGCTTAGTCAAAACTGTTTCCTCCGCGCCGTTCATCCTCCACAGCACTGTGACATGTTAGTATGCTCTTTGCGGTTATGACAACGTTTCAATCCGGCAGATTTGGCTTTTTTCGTCTGTCCCCCTTCCTTCTGTCACACACTGGGTCTAGAGAGGCACACATCACCAGCGCAACTTCTGGAAGGGCACTCATGGCATCGATTATCCACGTCAATGGCCGTCAAATCTTTGACAGCCGCGGCAATCCCACTGTTGAAGTCGATGTCGTTCTGGACGACGGCAGCTTCGGCCGCGCCGCAGTGCCATCAGGCGCTTCTACCGGTGCCCATGAAGCCGTAGAACTGCGCGACGGCGGCAAGCTCTATTCCGGCAAGGGCGTGACCCAAGCCGTTGAAAACGTCAACTCTGCGCTGGCCGAAGAAATCCTCGGCATGGACGCTTTCGATCAGCTGGCAATCGACCAGGCAATGATCGATCTCGACGGCACCCACAACAAGGGCCGTCTTGGCGCTAACGCCATTCTGGGCGTGTCGCTCGCTGTTGCGAAGGCCGCTGCTGAATCGGCTAACCAGCCACTCTACCGTTACATCGGTGGGCCAAACGCCCATGTTCTGCCTGTGCCGATGATGAACATCATCAATGGCGGCGAGCACGCTGACAATCCAATCGACATGCAGGAATTCATGATCCTGCCAGCTGGCGCAGATTCCATCGCCGACGCTGTCCGTATCGGTTCGGAAATCTTCCACACCCTCAAGAAGGGTCTGTCGGCTGAAGGCCACAACACCAACGTGGGTGACGAAGGCGGTTTCGCGCCAAACCTAGGTTCGGCTGACGAAGCGCTCGGCTTCATCATGCGCTCGATCGAAAAGGCCGGCTATCGCCCAGGCGAAGACGTCTTCATCGGTCTCGACTGCGCGTCGACCGAGTATTTCAAGAACGGCAAGTACGAGATGGTCGGCGAGGGCAAGTCGCTGTCGTCCGACGACAACGTACGTTTCCTCGAAGACCTCGTGAACCGCTTCCCAATCATTACCATCGAAGACGGCATGGCCGAAGACGATTGGGATGGCTGGAAGGCGCTGACCGATGCTATCGGCAAGAAGGTTCAGCTGGTCGGTGACGATCTGTTCGTGACCAACACCGAACGCCTCGTATCGGGCATTAAGATGGGTGTCGCGAACTCGATCCTGGTCAAGGTGAACCAGATCGGTTCTCTGTCTGAAACGCTGAACGCCGTCGATACCGCGCACCGCGCAGGCTACACCTCGGTCATGTCGCACCGTTCGGGTGAAACCGAAGACGCGACCATCGCTGACCTCGCCGTTGCGCTCAACTGCGGTCAGATCAAGACCGGCTCGCTCTCGCGTTCGGACCGTCTGGCGAAGTACAACCAGCTCATCCGTATCGAAGAGGAACTCGGCACGGCAGCGAAGTATGCTGGCTACTCGGTGGTCAAGGGCCGCTAAGCGCTCTTATCGAGTTTTGTAAAATTGAGGCTGGGCAGAAATGCCCGGCTTTTTTTTGTTTTGGGTGGTGGAGCGGTCTCAAGGTGCCGCTCGTGAGCGCTTGCGCTCCATGCTGTCTTCTGGGTGGGGGCAGAGGGCGTGAAAGGGGGAGGAACACCGCTGCGGATTTCGATCCTGAAGTCGCGCGATGTAAAACTCCGGCCCATCAGAGAATAGCGCTGCGCAAATTAGATCGTGTTTTATTTGTTTTGCTGATTTCGGAAATTTTAGACAGCATATCCAAAGCAGAATCACCTGCTTGGAGTGAGAAGGCCATGATTAAGCGTCTTTCAGCCGAAGCATTCGGAACGTTTTGGCTTGTCTTTGGAGGGTGTGGCTCAGCTGTTCTTGCGGCGGGCATTCCGGAACTTGGAATTGGCTATGCAGGTGTCTCGCTGGCCTTCGGTTTAACTGTGCTGACAATGGCTTACGCGGTCGGGCACATCTCCGGCGGGCATTTCAATCCTGCTGTTTCTCTCGGGCTCGCTGTCGCTGGTCGGTTCGATTACAAGGACCTCGTGCCTTATTGGGTCGCTCAGATCATCGGCGGTGCGCTCGGGGCACTGGTGCTCTTCGTCATTGCGTCGGGCGTGACTGGTTTTGTCGCTGGCGGCTTTGCTTCGAACGGCTATGACACGCTTTCTCCGCATGCCTATGGGTTGGTGTCCGTTATCGTTGCTGAAGTGGTGCTGACGGCGTTTTTCCTGATTATCATTTTGGGATCGACGCATAAGAATGCCGCGGCGGGTTTTGCGCCAATCGCTATTGGTTTGGGGCTCACCCTGATCCACCTGATCTCTATCCCGGTGAGCAACACTTCGGTCAATCCAGCACGCTCCATCGCGGCCGCCTTGTTTGCTGACAATGGCGCGTTGGGCCAAGTCTGGGTGTTTATCCTTGCTCCACTTGCTGGCGCCGCTATTGGCGGGATCATTTGGAAAGCACTGCTAGAGCGCGACTGAGGTCGTTGCGCGAGGTGCCTTCAGCGCCGTCGTTTTCACCGGGCTTGTCCCGGTGATCCTGTTTTGTGCGAGGCCTATCTGGATTGTCGGGACAGGCCCGGCATTGACGGTGGGGATGGATCGAATAAAGGGGCATGAAGCACTATTCGCTCACGCCTATAGATCTTTACCGGCCCGCTACGCCCTGAAGGTAAAAGCGTTTGGCGACAGTGTGGTCGCGCAGAGCTTGGGCAGGCAGCTTGCCCGTTAAGGCGAATATGACCTGCAGGGGCTCAGGGATAGCGCTGGCATCCACGATAACGCGGGTGAAATTATCAGTGCCGTTGTCCCGGTCCAACAGCAGATTGTAGAGCAGGGCACGGACATCTGTCTGAGAGGAACAAGCCACGCAGCTGGCGCCATCGGCGTGACCGTGGCCAGAGTTGCGGGGTAAGCGCAGAAGTTTGTCGCCGGGTGCGAGTTGAGGCAGCGCGTCCGCTTGGGTCACAACCAGAACTGGAATTTGGGGAGCCAACATAGTGCTACCTGAGAGGAGGTTCTGGATGAGACGCGTGACAGGACGAAGGGTTCCGAAGGGTGAAGAAATAAGGCTCCCGACAGCGCCGGAAGCCTTCTCATCTATCCGAAGTTACTTACCCGGAATGTAGTTCAGCACAGGGCCGAGCCAACGCTCCACTTCGGCAACCGCCATGCCCTTACGTTCCGCGTAGTCCAGAACCTGATCGCGTTCGACCTTGGCGACGCCAAAGTAATAGGCGTCCGGATGGCTGAAATAGAGACCAGAAACGGACGAGCCCGGCCACATCGCATAGCTCTCAGTGAGTGTAACTCCGACTTGAGCTTCTGCATCTAGCAGTTTGAAAAGAGTGGTCTTTTCAGTGTGATCTGGCTGAGCTGGATAGCCGGGAGCTGGGCGAATGCCGGCATAGGGTTCGCCAACCAACTCGTCTGGCGCAAACGTCTCGTCCTTGCCAAAGCCCCAGTGCTCCTTACGGACGCGCTCGTGCAGGTATTCGGCTAGGGCTTCGGCATAGCGGTCGGCCAGCGCCTTGACGAGAATGGACGAATAATCGTCGTTCGCCTTTTCAAAGCGTTCGGCAATGGCAACTTCTTCAAGCCCAGCGGTGACGACGAAGCCACCAAGATAGTCGGGTGTGCCGACCGGCGCGACGAAGTCGGACAGGGCGACATTGGCGCTATCGGTGCGCTTGGACAGCTGCTGGCGCAGGGTGAAGAAGGTGTTGAGCTCAGTGGCGCGGTCTTCGCCGGTAAAGAGACGGATGTCGTCCTCGACGCGGTTGGCGGGCCAGAAGCCGATGACGGCCTTCAGGTTGAACCATTTTTCGTCAATGATCTGCTTGAGCATCTTCTGAGCGTCGGCCCAGAGCGCACGAGCGGCTTCGCCCTGCTTCTCATCTTCAAGGATGGCCGGGTAACGGCCCTTGAGTTCCCAGCTCTGGAAGAACGGGGTCCAATCGATGTAGCGGGCGATTTCGCCCAGATCGAGATCGGTGATGGTCTTTGTGCCGAGGAAAGTCGGCTTTGGTGGCGTGTAGCCATCAAAGTTGGACTTGAACGCATTGGCCCGGGCTGTGGCCAGCGGCAAGCGCTTTTTGTCTAGTTCGGCACGTTCGTGCGCAGCCGCCGCCTTGGCATATTCGGCGCGTGTGGTTTCGACGAATGCGGCGTTCTGATCATCCGAGAGGAGCGCAGAGACAACACCCACAGCGCGGCTGGCGTCGTTGACGTAAACGGCCTGACCACGGTTGTAGCGCGGGTGGATCTTTACCGCCGTGTGAACGCGGCTGGTCGTAGCCCCACCAATGAGCAGCGGGATGTTAAAACCTTCGCGTTCCATTTCGGCGGCGACATGGACCATTTCGTCCAGCGAGGGGGTGATGAGACCCGATAGGCCGATGATGTCGACGTTCTCGGCCTTGGCCACTTCCAAAATCTTCGCCGACGGGACCATAACGCCCAGGTCGATGATTTCGTAGTTGTTGCAGGCCAGAACCACGCCGACGATGTTTTTGCCGATGTCGTGGACGTCGCCCTTCACGGTTGCCATCAGAACCTTGCCCGCGCTGGAGCGGCCAGTACCGCCATTGGCGGCCTTTTCCTCTTCCATATAGGGAAGGAGATAGGCAACGGCCTGCTTCATGACGCGAGCGGATTTTACCACCTGCGGCAGGAACATCTTTCCCGAGCCGAAGAGGTCGCCGACGACGTTCATGCCATCCATCAGCGGGCCTTCGATGACGTGCAACGGGCGGTCGTAAGCGAGACGGGCTTCTTCGGTGTCTGCCTCGATGAATTCGGTGACGCCATTGACCAGCGCATGAGTAATGCGCTGACCGACGGGGAGCTCGCGCCAGGAGAGGTCCTTGGCCTTGCCCGCTGCGCCGCCCTGACCGCGATAGCGTTCCGCCAGCTCGAGCATACGATCGGTGGCATTTGGCGTGCGGTTGAGGATCACGTCCTCGCAGGCGTCGCGCAGTTCGGCGTCGATGGTTTCGTAAACCGCCAACTGACCGGCGTTGACGATGCCCATGTCCATGCCGACCTTAATGGCATGGTAGAGGAAGACCGCGTGCATGGCTTCGCGCACCGGCTCATTGCCGCGGAACGAGAAGGAGAGGTTGGAAATACCGCCCGAGATGTGGACATGGGGCAGGGTCTCAACAATCTCCTTCGTCGCTTCGATGAAGTCGACGCCGTAATTGTTGTGTTCTTCAATGCCCGTGGCGACCGCGAACACGTTCGGGTCGAAGATGATGTCTTCTGGCGGGAAGCCGACCTGTTCGGTGAGGATCTTATACGCACGGGTACAGATCTCGACCTTACGCTGCTTGGTATCGGCCTGACCGCTTTCGTCAAAGGCCATCACCACAACCGCAGCGCCATAGGCGCGAACGAGCTTGGCGTGATGAATGAAGGCGTCTTCGCCTTCCTTGAGCGAGATCGAGTTGACCAGCGCCTTGCCCTGAACGCATTTCAGACCAGCTTCGATGACATCCCACTTGGAGCTGTCGATCATCAGCGGAACCTTAGCGATATCGGGTTCGGCGGCGAGCAGGTTGAGGTAGTCAACCATGACCTGCTTACTATCGATCAGGCCCTCGTCCATATTGATGTCGATGACCTGAGCGCCATTCGCGACTTGGTCCCGCGCAACGTCGAGCGCTGTGGTGTAGTCGCCAGCGGTGATCAGTTTTTTGAACTTGGCCGAGCCGGTGACATTGGTGCGCTCGCCAACGTTGACGAAAGGAATGTCCGCGGTGAGCGTGAACGGCTCTAGGCCCGCGAGACGCAGCAGGCGCTCGATCTCGGGAACTTTGCGTGGCTCATAGTGCGCGACCATCTGGGCGATGGCGCGGATATGGTCTGGGGTCGAGCCGCAGCAGCCGCCGACGATATTGAGAAGACCTTCGGAGGCAAAGCTTTGCAACTGACGCGCCATGTCGTCCGGCGTTTCGTCGTAAGCGCCCATTTCATTGGGCAGGCCAGCGTTCGGATAGGCGCAGATAAAGGTATCGGCGACCTTGGAGAGTTCGGCGATGTGATCGCGCATCAGATCGGCGCCGAGCGCGCAGTTCAGCCCGATGGTGATCGGGTTGGCGTGGCGGATCGAGTACCAGAAGGCGGTCGGGGTCTGGCCCGAGAGCGTGCGGCCCGAACGATCGGTGATGGTGCCCGAAATCATGATCGGCACATCGATGCCGCGCTCATCAAAAATCTTGCGAGCAGCGAAGAGGCCGGCCTTGGTGTTGAGCGTGTCGGTGATGGTTTCAAAAAGCAGAAGGTCAGCGCCAGCGTCGATCAGGCCGCGCAGGGCTTCTTCATAGGCGATGGCCAGCTCGTCGAAACTGATGGAGCGGTGACCGGGATTGTTGACGTCGGTCGACATGGAGGAGGTTTTTGTGGTCGGTCCGAGGGCGCCCGCAACATAACGGCGACGACCATCTTCTGCCTCAGCGCGCCGTGCAGCGCGGCGGGCAACGATCACGCCTTGGTAGTTGATGTCGTAGACAGCGCTTTCGCAGGCATAGTCGGCCTGCGCCACAGAGGTGCCAGAAAACGTGTTGGTTTCAACGATATCCGCACCCGCCATATAATAGGCGTAGTGGATGTCCTCGATCATTTTCGGTTCGGTGATGACGAGGAGGTCGTTATTGCCCTTGAGTGGGTGCGACCAATCCTTGAAGCGCTCGCCGCGGAAGTTTTCCTCAGTCAGGCCGAGACGCTGGATCATCGTCCCCATAGCGCCGTCGAGAACGAGGATACGCTCCTCCATAGCCTTTGAAAGTGCGGAGCGCACTTCGTTCCAATCATGGGAAACTGGGCTTGAGATGTTCAGCTCGGAGGGGCTCATCTACCGTCCTCTATACACTTGGGGAGTCTGCGCCGCGTACCGGCTCGTACGCATATAAAGATATCTTTATATCTGAGCAAGCTTGATGCTCGCTTTGCCCATAATTGTGTTCATGCGCCGCAGGTGGATTAGTGGCGCGAGTCGGGCTTGGTGAGATTAGGGGTTTGTAAACCATCAAAACTGTCTTCAATTTTATGCATCGGCGCAGGCGTGTAGATTAACGCGCGATAGGCTCCATTTAAAAAGAAGCGCGAACAGTGACGAAACATTACCGCAAATACGCACGGTTTTTGGTTCTAACCTCTCTGCTCGTCCCGGCTATTGCCGCATGCAACATGGGGAATCTCGGGCCAACAGTGAAGCGTGGTGCCTTCACTTCGGCCAAGTACGGCGTCACCTCCTCGCCGCGCGTAACGACGAATCCTCATCCCCCGCGTGGTGGTGGTCGCTATCAGGTCGGAAAACCCTATACGGTTGCGGGCAGAACTTATGTTCCGCAGCATGATCCGGCTTATGTTGCTGCTGGTACTGGCTCTTGGTATGGCGCTGATTTCCATGGTCGCAAAACTGCGAACGGCGAAATCTTCTCCGCCAATGCTATCACGGCAGCGCATCCTACTCTGCCTTTGCCCTCCTATGTTCGTGTGACGAATAAGGACAATGGTCGCTCGCTCGTGGTGCGCGTCAACGATCGTGGTCCGTATGTTGCTGGTCGTGTGATCGATCTTAGCTATCGCTCGGCGGCGATGCTTGGTTATGTCGAGAATGGCTCTGCCAATGTCGAGATCGCTTATGTTGGTGAAGCGCCGCTCAATGGCGATGATACGCGCCAGTTGATGGCAAGCTATAATGGTCCGCAGGAATTCGGGAAGCACACGCAGGTGGCGACCGGCAATTTCGGTGTGACCAATAATATCTTCGGCATGTTCGGCGGTTTGTTCGCTTATGCCGAGGCTGGTGCCGTTCCGGATAGTTCGGCGCAGGCTGCCACAAATGCAATGGCGGCAGGCGAGCTTGACCTCGCGGCCTTCGCAACACCGGGCGCTGTGCCCGTCAATGTGGAGCTCGGCGTTTTCTATGACGATGCGAGTGCGCAGTCGGTCTCTGAGCGCTTCGCTGTGCTTGGTGCTGTTACAGAAAGCGCTTTGCCGTTGAGCTCTGGTTCGGCGTTAAAACTGACGCTGACCAATTTAAAACCGGGCGTGACCGAAGAAGACGTTCGTAACCTCGCAGCCGAGGTTGGAATAGTGCTCTGATTTTGATTTAAATGCGAGCAACGGATTAATTTCCATCACGGAGGGGCGGACGTGAGAGTGTTGTTTGCTACGATCGCTATGCTGGGCCTGATTTCTCAGGCGAACGCCCAGGTGGCGTTTGACAGTAAGGCGAAGTTCGCCATTTTGACCGACCATGAATCTGGCACGGTCCTCTACCAGAAAAGCGCAGATGAGCGCCTAGAGCCAGCGAGCATGACCAAACTCATGACGCTGGCAGTGGTGTTTACTGAGGTGCGGGCAGGGCGCTTGTCCCTGGACGACGAGTTCTGGGTTTCCGAAAATGCTTGGCGTACGGGCGGGGCTGCCTCTGGTGGCTCCACCATGTTCGCCGTTTTGAACTCGCAAATTCGCGTCGAAGATTTGGTACGTTCGGTCATTATTCAATCGGGTAATGATGCGGCAATCGTTCTGGCGGAAGGCATTGCCGGCTCCGAAGGCAGCTTTGCCGCGATGATGAACGAGTTGAGTGGACAGATCGGCTTGTCCGGCTCTCATTTCGTCAACTCGACCGGCCTGCCAGATCCTGATGAGTATTCCACAGCGCGCGATCTTGCGGTCCTTGGAAGCTATCTCATTCGCGAGTTCCCTGAATTTTATCACTACTTCTCTGAGCCGGAGATGGAGTGGAACAAGATCAAGCAGCCTAACCGAAACTCGCTCGTGGAAATGGGTATCGGTGTGGATGGTCTGAAGACGGGACATACGCAAGCGTCGGGTTACGGCTCTGTAACGTCGACCAACCAAGGCGATCGCCGCCTCGTGGCCGTGGTTCACGGGCTAGAGTCGATGCGCGAGCGCACCGAAGAGGCGCGAAAGCTGCTGACTTGGGGTACGCGTGCCTTTGAAAAGCTGACCCCTTATGCTGCCGGGCAGATTGTTGGCACCGCAGATGTGTATGGTGGTGAAGTCGCCAGTGTCGGCCTTGTCGGTAACGGCGAAGTTGCGCTTTACCTGCCGCGTGGGACGAAGCAGTGCCTCGCTGCAACCATCAATTATACCGCGCCGCTCATGCCGCCCGTGGAGCAAGGACAGAAACTTGCCGAACTGCGTGTGTTCTGCGACGATCAGCTCATTCAATCGACGCCGCTTTATGCTGCTGAATCAGTAGCGCAGGGTGATATTGTTCGTCGCGCAACCGATGCGCTCAAACAGCTCGCCCTTGGCTGGCTCTGACCGGAATGACACGAGACCATGCTAAAAGCGCCAAATCGAGGCACAGCACGATTTATCACCTTTGAAGGTGGAGAGGGCGTAGGAAAGTCTACGCAGGTCAAGCGCTTGCTGCAGAATTTGGCGCGCAATGACATTGAGGCGGTGCGCACACGCGAGCCCGGTGGCACGCCAAAGGCCGAAGCAATCCGCGCTTTCATTCTCCAGGGAAAGTCCGAGAGCTGGGGGCCGGGGGCAGAAGCGATTTTGTTCGCGGCAGCGCGCTATGACCACGTCCACCAACTTATCGCGCCCAATCTCGAGCGCGGCACCTGGGTGATTTCCGACCGTTTCTGTGACTCAACCCGCGCCTATCAGGGGCTGACGGGTGGTGTTGAAGACGGGCTTATTGATGCGCTGGAAAATCTCGCGCTCGATGGTCATACGCCGGATTTGACTCTTGTTCTCGACATGGACCCGAAATTGGCTTTCCAACGCGTCGAGCAGCGCGCCGTTGAGGATGGTTTGCAGCTCACCGGGGATCGTTTTGAGAAGGAAGATCTCGACTGGCACGAACGTCTGCGGGACAATTTCCTCGATATAGCGTCGCGCAATGCCGACCGTTGTGTCGTGCTGTCGGCGCATCAGAGCGAAGAGGCTCTCGAAATGGCCATTTGGTCCGTCGTGACCCAGCGTTTCCCCGAACTTCAGGGTAGGCCGCAGGCGTGATCGATCCAAACGCAATCGAAGATCTCCCGCTGCCAGAACAGCGGCAGCTTGCCGTTGGTCATGACAAGGCGCGACAAGCAATTTTGGCGCAATTGGCCGATCACCGCCTACCCGGCGCGATAATGCTTCACGGGCCCGAGGGGATTGGCAAAGCAACGCTCGCTTTCGAGTTGGCAGCGGCGATATTCACCGCCACTGGCGATGAGAGCTCCGAGCGCGTACGCGAGCAGATCGCGGCTGGCTCGCATCCGAACCTGAGCGTGCTGCGTCGGCGGATGAAGGACGCTAAAGGGTTTTATACGGTGATCCGCGTCGAAGACGTGCGTGAGCTGCGCGAAACCTTGCAGCAGACGCGCGGTCGCTCGGGGCATCGTATCGCTGTTCTCGACTCGATCGACGACTGCAATCCATCCGCTGCCAATGCTCTGCTCAAGACACTCGAAGAGCCGCCAGCAGACACGACCTTCTTCCTTATTTCCCATCGCCCCGGTGGCCTGCTGCCGACGATCAAATCGCGCTGCCACAATATCGCTCTCCGTCCGCTGAGTGATCAGCTTGTGGCAGATGTGGTGATGAACAATCATCCTGAGCTTGACGCTTCAACCCTTGACCGCGCCGTGCAATTGGCTGGCGGCCGCCCGCGTCGAGCGTTTGAAACACTGGCCCTCGCTGAAACTTCCCCCGTTGGGGCGCTGATCACATGGCTGCAGAACCCGGCCGCCATGCCAACAGAAGCGCACCTTAAACTCGGTGACGCGCTTGGGAGTGTTCCCAATGGCCCCGATATGTCCTTTGCGCGCGAGATCCTGAGTGATTGGCTGGCATCAGAAATGCGCGATGCGGCAATGCAGGGCCCAGATCGTAGGCGACTTGCCTCGGCAACTGAGCTATGGGAGAAGGCAAACGCGCTTCTGTCCGAGGCCGATAGTGTCAATCTTGATTTCAAGCAGACACTGGTCGTGATCTTCGATTGGATCCGGAAGCATAGCGCCCTGTCCGCAAATTCCGCTGAGCAAGAATGACCAAGCCCTTTTACGTCACGACCGCGATTTCCTATCCCAATGGCGCCCCACACATCGGGCATGCCTATGAAATGATCGCGACTGACGCCATCGCGCGTTGGAAGCGTCTGGAAGGGCGCGATGTCTATTTCCTGACCGGCACGGACGAGCACGGCATCAAGATGGTGCAGACCGCTGCCGCCAAGGGTGTTTCGGTTCGCGAGCTGGCAGATGAGAACTCGGCGCAGTTCCAGAAGCTGGCAGGACTGCTCAACCTCTCCAACGACGATTTCATCCGCACCACCGAAGAGCGTCATCATAAGAGCGCGCAGGCCATCTGGACGCAGATGGAAGCGAGCCACAATGGTGATATCTTCCAGTCCACCTATAAGGGTTGGTATTCGGTTCGCGACGAAGCTTATTTCGACGAAGCTGAGCTGACCGAAAAGGACGGCAAGCGCTTTGCCCCATCGGGTGCGGAAGTGGAATGGGTCGAAGAACCTACTTATTTCTTCCGTCTCTCGGCTTATCAGGATCGTCTCCTCAAGCTCTATGACGAGAACCCAGACTTCATCGCGCCGAAGGAACGTCGCAATGAAATCATCTCCTTCGTAAAGGGCGGGTTGCAGGACCTTTCGGTTTCGCGCACCACCTTTGATTGGGGTATTCCGGTTCCGGGCGCAGAAGGCCACGTGATGTATGTGTGGGTTGACGCCCTCACCAACTACATCACCGGTGTTGGCTATCCGGACGAGCAGAGCGAACTCTTCAAAAAATTCTGGCCAGCTGACCTGCACGTCATCGGCAAGGACATCATTCGCTTCCACACCGTCTACTGGCCAGCTTTCCTGATGAGCGCCGGTCTGCCTGTGCAGCACCGCGTCTTCGCCCACGGCTTCCTGACCGTTGACGGCCAGAAGATGAGCAAGTCGCTCGGCAATGTGATCGACCCGTTCGAGCTGGTCGAAACCTTTGGTCCAGATGCTGTTCGCTACTTCTTCTTGCGCGAAGTGTCTTTCGGCAATGACGGCGACTACAGCCACGAAAAGCTGGTCAACCGCGTCAATGCAGATCTCGCCAACAACCTTGGCAACCTTGCCCAGCGTTCGCTGTCGATGATCAACAAGAACTGTGAAGCGAAGGTTCCGGCCTTTGGCGACTACACCGATGCCGACACCGCCATCGAAAATGAAGTCACCGAAGCTCTGGTTGCAGCGCAGAAGGCCATGGACGAGCAGTTGGTTCACGAAGCCACTGGCGCCATCATCGCCGCTCTCAGCTCTGCCAATAACTACTTCGCTGGCCAAGAACCTTGGGCTCTGAAGAAGACCGATCCAGTCCGCATGGGCACAGTGCTTTACCGCACGGCAGATACGGTTCGCCGTCTGGCCATCGCCATGCAGGCCTTCGTACCGTCTTCGGCAGCGCGTTTGCTCGACCAGCTGGAAGTTCCAGCCGACGAACGTACGCTCACTCATGCTGCCAAGACCAATGGCCTTGTTTCGGGCACCGAACTGCCGGTTCCGCAGGGCGTCTTTGCGCGCGTCGAGAAGCCTGCTGAATAATGCTGATCGATAGTCACTGCCATCTCGACTTTGAGGCGCTGTCCAATGATTTGGACGGCGTCCTCGTCCGAGCCGAAGCCGCTGGCGTCACCGGAATGGTGACGATTTCCACACGTGTGGAAAAGTTTTCAACATACACAGATCTTGCGGAACGATACCAGAACATCTGGTGTTCCGTTGGGACACATCCGCATAACGCCCACGAAGAACTCCATATTCAAACGGAAGACCTCGTACGGCTAAGTGCCCATCCGCGTTGCGTTGCTATCGGCGAAGCCGGTCTCGACTATTTTTACGACAATGCTCCGCGTGAAGCGCAGGCCATCGGATTGCGTCGGCACATTGCAGCAGCTCGGATCACCGGTCTTCCACTGGTTATCCACAGCCGCGCTGCCGATGAGGACATGGCCGCTATCCTGCGCGAAGAAACAGAGCAGGGGGATTTCCCATTCCTTCTGCATTGCTTCACTGCGGGTAAGGCGTTGGCTGAAACTGCGCTCGAGCTGGGTGGCTATATCTCCTTTTCGGGGATCATCACCTTCAAGAACGGCGAGGAAATCCGCGAAGTCGCCCGAATGGTTCCTGCGGATCGTTACCTCGTGGAAACCGACGCGCCTTATCTCGCGCCGATCCCGCATCGGGGCGAAAGCAATGAGCCGAGCTATGTCCGCCACACCGCGGCCAAGGTCGCCGACGTGCGTGGCATTAGCCTTGAACAATGCGGCGCGGAAAGCACTGCGAATTTCGCGCGCCTGTTTTCCAAGACCGGACTCAAATAGCTCATGGCCAAACCCGACCGGATCATCGCGACCATTCTGGGATGCGCATCATCCGGCGGCGTTCCGCGTTTAGGCAATATCTGGGGCGCGTGTGATCCACTCGAGCCCCGCAACCGCCGTACCCGTTGCGCCTTGCTGGTTGAGGCCTGGCAGAACGGCGTGGATGAGCCGACGCGTGTTCTCATCGACACCGGCGCAGACATGCGCGAGCAATTGCTTGCTGCAAATGTTGGTCGACTCGACGCAGTTCTTTATTCGCATGAGCATGCCGACCATACTCATGGGATCGACGACCTGCGCGTGCTGGCACTACAGGGCCGCAAGCGGGTCGCCGTTTATTACTCTGAGGCGTGCGGCGAACGCCTGAATCTTGCGTTCGGCTATTGCTTTAAAACTCCAGCAGGCAGTTCCTACCCGCCAATTCTCGACGCCCATGTCATTGCTGATGGTGAGACCGTGAGCATTGACGGGCCTGGCGGGATGATCGACTTTCTCGCCTTTGACATGGTCCATGGCGATATCATGTGCTTCGGTTTTCGCGTCGAAGATTTTGCCTATTGCTGCGATCTCTCAGCACTGCCGCAAAGCTCTGAGGCTGGCATTACCGGGCTCAAGACGCTGATTATCGATGCCTTGCGGCCGACGCCGCACCCGAGCCATTTGAGCCTGCCCGAAGCCTTGGACATGATCGAGCGCTTTGCCCCGCAGCAAGGCATTCTCACCAATCTGCACATTGACCTCGACTATCACACGACGGACGAAGAAACGCCGCCCAATGTGACGCCTGCCTTTGATGGCATGTGCATCGATGTGCTGACCGGCCACATTCTCAATCGCTGACAACAAAAAGGGCGCCTCGGATATCCGAAGCGCCCAATTCATTTGGCTGATGCGCAGTGCTTACCAGCCTGCGAGGATCGAGCCCTTGAATTCGGTTTCGATGAACGCCTTGATTTCATCGTTGTGGTAGGACGCGACCAGATCCTTGACCCACTGCAAGTCCTTGTCTTCCGAACGGACGGCAATGACGTTTACGTATGGGCCGGTTGGGCTTTCGCGCAGGATCGAACCGTTGACTGGGTCGAGACCAGCGTCTTCAGCGTAATTGGTGTTGATGCCAGCAGCATCCAGATCTGGCAGAGTGCGCGCGAGCTGAGCAGCGTCGATTTCGAGGAACTGCACGTTCTTCGGGTTTTCGATAACGTCGATCACCGAAGCCTTCGTACCAACGCCTTCCTTGAGCTTGATCAGGCCAGCGGATTCCAGAAGCAGCAGAACACGACCGCCATTGGTTGGGTCGTTCGGGAGGCCGATCTTTGCGCCTTCTGGCAGGTCTTCAAACTTCTCGAACTTGTCCGAGTAAACGGCGATCGGGAAGTTCACGGTGACAGCGACGGTTTCGATCTTGTAGCCGCGATCAGCGATCTGGTTGTCGAGGTATGGCTGGTGCTGGAACGAGTTGGCGGTGAGGTCGCCGGTCGACAGCGCTTCGTTCGGAATGACGTAATCCGAGAACTCCAGGATTTCCAAGGTGTGCCCCTTGGCTTCGAAGATCGGCTTAACCTGTTCCATAATCTGGGCGTGTGGGCCAGGGGTGACGCCAATCTTGACGTCTTCAGCAAAGGCTGGGGCTGCGATCAGCGATGCACCAGCGATCAGGGCAGCAGTAAAAGTCTTGAGGCTCATTTGAACAATCCGACTATTGGGAGAAAGATTAATGACGCGACCGCTTGTCGAAGCGGTTTGCGAGGAAGTCGCCCAGGCTTTGTACGCTCTGGACAATGACGATGAGCACCAGCACCACAGCCAACATGACGTCTGGCATAAAGCGCTGATAACCAAAACGAATACCCAGATCGCCCAAACCACCACCACCAACAGCTCCGACCATGGCCGAGAAGCCAATGAGGCTCACAATGGTCAGGGTCAGGCCGAGGGTGATGGCAGGAAGCGCCTCTGGGAGGAGGACCTTTTGCACGATCTGCAGAGGGCTTGCGCCCATTGAACGGGCCGCTTCGATCAGGCCGCGGTCAACGCCACGAATAGCGCCTTCGATGATGCGGGCGATAAAGGGCGCAGCTGCGATGGTGAGCGGGACAATCGCTGCCGTGGTGCCGATGGAGGTTCCCGCGATAAAGCGGGTCAGCGGCACAATGGCGACGACGAGAATGATAAACGGGGTCGAACGCGCAGCGTTGACGATAAGGCCAAGAATGGCATTGAGGGCAGGCGCCGCGAACAGCTCGCCCTTTTGGCTGGTCGCCAGAAAAACGCCCAGCGGTAGACCGATTGCCGTACCGACGATGCCCGATATCAAGACCATGTGGAATGTCTGGACAAGGCTATTCCAGAACAGGTTCAGCATTTGAGGCGAGAAGATCTCAAGCATAGCCAAGAACCTCCGTTTCGAGACCTAAGGTGCTGGCCTCTGTTTGCAATGCATCCAGCTTTTCCGGAGTTGCGTCGGCGCTGATGACCAGTGTGCCGAAAGGTTTGCCGTGGATATGGTCGACCTTGGCTTGGATAATGCCGAAATCGAGACCAAGACGGCGGGTTAGGACCGAAAGGAAGGGCTGCGCTGCGCCTTCACCCTTGAACGTGAGGGTGACATAGGCCTGCTTGCCAACCGCAGGAGCGGAAACGATCCGGTTGCGGATGTGCTCGGGCAGGGCGGTGCCTGTTAATTCGGACACGAACTTGCGCGTCGTCGCATTGGTTGGCTGGGTGAAGACATCATAGGTCGGGCCTTGCTCGACGATATGACCGCCTTCAATCACCGCGACCCGATCTGCCACAGCCTTGATCACGCTCATTTCGTGGGTGATCAAGAGAACGGTCAGATTGAACTCGGCATTGACCTGACGCAGGAGCGCCAGAATAGATTCAGTGGTCTCAGGGTCGAGCGCTGATGTGGCTTCGTCTGACAGCAGAACCTTAGGTTTGGTTGCCAAGGCGCGAGCAATACCGACTCGTTGTTTTTGGCCGCCAGACAGTTCGGACGGATAACGGTCGGCCTTATCGGCCAGCCCGACCAGATCGAGCAGCGGCAGGACGCGCTTTTTGATCTCGGCGGCCGGAACGCCAGCGATTTCGAGAGGCAACGCAACATTGCCATAGGCTGTGCGTCGCGCCAGCAGGTTAAAGTGCTGGAAGATCATGCCGATTGAACGACGTTCATCGCGCACTTGCTTTTCAGACAGCGCAGAAACCTCAACCCCATCAACGATGACCTTACCCGCGGTTGGCAGTTCGAGGCCATTGATGAGCCGGATCAGGGTCGACTTGCCGGCGCCGGACTTGCCGATGACACCGACAATGTTCCCACGCGGGATATCGAGATTGATGCCGCGCAGTGCGAAGACCTGATCATTCCCACCACGGGCAGCATAAGTCTTCTCAACGCCTTGCAGTCGGATCGCGATATCGGATGCCTCATGTGTGGGAGGCGATGTGTGGTCTAGATGGTCAGGCACAGTTATTCCTTTGCTCGACTAACTTTGTCGTCTTTATGCGCCAATCTGTCGAGCGAACGAAATTCAAATGAACCGTTCACCTCAGGATTTTTGTCTTTAGAAGACGCCTTCTGCGCAAATTTCCTCTCAACCCTTTGAATGGGCGGGGTTTATAGCCAAAACGACTATAGCAGATTGCGCGTAATAGTGGCCAGCACAGTGACTGGCCACGCTCGGCTTCGTGAAGCTGTGCGGGAGAGGTAAGGGTCGAGTTTTTGGCCTACCGAGATTCTTAGGAAGGGATATCACTGATGCGGTGACCACTGGTCGTATCGAAGAGTATCATCTTCGATACATCGGTGCGCACAGACATTGGTGAGCCAATTGATCCGAACAAGCGATCCCGTGTGAGTACGGTGAGATCATGCGCACCAGCGTGCACAACAAGATGGGTTTCCGCCCCGGTCGGTTCTATGCTCTGCAACGTGCCGGAGATCGGCCCGCCTCCAAGAGTAATGTGCTCGGGACGTATGCCGGCGGTTATCGATTTTCCGTGTAGGCCACGCGCGCTAGCAGGAAGCGGCCAACGAACCCCTTCTGCGTCGACGAGGACAGGTTCGCTCGTTGCATCAACCTGCCCAATGAGAAAGTTCATTGCAGGCGACCCAATGAAGCTGGCGACGAAACTATTTGCCGGTTGATCGTAGATATCTAAGGGCGAGCCAACTTGTTCAATGACGCCAGCGCGCATGACCACGATGCGGTCTGCCATCGTCATGGCTTCCATCTGGTCGTGGGTGACATAGATCATTGTCGCGCCAAGACGGCTATGCAGCGCCTTGATTTCACTCCTCATTTGAACGCGCAACTTGGCGTCAAGATTGGACAGAGGTTCGTCAAAGAGAAACACAGCAGGATTGCGAACAATGGCGCGCCCCATCGCAACACGTTGTCTTTGGCCGCCGGACAATTGGCGCGGGTAGCGTTCTAACAAAGGTTGAAGGTGGAGGATTTCGGCGGCGCGGTTCACTTCTGACGCAATGTCAGCCTTGCTCTTTTTGGCGAGTTTTAGGGAAAACGCCATGTTGTCGTAAACGGTCATGTGCGGGTAGAGCGCGTAGCTCTGGAACACCATCGCGATGTCGCGCTCTTTGGGTTCGAGGTCATTGACCACGCGATCGCCTATGGCTATTTCGCCATCAGTGATGGTTTCGAGACCCGCGATCATGCGCAGCAGGGTCGACTTTCCGCAGCCCGATGGTCCCACGAGCACCACGAACTCGCCATCCTCGGCGTTGACGGACACCCCATGCAATACCTGGGCAGCACCGTAGGCCTTGACGACATTACGAATTGAAACACTGGCCATGATGACCTCCTGTTTTCGCGCCTATCGGCCGCCCATGCCGGCATTGAGTGCGATGGACTTGTAGATGAGTTTTTGGAGCAGAATAGCGAGGGCAATGCCGGGCAACATCGAAAGGGCCGCGCCCGCCATGATGTAGTTCCACTGCGTGCCCTGTTGGGTTTGAAATTGGGTAAGCCCCACAGGCAGCGTGGCATTCTCGGTGCCGGTCATGACGATCAGCGGCCAGAGGAAGTTGTTCCATTGACCAATGAACGTGAAAAGCGACAGCAGGCCGATCGCTGGCATGGAGAGCGGCACGATAATGGAGATGAGGATACGCAAACGCGAGGCCCCATCTATGCGTGCAGCCTCCTCAAGCTCCATGGGTATGGAGAGGAAGAACTGCCGCATGAGAAACGCGCCGAAGGTGCCGAAGGCAACGGGTAGGATTACCCCTTGGAACGTGTTCACCATGCCCAGTGCATTGACGATGAGAAACAGCGGAATGATCAGCATGATCCCCGGAACCATAAGCGTGCCAAGGTAGCCCATCAGCAAGAGGTCGCGTCCGGGGAAGTTCAGCCGAGCAAACGCGTAACCAGATAGGCACGAAATTATGACGGTGATGATGGTCACGCTCACGGCGACGATCATGCTGTTGAGAAAGAACCGCCCGAACGGCAACTCGGTCCAAGCCCGTACGAAATTGTCCCACTCGAACTGATGGGGGAGCAGCCGTACGGGTGTCGCCAGAACTTCCACATTGGAGCGCACAGCATTCGACACCATCCAGAAGAATGGGAAGAGGAAGATGAGTGCCACGATGATCAGCAACACATGGCTGACCAGTTCGGCCGGGGTGAAGTGCAGTTTTTGGCGCTTAGTTGTCATAGTGCACCCACTTGCGCTGTAGCCAGAATTGGAAGGCGGTGAGCGCCATGATCATGGCAAACATCACCCACGCGATCGTTGAGGCATAGCCCATCTGGAAGTTCTGGAAGCCACGCTGGTAGATGGCGTAGCCCAGGGTCGCCGTGGCATTGCCGGGACCGCCGCGGGTCATGACATAGATCTGATCAAACACCTGCAGCGAGGAAATCGCCGTCATCACCATGCCAAAAAACAGCGTAGGGGAAATCAAGGGGAGGCGGATCTTCCAGAAGCGGTCCCAAGCGGTAGCTCCATCAATACGCGCTGCCTCAAGGTAGCTTTGAGGAACCATATCGAGCGCAGCATTGAACAAGACCGTGTTGTAGCCGACGCCAGCCCAAAGAGAGACGATGATCACGGCCTGCATGGCCAGACCTTGATTGGTCAGCATGTTTGGCATGGTGACGGAAATGGCCTGCATCACCCCATCAAAAAAACCGCCCGGCATGAAGATCAGCAGCCACACTATGGAGACAGCAATGCCGGGCGTGAAGGTGGGGAGAAAGAAGATGACCCGGAACCATTTCTGGCCGAACTTGGCGCTCGATATCCATGTCGCAAGGGCCAATGAAATCACGAGGTTGAGGATCAGATACTCGACCGTGAAGAACAAGGTGTTGCGCAGAACGGGCCAAAACTGCGGATCAGCAGTGAGCAAACGTTGGTAATTGGCGAAGCCAACGAACTCTGGCGTGCCAAGGAGCTTCCAATTGGTGAAACTCAGAACCACCGAGGCCAGAATGGGGAGCACAAGGAAGAGGATCATGCCGATGAGGCCGGGCAGCAGGAAGAACAATGCTGTGCGGGCTTCCTGCGCCGCAATGCGGCTCTTCTTGGGGTTCACTGGCACAACTATGCGCGTTGCGCCCGTTTCTATCGCTGTCATGGCTCCGTCCCTTGCTAAACTGAGGGTGACCCGGCGGAATTGCTCCCGCCGGATCGGGGGGAGAAGGTTTTAGAACGGCAGCTGGTTCTGAATGTCAGTCAGGACAGCTTCGGTCGTTGAGTCACCCTGCAAGGCCAGTGGCATGTACTGGGTGATCAGATTTTCAAAATCGTTGTACTTTTCGTTCAGACGGAACTTGGTCGAGTGCTCAAAAGCGTAGGTGAGCGCCTCGCGTGCGCCGACGACATCCTTTGCGGCCTCGTCGTACCAGAATTTTTGGGCGTCGAGACGGCCCGGCAGCGCCCGGCCAGCGGTTGCAAGGATTTCGGCAGCTTTCGGGCCGGTGAGAACGGCGAGAGCCTTAAAAGCCTCATCCTTGTGCTTGCTGGTGGCGGCAACACCCCAGCCAGAACCTGCAGTGATGAAACGAGACGTCCCATCGCCGCGCGGCAGTGGCGCCACGCCGATTTTGAAATCAACGCTGTCTTTGGTCTGGACCAGCACCCAAGGACCATCGATGTACATCGCTGCTTCACCGGTCGCAAATCGACCACTCCCAGTGATTGCGCCTGAACCTGAGGCGAAGACTGGCGACGTCTTGTCGACATTGACGAGATCAACATACTTTCCGACGGCCTCGACATAGCCAGGGTTAGCTGCGTCGAACTCATCGGCGTCATTAAGGTATTCGGCGCCCAAAGCGACCGGACCGGCGATGAAATCAAAAGCCTGAGTGGCGTAACCGTATTTGCCATCGCCGGTAAGCTTGATCGCGGCATCGCGGAAGTCGTCGAAGGTCCAGTCTGGGGCTGGGGTCGGAATGCCCGCTTCTTCAAAACGGTCTATATTGTAGTAGACGACCCAAGGACCAACGTCATAGGGCAGGGCGTATTGCGTTTCGCCATGCGAAAGCCCCTCCATAATGGAGCTTTCGTAGAGATTGACGTCAAACCCTTCCTTCTCGAAGTATGGATCAAGCGGCTCAAGAATGCCGTAGAAGGTGGGCATGCGCATCGACTGCATGGCGACGATGTCAGCAATTTGCCCGGATGAAGCAAGAACGGGAAGGCGCGTCCAATAGTCCGTCCAACCCGAGAACTGTGGCGTCACCGTAATATTCGGATACTGTTCGGTGACCAGTGCTGCAAGGCTTCCGAACAGGGCGTTGTCTTTTTCATCGCCCCACATTTGCCAGGTCAGATTGACCTGTTCCTGACTATAACTTGGGGCAGCAAACAGGGATGCACTGGCTAAGGCCGTTGTGGCCAATAAAACAAGATGTCGTCTCACGATAGTCTCCTCAAACCTACGAAAGATCTCCACGGGCCTCCGGCCGCAGCTCCTCGACTGCGGATGGAAGTTTTCGACCGACTTCGGCCGATATCAGGGTCTCCACATCATTGATCATGGAGACAATATTTTCGCGTTGGCGATGCCACCGATCCGGGGCGTTTCCCGGTTCGACAATTTCGACCATGCGTTCAACAAAATGCGGGGGCAGTTGTGGCAGTTCATGGGCCAAGACCAGGTTCCAGCCATCGCCCGGGAAGTATCGCCGGTTAAAGGCGAAAACGACCTGCATGATGGCGTTCACCAGCTTGCCCGTGATGCCAGCGAGAAAGACAAGGTCGAGCCGGATGACCTTGCTGGTGTAGTGGTAATCGCTCTTCCAATAATCCAAGATTTTGCGGTAATGCGTAAAGATCGCGCTACGCAATATCTCCGGGAACACCGCGAGCTCCATCCGCCAGGATTGCAGCTCTCCGCGCGGATCGTAAGCGATAAGCTGGGTACTGAGGTCCGTTGGGAGCTGATACCCCCAGATCGTCCACTCGAACTGCTTTTCGACCACTTGTCCGGCCAGCCACCCATTCAGATCACGCCGAACGCCTTGATAGCTGCGCATCCAAATGCCATCCATGCGGGCACCAAGCTTCTGAAAGCGCCGCTGCTCCAGCAAGAAACGCTGCCATTGTGGGGTTTGCTGCAAGTGCGGACGATAGGCGTCCGAATAGGCGCGGAAATCATAATCCGACAACGCATCGGCACGCCCTTTACCGTGCGAGCCGGCCAGCGCGACCGCTGCCGCACCGTCTTCCGCCAGATCGGCGATCAGCGGTACCATGACAGCGATAAGTTCGTCGCGCAGGCTCATTGTCTTATGCCTCGTCGTGGAGAATGAGTTCTACGACGGGCGACACCATGTCTGGCTTGAGAACCGGTAGCTCCAAAGTCAGCATATTGGCGCCGACAGCGACCCCGATATTGCTATCAACTTCCGCCTTAGGGTCCAGCCAGTGGATCTCGCTCGCATCGTGCAAGAGCTGGGCATAGCGCACCTTGCCGCCCAGATTGGCGATGTGAACATGACGGAACGGCCAAGTCTGCAAATGCAGATAGAGCCTGTTACCCTTTTGCGTGAATTTGCAGCCGTTCGGTGCCTGATATTTGGACGGGCCAGCGCCATAAATGGAGCGGCTATTATAATGCAACCACTCGCCATAGGTCTGAAGCGCAGTGACGGCGCGCTTATCAAAAGTGCCACGACCTGTCGGGCCCACATTCATAAGTAGATTGCCGCCGAGAGCAACGGTGTCGACGAGGATATTGATGAGCTGATCAGCATCCTTCCACGTGCTTTCGTCGCGGTGATAGCCCCAAGAGCCCGAGAAGGTATGGCACACTTCCCAGCGCACCGGGCGGCCATTGATGGTTGGGGCTTCGCGCGGCGTATATTGCTCCGGGGTCGCCAGATCCTTCGGGAAATTCCCATCCGTTGGCAGGTCGAGACGGTCGCCGACGATAATGTCGGGTTGGAGCTGGCGCACGAGGCCAATAAGTTCCTCGCTTTCCCAATCAGTCCGGCCCTTGCCGGGCATGCCGCGATAGTCGCGGTTGGGATAAGAGAAATCGAACCAAATGACCGAAATTTCACCGAACTCTGTCAGGAGCTCAGTCACCTGATTGCGCATGTATTCCGCGTATTTACGGATATCGCGGCTCTTGTTCATCTCGAGCGCATCAGGGTGATTGCGCAGCACATGAATGCCGTCAATCGGGAATTCCGGATGATGCCAATCGATCAGCGAATAGTAGAAGCCGACCTTCAGGCCTTCGGCACGAAACGCTTCGACATATGGCTTCAAGAGGTCCTTGCCATATGGAGTGTTGGTCGCCTTGTAGTCCGTAAACTTACTGTCCCAAAGACAGAAGCCTTCGTGGTGCTTGGCAGTCAGCACCACATATTTCATCCCCGCTTCACGGGCGTGTCGTGCCCATTCCTTGGGGTCGTATAGGTCCGGATTAAAATTCTCAAAATACTTGGCGTAGTCTTCGGGCGAGGTTTCCTCGCGGTTCATGACCCATTCGTGCCGAGCGGGCAGGGCGTATAGACCGAAGTGGATGAACATCCCAAAGCGATCTTCTGAAAACCAGGCCTTGCCACTTGCGCCATCATCGGCGCGGCTCAGCGTCAGCGAGCTATCCATCAATTCCTCCCAGAACCATATCGAACCGGTTCGATGTAATAGTTTGCTGAGATGTTAACTTTGTCAAGAAGGGTAGGGTCAAAAATCGAACATCACGGAAATGGGGCTTGCAGTCTGGCCGATTTTGCCTAGAAATGCGCAGGAAAGCGGTACGTATATCATTCGATCTTCGCAGCGCTCTAGCAATTGAAACGGTTCGATAAAAGCATGGCCACGATACGTGACGTTGCCAAAATTGCAGAGGTTTCTGTTTCCACCGTGTCACTTGCGTTCAGCAATCCGGGGCGGGTGAGTGCGGCTACGTTAGAGAAAATTCGTGCCGCTGCTGCGACCGTTGGTTATGCGGCTGATCCGCTGGCGCAGAGTCTGGCGCGCGGCCGTAGTCGTATGATTGGGTTCGTTGTCGGTAATGTCGGTAACCCGTTTTTTGGCGATATACGACGTGAGCTAGAGAACTACGCACTCACCCATGAGCACTTCGTTTTGGTCACGGATACCTCGGGCCAGCCGGAGCGGGAGCGGGCGCTCATTGAGCATCTTGTCGGGCTCAAAATCGCCGGTCTAGCACTGGCACCGGCCAGCTCGGGCAAGGATTACGTCGATTTTATCCAATCCCTGAACATTCCCGTGGTTTGTTTTGACCAGAAGATCGCCGGTCTGGAACGCGACTTTGTGGGCTCGGATAACTTTATGGCCGGCGCGATGCTCACAGAGCATCTTCTACAGCTCGGTCACAAGCGCATCGCCTTCATCAAAGGACCGGACCATTTCAACACCGCTGCGGAACGCTATCGAGGCTTTGTGCAAACAATGGCCGGGGCGGGCGTCGAGGTTAATCCCGCCTATGTGGTTGATGGTAAATTCACGAGATCTGGCGGCTATGCGGCTGCAATGAACCTCTTGGTGCAGCCGCAGCGGCCCACAGCCATAATCGGCGCGAACAATACGGTTGCGCTGGCGGCCTTGCAGGCAATGCAGGAACTTGGGTTCCGATGCCCGGACGATATTTCGCTGGCCATGATCGACACCGTGCAATGGGCAGACGTTATCACGCCGAAGATCACGACCGTGGTTCAGGATTCCGTGCAGCTGGGCAATATCATCGCGCAGCGGCTCGTGCACCGCATAACTGATCCAAAGTTTGCAGCAGAGCCTGCGCAGGATTTTACGCTCACGCCAAGATTTGTCGCTGGCGCTTCGTGTCGGAAGCTTTAGTGACGGCTCGGTGCAGCAGGCGTCACATGAGCCGTGACGGAGCAAGTTAGCCAACCAGTTCGCCTTAGCTTTCTGCGCTGTCATTTGCCAAATCGATAGGATGCCGATCAGAATTCACCAATCCGATTGTTCCATAATATATATTATGCGCTATTTTACATAATGTCCCCCTACGGCAACCAGTGTCCCGTGCAATGGAATTTGGCACTGGCTGTTAATCAATTTTGGCACTGACCGGGACGCCGCCCGACATTGATCGAAACTCAATCCGTCTTGGCCTGAGCGTCAGCAGCTTCTCGTTCTGCTGCCTCAATGTCCTTCAAGACCTTGTCGATGGTCCAGGCGGTTAGCTGTCTGATGCGCGTTGCCTTCACTGGTTCTGCCATGTTGGCCTCTTCCAGCAGCAACTGGCGAACTTCTTCAAGCCAGGGCCGTTCTGCCTTGAGTTCCTTTGCCAAACCGCCGTGCTTATAACGGTCGCCCACGGCCCTCATCGCGGAATGCGTGTTCGATGCCGAGAGCGCCAACACACTGTCGACAAAGCGTTTGGGCGGTATACTGACTAGTATGGGTGTATTTGCATATCGAGTGTCACCGGTGTTGCTGTAATTGATCCGGCGCCAGAACAGGTTGTCGTCGGCAGCCATTTCGTCCAGCAGTTCCTCACCTAGGGCTGGGTAGCTGTCTTGTAGCACCTCCTCCTGTTGCTGCAGAAGGTATGCAAGTAGTTCGCGGAATTCAGCGGTTTCCCGGCTGGAGAAACCTAAGCCGGCATGAGCTCTGAAATCCTCGCCCAGATCCTTGCTGTAAGCACCGAGCTTCCCCTGAGCCTTCAACTCGTCGATATAGCCCCTGCCCTGACCCACCACCGTACTTTTGTCGAACGGAATAAGTCCCTGCTCGCTAAGTATCAATCTTAGACCAAAAACGTGCAGGATTTCGCCCCGCTCCACATATGAACGGCTTTTGAACTTCGCCTCCATGTCTTCGATCGACTTCTCGACGATATCGTCATCGAGAAGCTCCTTTTCCCAGACCACCCTCCATGACGGCGCTTTGGCGGGAGACGTGAATAAGTGGCTGCCAGCAAGGCTGGATATGATCAAGTCCTTGTCGATTGATCCTTTCGCAAAAAGTTCTACCACCAAATCGTTAGTCAACACCGTGTCGTACAGATCGACCCCAGGGTATTTCCGGGCGGCTATCTTAAAAGCCGACGGCTTGTCTTTCCCATCTCCAAACATGCCATCATACCGGCTGCGCTGCTTGATCGCATCGGCATCCAGCGCGCCAAGCTTGAACTCGATGGCAAGCGCCAAGAATATTCCCAGGACGGTCTGGAGGCTTTCGGTCTTCTTGCGGAATTCGACTGGTAGCGCCTTGTAGAAGCGCCCGAAGTCCCAAAGGGCCTGTTGGACCACTCTAAGGTTTCCACGGTCAGACTCCCGCGCGATGGCGATTACGAGATCGATGTTCGACTGAAGGAACCCCTTGGCTTCCCTATCTTTGATTTTGACTATGAACGCAGGTATCGCCTGGGCGATATCAGGTACGATAGCCAGCGCCTGGCCAATGACCTTTTCTTTCCGGCGCTTGTACTCTGGCTTGTCATCCTCTTTGACTTCATCTTCGTTCGCCAGAAGGACGACTTTGCAGTCCCCGTGCTCAACATATGGGTTCACGTAGCCCAGCGCGGTGATCAAGCTCACGTCGCACCGCTCTAAGTCATCAAAGACGAAAACATCGGCATCGAACCTCTCAAGGTAGTCTTCAATCGACCCCTTCAGGCTAACGCGCAGGACCGACAGAAGCCCACCGATGGCAGCCAAACTGGCCTTCACCGCTTTGTTGGTTAGAAATGGATAGAGCGCCGCAAGAACAGCTCGGTCGAACTCTTCCTTAGAGCCCACGCCATAAAGGCTGACGTAAACGTGCTTGGTTCCAGACGATCGCAATTGCCCAAGCAAATTCTTGACTAAGTGTGTCTTGCCGCCTCCCCATGGCCCGGTGATCATGATGGCATAGTGAGGCGCATCTGGAAGGTTCAGGTAGAATTCCAGATTGGAGCGCACGTGAACATTCGGATCTTCGGGAATCGAACGTGAACGCTTAAAAACGTCAAACCAGCCCATAACGACACTCGCGTTTTTGTAACCGCAACGGGTGGTTGCGCATCGCCCCTACTCCAAGAGACTATTGAACGTATCAAACACTCTCTGGGCTCGGTCGAGGGACCTAGCGACGGTAGCTCCCTTCGCATCGAGCAACTTCGGGTTTTTTATGAGCCAGAACGCTGGAGCGTAGTGGTCGAAATTCGGCACACTTGGCGGCATCACGGCGAAGAAAGCCTCTGCTTGCTTGAGTAGGCGTTCCGTATGAGGTTTGGCTGCCGACAGATTCTCTTTGGTTGCCCGTCTCGGCTCCTCGAGTTCATAGGTGCCGTTCAGTATAGAGGCAAATACCTCTGGCTCGAACATGTCCTCAATGTCGGCCTCGGAGCGTCCAAGGAAATCGGCCATCGTGTAGAGATGCCCTGCTTTGAGGATGTCCGAGCGCTTCATGTCCTCGATTTTACGCTTGTCACCCTGCGCTTCGTCCGTCAGCACCGCTACTTGCAGGTCGTTGGCGCCAAAAAGCGACATGAAGGGCCTGATCTTATCGATGCCGCCGGCCGGACAAAGGGTCCATCTGGCGTCAAGACCCGCCCTGCCCCTTCGTTTCAATGCGTCTGACAGGGACTGCAGGTAAAGAATGTCACCCGGGCCTTCAACTAGAAGGGTGTGCTTACCCACGAAAAGGGATTGGGTGATCTCGTATCCCAAAGCGCCTTGAAGTGGAAAAATTGTGTCGGGGTCACGCGTGAGCACATCGCTGCGGACTTTGGTGCCAAGGGGCACGCGTCGCGGTCCCTTCATTTCTACTTGATCCTCCACAATTCGAACGGAGGGCAAGTCGTCGGCAGGCACCATAAAGGGGGAATGGGTAGAGAAGATTATCTGGTGATGAGGCGCGAGTTTTTCCGCGAAGAACCGCAGCAGATCCGCCTGGGCCTTACCGTGCAAGGTTAGCCCCGGCTCGTCTAGCAGCAGTACGACGGGAGTCTGCTCGTCCTTCACTTGGGCGAACTTGACCAGGAATGAAAAAAACCAGACAAACCCCGCACTTCGTTCTGAGAACGGCGTGTCGACGCGGTGGAGGGAGTTGTTGATGCGAGCCCAAGCTATCGTTCCAGAGTTCAGCGGTTCTGGATCGCCCGAGCGGGCCTGCTCGACACGCACGTTAACGCTAAGGTCTGGATTTTGCGTCCAGTACTCGAGGATTTGGTCGGTAATGTTGTTCGATGCCGCCTGTAGGCGAGCGTTGAAGGTTTCATAGGTGTTTACACTGGTGATTTCCCCAATCGGCACACCAGCATACTCGAGGAACTCGGCGAAAAGCTTCTGCCCGCGATGTTGGTCAAGTTCGATGTTATTATTTTTGATCAGATTTCGGGTGTGTTCAATCTGGATTGCACCATCCATCCGATCGTACGACGAGAAGTACATGAACTTGGGCATCAACGACCGAATGAGGGCATCCACCTGACTCTTCACGGAGCCATGCTCGTCCAGATGCGCCTTCAGGGCTTTCTGACGATCAGTAAGAGCGGACAGTTCCTTCAACCTGTTGATAAGTTCTGAGGTCGTACCGATCTTGCCTATCGTGGCTGCCTCGGCTTCGTCGATAGAGAACTTTTCGTACAGGGACTTGATCGCAGAGCCGTAGTTGATACTAGCCTCGACCTCAGGCAACTTGCTGCCATAGCGACGAAGGATCTTGACTTTGTTGGAGGTGACGACGCCACTGCCTACCAGCGCTGCAACTTGGGCCATCTCAAGAGAAGTCAGCTCCCATGTGGTCGATATGGCAATCGCGTCTTCCTCTGGATGGCGCACACCATACTGGGTCAACAGGCGCCGCGGGTAGTCGCGCTCTTTGTCCAGTATAGCCGGAGTTGACGCGTGTGAATTGAGCGCAGCCATCGCCAAGAGGATTGCACTCTTGCCGGCTTCGTTTTTGCCGACCAGGCATGTGATCGGGGAGACCGAAAACTCTTCACTATCATCTACGGATCTGAAGTTTGTAACGTGAGCAGTTTCGAGACGCATCTGCAGTTCCTTCTATTTTACCGGCGCCGCACAAGAGTTGGCCGCTCGGGGATATCAGGCCAATTTTATTCGCCCAAAGCCATACTGAGTGATGCTGACGTAGGGTCGTAGCGATACCCACCTATGGTCCCGTCCTTGATCCGCTCCACCGCCTCATCCACCACGTTGAGCGGCACCAGGAACCATTCCCTTGGCACCACCTGATTGCCAAACCGGTCTTTGATTGAGATGTTCAGCTTCGCCGGGCCGAATACGCGATGGATGATGTTCTCCAGCTTGGACCGGTTGATGTTGTAAAGCCGGTAACTAGCGACGACCTCGACATCGGCGAGCAGGAAGGTCGGATCCAGCTTCGCATTGGCGATGCGGCGTTCGACACTACCACCGGTGACGCCGATCTTGTGCAGCACCATGCGGTTTGCGGCTACGTCCGGGTGGTCGGACTTGCTGCGCAGAACGTAGATCGTGCCGCTCTTCTCGTCCCCGTCTTCAGCCTCGCCGGAGAACAGTGGGCCGGCATGAGGCTCGATGATGCGACGACCGTTTTCGTCCTGCTGCAGCGCCTTCTGGAGCGACCGCATGAGCAGGTTGCTTTCGGTGCCGTTGTCAAAGATCACGCGCAGCCGAGCATCGACGTTGCCGTGGTCGTTGGTGAACGGCTCCTCCATCTCAGCGACATAGGCCTTCTGGCCCGCCACGATGTAGAAGCGCCCCTTCTCGATCTCGGCTTTCCGTTCGAAGCGGCGGGTTTCGCGCAACCCGGTATCCAACTCCTGCTGTACCTTCTCGAACAGCGGCTTGAAGGTCGCGAAATCGTCGCACTTCTGGCGGTTGGCGATTTCTTCGGCTGCCTTCTTCTCGGCCGAGGAGCGAACGTGCCGAAGGTTGGTGATGGAATCATCGTCTGCGTCATCACCGGAGAGGCCAAGCTCCGCGAGCAAGGCGTCATCATCAAGGTCGTCAATGGTGGTGGTTGCCGGCGAGACGTTGGTCAGCAGCCCCTGGTGGTCCAGAGGCTGAAGCAGCGTAACGCAGTCTTCCTGCTTCCGAAGCTGATCGAGACGGACGGCGTACATGCGCTCGAAGATGTCACGCCCCTCCCCGTGCTGCGGATGCCGGCCATGGGCATCAACGAACTTCTGGATGTCCTCGAAACCGGCAATGATCCGCTCTTCACGGGGCGACCTCGAGGAAGCTGTCTGTGTTTCTGTGACGACGCCGAGCTCCTCGAGCAGGGCATCATCTTCCTCGGTGAATTTACCCACGTTCCGCCTCCGCCTTCATGCGCTGCATGAACGCCACGCCTTCGGCCATCTTCACTTCCCACGGGTCTTGCGAGGTTATGGACGGCAGGCGGCCACGCTCCTGCTTGAACTGCACGGCGCGCTTTGTCAGATCACGGGCCTCCTCGATCGAGAGCTTCACCTTCTTTCCGGCGATGATCGCCTTGATCTGCCGGAGGCGCTCCTCGCTCATGGTCTTCGACATGATGGAGTAAGCCTCGCCGAACGGGTTGATCCGGTCGATCAGGTCAATATCCAGATCCTTCACGTTTAGGAACTTGCGCACGCCATCCACGAATGCGGTGTTCGGGCCTCTATCTTCCTCGCCAGGAATTAGCTGTGGGCCGGACCTTTCCTCCTCAGCCGCCTTTTTCGCCTGCTGCACCAGATTGAAGGCCGCCATGGCATGTTGCCTGATGGCTTCGATATCCTCGGCGTCTGCCCCGGGATATGCATCCTTGATGATCTTGCCGAACCGGACCTGCGTCAGCTCTT
The DNA here is from genome assembly GCF_016461625.1 of Devosia sp. MC532. Lineage (NCBI taxonomy): Bacteria > Pseudomonadati > Pseudomonadota > Alphaproteobacteria > Hyphomicrobiales > Devosiaceae > Devosia > Devosia sp. MC532. The sequence continues at coordinate 130,974 of NZ_JAEMNZ010000001.1, read as the reverse complement.
CAGGAACCAATTCCTGGTCGAACAGGCCACGCTCGATCGCGGGCTTATCCTGCACAAAGCTGGCAATCAGCTCATTGAGGTCCTCGCGGCACACCCGCTTGGCCTCCTCGCTCTTCGGTTCCTGCAGGCCCTTGATCTCGACCTCGATCTTGCCCGTGTCCTCGTTGAAGCCGACGTTGCACTTCTCGGGGTCGTAGCCGCCCTCGCCGTAGTCGAAGCCGGGCGTGGCCTCGTTCTGAGCTTTCTTGGGCTTGAACTCGAACCGAGGCGCCAGCACCTGCTCCATCAGCAGGCTAGCTGCGATCGCCTTGAGGGTGTCATTGACGGCGTCGGAGACCTTCTGGCTATCAGCATCCGGCTCGGCGATGAGGTTACTGAACCGGGCCCGTGCCTTGCCGGGGGCATCACGCGTGGCGCGGCCGATGATCTGCACGATCTCGGTCAGACTGGCGCGGTACCCGATGGTGAGGGCATGCTCGCACCAGATCCAGTCGAAACCCTCCTTGGCCATGCCGAGCGCGATGATGATGTCGACGTGGTCGCGATTGTTCTTCTGCGCCGGATCCTTGAGCGAAGCCGACACCTTGTCCCGAACGCCCACGTCGTCGGTCACCAGATCGGCAATCCGGAGCAGTTTACCTTCAGGTGTGCGGACAAGCTGGAAACCGGTGGCCTGGTCGACGCCTTCCCAGTCACCCAGCGAGAACAGGATGTGCTCGACCTCCTTGATCTTGTCCTTGGTGCTCTCCCGCGAGTTGACGCTCGGGATATGCACGATGGTCTTTTCGTTGGGATCGAGGACCTTCAGGATGTCGTCCGCATAGGAGCCGGAATAGAAGTAGTATCCGATGTCGAGCTGCTTGAGGTGCTCATAGCCGTTGAGCTGCTCATAGTAGGTGTAGGTGACGGACTCGAACTTCTGCTCGTCCTCCGGCGTAAGCACGGCCTCCGAGTCGCCGCGGAAGTAGGATCCCGTCATGGCGACGATGTGAGCGCGATCCCTGGCCATGAACTGCACTAGGTGCGAACCCAGCTTGTTGTCCGGGTTGGCGGAAACATGGTGGAACTCGTCGATGGCAATGAGGCGATCGTCGAACGCCTCGACGCCGAACTTGTCTACGGCGAACCGGAAAGTTGCATGGGTGCAGACCAACACCTGGTCGCCACTGGCGAGGAAGGTGCCGACTGCGCCGACCTTGCCATCATCACCACCAGGCGCGTTGCACAGGTTCCACTTCGGCACGACCGCCCAGTCCGCCCAGAAGCCGTAGTCGGACAGCGGCTCGTCGTTGAAGCTGGCGCCAATGGACTTTTCGGGCACCACGATGATCGCCTGCTTCACGCCCTGATTATGGAGCTTGTCGAGCGCGATGAACATCAGCGCCCGGCTCTTGCCCGATGCCGGCGGCGACTTGATCAGCAGGTACTGCTCGCCCCGCTTCTCATAGGCCCGCTCCTGCATGGTGCGCATGCCGAGCTCGTTGGACTTGGTTGATGCACCAGTGCGGCCATAGGCGACGGAAACGGTGGGAACGGACTTGATGTTGATGGTCATGCGCGTGCCCTCTTGGTTCGCCCGGCTGATGCCTGCGAGTTGGCCGTCATCTTGGTGTAGAGGTCGAAGAGCTTCTCGAGGCGCTCGGTATCATTCCGGAAGCGCCGGCCGATATAGATGCGCTCGAGCACCTCATCGTTGCGGTCATGGGCCGCCCGAAGGTCATCCGGCATTTCGTCGGGATCATAGAGATCCGCTATCGTTTTCGGGAAATGTGCCTCTCGCGCCAGAAGGATGTCCTCGGCACACTTGGTTAGGTCAGCCTTGTTCTTTTCGGTAAGCGAGGGAACCGGGAAGGTGTTCCAGCCCAATGTGTTTGTGTACGAAAAATCTGTGCGCATCCTGGCACACACTGCTGACACCCAAGCTAGATTCAGGCGCGAGCAAATAATGGCCAGAGACCATAAATTCTCGCCAGACATTGTGAATGCTTTGTTGGATACGACTGTCCCAGCAGGTAAAAGGCTCGCTGGGAGGTACGGCCGGTTCTCTGAGCTGATGACCGGCACGCAAACCACCGGAGACGACGGGACCGGCTTTCTTTCGTCAAATCTGTGCGGCCAATCGGCGGCTTTCACAGTCGAAGCCTTCTTACTGGCATTCCGGAATCTGCGGACGCCTTCAATGCGCCTTGCGAGCGACGGAATTGCTTCAGCTTGCTCACGGGCATCGTCGTCAATCCAAATGCAATATCGGTGTGTCCCTGCAATCAGTTCGCGGGATCCCACAAAGGGCTTGATGTATCTTTTCCGAAGATCTTCACTCAGCGCTAGTTGTTCCAGTTCGTGACGCTCAAGTACTAGGTTACCCCCATCTGTAGGTGAGTTCCCACGCGTCATCTCAGGCAGGGAACAAAGACTTCTATTGGCGGGGCTAACAACAATGTCGTCGCCGCTAATCAGGTAGGCATTTATGTTTGCGACCTCTTTAGCAACCGTTCCACCGTCATCAGAGACGGAATACAGGCGCCGGGTCTTCGTCCTGTTCCGTCCTATGCCCACAATTACTACGGTTACACCCGCGTTGTGACTTGCCAAGTTTGCCCAACGGAACGAGGTGTGAGCGAAAACTATCCTGCAGCCCGTCCGGTAGATCGCGGGCCAAAGAACTGCCACCTGCTGTCCTTGGTTAACAGAATTTGTCATCACGAATGCTGACGAAGTGTCAGTATGCTCGCCATATTCGGCCGCCTTCATCAACCACGCGGCCACGTAGTCGAGCACCTTCCATCCCTCCACCTGGCCATCAAAGACTTGCGCCAAGTCGGCTTTTTGTTCTGGCGATTGCCACTTGCTGCCGATGTAAGGGGGGTTGCCGCAGATATAGGTTTCGCCGCCTTCGTTCTCGAAGTCGATTTCCGGCTGATCCAGTGGCTCCTGCAACAGGTCATCCGACCTGTGCTTGACGACGCTGCCGGTCGGCGGGCAGATGCTCAGCCAATCCAACCGCAGAGCGTTGCCGCAGGTGATCCAGTTGTCCGAGTCGAGTGGCAGGAACTCCAGCAAGGCTTCTTTCTGACCGCGGTACAGCACATCGCACTGGTACTCGGCGATGATGAGTGCCAGCCGCGCAATCTCCGCCGGGAACTCCCGCAGTTCAATGCCACGGAAGTTCGTCAGGCGGATATCCGTGCGGCGGTCCTGATCACCGAGCCGCCGGTTGATCTCGGCCTCGATCGCCCGAAGCTCCTTGTAGCTGATCACCAGGAAATTGCCCGATCCGCATGCTGGATCGAACACCCGGATCTTGGCGAGGCGCTTGCGGAGGTTCCGGAGCTTGGCAGGGCTGTCGCCAGCTGCCTCCAGCTGGGCGCGCAGGTCGTCGAGGAAGAGCGGGTTGAGAACCTTCAGGATGTTCGGCACGCTGGTGTAGTGCATGCCCAGGGCGCCGCGCTCCTCGTCGTCGGCAACAGCCTGGATCATCGACCCGAAGATGTCCGGATTGATTTTGCGCCAATCGAGATTGCCGATGTGCATTAGGAAGCTGCGGGCAATCCGGCTGAACCGGGGCGTCTCGGTGTCGCCGGCAAAAAGGCCACCGTTCACATACGGGAACGCTGCAGCCCAACGAGGAATATCAGCCCCCCGCTCGGTGTGACGGGTGTTCATGGCCCGGAAGATCTCGCTGATCACCTCATGGGTGTTGGTCGAGTCTCGATCGCTCATCTTCTCGATGGTGGATGTGAACAGTTGGGTGCCCAGGAAAATGTCGGTGTCTTCGGCGAAGAAGCAGAAGATCAGGCGCGCCATGAAATGGTTCATGGCAGTGGGGTCTTTAGCCCAGTCCTTGTTGTCCTTGAGTAGCTCGACGTACAGCCGGTTCAGCCGGCTGGTTGCCCGGATGTCGAACGAGCTTTCGCGAATCTGCTTGACGGTGGTGATGCCGGCCAGAGGCAGGAAGAAGCCGAAGTGGTTGGGGAAATCTGTATAGTCGCAGGCGATCGTTTCCCCGCTGACGAGATCCTCTGCCTCCAGCGTATCGCCATCGGTGGCAAGGATGAACTTGGCTTTCGCCTTGGTGGTCGCCAAGCTGTCGCGAAGTGTCTGCAGGATAGCACCCACCTGACCGGCTGGCGCAACGGCGATATGGATATTGTTGGTCTGCAGAACGCCACCAACGTCGGACTTGTTGGTGTTGCCGGCGCGGAGCTTGCGAAGGGTGGTCTCCTTGTTGCCGAACGCCTGAAGAAAGGCATACGGGAACTCGGGGCCGTCAAAGGGCGCCTCAGCGAGCTGTGATACAGCCTGTTCGATCTCTACGGCGTTCATACTACCCCTACCCCGCCCAATTCAGGCACGCGAATTTCGAGTCAGCCCTGCTTCGCTGCAAGCTTCAACACCTTCGCGGTCTGCTTCCTCACGAATTCATCGTCGTCTTCGAACTCGAACCCAAGTTGACGGGCAAGATCGAAGAACCCCGGCCCCGGACGGGTGACCCCTGCCGTTTTCCGGTGAACGAGGACGGAGAGCATTACCTTGCCCTCGTCCATTGAATTCTCGGAAACCCGGCCCAGGATTGCGCCAATGCGGTTGCGCTCAGCGGGCACACGAGGCGTCAGTCCGACTGTCGCCATGACCGGCTCATAGAAGATTGCCGTTACGCCGGCTTTCGCCTGTTTCCATAGATAGCGCTCCACTGCCCGGACGTCGGCAGCCATCTTGTCCTCATCGTTGAGGAGGCTCTGCAGCGCGACAAAGGAATGCCGGCCGATGCGCAACCCCTCCAGGGAGCCGCTGCGGACTCTGGCGGTCACCGCGGCCGGCGAAAGGCCGAGATGTTCAGCAACGACAGGCACCGGCAATCCAACGATCGACGGGTCTGCCCGGTATGCTGATATGTATTCGGCTAGGGTCTCGAACTGCACGTTGCGATTCCTACGTTTTGGATTGGCATAATCAAGAAAACACTGAAGTGAGTGCCCGTCAACGTGAGAAAGTAGACCTGGACCGAATTTGGTGTTGACGGGACTTTCCAAGTTCTCTATCTGTTCCCGTCATGAACCCGCAGAAGACGATATCCAAACGCGAGAACCTACAGGCGGCGCCGACCGGCAGCCGCACGGATCGCGTTGTCCTCCAGCGTTCCGGACTGCACCTCTAGCTGCAGTTCTCGGGAGGACCTCACCGGGTACCCCCCATGTTCACTCGAACCTTCAACGACGGCGAAACTGATCCCGAGACGCGAAAGCGGCTCTCGACTGTTTGCGTCTCCGTGCGTCTGGTCCGTGGCCGGATAGACCACCGACTATGGGGCAAACGTCCCCTTTTCTGAGCATCCCATGAACATCTTTAATCCCGGGCGCAGATCGCGCCCCTGCAACCGGCCAGGAGAGGCGGGCGCGTAGTCGCTCGGCCATTTGCCTGCCGGAGAACGAGGCAGCAATGGCTGACAATGACGACTACGATGACATCTCCGTTGAAGAGATGGACGCGATCGATGCCGAGGTGATGCAGAGCAAGTCCTTGCATCGACCGGCCATCCACACTCTCCCCGAACTCATGATCCGCCTGGCATTGATGCCGGGTCATATCGCTCGCCTGAAGCGTGACCGCACCACCAGCATGATCATCGAGGCGCCCAGTGCCGAGTGGGTGCAACCGCTGATGCGCGCAGCCAAGCGGCTGGGTGAGTGGAAGTTTGCTCACGCGGTGAGCGAGCCGCCCCGCAAGTCCACGCATGGCATGACCACCTCTGATCAGGCTGTCTTCGCCATGGCGAACGGCGGCCGCATCATCGGCGTCACGCAGAACCTGGACTACCTGCCGAAGGCCATGACCTCCTCGGCCGACATCCGGATCAAGATCGATCATCCCGATGACGAGCTCCTGCGCCAGGCCATCAAGATGGCCACCGGTCGGTATCCCCGCTCCATGCCTGCTGGCGTCTCCCATGGCCTGGACTACTCGGACATCTGCGGCGCCATCCGCACCGGCAGCACCGCCAAGGCCTGCGTCGAGCGTCTGGTGGCCGCGTCCAAGGCGAAGTCGGAGGCCGCGCCCGGGCTCGAGGACGTACCTCCTGTCGAGGAGCTGTTCGGCTATGGCGAGGAACTGGAGGGGTGGGCCAAGGCGCTGATCACCGACCTGGACGCTTGGCGTGCCGGTAAGCTGGAGTTTTCGGCTATCCAGCGCACCGCGGTGCTGGCATCCGAGCCCGGCTTGGGCAAGACCACGTTCGCCCGCAGCCTCGCCAAGTCTGCCGGTATCCCGTTCTTCCCCACCTCGGTCAGCCAGTGGTTCGCCAACAGTCCCGGCTACCTCGACAGCATCATCAAGCAGATCGATGAGTTGTTCGCCGCGGCCGCAGCGGTAGCGCCGGCCATGATTTTCCTGGACGAATGCGAGGGGATTCCGAGTCGTGCGAATGCTGATCGGCATTCATCGTGGTGGATCCCGGTTGTCGGGCACATGCTGCTCAAGCTGGACAGCGCCACCTCGGGTGACAGCTCGAAGCTGATCGTCATCGGTGCCACCAACCATCCCGAGAAGCTCGACGCGGCTCTGGTTCGTCCGGGCCGATTGTCGAAGATCATCCACATCGAGAAGCCGGACGCCAAGGCACTTGAAGGCATCATTCGCCAGCATCTCGGCAAGGACCTGCCAGATGTTGACCTGAGCGTCGTTGCCAAGCTGGGCGTGGGCTCCAGCGGTGCCGATGTACATGACTGGGTGAAGTCGGCTCGCCTCGCGGCGCGCCAGCAGAACCGCCCCGTCGCCCTGCAGGACCTGTTCGCGCAGGTGGCGCCACCGGAGACACGGCCGCCGGGCTTGGTCAGGCGCATCGCCATCCATGAGGCTGCCCATGCCGTGGTCAGTCATGTGCTGATGCCGGGTTCCGTCGACAGCGTGACCACCATCAGCCGTCAGGCCTTCGAAGGCGGCAGCACCAGCATGTCGGTAATGTTGGAAGACGCCATTGCTCGGCGCGACATCGATCACCGTGCCATGGTGCTCCTGGCGGGCCGGTGCGGTGAAGAGGTTCTGCTGAACTCGGTGAGTAGTGGCGCCGGCGGCGATGAGACCAGTGACCTCGCCCAGGCAACCTACATGTTGGCCCTGGTGCATACCTCGCTTGGTCTCGGCGACCGGCTCTTGCACCGATCCTCGCCGCAGGAGGTCAAGCAGTTGCTTACCCTCGATCCCGCACTCGCCAAGACCGTGGAGGCGGACCTGCAGCGGCTCTATACGGCCACCCTCAAGATTGTGCGAGAAAACGCCAGCCTCGTCGAGGCCGTTGCAGATGCCTTGGTCAAGCAGCGGCACCTCACCGGCGACAAGTTCGTGGCGATCTGTCGCCGCGCTCAGCGGACCGACGCTGTCAAGCTCCTGGGAGGCAGCAATGGATGAGTTGCTGATCCGGGTCCTGACCCGCCTCCTCCGTGTTCATGAGGAACTCGGTGACAAGAGTTTTGAGGAGGCTGCCCATCGCGCCCTGCTGGCGATTGCCATGACGGTGCGTGATGAAGCCGAGGCCCGCGCCGGGGACCGTCCCAAGCGGAACGCTGCTGTCGTCAACTTCCCGTTGGCGAAGGCGCTGGCCACCCGTTCGCAGGATCTGCCAGGAGGGGACAGATGAGCCGCTCGTTGGTTGACGAAAGAGCATTGTGCCTGCCCCTCCTGGTCGAGCACCTGGCTGATCGCCCCGCCTCGACGCGCGAGGGATATATCGGTGATCTCAGGCGCGTCGCCGAAACGATGGAGCAGATCAACGGGCGCGTGGCAATCGCCGCGGATATCCTGGAACTCGATACGTCCGCCCTGCAGCGTCTCGTTGAAATGTGGGAGCAGGATGGCGTTTCCGTCTCTACCATCCGGCGGCGGCTTGTTTCCTTGCGAACGCACGTCCGGCTCCTGGCTCGCGAGCTGAGAACCGGCGGCGCCATCCTGACGGCCGACTTTCCGCGCCCGCAGCCGCAGGGCGATTGGTTGCCCCCTGCCCCCGACCTGCTCGATCTCGAGCGCGCCGTGGCAGCCAGCCGCGAATGGCAATGGTCTCGGGATCTGGCTGTCACTGCCTTGGCGGCATATCTCGGGTTGTCCACCGGGGAGATGGCGCCACTCGACCACAAGGCTTTGGGTAATGGCTTCCTGGTCGTTCAACGGCCTGGCGGCTGTTTCCGGATCGTCGACATGGAACATCCTGTCGCCAGCGCCATCGGCCGCTACCTCCAGCTCGTACCAACCTCGATTGGTCGCAATGAGCCGCTGTTCCTGAACCAGTACGGCGGCCGGATGTCGCCAAGGCTGTTGCAGATGGCGTTGCGGCGCGTCCGGCAGGAGCTGGGCTGGCCGAGCGATGCCGTCGCTGGCCTGTTCCGTCGGCATCGGATCCGCAGCCTGGCCGCGCAAGGCAAGACGGTGACCGAAATTTCGACGGTGATGGGCATCGGCATCGAGACCGTTGTCCATCATTTGCGACCTTAGCGGAAACTAAACAGAAACCACTCGGGCCAACGCCTCGCCAACCATCCCGGTGAACTCGTTGGCAACCAAAAAAGCAAGCAACTTCAACATACAGGAGCGAAGCAGCAAGTCATAAACCCTTGCCGCTGCAGAAGTCTCCGGAACGGGCCAGAAGAGCCCAGAGTAGCAGGTGCGTTATGGTGCAATTGGGCAAGTCATGGGAGGCGGAAGGTCTCGCACTTGCAGAACCATACTGGGAGCGACTGGTCCCGGGTGTGGAGCGGTTCAGGCTTCCCGGAAATGAGCCGGTGCGTCGTATCATTACCGGCCGTAAGCCTAACCGCGTTGGTGGTTTCTATAGCTGGAAGAACGCTGGCCACGTGGTTCACGAGTCGGTCGGCGAGGAGCGTGTCGCCCGCCTTCTCGAGGTACATCAGTCAGTGACCGAGTATTTCGGCCAACCGGAAACGCTTCGGGTAACGCCCGACGGTGAAGTCGAATACTTCGAGTACACGCCGGACTTCCTGGTGCTCATGGGGCATGCGGAAATCCGGGTGGAGTACAAGCGGCTCTGCGACATCCGGCCTGAGAAGCCTGCCCCTGGTGACGAGCGCGGACTGCGTCGATACCGCAAGGCCGCTCTGATGCGTCACAGGCTGCGCCTGGTGAGGGACGCCTATACCCGCTGTGGGCTTACCTGGGACCTTTGGACAGACGTCGACGTGGCGGGCATGGCTGACCCTGATGTCGTCGACGAAATCCTTGCGAACTCCGGTCGGCCGATCACGGCTGAGAATTTGGAGCGGCTGCTGAGCACCCTCCGCAATCGCCCCGAGCAAACCGCGACGATGGCAGAGTGCGAAGCGGCACTGGAGAACACCGACTTCGCCCGCGGTGACATTCTTTCGCGGATCACGGAGCGCCTGATCGCAATCGACCTGTTCGAGCCCATCGGCCCCGACACGCCGGTCAAGCTGACGAGGGTCCGGCCATGAACATTGTGCTGACCAAGAACTCGATGCAGCCCGACCCCGGAGCGTTTCCTCTGGGCAAGCTCGACGACCTCATGGCGGACGACCTCAAGCCGAATGACGTCGTCATGATCGACGAGGTGGCGCACAAGTTCCTCATGAAGGTGCCGCAGGGGCCGCACCTGTTCTGGAACGGCCACGAAGAGAAGCAGCGCGCTCTCACGACGACTGAGCTGTTCAAGCTGATGGACGAGCGGCGCTACTACCGGCCCGGCCGGGAAGCGCCAACCTTCAAGTCAGATATTCATGAGGCCGAGCACCGGCAGCGTTTGGAGGTGGCCTACAACCTGTTCCGGAAGGAGCCGAAGCGCAAGGCGGAAGCCCGCTGGCTGTTCGTCTCCGAGTTCCTCAACCGCATCAAGAACGCTGAAGCGAACGGTGGACAATACGCTCGTAATGAGGACAACGCCAAGGCGGTGATTAAGGCAGTCGAGGCCGAGGTCGAACGCCACAACCAGCAGGTATCGGCCGAGGACAAGATCGAGCTGCCGCGGAACCGCGCCCCGCGCTCAGTACTCCGCTGGGTCGCCCGCGAGTTCAACCTTCAGATTCAGGAAGCCGGGTTACTGCATGGCAATGCTGTCACGCCCCGCGCCAGAACCTTGCCGCCACGGGTGTTCGAGATCATTGGGGAACAGATCCGCGAAATGGTGGAATTCTCCCATGCGCTGGGACCGCTGAAGATTCACACGCGGGTCAAGGACAAGATCGAGAAGGAGAATGCCGAGCGGGGCACATCCCTGCCGGTTCCCTCTTATTCCACCGTCAATAACGAGTATCGCCGCTACGATGCTTGGGTAAGAATGGCCAAGAAGGAAGGGGTCGCAAAGGCTGACCTCGAGTACGGGTCCGTCGGCAAGAACCCGCGGCCAAAGCGTATTCTCGATCTGGTGGAGATCGATCACCATCTGTTCGACTTGCACCCGATCCCGGGTCAACTCGGTGAAACCACTCTGGGTCTGGAACTCGCACAAAAGGGGCTGGATCGCTTCTGGGTGTGCCTGGCACTCGACGTGCACTCAGGATACCCGCTCGGTTTCGCGATCACGTTCGAGCCTGGTGGGCTCACCCCTGCCCTGATGTGCATCGACCATGCCATCCGTCCCAAGACCTATGTCCGGGAGCGTTGGCCCGACATCAACGGCGATCTCATGGGGTTCGGGAAGCCGGTGAAGGTTCGCTACGACAACGCCAAGGAGTTCGTGTCCTTGCAGTTGCAGCAGAACCTCGCTCGCATCCAAGTCGGTTTCGAGCTCTCGGTTCCGAAGAAGCCCAACAGCAAGCCGTATGTTGAGAGGCATTTCGGCACGATCGAGCAGGACTTCGTCCACTGGTTGAAGGGCTCCACCGGGTCCGGACCGCAAGATCGTGGTGACCGGCGCCCGCAGCATGAGGCAGCTATCGGTCTCGACGACTTCAACATGCTGTTTCACCAGTACCTGATCGAGGTCTATGCGCGACGTCCGCAGGAGGATCTGGACTACGAGACCCCGGAACAACGTTGGATCCGAGGGGCTAACAGTCCGTCGCATCGTCCCCGGCGCCTTGCTCAGCATGAGCTGGACAGATGGGACTTGGTGACCACCATCGAGGTGGACGCCGTTGCCACCGATGAGGGTGTCACATGGCGCAAGCTCAAGTACCGGTCTGACGAACTCCAGCAGCTTCGCCGAACTGGTGGCGCTCACGGTCATCGGGGCATGAAGCCAACCCCGGTGACGCTCCGCATTCCCCTGCTGGATGTCAGCAAGTCTTATGTGTCCCTGCGTTCGGATGAGCTGCCCGGTGGACGAGCGTTTCCTCCAGCCGAAATTCTCGTGCGGGCGGAAAACCCGCATGTGGAGGGGCGAACTATTTGGCAGCATGAGGCGGTATGCGATTTCCTTCGCCGGCAGAAGAAGGACGCCAGCAATGTTGCTGATTACAAGCAGGGCTTCCTGCGGCTCTTTGAGAATGCCTTGCGGGCCATGGGAGCCAAGCTCGATGATAAGAAGCCGAAGGTGAAGCTCACAGGTGGCCAGGCACCACGTATTGCAGGGCTGATGCTGGATGGCCCAGCCAGCGTGTCGACGGTTGGGGCCAGGAAAATCATCGACCGTTACGACTTGCTCAAGGAACACGACGAGGAAGCCAATGGCGGGCAAGTCGTCGCTGAGCCTGCCGAACGCAAGAAGCGCAGCGTGTTGGACGTGTCAGATGATGAAGATCTGTTCGAAAACTTCGCAAACAGAACGAACTGGACACACGATATTATTGAGGACGACTAATGAGCGGCGAGACTGTTGATGACGGAAAGGCTCGCATTGCGGCACTCAAGGGAGAGATGTCTACGTGGGACAAGGAGCGGCGCCGCACGAAAATCCAGCGCATTTTCGTGGCGCATGCCAACAACCTGACCGCCACGCTTGCGCTTGAGGATGCTTACGACAATGCAATTCGGATGCGTGAGTCTTCCCCTGCATTTCTCGTGGGCGACAGCCGGTGTGGGAAGAGCGAACTTATCAAGCGGTTTATGTCTGCCAAGACCTCGCAGCCCGTGCCGGATGTACCGTTTGGCTGCTCCAAGATTTTGGGCAGCCCGGCTCGTGCCGTCTACCTCAATTGCCAGAATGGGGCCACTCCTCGGCAAGCCTGTAACACAATGCTCGAGGAACTGTTCAAGCACTGGTTGTCAGCCCGAGGGCCGAGTCAGCAAGAGGCAAGCTTGCTGCTCATGAAGCATTTCCAGCGTGAAAAGATCGACATGCTCGTCATCGACGAAGCACAAAAGATGTATGACGGCCAGTCACCCAAGGACCTCGTCAACTGGATCGTTTCTATGCGAGATGCGGGTTTCTTCCGGATCTTTGTCACTGGTGATCGTAGCCTTCTGGAATTGATCGACACGCACAAGGTCCTGAGAGACAGCAAGCATTCGCTGGTTGAGTTGCGGCCCCTCGGGTACCAGACGGAAAAGCAAAAGGGGCAGTTTGCGGCATTCTTGAAGAAGTTCGACGAGGAAATGCCGTTTGTGTCTACGCCCCTTGCCGACGAGGGATTAGAGGAAGCTTTCTTTTTCGCCACCCGCGGACGACCGGGGGTACTTGCTAATCTTCTTGAGGGAGCCACGGTAGAGGCGTTCCGTCGATTGACCGACGACGACGGTAACCTCAAGGAGATGCCTCGAACGATGACGGTTGGGGACCTCGCTCGAGCTTTCAAGATCAAGATGGCGACCGAAACCCGCATGCTGAAGATCAACCCTTTCACCCATTCTGGGCCTTTCCCCAGCTATCCGAAGACGCTTGAGGGTGAGCTCGATGAACTTCAGCGAGCTCTCGCCGCCAAGGCGGCGCGTGGACGACAGCGTGCAAGCCGTCTCTACGATGACCCCAAGTGAATCATCTCAGCCGCCGACCGGACCGCTCTGGGACTTCCCAGAGCCCGCTCATGCTGATGAGGATCCGGCCTCCATCATCGTCCGTGTTGCAGAAGGTCACTTCTTCCGGACGAGCGACCTTTTTTCTCGGTATTTCCAGCTGCCGGCATACCGGTTAGCGGACGTAGGGAATCATCCGGGAATTCTGGACCAACTCGATGTTTTGGCGGGATGCGGTTCCGAATTTCTCCGCTCGCTGGGTTGGCAGCGCCAGGCGGGCAAGAAGGTCGTATTCCGGGGGCAGGCTCTCCCTTCCGATTGGATCGGGGAAGGGAGACGGGTAGCTCCAGGCGTTCTGGCGGCCGACGGTGATCAACCGTACATCCGGTTGGCTTGGCGATTCCCCGCCATTCCCTTCGATCTCAACACGAACGAGATGCTGATCGATCGCTGCCCATTGTGCTTTAACTTTCTCACGTGGACGCGAATCCGGTCCGTCTGCCATTGTCAGAACTGTCAGTTCGATTTGCGCGAAGCTCGTCCAGTTTATGCACGAGGCGAGTACGTTCAGCCTGCTTTGAAGCTGGCGGCTCATCTCGGTTTGCTGCCTGGCGAAAAGATTGCTCTCCCGCCCCCCTTCGCCACAGAAGATTCAGTGGTAGCTCTGAAAGTTCTGGAGTGGTGCGCGTGGTTCGCCGGACGGTGTGAGGTAGTGCCAGTCGCGCAGTCGGCTACGAATGCTCATCGAGGTGTTGCAGTTGCGGAACGTTGGCCAGCAACGCTGGAACTCGCTGCTGACCTAGTCCTTCGCCAGGTACTCAAGAAAGAGCATGCGATGAGTACTCTTCAGGGGGCGTTCAGATCGTTGCCGAACATGGAGATGCGCAAAGGCGTATCGACGCAACTGGCCGAAATCATGCAGCGACTGAACGTTCAGAGGGTACAAGATTATCTGGTGGTAAACCGCTGGAAATACTTCCAGCGTGGATGGCTATAGCTATTCCAGCAGGGCCAGCCAGTCCTTGATGCGGCCCAGGGCCGGTCCGCCCAGCTCCCACCTTCCTCCCTGCCCTTTGACGAACCCCACAAGCTGAAGCTCTTTGAGGATAGTCCTCATGGAGTCATTGGGGATGCCAACGTGAGCGTTGAAATCTCGAAGGTCGCGTGGTGCCACGGCGAGAAGCTCGAGCACTCGACGGCTCGGCGGATTTGCGAGCGCGATGAACGCAGCATTGGTGTGAACAAACTCGGGATCGTCATCCTTCAAGATCGGTAGAGTGCCGTCGAACATGTGCCTGCCTGTGAAATGCAGCAGGATATTTGTATAAAACTGTCAGCATTCCGTTAAGCTTTGGGAAGCGTTGCTGACTCGCGTCTCCAATGCTCCGGCCAGTGCCAGATTCTGATGGCTGCTTTTGTCGGCCAGTGCCAATTTCTGGAACTTTGGTGCCAGAATTGGGGAATATTCCAACATTGTTTTTGTTGCTGAATTCCCGACGGCCAGTGTCAGATTGCGTTCCAGGGGACAACCAGACTGCCGATGGCTCCAAAACGGCGAAAGATTGTTGGCTGCGGTTAGTCCAGTGATGGCAGCTGATGGAATGCATCTTTGAGCGCGGCGCCCCAGCCTTCAGATATCGCCACGTAATATGGATCGTTCCGCTCAAACCGCCTCTGTGGTTCGAGGTCGAAGCTATCCTTGTTGTAGATCTGCAGATCGAGCGGCAACCCCACCGAGAGATTGGATTTGAGCGTAGAGTCAAAGGAAACCAGCAAGAGCTTGATCGCCTGATCAACGCTCATTTCTCGCTCATAAGCGCGCACCAGGATTGGCTTGCCGTATTTGTGCTCGCCGATTTGGAAGAACGGCGTGTCAGCGGAGGATTCAATAAAATTGCCCTCTGGGTAGATGTAGAACAGCCGCGGCTCTTCACCCTTGATCTGCCCACCGAGGATAAATGACGCCCCAAAAGCATCTGCATTCTGCCCACCCGGCGCGGCATCCCGGATGACTTCTTTGACCACTGAGCCGATGAGCTGTGCTGTCTGGAACATGCTTCCAGTGCTGTGCAGTGTCGGTTGCCCAGGTTTTGGCGTGCGAATACGCTCGTCCAGCAGGCTTGAAACAGCTTGCGTCGTCGCCAAATTTCCCGCTGACAGCAAGACGATAGCACGCTCTCCGGGAACGCTCCAGTTACGCATTTTCGAGAAGACCGAGATGTTGTCCAGCCCTGCATTGGTGCGGGTGTCGGACATGAAAATGAGCCCGCGATCCAGCTTCATACCAACGCAATACGTCATGGGTCTTCGTCCTATTCCTACTGTTCGACGCTGATATGGACGTCTAGCGTCTCGCCAGCTGCCCCCATCCGTACGCCAGAGACAGGAGCGGCCGAACGATAGTCTAGGCCCACGGCGATTCGAACATAATTGTGGTTTGGACAGATATTGTTGGCGGCATCGAACCCAACCCAACCCAGACTATCCACATAGGCCTCGGCCCAGGCATGGCTAGCCGTCTGATCGGTTACGCCTTCCATGCGCAAATAGCCCGAAACATAGCGCGAAGGAATGCCGAGGACCCGCGCCGCTGAGAGGAAGATATGGGAATGGTCTTGGCAGACCCCTGCTCCATTATCGAGCGCCACCTCAGCCTCCGTTGCGACGCTGGTTGTGCCGGGCGAATAGACGACGCGGGAATGGATCGTGTTCATCAGAGTGTGCAGTAAGGCGAGTTGATCGGCCTGTTCATCGCGAATGCCCTCTGCCAGCTCGCGAATATGAGGGCCTGCTTTGGTGAGGTCGGTCACGCGCTCATAAATCCAAAGTGGCGGGCCACCTGCACTCTTGCCAACAACCCCTGCCCGATCTTCCGTTTCGACGGCACCATGGGCACGCACAACAATGCTGTCGGCACTGCGCTCGTGCTTGAACAACTCGACCTTGTTGCCAAATCCGTCGACATAGCTGACCTCCCGATCAGCTCCACTCACTTCGACGCTCCATTCACGCACAACCTGCCCCGCGATATTTTGCGGCCACAGGCGAAGCCGCTGCAGCGCAAAATTGACGGGCTGGTCATAGTCATAGCGAGAGGTGTGATTGATGGTGAGTAGCACTTTGGATCAATCGAAGTTGTAGACTTCGGCGATTTCCACGCCCAGCCGATTGTTGCATTCAATAAAGTCGGTGAGGAATTCGTGGAGACCGCCGTCAAAAATCGGCTCGATCGTGGTGTCGTTCAGCGTCGCCAACGTCCGCTCAGCAGAGCTGTGGCACACATGCCGCTCACCATAGTCCTTCGCCAGAAAATTGAGATTTTCGACGATATTGCGATACGCAAAATTCAGCGATCGCGGCATGCGGCCATCAAGAATGAGATAGTCAGCAATCTGCGCCGGGCGATAATCCCCCGCATAGACCCAACGATAGGATCGGTGCGCCGAAACCGAGCGAAGGATCGACTCCCATTGATAATTGTCAATGGTGGAGCCAACATAAGACACGGCCGGCAAGAGCACATAATACTTCACGTCGAGAATACGCGCCGTATTGTCCGCTCGCTCGATGAAGGTGCCAATGCGGGCAAAATTGAAGATCTCATTGCGCAGCATGGTGCCGTGAAAAGCCCCGCGAATAAGCGAGGTCTGTCGCTTGATATGATCAAGCACCGGCGGAATATCGCTCTGCGGCACCGGATCGCGAAGCACGTCATTGAGCGCCATCCAGGCTTCGTTGACCGCTTCCCAGGCGTCGCGCGTTAGCGCAGTTCGTACCATGCGGGCATTAGCGCGTGCAGACTCGATCGTGGCCAGCACACTCGACGGATTATCCCGGTCCCGCAGGATGAAGTCCGAGACATTTGCCGCGTCAAAACTTTTGTACTTATCGGCAAAACGCTGGTGCGCGCCTGCCGAGGACACCACAGACGACCATTCCTCTGAGGCATTGTTCGTGCGCGTCAGCGCCATGCGCAGGCCGGCATCAATAATACGGGCTGCGTTTTCCGCTCGCTCAATATAGCGATGCATCCAAAATAGACCGCTCGCGGTGCGTCCAAGAAGCATTAGTCAGGTCCCCTCGCCCGCTTAATCATCCAGTATCCAAGTGTCTTTGGTGCCGCCGCCCTGGCTGGAATTGACGACGAGCGAACCCTCTTTCAGAGCCACGCGCGTCAATCCACCGGGGGTAATGCGTACCCGATCAGACACCAATACAAAGGGGCGCAAATCCACGTGACGCGGGGCCAATCCTTTCTCGGTCAAGATCGGCGTGGTCGACAACGCAAGGGTCGGTTGAGCAATGTAGTTGCTGGGCCGCGCCTTGAGCTTTACGGAAAATGCTTCCAGCTCTTTCTTGGACGCTGCGGGACCAACCAGCATGCCGTAGCCGCCCGAGCCGTGAACTTCTTTTACGACCAGCTCATGGAGGTTTTCCAGCACGTATTTCAGGCTATCTGCCTCCGCGCAGCGATAGGTCGGCACATTCTCCAAAATAGCTTTGCGCCCGGTATAAAACTCAATAATTTCGGGCATATAGCTGTAGATCGCCTTGTCATCGGCAATGCCAGTTCCGGGCGCATTGGCAATCGTGATGTTACCGGCGCGATAGACATCCAT
Source organism: Devosia sp. MC532 (assembly GCF_016461625.1). NCBI lineage: Bacteria > Pseudomonadati > Pseudomonadota > Alphaproteobacteria > Hyphomicrobiales > Devosiaceae > Devosia > Devosia sp. MC532. The sequence continues at coordinate 113,509 of NZ_JAEMNZ010000001.1, read as the reverse complement.
AATACCCGGAACGCCCAGAGTGGAATCCGGCCGGAAGGTCAGCGGATCGAGATAGGCGTCGTCCACACGCCGATAGAGCACGTCGATTGGTTTGAAGCCCTGGGTCGTGCGCATTGCTATGCGCCCATCCATGACCTTGAGGTCTCGCCCCTCAACGAGCTCCACGCCCATCTGGTCGGCAAGGAAGGCGTGCTCATAATAGGCAGAATTATACATGCCGGGCGTTAGAACGGCGATGGTTGGGTTTTCGCGATTGCCGCCCCGTGGTGCCACTGCAGCTAGGGATTGTCGCAAAAACTGCGGGTAATTCTCGACCGGCAAGACCTTGTTCTGATGGAACAACTCCGGAAAGAGCTGCATCATAGTCTCGCGGTTCTCCAGCATATAGGAGACGCCAGAAGGCGTGCGGGCATTGTCTTCCAGCACGAAAAACTGGTCTTCAGCGGTGCGCACAATGTCCACGCCAATGACGTGCGTGTAGACATTTCCCGGCGGCCGAAAACCGATCATTTCCGGCAAGAATGCCTCATTGTTGGCGATGATCTCGCGCGGAATACGTCCGGCTTTGACGATCTCTTGGCGATGATAAATGTCATCGAGGAAAGCATTGAGCGCCATAACCCTTTGCTCGATCCCCTGAGAAAGCTTCCGCCATTCCCGTCCGGTTATGATGCGCGGGATGATGTCAAAAGGGATAAGTCTTTCAGCAGCTTGATCGTCCCCGTAAACAGCAAAGGTAATGCCTGTCTTACGGAAGGCCCCCTCTGCATCGGAGACCTTGCGGCTCAGCTTCTCTGGCGTCTGCGTTTCATACCATTGCTGGAGACCCGCATAAGGCGCTCTGACTCCCTGACCTGCGGTCAGCATTTCGTCAAATGGGTTCACTCAATCCCTCCCAGTCCTTCGATATTCAAACGGGAAAATGGGAATGGCAAGCCTTTGTTTAATCGATAGGCACATAGCAGCCATGACTAACATCTGTGCAGTCACGCGCTGAAGGCGAGGCCCGAAGGGCTGAAGCCGCATGGGTTTCTTGGAAAATACTGCCATGGCAGGAAAAACTACATCCAAGGCTGCGGCCTACTAAGCGATGATTAGCGCAGTGGTCGGACGAGACACTCGCCATCCGTATCGGAGATTTTGCACTCAAAAACAGCGCCCCTGACTATGGTAGGCACGACGATTCCCTCCCGTTGGAGCATTCTATGCAGCCCTCCCGTGACCTTTCCCGCCTTATCGAAATCATGGCGCGGCTACGCGACCCCAATGGCGGCTGCCCCTGGGATCTGGAACAGGATTTTCGATCTATCCGGCACTACACGATCGAAGAAGCCTATGAAGTCGCTGACGCCATCGAACGCGAAGATTTCGCCGATCTGCGCGAAGAACTTGGCGATCTCATTCTTCAGCCGATCTACCACGCGCAAATGGCCAAGGAAGCCGGCCATTTCGATATTGGCGACGTCATCTTTGCCATCACCGAGAAATTGATCCGGCGCCATCCGCACGTCTTTGGCGATGTGGATGCGGACAGCGCGAGCGATGCGCAGGTCAAATGGGAAGCCATCAAAGCGCAGGAACGTGCCGCAAAGGCCGCGCGTAAGGGCGAGCAAACACCATCGCTGCTTGACGATGTGCCGGAAGTTCTTCCCGCCCTAATGCGTGCAGAAAAGCTGACCAAACGCGCCGCAAAGGTGGGATTTGATTGGGAAAATCTGGAACAGGTCCGCGCTAAAATTTCGGAAGAACTCGACGAAGTCGCCGAAGCGGAAGCGTCCGGCAATGCTGACGCCATCCGCGAGGAAATCGGTGACCTGTTGTTTGCCGTTTCCAACCTTGCGCGCAAGGCAGGTGTTGATCCTGAGGCTGCGCTGCGTGACGCCAATGCCAAATTCACGCGTCGTTTCCACTATGTTGAAGCCCGCTGCCGCGAGGACGGGGTTTTGCCGGTCGAGGCTGGGCTCGAGCGCATGGACGGGTATTGGAACGAAATCCGGGCGAAGGACAAAAACAAGAGTTAGTCCTGCCGTCAACACGCACCTCCCCCTCGCGAAAATGACACCGACGTGGAATGCAGAGAGCCCCGGAACTGGTCCGGGGCTCTCTTGTTTTTTGAAACGAAATGTCAAAGCGTGGGGTTAGGAACCCTCTATCCGGCCATTGAACCGCTCGAGAAACTCATCACGGTGCCGGGCGTCAATGCGAACAACAAAATCCGTGCCTTTTTCGGTCGGGTCTTTTTGCTCGATCACTTCGCCGTTCTTGTGGAGCCAGCCGATATCGGCACCCGCCGCGTGCGGGACGAAGACCTGATAGGTCCGGCCTTGCTCGCCAAGCGTTTCTTCGATCTTGGTGAGAAGAGCATCAACGCCCTGCCCTGTATGCGCCGAAACAGGAATGGATGCGAGAACACGACCTGCCGGATGCGCTGCGGCCAGTTGCAAGGCCGGGTCTTCGAGAAGATCGACCTTATTCCAGATCTCGATGACCGGCTTTGTCTCCGACGACACGCCAAGCTCATCGAGCACGGTGAGAACGTCCTGGGCCTGTGCGGCGTGGTCTGGATTGGCGATGTCCCGAACGTGCAGAATAATGTCTGCGTCCGTGACCTCTTCCAGCGTGGCGCGGAAAGCGGCAACAAGATCGTGCGGAAGATCAGCAACGAAGCCTACGGTGTCTGACACCATGACCTCACGGCCATGCGGCAGAGCGATCTTGCGAACTGTCGTATCCAGTGTCGCAAACAGCAGGTTCTCAGCAAAAACGCCCGCATTCGTTAGCCGATTGAAGAGGCTGGACTTGCCAGCGTTGGTGTAGCCCACCAAAGCCACAACAGGGATTTTGGCCTTGGTCCGCTGCGCGCGCTGCTGAACACGCGTCTTGCGCACCTTATTGAGCCGATCCTCCAGAAGGACGATACGCTCAGTGATCTGGCGGCGGTCGCTTTCGATCTGGGTTTCACCCGGACCACCCATAAAGCCAGTGCCGCCTGAGCCGCGCTGACGTTCCAAGTGGGTCCAGGAGCGCACGAGGCGCCCCTTCTGGTAATTGAGATGCGCCAACTCAACCTGCAACACGCCTTCGCGCGTCGCGGCACGTTCCCCGAAAATCTCGAGGATGAGCGCAGTGCGATCCAGCACTTTGGTGCCTGTTTCGCGTTCCAGATTGCGTTGCTGAATAGGGGTCAGCGCTGCGTCTACGAGCAGAAGCTCAATCTTCTCAGCTTTGACCTTCTCGGCGATGGTTTCGACGTGACCTGCGCCAAGATAGGTTGCGGGCCGAATTTCTCGGACCCGCATGACCTCAGCGAAGATGATGTCGAGACGTATAGCACCAGCCAAGCCGACAAACTCGGCAAGGCGTGATTCAACATTGTGATATGTGGCGCGTCCCCGAACATCAGGAACGACCAAACCGGTGCGTGTCGGCTGTTCTTGCCGATCTATGTACGGCTTAGGACCGGTAGCCCAGCCGTCCTCCTCAAAATCATCCATATATGGTCAGTCGCTGTCTTGTGCCGTTTCCGGATCGAACAGCTGGATCGGCGCGCCCGGCATGATGGTCGAGATGGCGTGCTTGTAAACCAGTTGAGACTGGGAATCGCGACGAAGAAGAAGGCAGAAATTGTCAAACCAGGTGATCACACCTTGAAGTTTAACGCCGTTCACCAAGAATATAGTGACCGGTACTTTCTGTTTACGCACGTGGTTCAGGAATGAATCCTGTAAGTTCTGCTGCTTTTCGCTAGCCATTTTTGGCCTCTTTCGCGGCTTTATTGTCGCTGTTGTTTTCGCATTGTGTGCGCTGGACTTTGAAGGACTGCCGCACAGGCTTCAAAACCCTAGTCTTCAGTAGTCAGTTCAATATGACATAAATACCCGAACATGCCTACCCGCTCGCGCGCATGGCTGTTCGGCATTATCTGTCACAACCCCAACGACTTGATCTTACGGTGAAGCGCACTGCGCTCCATACCAACAAACTCTGCCGTCTTGGAAATGTTCCCGCCGAAGCGCTCGATTTGCGCCAAGAGATATTGGCGTTCGAAAACTTCGCGAGCTTCTCGCAATGGCAGGCTCATCAGATGCGCCGACGAATCGGTGTCACCTACGGTCGGTAGGACTTCACCAATATCTGACGGCAACATAGTGGCAGTGATTATGCCATTCTCAGGTTGCTGATCTTTCATCAAGATCAGCAAGCGTTCGATCGAATTGCGCAGCTGGCGCGCATTGCCGGGCCATTCTTGTGTCTGCAGCACCGCCATAGCGTCATCGCCAATCGTGACGCGCTGCAAATTATGCATACGGCAAACTTGGTCGATAAAGACCTGCACCAGTGGTGGTACATCCTCGCGGCGCTCCCGCAGCGGCGACAAAGGCAGAGGCACAATCGACAGACGATGGAAGAGATCGGAGCGGAATTCGCCAGCGTCGATCTGCGCGGCGACATTCTGGGACGAGGCCGCAATGATGCGAACGTCGATCGCCACCGATTGTGCACCACCAACGCGGCTGAACTTGTTCTCAACCAAGGTGCGCAGCAGCGTCTGTTGGACAGGTGCTGGGAGAGCGGTCACTTCCGAAAGATAGAGCGTCCCACCGTGCGCGCGCTCAAGGGCGCCCACTTCGACTTTCAGGAGACCGGACTTGTCGCGAGCCTCGCGCCCGAACAACACGACGGCAACTTCATCGGGCGCATAGAGCGAGGCGTTGATCTCGATGAACGGCGCATCAGAACGCGGGCTACGCGTGTGGATGGCGCGCGCAACGAGGCCCTTGCCTGAGCCAGACGGCCCGGAAATGAAGATGCGCGAATTGGTCGGGGCCGACTTTTCAATCAGTGCACGCACCTGCTGGAGCGCGTTAGAATTGCCGACCATTTCGGAGTTTTTGGACGGCGTACGTTCTTTGAGCTCCGCAACTTCTGTGCGCAGGCGTGTAGCCTCCAAAGCACGTTGGGTGACGTGCAGAAGGCGGTCAATCTTGAACGGTTTTTCGATGTAATCGTAAGCGCCGCGCTTGATCGCCGAAACCGCGGTTTCAACATTGCCGTGCCCGGAGATCATCACCACGGGCATGTCTGGGTGTTGGCTCTGGATCACATCCAAAAGCTGCAGACCGTCCAGGCGCGAGCCCTGCATCCAGATGTCCAAAAATACAAGGCTTGGGCGACGACGTGCGATTTCATTGAGCCCAGAGTCAGCGTCATGCGCCTGTCGAGCGTCGTAACCTTCGTCTTCGAGGATCCCAGCGATCAGGTCGCGGATATCGTCTTCATCGTCGATAATGAGAATGTCGAGTGCCATCTACTTGTGAACAACCGCTGTATCCAGCGGTTCCTCCTTTTGGGGCGTCTGGTCAGAGGGAGAGACTTCCCCTTCCGACGGGCCGCTAATTGCGGGGTTCTGCAAAGGCAGGGTGAAAGTAACACAGGCGCCAACACGACCGTTGACGTCTGGTTCTGCATCGACCAACTCGACGATACCGCCGTGTTGCTCGATAATTCTGGCGACGATCGCAAGGCCCAGGCCGGTGCCTTTTTCGCGGGTCGTCATATAAGGCTCAAGCAGGCGCTGGCGATTATCCTTCGGCCAGCCCTTGCCATTGTCGGACACAGAGACGCGCGCGTTACGCCCCTCGATATGTGCGGCCACTGTAATCGTTGGCTGCCATTCCGCTGTGAGGGGGATGCCCTCAAAGGCCTCGACGGCGTTCTTGATCAGATTGGTCAGCACCTGCGCCATAAGACGCGCATCAAACCAAGCCACGATGGTTTCATCTGGGACTTGGGTTGTGATGTTGACCTCAGGCAAGCGCACGCTTTCGAGGAACACGGCTTGGCGCACGGTGTCCGTCAAATCGGAGCGCTCAGGCGCTGCCTCTGGCATACGCGCGAATGCAGAAAACTCGTCAACCATGCGCCCAATGTCGCCGACCTGCCGGACAATGGTGTTGATGCACTTATCGAAGACTTCCCGATCATCATCAAGCTTGTTGCCATAGCGGCGGCGCAGTCGCTCTGCTGAAAGCTGGATCGGTGTCAGCGGGTTTTTAATTTCGTGGGCAATGCGACGGGCAACGTCTGCCCATGCCGAAGTGCGCTGAGCCGATTCCAGATCGGTAATATCGTCGAAGGTGACGACATAGCCCTTGGACTCGGTGATCGTCCCTTCGCGCGTCAGCTGGACCTGATAAATACGGCGGTTGGTTTCATTGCCGATTTGTATTTGGTCACGCACCTGCCCACGGCGCGCGGAACGTGCCTTCTCAAGTGTCGGTGCCATCTCTGGCAGGATGGCTTCGATGCGTTCGCCCATCAGTTCGATTTCGGACCGACCGAGCATGTCGCACGCACGCGCGTTGACCAAAGTGACCGAGCCGAATGCGTCCAATCCGATGATCCCCGCGGACACGCCTTCCACCACGGCCTCAGTAAACTGCCGACGCTTTTCATTGACGTCATTGGCCTTGAGCAATTCCTCGCGTTGACTGCGCAACTGCTCGGTCATGCGGTTAAAGCCAGAGGTAAGATCGTGGAGATCCCCCCGCTCCTCTTTGACCGGCACCCGAATATCCAAATCACCCGCAGACACATGGCGCGATGCGATCATGAGATTACGAATTGGGTCGACGAACCGATTGGCCAGTGCAATCCCGATCCACAGAGCGCCGAGCAGAAGAACCACGGCCAGACCGATGTACATGATTGTAAAGGTGATCTGGAACACAATGCGATTGGACGTGTACTGGCGGTACTCGGAGATATTTTCGTCGGTCAGACGCATATATTCGAGCACTTCAGGGTCAACCGGGCGCACCACAAAAAGGAACGCATCGGCATAGCCGCGCAGTTTGACGACCGAGCCAACAAACTGCGTTGACCCTGGTGCAATAGCCGTCGGCACGCCTTCGATCACGCCATCAGTAACACCCGGAGGCGGCTGCGGATACGACCCAGAAACATTGATCTGAGCGCGCGCCAGCGTGTTGCCATCTTTATCAATGAGCGAGGTGAATGGGAGCGAGCGTGTGACCGCTAGCGCTGTCAAAATGCGTTCAAATCGCTGCGGGTCGGTATCATAGGTCTGGACGGCTTGCTCAAGCTCCGTGGCGACCCAGATAATGTCATCGCGCAGCACTTGAGCGTGCTCGAGCATGTAGGAGCGCGCCACGAGACGCGAGCTTTCCACCATAGCGCGCGTGCGTTCGGAGAACCACTGGTCGAGACCTTGGTTCAGCGAGATCGACGCGACAACAGCGACCAGCACCGCAGGCGCTGCCGCAACGAAGGCGAACATGGTGACCATGCTGACCTGGAGCCCCGCCCCCGGCGTGCGGCGGCGATGGGCTTGCACCAGCAGAACAGCCTCGGTGACCACGAGGGCAATGACCAGCAACACCAAAACGGCAGTGACGATCCAAATAATCGTCCACACCATCGGTGATGGCTCAATATTGGTCGCACCGGACAGAATGAGGAAGGAAATAGAGGCGAGGATGACCGAGGCGGTGACGACCACGAACCCAAGCACGCGCAGGCCATTGTTCTGCTGCGTGAGCAACAAAGTGCGGCGCTCCGGACGCAAAGCGTCCGAGGTCAATTCGCGTTTCTCGGTGGCCGAAATCCATTCGGTCATTAAGCGCCCAACACCCCTATCGTCGGCGCAAAGGGCTGCGCCGCCAGTTGTCTCCCGCAGTCAATCAGTGACTTCTTATGGGAGATGGCAAAGCCTGACCCAATTCGGGCAACCCTTCAAGATAAATGTTGCCAAAATGTGACAGTGCCTGTGGGCGAGCCGGTCGGAGGCCTAAAGCCCCCGACGGCTGTGCTTAACAATCTCGATGGAATGCGTGCGGATCTTCTTGCGCAAAGTGTTGCGGTTTAGCCCTAATAGGTCCGCCGCCTTGATCTGATTACCACCACAGGCATTGAGGGCCATTGCGATCAGGGGCGCTTCGACACGATCAATTACGCGCTGATACAAGCCTGCTGGCGGCAGGTTCGGCTCATATTCACGCAAGACTTCGCCAACGTGAGTCTCAACCGCCATCGAGAGATCGACGGGGCCAGCAGCCATTGTCGGCGCCGAAATGCGGTCAGCAATATTGAGCTCATTCTGAACAATTTCAGCCGAAATCTGCTCGTCGGCATAAAGCGCTGCAAGTCGACGCACGAGGTTTTCGAGCTCGCGGATATTGCCCGGCCAAGAGTAGTTCTGCATGAGGCGGATGGCTTCAGGCGAAACGGTCTTTAGCGGCTCGCCTTCGCGCTGAGCGGCACGCAGGAAGTGTGCGACCAAATCGGCGATGTCATCGGTGCGTTCGCGCAGTGGCGGCAAGCGGATGGGGACGACGTTGAGGCGGTAGTACAGATCCTCGCGGAAGAGGCCCTGGCGGATCATCTGGCTAAGATCACGGTGCGTCGCCGCAACGATACGGACGTTGGTCTTGATCGGGGTGCGCCCACCGACCATGGTGTATTCGCCCTCTTGCAAGACGCGCAGCAAACGGGTTTGCGCATCCATCGGCATATCGCCAATTTCGTCGAGGAATAGCGTGCCGCCTTCAGCCTGCTCGAAGCGCCCCGAAGACCGCGCATTCGCGCCCGTAAAGGCACCCTTCTCGTGGCCGAACAATTCAGCTTCGATCAAGTCGCGCGGAATAGCGGCCATGTTAATGGCAACGAAGGGCCCATTGCGACGCTTACCAAAGTCATGAAGCGCACGAGCGACCAGCTCCTTACCCGTCCCGCTTTCACCCGTTACCATGACCGTGAGGTCGGTCTGCATCAGGCGTGCGAGCGCGCGGTAAATGTCCTGCATGGCCGTGGAACGACCAACCAAGGGCATGGATTCTGAGGGTTCTTCCGCTTCGCGCTCAGCTTTGGTCGGCTTCTTAGCGTCGGCCAAAGCGCGCGATACGACAGACAAAACCTCAGTAATATCAAAGGGCTTAGGAAGATATTCGTAAGCACCAACTTCAGACGCGCGGATCGCAGTCATGAAAGTATTCTGGGCGCTCATCACGATCATCGGAAGCTCGGGACGGAGCTTTTTGATTTTCGGCATGACGTCGAACGCACTGCCGTCGGGCATGGCAACGTCGGTGATGAGAATATCGCCTTCGCCACGTCTCACCCAATTCCACATGGTCGAGATGTTGCCTGTGGGGCGCACTTCATACCCTGCACGGGTCAGCGCTTGGTTGAGCACCATACGGATCGCCGCATCGTCATCGGCAAGCAGAACGACATGGCTCATGAATTCGCGCCCTCTTCAGCTTCAACAGCGTCCTGCAAATCGCCTTTAGCGACCGGCAGAAGAATTCGGAAACGGGTACGACCCGGCCGGCTTTCGCAATCAATGACACCGCCGTGATCGCCGATGATCTTGGCCACCAAAGGCAGACCAAGGCCTGAGCCGTTCATCTTCGTCGTGACGAAGGGGTCGAATAGGAATGGCATAATGTCTGGCGGCACGCCGGGGCCGTTATCTTCAATCAAAATTTCAAGCGGCAGCGAAATGCGCTGCGCCACACCAGACACCGCAATGCGGATGCCGGGCCGGAAGGCTGTCGAAATTCGAATTTCGGGATTGTGTGTTTTTTCAAGGGCTTCCGATGCATTCTTGATTAAATTCAAGAAGACTTGGATCAGCCGATCGCGGTTTCCCAGAACAGGCGGCAGCGAAGGATCATACTCTTCGTAGAAGGTAATGCCGCGAGAGACGCCATTTCGAGCGAGCAGTTTGACCCGATCAAGAACGACGTGAATATTGATCGGCTCACGCTCAAGCGGGCGTTCATCGCCGAACACTTCGACGCGATCAATCAGATGAACAATACGATCGGTCTCATCACGAATGAGACGCGCCAACGGCATTTCTTCTGGCGGGATTGAGGATTCCAGCAACTGTGCTGCGCCGCGAATACCAGAGAGTGGGTTCTTAATTTCGTGTGCCAACATGGCCGCGAGGCCCGTCACCGACTTTGCAGCGCCGCGAGAAACCATCTGGCGGTCGATCTTATCGGCCATGGTGCGCTCTTGGATGAGAATGGCTACGCTGTCGTCGCTATCGGACAAAGGACTGGCAAACACGTCAGCAACGCGTTCGTCGCCGAAACGGGACGAACCAACCAAGACGCGGTACTCAGTCATTGGAGCGCGGCGCTGGATCACGCTTTCGACCAGCGAGATGATAGGCGACCCAAACGCAATAAGATCGTCTAGCGTCTGGCGCGACAGCACGCTCATTGACGCTCCGAAGAAAGCCTCAGCAGCATAATTGGCAAAGCTGATGCGCCGCTCTGCGGTGAGCACCATGATAGGCTGTGGCAGAGCCTGAAGGACAGATCGGGCTGCGATCGAGTCAACATCAGAGATAGTCGCATTTGTCATGCAGCGGCACTCCAATGGCCGGAAAATACGTCACCAATCAGTGCGATAACTGCACTCGGATTGTCGTTGTCTAGCAGAGCCTTACGGGTCGGCTTATCAAGTTGAAGATTGGCTGCGTCAGCATACCAATCGAGATGCTTGCGCGCAGCGCGCAGACCAACTTCGATGCCATAATCGCTCAGCATATTTTCGTAGTGCTCTCTGATGAGCGCAATAAGGGCGTCGCCGGTTGGCGCTTCTGGCCCCACCTGCCCCGCCAAGGCCGCCCCGATTTGCGCAACCTTCCACGGTTGCCCCTGCGCGCCACGACCAAGCATGACCGCAGCTGCGCCAGATTGCTCAAGTGCCGTTCGTGCAGTGGCGTCATCGACGATATCGCCATTGACGACGACAGGAACCGAAACACTTTCGACAACTTCGCGCACGAGCGCCCAGCGGGCCGTGCCCTTGTAGAATTGCTGGCGAGTACGGCCGTGAACGGTGATCATTTGCGCCCCTGCACTCACAGCAAGGTTCGCAATCTGGGGTGCATTGAGGCTGTCATCATCCCAACCGAGGCGCATCTTGACGGTCACCGGCTTGGATGTCGCGGCCGAAACCGCCTCGACAATAGCTAAAGCTTGGTCTGGAACGCGCATCAGCGCAGACCCGGCGTAGCCTGTCGTTACGCGCTTGGCAGGGCAGCCGAAATTGATATCGATAATATCGGCACCCGCATCTTCGGCGATGCGCGCACCCTCGGACATCCAATGCGGGTCGCAGCCCGCCAACTGGACCATATGAGGCAAGGAGCCCGCTCGCCCGAGCTTTTGAACCATGCCGCTGTGGCCGGTGGTCAAGGCCGCGCTGGCGACCATTTCTGACACAACCAAGCCCGCGCCAAACCGCTCCGCAATCTCGCGGAAGGGTCGGTCCGTGATACCGGCCATCGGCGCCAATATTGCACGATTGCGCAATGTGTGGCCCCCGATGCTCAACGGGCGTGCATTTGAAGACAAGAATTGCACCAGTTTTGGTCAGGAGTAAGGAAGTGCCTGCACAATAATCATTTTCAGTCAGGGCGCAACACGTACTGGCTGTAAAACTTGAGCAAATCAGCCCTGCTCTTGCCGCATGTCGGGAGGAGGGCTAGACCTTTAACCAATAGCGGTTCTTGTGAGTGCCTACATCGACATGTCTTCAAAATCCATAGCCGTTATCGTCGTTGCGGCCGGAAAAGGCGAACGTGCCAATGCCAATGGGATCGCCGATCCCAAGCAATATCGAGAAATCGCCGGAAAATCGGTATTGGCCAGAACCATAGAAGCGTTTCTAAGCCACGAATCTGTGACCCTCGTATTGCCCGTAATCCACCCAGATCATGCACATCGCTATGCCGATTTGGGCTTGCACCATGAACGGCTACACCCCGCAGTGCCTGGAGGAGCGACTCGTCAGGCCTCGGTGCTTGAAGGCCTAAAAGCGCTTGCCAAACTCCGCATTGACCGCGTGCTGATCCAAGATGCCGCACGTCCATTCGTTTCGCCACGCATCATAGATGATGTCATTGAAGCCCTTAAAGAGCATGACGGCGCGCTGCCGACACTTCCTACCACAGACACCATCAAACGCAGCCTCGGTGACGGACTGATCTCCAAAACCGAAGACAGAAATCTGCTGTTCGCCGCCCAAACGCCTCAGGGTTTCCGGTTCAGTCCAATCTTTTCTGCCCACATGCGCACCGGCACTGTCCGTCGAGAATTTACCGATGATGCCGAAATCGCCGAATGGGCGGGTATGCGGGTCAAAATGGTCCCTGGCGACCGCGACAATTTCAAAATTACACACCCGGAAGACTTCGCTCGAGCAGAGCGATTGCTGGCAGGAGAAACCATGTTCGAAACGCGTGTTGGCACCGGCTATGACGTGCATTATTTCGAGCCCGGTGATGCCGTATGGCTTTGTGGCGTCAAAATTCCGCACCATTCCAAGCTCAATGGACATTCCGATGCCGACGTTGGGCTCCATGCATTAACCGACGCTATTCTTGGGGCAATTGGCGCGGGAGACATCGGCATCCACTTCCCACCAAGTGATGAGCAGTGGCGTGGTGCTGCTTCTACAATATTCCTCAAACATGCGGGCAAGCTTGTCGCTGAACGCAAGGCACGTATCGTAAATCTGGACGTGACAATTGTTGCAGAAGCGCCGAGGATTGCAAAACACGCACCAGCCATGTGTGCAGTTATTGCTGAAACTCTGGGGATCTCGCCTTCGCGTGTCAACGTTAAGGCGACAACCAATGAAAAGCTCGGTTTCATTGGGCGAGAGGAAGGCATGGTTGCCATGGCCAGCGCGAGCATTGAGGTACCCAGGGAGGACTAGTTGGCTTCTAAATCTGCACCACTCAGCACTGCAAAACGGGTTATTTCGGCCCTATCGGACCGGAAGCTTTCGATTGTAACCGCTGAAAGCTGCACGGGCGGCATGATCGCCGCCGCGCTGACTGATGTTCCCGGCTCTTCAGCCGCTCTCTTCGGTGGTTTCATCACCTATTCCAACGAGGCCAAGGCGAGCATGATCCATGTGCAGCCTCGCCTCATTCAGGACTATGGCGCGGTCAGCAATCAAGTTGCCCGCGCTATGGCGGACGGCGCGCGGAACACGGCCAATGCCGATATTGCCGTGTCGAGCACGGGCATTGCCGGGCCGGATGGCGGTTCAGACAAAAAGCCCGTTGGCTTGGTCTATGTCGCGGTGTCGACAGAGCTCGCCACGGTCGTCATTGAACACCAATTCGGCGACATCGGCCGCGACGAGATCCGCAAAGCAACAGTAGAGGCCGCACTGGAGCTTGTGCTGCAGGTTGTGAGCAGCGACGACGATTGACTAGGAGTTTCGTCTGTCACCTCTGCGAAGACGGCAGCGCGGTTGTGAGGACGATGGTCCAGACCATTCGCCCGCCCCTCCCATCGACATCACCCGGCTTGACCGGGTGATCCAGCCTGCCCCCACACCAATCATAAAAGTCTTAGAAGCGCACCAGCTGCGTATCGCCACGGAGATAGAGCGGGTGTTTTGGAGAGCCATCGCCGTTCTTGCCGAAGCAATAAAGCGGCACTTTGGCGGCTTCCAGCGCACTCACCAGCTGCTGCCCGGCAGGCGCGAGCGCCTTGTTGAGCTTGCCGTGGCAGAGCACGACCCGCCCCGCCTTCGTTGCCAGACCTAATATGGTCGGCAGATTGACTGGCGACACTGCTTCCACGCCGTCTTCGAGCAGCATTTTGGGGTGTGTCGCGCGATAATCGCCGACGTTGCACTTCACCATGCCCTCAAAGCCTTCGCGGCGAGAAAATCCCCATTCGCGCGCGCAGGTTGGATCATCCACACTTGCGTCGGCGGTGGATGGGTTCATGCCAATGAACAGAATGTAGCGCTCGGGAAATTGCTCCCCGAGCCAACGGCGCATGACTTGTCTATAGCGGCCATCCTCGGAGATCACCGCATCGCCATTGACCCCGGCACCAAGGCGCAACCGCACCTTGCCGCCAGGATCGTGCGCATCCGGCTCATATCCGAAGAGATCACTCACGCCGTGAGATCGCTCGGTGGCACAAGGCCATTGATCAGCGATGCCGTTGTGATCGTATTCGCCAGAAGGCACGCAATGGTCATTGGACCAACACCACCGGGAACCGGGGTAATCGCACCCGCGACTTCTGCCGCAGCGGCGGTGTCCACGTCGCCAACGAGGCGGGTTTTGCCTTCGCCCTTTTCCGGCGCCGGAATGCGATTGATGCCAACGTCGATGACTACAGCGCCTGGCTTGATCCAATCGCCCTTGACCATGTGCGGACGGCCAACAGCGGCGACCACAATGTCAGCGGCGCGGACAACGTCGGCAAGGTTTTGGGTGCGCGAGTGCGCCACGGTGACAGTGCAATTGTCGCGCAGCAACAGCTGCATCATCGGCTTACCAACAAGGTTGGACCGACCAATGATGACAGCGTTCTTGCCTTCGAGCGAGCCGAGTTCATCGCGCAGCAGCATCAGGCAGCCAAGCGGCGTGCAGGACACGGGGCCCGGCAGGCCAATCTGCACCTTTCCGACGTTCTCGGCCGTAAAACTGTCGACGTCCTTGGCCGGTGAAATCGCTTCAATGACCTTATTGCCATCGATGTGCTTTGGCACCGGCATTTGCACCAAAATGCCATGCACGGCCGGATCATTGTTCAGCTTATGAACCAGCGCGATGAGTTCGGCTTCCGAAGCGTCGGCTGGCAATTCGTGCTTGAACGAAGCCATGCCCACTTCAGCCGTCTGCTTGGCTTTGTTGGTGACATAGACCTGGCTTGCCGGATCTTCACCCACAATCACCACAGCGAGGCCCGGCGTAATACCGTGTTCCGTCTTGAGGCGTTCCACGTGACCTGCGACCCGCTTGCGCAAGTTTTCGGCGAAGGCTTTGCCATCGATGATTTTTGCGGTCATTTTGGCCTCATTCTGGTTCAATAACGGAAGTACATCGCGAGTCCTGCGCGATGCGCACGACATAAGGGAAGAGAAATGATCCGTCCATTGCTTTGGCTGCCTTTGATAGCGCTTTCGGTCAGCGCTGCTGCCGCAAACGATATCGACCTCAGAGAAGCTGCAACCAAATTGCACCAAGCCGCGGGCGGCGAAGTCTGTTCAGAACCAGACGAGTATTTTCAGGACGACGCTTACGGGGCTTGGGAAATTTCCTATCAGCCTAGCTGGACCGACGACGAGGAGCAAAAGCAAAAAGTCACGCTCATCAGCATGTTCTGCATGGCCGGAGCCTATAATATAACCGACAGCTACTACCTCTACACCGACACCGAAGGCCTGCGTCCCATCGCTTTCGCCCAACCGGATATCGATGTTCGCTATGTCAATGATGACTATGAGGGTGAAGTCGAAGACATCTCCGTCAAGGGCATGGGCACGACCCTAGGTCTGGTCAATTCGCACTTCGACGAAGAGACGTTGACCATCACCGAATATTCGAAGTGGCGCGGCCTTGGCGATGCCAGCTCTGCCGGAACCTGGGTGTTCAGCGACGGCACATTCTCGCTGCAGAAATACGACGTCGACGCGAGCTATGACGGCGAAATGAACCCCGTTACGATCGTTGACTACTCAGGCGAAAACTAATTCCAAGAAAAGGCCGTCCCGCATTACTGCCGGACGGCCTCTGGGATCTTGCCTGCCGCACTGTTGAGGGCTTGGGGGACAAGCGGCCGACTTCACCCCGCTCATCGCTTGCATGGGTCGTTTGCCACTGCGATGAGATGCACCAGTAGATGGCTAAGAATTACGGCAAGAAAAGTAGTGCTCACGCAAGCGTGAAGGCCGGACTTATCTCCACCTACCGTTGAGCCAATGTCATACGGCGACTATAGTTGTGGCGCAGTTCAGAGAAACACTCTGATGAGTCCAATGAGGTATCCATGACCACGCTGTCTCCGCCGCGTCTCGAAAAGCAATCTTTCACAGATCCGGAGGCCGCTTGGGCATGCCTAGCCCAACTCTATCACCGCAACTGCGCCTTCATCCGCAGCCATCTCGAGGCTCTCACCAAGGGCACGGTGCCCGCTGGCCGCGTCCGCGCCTACTACCCACAGGTGGAAGTGCGTTCGACCAGCTATTCCAAGCATGAAAGCACCCTTCCCTACGGCTATCTACATACGCCGGGCATCTATCGCACCACCGTTACGGCGCCTGACCTGTTCAAGGGCTATCTCATTGACCAGTTCTCGGTGATCCTCACCAATCACGGCGGCACCATCGACATCGTTGAAAGCGACACGCCGCTGCCGTTGCACTTCGCGCTCAACCCCAATGACCATCTCGATGGTCAGGCGATCAACGCGCTGAACGTACCGCTGCGCGATGTGTTTGACGTGCCCGACCTAGCCAATACTGACGATGAGATCGCCAACGGCACCTATGTCCCGCCACGCGGTGGCCCATACCCGCTGTCGGCCTTCACAGGCCCGCGCGTCGACTATTCGCTGCAACGCCTGTCCCACTACACAGGCACCAGCCCTGAGCATTTCCAGAACTTCGTGATTTTCACGAATTACCAGTTCTATATCGACGAGTTCTGCGCCATCGCCAAAAGCCATATGGCGAAAAACCACCCAGACTATCTGAGGTTTATCGAGCCGGGGAACGTCTCGACCGACAACATGCTGACCGGAGGCGCAGTCACCGGCTCGCCACCGATCCGCACCCCGCAAATGCCGGCCTATCACTTGGTGGGTGAACGCGGTCGCGGCATCACCATGGTCAATATCGGGGTTGGCCCGTCGAACGCCAAAACCATCACCGACCACATCGCGGTTCTGCGCCCACATGCCTGGATCATGCTCGGCCACTGCGCGGGGCTCCGCAACAGCCAGGAACTGGGCGACTACGTCCTCGCCCACGCCTATGTGCGTGAGGATCACGTGCTCGACGCTGACCTGCCGCTCTCCGTGCCAATCCCCGCCTTGGCCGAAATTCAGGTCGCGCTTGAGCAGGCCGTGCACGAAATCACCGACACCGAAGGCGTCGAAACCAAGAAGATCATGCGCACTGGCACAGTCGCGACGTTTGACAACCGCAATTGGGAACTCTGGGATCAGGCCCAGATCACGCGCCAGCTCAGCCAATCACGCGCTGTGGCCCTTGATATGGAAAGCGCCACCATCGCCGCCAACGGTTTTAGGTTCCGCGTTCCCTACGGCACCTTGCTCTGCGTCTCCGACAAGCCTTTGCATGGCGAGCTAAAGCTCCCTGGCATGGCCTCCGACTTTTACCGCACACAGGTCAATCGTCATTTGCAGGTTGGATTGCGGGCGATGGAAATTCTGCGCGACCAACCCGCCGAGCGCCTGCACTCGCGCAAGCTGCGTAGTTTTGCCGAAACCGCTTTCCAGTAAACGAAATGGGCTCCCTTCGGGGAGCCCAGAGTTTTTATGGCCCGACGAGCACGAAGACGTTTCCGTCTGGCGCTTTCATCACCGCAACATGGCCGCTCTCGGTCGCAAAAGGCTCCCGAATCCATTCGACACCCGCGGCACCATGAAGCTCGGCGAAGGTCTGGCGCACGTCATCGCACAACAGCTCCACCTCGACGAGCCGAACATCAGAATTATTGCTCAAGACCATTTCTGAACTCTGAGCTTCAGGAAATTTGAGGCCAACCAAGGTCCACATTTCGCCAACTGCGAGCGGACGCTCGATGCTCCAAGCGCGAGTCAGACCAAGTTTGAGATAGAACGCCTCTGAGGCAACGATATCGTCTGTCGGAATGCAGACGCATTCGAGTTTTCTAATCATGTCGCCCCCCCCCCCCACGGATCAGTGGAGCGACGCTAGCGCGTTTCGACGATTTTGTAATCGCGTTTGATATGAGCGCTCTCTTGGCCCCACTTGGACGCCCGCACACGAGCCTGATGAGCGTCGAAAGATGCTCGGTCCGAAAACTGCTCGAAAACGCTCCACACCAGGGGAACGTCAGTTTCCTTCACTTCAAACACCAAACAACCCGGCTCGGCCAGGGTCAGTTCTATGTGCAGGGGCAGCAGTGAGCGAACGAGGGCCGCTTCGGTTTCATTTGCGCAAATGAGGCTACCGGACAGCTCGATCATCACGCACCAAACCGTCGATCAGCTTCGTCAGAAAATGCCCGCATGATCTCTTCCTGCTTGGCAGCAAAAGCTGGCTCTGCAAAGGCAGCAATAAATGGGTTGGAGATCTTAAAATCGATCTCAAATTTGACGCGCGTGCCCTGCCCTTCAGGCTCAAAGCTCCATACGCTATCGAGATAGGAAAACGGCCCATCAACCGCTTTAGCGCGAATGGTCAATGCCTCAGGATCCATGGTCACGCGGCTGGTGTAGCCTTGCGTGATGGGACCAAAAGCAATGGTCATCTTGGCGAGAACGACGGTATCCGACTGTGCTGTCGGATCGGGGCGAACCTGCATGGCTGCGCAATTCGGGATAAAGCGCGGATAGTCGTTAAGGTCCGCCACGATCTCATACATGCGCTGGGGCAAATGAGGGACGTGGCGGTCATAAAAGCGTTTCATTCAGTGACCGAGCTTCTGCATGCGGTTGGCCTTGAGGCGCGCAAAGTCTTCGCCGGCATGGTGAGACGAGCGGGTCAGCGGGCTGGACGACACCAACAAGAACCCCTTGGCCGTCGCAACTGTGGCAAACGACTTGAATTCTTCCGGCGTTACAAAGCGCTGCAGCGGATAGTGCTTCTTAGTCGGCTGCAGATATTGCCCGATGGTCAAGAAGTCGACGTCGGCCGAACGCAGATCGTCCATCAGCTGCAAAACTTCGTTCCGCTCTTCGCCCAAGCCAACCATGATGCCAGACTTGGTGAAAATGGTTGGGTCGAGTTCCTTCACCCGATCCAGCAGACGGATCGAATGGAAGTAACGCGCACCCGGACGTACCTTCAAATATTTTGACGGCACGGTTTCAAGATTGTGGTTGAAGACGTCTGGCTTTGCCGCCACGACGATTTCCAAAGCCCCTTCCTTGCGGAGGAAGTCTGGGGTCAGAATTTCGATGGTGGTCTTCGGATTGAGCGCACGGATCGCCAAAATCACATCGGCAAAGTGCTGCGCACCGCCATCGGCAAGATCGTCACGATCTACCGAGGTAATCACCACGTGTTCCAAGCCGAGCTTATTGACAGCCTTCGCGACGTTTTCAGGCTCGAGCGGATCGAGCGGCCCAGGCATGCCGGTGCGGACGTTGCAGAAGGCGCAAGCACGGGTGCAGATTTCACCCATGATCATCATGGTCGCGTGCTTCTTGCTCCAGCACTCACCGATATTAG
Organism: Devosia sp. MC532; assembly: GCF_016461625.1. Lineage (NCBI taxonomy): Bacteria > Pseudomonadati > Pseudomonadota > Alphaproteobacteria > Hyphomicrobiales > Devosiaceae > Devosia > Devosia sp. MC532. The sequence continues at coordinate 94,267 of NZ_JAEMNZ010000001.1, read as the reverse complement.
GGCAACCCGCTTCTTCGCAAACCGTAACGAGATTGTTCTCGCGCACGATCTGCTGGGTTTCCTTATAGATTGGTGAGCCCGGCGCTTTCACGCGGATCCAGTCCGGCTTGCGCAAGACGATACTATCGGGGCGATTGGCCTTTTCCGGGTGACGCGGCTTGGCCGAATTGTCGATGAGCGTGACCATATCAGTCCTGACTGGGAAACTTCCCGTTATATCGCTCCCTTGAGCGGCGGGTTCAACCCCAACTCACTCAGCTATTGGGCTACCCCCGCCAAAAGCGGGAGCAGCAAAGCTTGTACCGAGCTTAGATGTTCAGAGCCTTACCATAGGCATCGAGCACGGATTCCTTCATCGACTCCGACAGGGTCGGATGCGGGAAGATCGTGTGCATCAGGTCTTCTTCGGTGGTTTCGAGGTTCATCGCCACCACAAAGCCCTGGATCAACTCGGTCACTTCCGCGCCGACCATGTGCGCGCCCAAAAGCTCACCGGTCTTGGCGTCAAAAATGGTCTTCACGAGGCCATCTGGTTCGCCCAGAGCAATCGCCTTGCCATTGCCCACGAAGGGGAAACGACCAACACGGATCTCGCGACCAGCTTCCGTGGCCTTAGCTTCGGTCAGACCGACACTAGCCACCTGTGGCTCGCAATAGGTGCAGCCCGGGATTTTGCTCTTGTCGAGGCCATGCACAGGCAGACCCGCGATCTTTTCGACCGTGATAACCGCTTCATGCTCGGCCTTGTGCGCCAGCATTGGTGGGCCTGCAACGTCGCCGATGGCCCAGATGCCCTCGATATTGGTCTTGCCATAACCGTCGGTGACAATGGCACCACGATCGAGCTTAACGCCAACGGTCTCGAGGCCGAGGCCCTCGGTGTTGCACTGCACGCCAACAGCCGAGATCAGCTTGTCGCCAGCGAGCTGCTGGGTCTTGCCGTCCTTGGTTTCAACGTGAGCGATAACGCCCGTCGCGGTCTTTTCGACCTTGGCCACCTTGGCTTCAGTGATGATCTTGATGCCGCGCTTTTCCAAACGCTTGCGCACGAGACCGGAAATTTCAGCATCTTCTACCGGCATGATCTGCGAAAGCAGTTCGATAACGGTCACTTCCGCGCCAAGCGACCGGTAGAAGGATGCGAACTCGATACCAATCGCGCCCGAGCCCATAACCACCAACGACTTCGGCATGGCGGCGGGTTTGAGTGCTTCAAAATAGGTCCAAATCTTGTCGCCATCGGCTTCAATGCCCGGCAGCTGACGCGGACGTGCACCAGTGGCGATAATGATATTCTTGGCCTTGTAGGTGCCCTCGCCCAGCGCATTCTTCGGCACAGGGCCCTGCGGCTGAACAATCGCCTTCTTGGTCGGGGAAACCTTGACTTCACCGGCCTTGGTGATGGTCGCTTCGCCCCAGATGATGTCGACCTTGTTCTTCTTCATCAGGAACTGCACGCCATTGTTCATCTGCGCAGCAATCGCGCGCGAACGGGCCACAATACCGTCGAGGTCAAAGCCGAACTTTTCAGCCGTAAGGCCATAGTCTTTGGCGTGGGTCATGTGACCGTAGATTTCGGCAGAGCGCAGCAGCGCCTTGGTCGGGATACAGCCCCAGTTGGAGCAGATGCCAGCCATATGCTCGCGCTCAATGATCCCCACCTTCATCCCAAGCTGCGCGCCACGAATGGCTGCGATATAACCGCCGGGACCGGCGCCGATAACGAGAAGGTCGTATTGGTCAGCCATGAGGGCCTCCACGAATTTTTGGGTCAAAGACCCAGTGTCTGTTTAACAAGCGGCACAAGACCGAGACCAATCGCGCGTGTATTCGCTTCATCGAGGTGAACACCATCACGCGGGTCTGCTTGCGCAACTGTCGAAGCGTCGAAAAAGCCCGTGTTCAGCTCAGCCGCGCGACGAGCATAATGCTCGGCGAAAAGCTGTGACTGGCTCGACGCATGCGCAAAGCCACCGAAATGGCCGATCATGTCGGCATGGTCGGTGTCACAAATATGGGGTGGCGCGGCGATGATGATTGCTGGCGCAGCAATCGCCTTGCCAGCAGCGTGTTCGCGGATGATCTGAACAAGTCGCCGGATACCAAAGGACGCCTGCAAGGCCGAGCCATTGATGGCTGGCTTGAGGTCATTGGTGCCCAGCATGATGATAACGAGATCGAGCGGGGAATGGCTTTCCAGCAAGGTCGGCAGAATGCGCCCACCATTGCGATCGCCCGGCGCAAACCAGTCGTCGCAAACGGTGGTGCGACCACCCATGCCCTCGGCAATCACCCGTGCAGCCCCGCCAAGCCCCTGCTCAAGCGCAGTCGGCCAGCGGTGTTCATAGGCGTGACGAGGGCCACCCGTTACCGGATTGGCCCCGTACGTCAGGCTGTCGCCAAAGGCGAGAATGGTCTTCATCGCCAAACCCCTTTACGCCAGCATCATCACCGGGTTTTCGATCAGGCTCTTGAACACGCCCAAGAGTTCCGCACCCAGCGCGCCGTCAACGGCACGGTGGTCACAGGAGAGCGTGACAGTCATGAACTGACCGATCTTGATCTGACCGTTTTCTGGGTAAACGCGCTCTTCGCCCGCACCCACAGCCAGGATCGTGCCATGCGGCGGGTTGATCACAGCCGAGAAGGTCTTGATGCCGAACATCCCGAGGTTCGACACAGAAGACGAACCGCCTTGATATTCCTGTGGCGCGAGCTTCTTGTTCTTCGCGCGGGTCGCCAGATCCTTCACCGCATCAGAGATTTCGCGCAGCGTCTTTGTGTCTGCCGAACGCACCACTGGGGTGAAAAGACCCCCTGGCACCGACACGGCAACCGCCACGTCCGAACGCTTGTGGTAAAGGATCGCGTCACCTGCCCAAGTCGCATTGGCCATCGGAACGCGCTGCAGCGCCACAGCCCAAGCCTTCATGACGAAGTCATTGACCGAGAGCTTGAAGGCTGGCTTGCCTTCCTTGTTCTTCGGAGCCGAAGCATTGATCTGCTCGCGCGCGGCCATGAGCGCATCGATCTTGCAATCGAGCGTCAGGTAGAAGTGCGGAACCGACTGCTTGCTTTCGGTGAGGCGCGCCGCCACGACTTTGCGCATGCCATCGGCAGGAACCAGCTCGTACGTGCCTTCTTCGTAAAGCGCCAAGACCTGAGCCTTGGTCATCCCTGCCGAAATGGTGCCGCCGGCCGATGGGGCCGAAGCCGGAGCAGAGGCAGCAGCCTTGAGCGGGGTCTTGCCCGACTTTGCCGCTTCCACGTCAGCCTTGATCACGCGGCCCTTTGGACCCGTACCCGAAACCGAACCGATTTCTATGCCGGCTTCCTTGGCGAGACGTTTTGCCAGTGGCGAAGCGAAGACGCGAGTGCCTTCAGCCTTGGCAGGAGCCGGAGCCGCCGCCTTTGGTGCTTCGGCCTTCGCAGCAGGTGCAGGCGCTGGCGCAGCCGCCGGAGCAGGTGCAGCTTCGGCCTTTGGCGCAGGCGCTGCAGCAGGAGCCGCATCTGCCGCCGAAGCCTCTTCACCGTCCTGCAGGAGAACCGCGATCACCGCGTTCACCTTGACGTTGTCAGTGCCTTCGGCAACCAAGATCTTACCGATCTTGCCTTCATCGACGGCTTCCACTTCCATGGTCGCCTTGTCGGTTTCAATTTCCGCGATCACGTCGCCGGAGGAGACGCTGTCCCCTTCCTTGACGTGCCACTTGGCGAGCTTGCCCTCTTCCATCGTCGGAGAGAGCGCCGGCATGGTGATGTTAATTGGCATCCGGCTTCTCCTTAAGAGCGATAGGTCACAGCGTTGACCGCTGCGATCACATCGTCAACGCTTGGCAGCGCCAGCTTTTCAAGATTCGCAGCATAAGGCATTGGCACGTCCTTGCCAGTCACGCGGGTCACTGGCGCGTCGAGATAATCGAACGCCTGTTCCATGACGACGGCGGCGATTTCCGCGCCAATACCACCCTGCGGCCAACCTTCTTCAACCGTCACCAGGCGACCGGTCTTCTTGACCGATTCAATGATGGTATCGGTGTCCATTGGACGGAGCGTGCGCAGGTCGATCAGTTCAACGTCAACACCAGCCGCCACCAGCTTTTCGGTCGCCAGAGTAGCGTAGCGCATGCCCATGGAGAACGACACGATGGTGACGTCCTTACCCTGACGGGCAACACGAGCCTTACCGATTGGCAGAACGAAATCATCCATCTTCGGCACGAGACCGGTGGAGTTATAAAGGATTTCGTTTTCGAGGAAGATCACCGGGTTCGGCGACTTGATTGCAGCCTTCAGCAGGCCCTTGGCGTCGGCGGCGCTGTAAGGCGCGATAACGGTCAGACCCGGAACATGGCTGTACCATGCCGAATAATCCTGAGAGTGCTGCGCGCCCACACGGGCTGCCGCGCCGTTCGGGCCACGGAACACCATAGGTGCCGTCACCTGACCGCCAGACATGTAGAGCTGCTTTGCAGCCGAGTTGATGATCTGGTCGATGGCCTGCATGCCAAAGTTCCAGGTCATGAATTCAACGATTGGCTTCAGGCCAGCGAAAGCCGCACCAACCGCGAGACCGGCAAAACCGTGTTCGGTGATCGGGGTATCGATAACGCGCTGCGGCCCAAATTCCTGCAGCAGGCCCTGAGTGACCTTATAGGCGCCCTGATATTCAGCGACTTCTTCACCCATGATGAAGACGTTGCCATCAGCGCGCATCTCTTCGGCCATGGCTTCGTTCAGCGCCTGACGAACGGTGAGTTCCACCATTTCGACGCCTTCTGGCAGGTCCGGATCGTTCTGCGCGACAAACTTTGGCGCTTCCGTGGCTGGTGCCGCCGCAACGGGCGCATCAGCGGCAGGCGCTGCAGTTTCCGTAGTGGTCGCTTCAACGGCAGCCGGAGCCGCCTTTTCGCCGGCTACTTCGCCTTCAGCCAGAATGACAGCGATCGGGGTGTTGACCTTTACGCCTTCGGTGCCGTCGGCGATCAAGATTTCCGAAACAGTGCCTTCGTCGACCGCTTCAACTTCCATCGTCGCCTTATCGGTTTCGATTTCCGCCAGCACATCGCCAGACTTTACGACATCACCAACTTTTACCAGCCACTTGGCCAGCTTGCCTTCTTCCATAGTGGGAGACAGGGCGGGCATGAGGATTTGGGGCATATTTGCTCTCCAGAATTTCTAACGCCGGGCTTTTTGAAGCCGCACGGCGAAACTCAATTTGTTTGGGGGCTCGGCACGCGGCCGAGCCGGCTCATGCCTCGATAGTGATATCGGTCCAGAGCTCCTTAGGATCGGGCTCTGCATCATTGGTCGCGAAATCCGCCGCTTCAGTGACGACAGCGCGGATATCGGTTTCGATCTTCTTGAGATCATCTTCCGTCACAATACCGGCTTCCAGCAGACGCGCACGGACCTGTTCGATTGGGTCGCGTTCCTGGCGATACTTGGTTACTTCGTCCTTGGAGCGATATTTCGCTGGATCGGACATGGAGTGACCACGGTAACGGTAGGTCAGCATTTCAAGAATGAACGGGCCCTTGCCCGAACGGGCATGCTCGATGGCGCGCTTGGCGGCATCATAGACCATGCGGACGTCCATGCCATCGACCTGCTCGCCGTCGATGCCGAAGGAAGCGCCGCGCATGGAGAAATCGGTAGTTGCAGCAGCACGCTCAATGGAGGTCCCCATGGCGTACTTGTTATTTTCGATCACATAAACGACCGGCAGGTTCCAGAGCTTGGCCATATTGAAGCTCTCATAGACCTGACCTTGGTTGGCCGCGCCGTCACCAAAATAGGCAATCGAAACGCCGCCATCACCCTTGTACTTATTGGCAAAGCCCAGACCGGTGCCGAGCGCAACCTGCGCGCCCACGATACCGTTGCCGCCGTAGAACTTGTGCTCATTCGAGAACATGTGCATCGAGCCGCCCTTGCCGCGCGACAGACCGCCCTGACGACCAGTCAGTTCCGCCATGACGCCCTTCGGGTCGAGACCCATGACCAGCATGTGCCCGTGATCACGATAGCCAGTGATCTGCGCATCAAGGCCCTTTTCCGAGGCCATGGTGATGCCAGTGACAACAGCTTCCTGACCGATATAAAGGTGGCAGAAACCGCCGATCAGGCCCATGCCATACATCTGGCCGGCCTTTTCTTCGAAACGCCGAATAAGCAGCATTTCGCGGAACGCTTCGAGGTCCTGCTCGCTAGAAAACTGAGGGACGTTGGGCTGTGAGGCCGTTGCCTTGCGCGCCATGCTGCACTCCGCTTGGGTCGGGGTCGTATGCGATTGGCCCATCAGGCCATTTCACGCACCTTACCGCAAGCGTCTCTGTAATAACATTCCGCAATGCGGTTTCAAAAAACACTACTAGAGCGTTGAATCCGCTTCAATAATCGACCTTAACTCGGAATCGATTAATTCTTGGAATTTACCGGAAACTGGTTTACCGTTGTCAGGGTTCACCATCACCAAAATATCGTCGGCATGCGCCATGTTGAGCAAGGCCCGCGCCCGCTCAGTGATGAGGTCGGGATCGAGATGCTTTGGGTTCATCAACTGAACGCGATGCTTAAAGGCGTCGATCTCGGCCTGCAGCGCCGAGGATTTATCCTCTAGCACCTGAATGTCCTCAATTATCTGAGCACGATTTTCGATGCCGAACTGCCCGGAAATAGCCGAATAGCCAAGATACCCCTGCACGCCGAGCAGAGCCGCTGTCAAAGCAAGATGGCGCCAGAACGGCGGGCGTTTAAGACGTGTTGGCATGGCGAAACCTTATAGATACGCCATTATCCGCGACGAGCCTTAATGTCCGGTTAGGGACCACACAGCTTATAGCGCTGCGTAGTCGATCTCTTGGAACCGCAACACTTCGGGCACCCACCGATCCCGCACGAAAGCGACGTGATGCGGGTGGTCGTTATAGAATTGATAGGCCTCAGAATTTGCAAATTCCATTGAGAACCCAAAGGCGAAGTCCGCCTTGGGGCTGACCTGACGGAGCTGCTCGAAAGCTTCAACACCCGGAATATCCGCAAGAATTTTCGCTGCACTCAGAAAGTCGGCCTCTTCAGCAGAGCCCGACTCATGACGCAGAGTGAAAACAACCGTATGACGGATCAAAGCTTTACCCCTGTACAGCTTCATTGGCCGCAATAGCAGCCATGTTGACGATACCACGACTGGTCACTGAGGGTGCCAGAATGTGGGCTGGAGCTTTGGTCCCCATCAGGATCGGCCCAACAGCCAGAGCATTGGTCATCTCCTTGAGCAAGGTTGCAGACAAGTTCGCAGCGTCGAGATCTGGGAAGATTAGGAGATTGGCTTCGCCCTTAAGCACCGAATCCGGAATGTAGCGCTCGCGCAACTCTTCGTTCAGCGCCAGATCGCCCTGCATTTCGCCATCGACAATAAAGTCCGGCGCGACGCGTTTGAGCTTCTTGTAGACCTCGCGCATTTTGTAAGCGCTTTCGCCATCGCGCGACCCAAAGTTCGAATAGCTGAGCAAGGCGGCTCGCGCCTCGATGTTGAAGCGCTTGAGATGCTGACGCGCCTGCAAAGCAATAGCCACGATCTCATCAGCACTTGGGTTCTGATTAACGTAGGTGTCGGTGAGGAAGAAGGCACCGCGCGGCATGATCAGCATGGAAAGCGCTGAAACCGTGTTCAGCCCGTCCTGCAAACCAATGACAGAGCCAATGTCGCGGGCATGTTTGATAAACCGCCCTTGCAAGCCACAGAGCATCGCATCAGCCTCGCCGCGCTTTACGGCCAGCGCGCCAATCACCGTCGTATTGGTGCGCACAATATGGCGCGCTGTGTCGGGCGTCACGCCATCCCGGCCAACCAGTGAATGGAAGAGACTGACGTAATCGCGGTAACGCGGATCGTCTTCGGGATTGATGACTTCAAAGTCCCTGCCCGGCTTAATCGACAGACCGAAACGTTCGATACGCGCTTCGAGAACCGCCGGACGGCCGATCAGAATTGGCCGCGCAATCCGCTCTTCGAGCAACACTTGAGTGGCCCGCAGGACGCGCTCATCTTCACCATCGGCGAAGGCCACGCGCTTTTCCTGCCCACGCGCCCGATCAATGATCGGCTTCATCACGAGGCCCGAGCGGAACACAAAGCGATTGAGGCTATCGAGATAGGCAGCCCAATCTTCAATCGGCTTCTTCGCGACGCCCGTGTCCATCGCAGCGCGCGCCACAGCCGGCGCAATGCGCAAGATCAGGCGCTGATCGAAGGGATTTGGGATAATGTGTTCGGGGCCATAAACGGCAGGCGCGCCAGAAGGCGAAACTTCCAGACCCGGTTCGTGCGCTAACTTGGCAATCGCCCGCACTGCAGCCAGCTTCATTTCTTCGTTGATCGTGGTGGCATGCACATCCAGCGCACCACGGAAAATGAAGGGGAAACAGAGGACGTTATTGACCTGATTGGGATAATCCGAGCGCCCAGTACACACCATGGCGTCTGGACGAATTTGCTTTGCAACTTCCGGCATAACTTCCGGCGTCGGATTAGCCAGAGCCAGAATGAGTGGATTAGACGCCATCTTGGCAATCATCTCTGGCGAGAGCACGCCGGGAGCGGAGAGCCCCAGGAAAACGTCTGCGCCGTCGATTACTTCTGCCAGCGTTGTCGCCTCAGAGGTCCGGCGGAATCGCGACCGCCATTTGTCATTCACGTCGTTGCGCGTGTGCGTGACCAGACCGTCTTTGTCGGCCACCCAGATGTTTTCGATTTTTGCGCCAAGCCCAACCAGAACATTAAGGCATGCAATGGCCGCTGCCCCTGCCCCTGATGTGCAGATTTTGACGTTTTCAATACGCTTGCCCGCCAGCTCCAAGCCGTTGAGCACTGCGGCACCGACAATGATTGCCGTCCCGTGCTGATCGTCATGGAACACCGGGATTGGCATGCGCTCGCGCAGCTGCTCTTCGATTTCGAAGCAATCGGGCGCGCGAATATCTTCGAGATTGATGCCGCCAAATGTCGGCCAGAGCGGCGCTACCGCGTCAATGAACTTCTGTGGGTTTAGCTCGTCGATTTCGAGATCGAAGACGTCGATGCCTGCGAACTTCTTGAACAGAACCGCTTTGCCTTCCATCACAGGCTTAGATGCCAGCGCACCAATATTGCCTAGGCCGAGCACAGCAGTTCCGTTGGAAATCACTGCAACAAGGTTTTGCCGCGATGTGTAGCGGGCCACGCTATCGGGATTGGCAGCGATCTCCTCGCAAGGCGCAGCAACGCCTGGGGAATAGGCGAGCGCCAAGTCGCGCTGATTGCCCAAAGGTTTTAGCGGCTGAATCTCGAGCTTGCCGGGTTTGGGAAACTCATGAAAATGCAACGCTGCATCACGCAGCGCTTTGCGCTGTTCATTCACATCCGAGGACACGACTTATCTCCCAAACTCTCGTCTGGGAGCGTACGTGCCACCGATTCACGGCAATGAAAAGACCAAGTGCGGCATTTTGTGTCGCACCAATGCAATCGGGTTAATTGGCTGTCGCGACCCGTGCGAGAACGTCACGCGCATTTCCACCCGAGCGATGGAGGGCCGTGGCCAATTCAATGAAGATCTTAGCCTTCAGTGCAGGTGCAAAAATATAGCCCTGAGCATGAACGACGCCATGCGCGCGAAGGTAGAGCGCTTGCTCCTCCGTTTCGACGCCTTCAGCAACAATCTCGCAATCAAGGTCTTTGCCCATGGCAATCAGGCCATCGAGCACTGGCACCTGGGTGGTGTCTTTCTTGATCATATCGACAAAGATGCGATCGATCTTAATCACGTCAACGCCAAGCGTTGCGAGGTACGCAAGGTTTGAGTGCCCCGTACCGACGTCATCCATCGCCAGACGGCAACCCAGCGCGTGGAGACCTGAAATCACGCTGGTCGCGGCCAGTGTGTTGCGCAGCGGACGGCGCTCAGTGATTTCAAAAACCAGCTGACGGTAGCTAATCGGCGAATTGCCAAAAATAGCCTGAACGTCCTCCACAATCCCGCCATCGCGGAAATGGCCTTCAAACAGATTAATGGAGATCTTGAAGTTCGGGATCGTTTTGCAGAGTTCCGAGAGATCGCCTCGAACCTGCTGCATCAGCGACACAGTCATGGGGATGGCGAGGCCGGTATTCTCAGCGTATTCGATAAAGCTGTTCGGCGGGACAACACGGCCATTAGGCTTTTCCCAGCGGCACAACACCTCACAACCAACCAGATCGCCCGTGCGAAGATTGATGACGGGCTGGTAATACGGCTTGATTTCATTCCGCTCGATTGCACGTTCCAGATTGAAAGCGGGAACGCGGGAGCGACGGAAATAACTCAGGACCCCGAGCAAGAACGCGCCGCTGAGCAGTGCCGCAAGAACGGTAAAGACGAGGTCCAAATCGCGGTAATGCGAACGGGCAACGTCAAACGGGATCGCAAGCTCAACCTTAATCGGGAACTGAGAGGCGTAACCTGCAGCGAGAATAAAGTCGTCCGGCGCCTTGTCGGCCTCAAACTCACCGCTCGTCCCCAGCACCAAAATAGGTTGGTTATTGGTCAGCGAGAACCGCTTCATCGTTGAAGGCGCCATGGTCCGCAGATGCGATTCAATGCTCTGTGGAAGAAGCGGCACAAACACGGAGAGCTTGCGAGTTTCCCCGATCTCCTGTGTGACCTTCAAAACAGGCGCGTCCATCGCGCCATAGCGCACGACAGTCAGTGTCTCGGACTGGCCTGGAATTGGCAGCGCTGTCGAAAGCGGAGCATAGCTGACGCCTGTACCGAACGCGTCGCAATACTGGGTGCCATCACTATTCTCGACGACGAATTGAAGCACGCTGACATTGTTCTGAACCGCCGCCTGAGCGTTCTGCACAAAGGTCTGTGCGCACAAGGATGGGCTGTCGGACGATACTTTGCGAAGCGCGGCTACACCCTCTGAAGCCGAGGACGCAACAGTGGAACTGTCCACGCTGACGTGCCGCTCGGCCACCGACTTTTCCTGATGCTCTACATAGGCGTCGATGACAAAATCGACGGCGACGATTGGCACCAGCGCTACGGCCGCGCCGAGTAACATCAGCAGGTGCGAGATGTTGAACTTCACGACCGAGAATCCGTTTCAGAGGAGAACGTTAGCTTTTTATGCCGTGTTGGCTTTCCGAGCAATTAACACATGGTCGGGGGGCCAGCGTATGCACAAAACAAAAGACGCCCCGGAGGGCGTCTTTCAAAAAACACTTCGCGTGAAGCTTAGCTTTGTACGTTCAAGCGGATGCTGAGCTCGCGCAATTGCTTGTTGTCCGCTGGGCTTGGCGCGCCCATGAGTAGGTCTTCAGCCTGCTGGTTCATCGGGAAGGCCGTGATTTCACGCAGGTTTTGCGCGCCACACAGCAGCATCACGATACGGTCGATACCAAAGGCTGCACCACCATGCGGAGGCGCGCCGTACTGGAACGCACGATAGAGACCACCGAACTGCTCTTCGACTTCCTCACGGCTCTTGCCGGTGATTTCGAAGGCCTTGACCATGGTTTCCGGCTCCTGATTACGGATCGAGCCAGAAGCAATTTCAAAGCCGTTGCAGACAGCGTCGTACTGGTAAGCCTTGAGCGAAAGCGGATCAGCCGAGTTCAGGGCGTCAATGCCACCCTGCGGCATGGAGAACGGATTGTGCGCAAAGTCGACGCGCTTTTCTTCTTCGCTCCACTCGTAGAATGGGAAGTCGACGATCCAGCACAGTGCATACTGTTCGGTGTCGACGACGCCGAGATCGGTACCGACCTTGGTGCGGGCTTCACCTGCGAACTTGTAGAACTTCTCTGGGCGACCAGCGACGAAGAACACAGCGTCGCCGTCGGTCAGGCCGAGCTGCGCCGCGATAGCAGCAGTGCGTTCTTCACCAATGTTCTTGGCAATCGGGCCAGAACCAGCACCTTCCTTGAAGAAGATATAGCCAAGGCCTGGCTGACCTTCGCCCTGCGCCCATGCGTTCATACGATCGCAGAAAGCACGGCCGATTGGCTCAGCACCCGCCTTGTTCTTGGCCGGAACCGCCCAAACTTCAACCTTTGGATCGGCTTCGATCTGGTTTGCAAAAACCTTGAAGCCTGAACCAACGAAGTGCTCGGTAACGTTCTGCAGCTCGATCGGGTTACGCAGGTCTGGCTTGTCCGAGCCATACTTACGGATCGCGGTATCGTAAGGAATACGCGGCCAGTTCTTGGTGACGCGCTTACCTTCAGCGAACTTTTCGAACACGTCGGTGATGACGGGTTCAACTGTGTTCCAGACGTCTTCCTGAGTGACAAAGCTCATTTCCAGGTCGAGCTGGTAGAACTCGCCCGGCAGACGGTCTGCACGTGGATCTTCATCGCGGAAGCATGGTGCCACCTGGAAGTAGCGGTCAAAGCCAGCAACCATCAGCAGCTGTTTGTACTGCTGCGGAGCCTGCGGCAGCGCGAAGAACTTACCGGGGTGGATACGGCTTGGCACGAGGAAGTCGCGCGCGCCTTCTGGGGACGACGCGGTCAGAATCGGGGTCGAGAATTCGGTAAAGCCAGCGTCACCCATGCCCGAACGCATCGCCGAGATAACGCGGGTGCGCTTCAGGATGTTGTTGTGCAGCTTCTCACGACGCAGGTCGAGGAAGCGGTAACGCAGGCGAATGTCTTCTGGATATTCCGCGTCGCCGAAAACGGGCAGCGGCAATTCCTTGGCAACGGACAAAACTTCGATGTCGCGGATGAAAATCTCAATCGCGCCAGTCGAAATATTGGTGTTCACAGCCGATGGATCACGTGGCTTCACTTCGCCATCGATACGCAGAACCCATTCAGAGCGCACTTTTTCAGCGGTGCTGAATGCAGCAGAATCGGGGTCGATCACGCATTGGGTGATGCCATAGTTGTCGCGAAGGTCGATAAACAGCAGACCGCCGTGATCGCGAACACGGTGCACCCAGCCCGATAGGCGCACATTATTGCCAGCATCATTCGCTGTGAGGGCACCACAGGTGTGGGAACGATAGCGATGAAGTGTCATGTCAATGCTCGGAAATAGCTTACGGGAAGGCCGGAAAGGCAGTCGGGAAAAGCGCATGGCCACTCCCATCTGTCAAGCTCGGGGGATTAGCGGCTTTCCCCCGCTACAAGCAAGGAAAATCGACGGTGGAGCTATTGAGAAGACCCTGATAGGAAGAATATCGACCATAGTAAGACGGTAGACGCATGGACATTATAGTCTCCACAGAGGCGCTCGCCGCGTTTTGCGAGCGCGCTGCCCAGTATGAATTTGTCACCGTGGATACGGAATTCCTGCGCGAAACCACCTATTGGCCGCGCCTTTGCCTGATCCAAGTTGCCACAAATGACGAAGCGGTTCTCATCGATCCGCTTGCTCCCGATATCAAACTCGCGCCCTTTTTCACGCTCCTCGCGAATCCGGACGTGACCAAGGTTTTCCACGCCGCACGGCAGGATGTGGAAATTTTCGTGAAGTTGACGGGCGCGGTACCCAATAACATTTTCGACACTCAGATAGCTGCCAGCGTCTGCGGGTTTGGCGATAGCGCCTCCTACGACAGTCTTGTGCGCGCCATCTGCAAGGTCGAACTCGACAAATCATCCCGCTTTACCGATTGGTCGGCTCGCCCGCTCAGCGATAAACAACTCACCTACGCACTCGCTGACGTCACCTATCTGCGTGACATCTATCGCGAGCTCAAAAAACAGGTCGAACAGACCCGCCGGTGGGATTGGGTCGAAGACGAGCTGGGTGTCCTGCGTTCCATAGACACCTATGTCGTCCAGCCTGAAAATGCTTGGGAACGCCTCAAGATGAAGCTCAATCGCCCGCGCGATTTGGCTGCTATGAAGGCGCTGGCTCAATGGCGCGAACGACGCGCACAGGAATCAGACCAGCCGCGAAGCCGCATTCTCAAGGATGACGTGTTGAGCGAGTTGGCGACTCAACGTCCGCTGACCCCTGAAGCCTTTGACAAACTGCGTGCGGTACCGCGTGGCTATGGCCGCTCCAGTGCCGCCGCTGAAATCATCGCGCTGATGAAAGACGTGGAAGCCATTCCAAAGTCGGCTCTTCCGACCATGCCTGAGCGCTATCGCGGACCATCCCCTAAAGGCGCCGTGGGCGATCTCATTCGTGTTCTGCTCAAGTCTGTCGCGGAACAGCACGGCGTTGCGGCGAGAATCATCGCGACATCGGACGAAATCGACGCCCTCGTGCTCGACGACGATGCAGACGTCCCTGCCCTCAAAGGCTGGCGTCGCAAGCTGTTTGGCGAAAAAGCGCTTGCCATCAAGCACGGCCGCGTTGGCCTTGTGGCCACTCGCAAGGGCGTTATCGAATTTGATGTACCAGAAGAAGAATCGGCTGAGTAATCAGCCGACCTTCACTCTCCACGTTTCGAACCCGGCCTCATCGGCGAGCTGACGCAAGCGATTGCGTAAATGGTCGCCGTTGAGGAACGCGTAGTCTGTCGGCAAACTCAGCACCAAAGCCTCATCAACGACTGATAGCGACGTGCGCCCTAACACGCCCGGCATTGCCGCTGTCATTGGATAGGCAACGCGGAACAAAGCGCCGATCAAGCGCGCGCGCGCCGTCATCTCAGATGACGTGAGGCCGGCAATCGCCAGAGCCGACTTGCTCTTGAGCCCATCATACCGAACCGCCATGGTCTGGGCTAAAAAGCTACGACCGACGTGATCAATCCCCGTCAATGAGCCATAGGCAAGCGCATTGACGCTTTGCTCGCCGCGATAGTCGGGATGTGAGCGCCAGCCTATATCGGCCAATAGACATGCGACGAGGCGCAAGCGACGCTGCTGGCCAGTTTCTTCAACGGCTGCCGAGCGGAAATAGTGCGTGGTGAAATCTATTAGATCCGTAGCGTGTTCAGGGGAGCGCGAGCGGAGAATTGACAGCTCCTCGGCCCCTTGGATCAACGGATCGACCACACGTTCGGTATCGTCCAACATGCCGTAGAGATAGCCTTCGCGCACACCGAGCGCCGAGAAGACCACCGATGCAAACCGACCGGCTTTAAGAACTTCCATCAAAACGGCCGCGCCAAAAGGCACGAGTTCTCGCCGCGAGTTCGACACCGAGTTCGAGCCTGGATAGTTTTTGAGGGAATCTGCTTTCACGATGTCGCTACAGAAAGCGATCATCTCATCTGCCGACACCACATAGTCTTGCACCATATGCAGCGGATAATTGCTGCGCGCTTGATGGAGCTTCGCCAAAGAACGCCAAGTGCCGCCAATGGCCGCGAAACGCTGTTCCTCGCCAGTGTTCTTCAACATGGAGCTACTAAGCTGTTTGCGCACGATTTCCGCAGCAGTCGCGGGAGAGCCGTTCGAATCGTCCTGCAGGCGGATGACACCAAGCTCGAAGGACTGGTTATTGCTGTCTGAACCGTTCTGAAGCGCAGAAAACTCGAGGCTACCGCCACCAAGGTCCCCGACAACGCCGACAAACCCGGGGATACCAGCAACGACACCCAATGCCGCAAAGTGCGCCTCATCCTCGCCGGAGAGAACACGAACCTCAGTGTTCATAATCTCTTCGACAGCAGCGACAAACTCATCGCGGTTTGCGGCGTCGCGTACGGCAGAGGTCGCCAGCACAACCACGGTGCCAACCCGCATCATGCGCGCAACAAGGGCGAAACGCTTCATCGCCTCAAGCGCCGTTGCCATATTGGCCTCGGCCAAACGCCCAGTCTGGCCGACCCCACGCCCGAGGGCGCAGGAGGCCTTTTCGTTGTAGAGCGGTGTTAATGAGCGGGCGTGCCGCTCATAAACGACCAAACGAACCGAGTTTGATCCGATATCAAGGACTGCGACAGGGCGCGCCCCCTTCAAACGACCTTGGGCAGTAGGATCGGCGTCGACGCCCCAGAATTGGGTCAAACTTAAGCCTCGTCGTTATCAACCATCCCGGCACTACCGCGCCCAGACAGGGAGGGATTAGTCATAAAATACTTATGAGCGCTGAAGGCTTCTTCACCCTCAGAGCGCTTTATGCGGTGTGAACTGCCATCCGGCAAGACTTCCCAGCTTTGTTCGTTGTCCTTGAGATAGGCCACAAGGATCTGATCCAGTATCTGCTTGTGAACGGTTTTATTCAGGATCGGGACCATAACTTCCACCCGTCCATCCAAGTTCCGACCCATCAAATCCGCAGAGGAAATATACACTTTCGCCCGGGGAGACGGCATCATCTCACCGTTGCCAAAACAGTAAATTCGGCTGTGTTCGAGGAACCGGCCGACCACAGATTTTACACGGATATTTTCTGAGAACCCGGGGATACCGGGGCGCAGACAGCAAATCCCACGAACAATCAGGTCAACTTTCACCCCTGCCCGACTCGCGTCATAGAGCGCGTCGATGACCTGCGGATCAACCAGCGAGTTCATCTTCAGCAGAATATGAGCTGGCTTGCTCTCGCGCGCGAACTCGATCTCGCGTGCGATGCTCTCGACCAATGTCTGGCGCAAATTGACCGGTGAAACAGCGATTGTTTCGAGTTCGGTCGGCCGCGCATAACCCGTTATAAAATTGAACACGCGCGCAACGTCACGGGTGATTGATGGATCAATCGTGAAATAGCTGAGGTCTGTATAAATCTTGGCTGTAATCGGGTGATAGTTGCCGGTTCCAATATGGCAGTAACTAACCAGCTTGCCCTTCTCACGACGAACAACCTGGCTCAGCTTGGCGTGGGTTTTAAGCTCGATGAAACCGAACACAACCTGCGCGCCTGCCCGTTCAAGGTCGCGGGCCCAGCGGATATTCGCCTCTTCGTCAAAACGCGCTTTCAGCTCCACGAGGCACGTAACGGACTTGCCCGCCTCTGCCGCCATAACCAGTGCTTTAACGATCGGGCTGTCTGAAGACGTCCGGTACAGCGTCTGCTTAATCGCCACCACTTCCGGGTCCCGCGCTGCCTGCATCAGGAACTGCGCGACGACGTCGAAACTCTCAAACGGATGGTGGACAAGGATGTCCTTGGCGCGGATAGCCGCAAAGCTATCCCCGTTATAGTCGCGGATACGCTCTGGGAAGCGCGCGTGATACGGCGGGAATTTTAGGTCCGCACGATCAACGTCGCAGATTTTACGGGCATCGGCGAGGCCGAGGAACCCCTGCACCTCGAAGACATCTGCCTCTTTGACGCTGAGCTGTTCGCCAATCTGCCGCTTCAACGCACGGGGCATCGACCGCTCGATTTCTAGGCGGATGACCTGACCACGGCGACGTTGCCGAAGTGCTGATTCGAACTCGACAACAAGGTCGGCAGCTTCGTCGTCGATTTCAATTTCGCTGTCACGGATGATGCGGAATGCGCCTGAGCCAACAATTTCATGGCCCGGGAACATTTTGAGGAAGAACAGCTTCACCAGCGTGTCGATCGACACGACCTCAGTCCGGCCCTCGGAAACCAGGGCCGATGGCAGCGTGATGAAACGATCTAGATTGCCCGGGATGCGCACCAGCGCCGTCAGGTTTTGATCCCCGGTTGGACGCTTGAGTTCAAATGCGAGGGCGAGCCCGAGGTTCGGGATGAACGGGAATGGATGGGCTGGATCGACCGCGATTGGGGTGAGGACGGGGAAAATTTCTTCACGGAACAGCTTTTGCAGATAAGCGATTTGTTCCGGCGAGAGGTCGTCCTGCTCATGAATGACGACATTCTGCTCGACCAGCAATTCACGCAAATCTTGCCAGTGGTCCTGCTGTTCCAACTGCAAGTGCTGAGCGAGCGTCGCAATTTCTTCCAGCTGCTCGCTCGGCGATAAGCCATCGGCAGATTGCTTGGCCAAACCAGCACGGATTTGGCCCTTCAGACCCGCAACACGGACCATGTAGAATTCGTCGAGATTGTTCGCCGAAATAGACACGAAACGGAGGCGCTCTAACAGAGGATGAGCTTCGTTCCCGGCCTCCTCCAAAACCCGCATGTTGAATTGAAGCCAGCTGACTTCTCGATTAACGAAACGCGCCGGGCTTTTGCGCAGCGCCTCCACATCTGGGTTGGCACCATCCAGTTCGGCGATTTCGCTCATCTCATTCATCGTCGTCTGCGTCCCAGTCCAATTTTAGCGCCGAATCTGCGTCTTGCCGTACAGCAAGAGCTTCACCCGCTATCGCACGCGTAATGGCCGACCCTTTCGCAAGAGCCAGCTTGTCCATCAAATCAACCAGACGTTCGGCCTCTTCCGGGCTCCGCTCCATACGCGGCACCACATAGCCGATTATCTTTGGGTCGACTGTGATCTGTCGATCACCGAACAACTTCACAAAAATCTGTGACAACGCGATGTCATCACTGATTTCTAATGTGAAAACAGGCGCACGCCGAATGCGTGAGCGGACATCATCGGTCCGCAAATCCCATTTGGCAACGTCTTCGCGCGCCGTCAGCAACAGAGTTCTGTCCCCGCGCATGGCTTGGTTCAGCAAATGGAAAAGATCGTCCTCGTTGTACGCAAGCCGATCAACGTCCTCTAGCACCAGAGGTTCATTGCCATGTGCGGAAGCAACCGCCGCTATCGTTTCGGGCGTTACCAGCACAGCGCCGCTGCGCTCAGCAAAAATGCGCGCGACATGCGATTTTCCCGACGAGGTGGGACCAATCAACATGGTCACCCCGTCAGGCCAATGTGGCCACGCTTCGATACGGGCATAGGCTAAGGCGTTTCCTGCACCAACGAGATAATCATCTTCTGCGTGCGAGGGTTCGTGAACGAACTCCAGCGGAAGTTGCCGGGGTCCGTTCTCAGGCAAAGCCATTTAATTCTGGTCCTTGTGGTCGATTGGAGCTGGCGCATCTGTCCCCAGATAAAGCGCACTTTCCTTATATTTTCGCACGCCGTACCGCACGAGTACCGATGCAATGGCAGCCATTGGAACAGCCAGCAAGAGCCCGGTAAATCCGAACAGCGCACCCAAGGCGAGAAGCGCAAACATCATCCAAACTGGGTTGATGTTAATCCGCGAGCCAACGAGCTTTGGATAGAGAATATTGCCCTCGACGAATTGCCAAAACAGGAAGACGGCGCAGACGAGGCCCACCATCCACATGTTTGGCCAGAACTGAACCAGAGCGATCCCTACCGACAAACCAAAACCAACGGCCGCACCGACGAATGGAATGAAACTGAGAAGCCCGCCGATAATACCGACGGCCAAACCAAAGTTCAGCCCAATCAGCGATAGCGCTGTCGCATAGAAGGCAGCATCGAGCAGGAGAACAGAACCCTGCCCGCGAATAACGCCAGCCATGGAGTTATCGATCTCAAGCAAAATGCCCTTGATCTCACCCTTATGTTGGCGCGGCAAAAGCCCTTCGACGCCATCGACCATCCCCTGCCAATCGAGCAGGAGATAAAAGGCCACAACTGGTGCCACCACCAAAAACGCGACAACTGAAGCGCCAGACATGCCGATGTTGACGAGTTCAGCCGGAAGTCGCGTGATCCAACCGAGCAGATTGCGCGCTATCTCGTTGATTCCGCGCTCAACTTCGGCGGCGCGCTCAGGTCCAAGCCACGCACTCACCTCTGGAGAATACTGATTAACGAGCCCCTGTAGATCGCGATAGAGACTCGGCGCGCGCTGAATGAGGCCCACAATCTGCTGCCCGATCATCGGAACGAGCATGAAAAACAGGCCGATAACGACGACCATGATCGCCAAGAGCACCAGAACGGTCGCCCAAACGCGTTTAATTCGCCAGCGCTCAAGCTGGTTTACCACCGGATTGAGCAGATAGGCCAAGGCCGCCCCAACCACGAAGGGAAGCAGGATTCCCCGGAAAATCCAGAGCGATAAAAGCAGGGCAGCCAAGAGGCCGATCCAGATGGTCACTTGATTTCGGAGCGTCATTGCTACGTGTAGCCCTTGCTTATAGGAAATCGAGAAGCTATCAGCCGTCTAACGGCCAACACCGAAAGTTTCAACCAACCCCGGTGGCGCGCGGTTCACTCTGCCCGCTATCCTCAGCATTTGGCACCAGGCTCATGTCCGACACACCACACCTGCCACCTAATGGGCTTTCTTACAAGCAGGCAGGGGTCGATATCGACGCCGGCAATGCTCTGGTAGAGGCCATCAAGCCCGCAGTGAAATCCACCCGACGCCCAGGCGCCGACGGCGAGATCGGCGGATTTGGTGGTCTTTTTGATTTAAGGGCCGCAGGTTTCAAAGATCCTGTTCTGGTTGCCGCCAATGATGGTGTTGGCACCAAGCTCAAGATCGCTATCGACACTGGCAAGCACGACACCATCGGCCAGGATCTGGTCGCCATGTGCGTCAACGACCTCGTCGTTCAGGGCGCCGAGCCTCTCTTCTTCCTCGACTATTTCGCCACCGGCAAGCTCGATGTGGCCCAGGGCACGGCGATTGTCGAAGGCATTGCCCACGGTTGCCGCCTAGCAGGGTGCGCACTGATCGGCGGGGAAACCGCGGAAATGCCGGGCATGTATCATGGCAATGACTATGATCTGGCAGGCTTTGCCGTTGGGGCCGCCGAACGTGGCACCCTCCTGCCGCGCGCCGATATCGCCGCTGGCGACACGCTCGTCGCTATCGCCTCGTCTGGCGTCCACTCCAACGGCTATTCGCTCGTTCGCAAGATCGTTGACCTCTCTGGCCTCGCCTGGGACGCCCCTGCACCATTTGCTGAAGGCAAAACCCTCGCAGAAGCCCTGCTCGAGCCGACCCGCATCTATGTGAAGCCACTGCTGGCTGCGCTCAAGGAAGGTCTCGGTATTAAAGCCCTCGCGCACATCACCGGCGGCGGCTTCATCGACAATATCCCGCGCGTACTGCCTGATCACCTCGCCGCCGATGTCGATCTCGACGCGGTCACCGTTCCTGCCGTCTTTGGCTGGATGAGCAAGGTTGGCGGCATGGAAGAGCGCGAAATGCTCCGCACCTTCAATTGCGGCGTGGGCATGCTGGTCGCTGTCGCGCCGGCAGATGCTGAAAAGCTGGTCGCCTCGCTCACCGCTAATGGTGAAATCGCAGCTGTCGTCGGTCAGCTGACCGAGCGCAGCGGCGAACCTGTCACCTTCCGTGGCAAGCTCGCTCTATGAGCAAGAAAAAGGTCGCCATTCTGATCTCGGGGCGTGGCTCAAACATGAGCACGCTCATCGAGGCTGCGAAGGCTCCCGATTTTCCTGCCGAGATCGTCGGCGTGCTGTCCAACAAGGCAGCCGCGCCCGGTCTTGAGATTGCAGCGAGCCACGGCATTGCCACAGCCTCGCTGGCGCAGAGCAAGTTCCCCAGTCGGGAAATGTTCGAAGACACCATGACGCTCATGCTCGAAAGCTGGGAGGTCGATATTGTCTGCCTCGCCGGTTTCATGCGCGTTCTGGGTGAGGACTTCGTCAATCGCTGGGCAGGTCGGATAATCAACATCCACCCCTCCCTGCTCCCAGCCTACAAAGGCCTCGACACCCATGCCCGCGTTCTCGCGGCGGGTGAAAAGGAACACGGCTGCACCGTCCACTTTGTCACCGCCGGTCTCGACGAAGGCGACGCGATCCTGCAGGCCCGCGTCCCCGTTCTGCCCGACGACACGGAAGACACACTTGCAGCTCGCGTTCTGGTGGAAGAACACCGCATCTACCCCGAGGCGTTGAAACAACTCGCCCTTGGAAAAATGTAAAATAGGCCGGAGCGATCCGGCCTTTTTCTTTATCCATCACCAAAATCGATCGCCCCCATTGTCAAAATCGGTTCGACGCCACTTCAGCGCAGGCGTAGACCAACGCATCTATTGGAGTGGCGATAATGAGTCTGCGTGATTGGTGTTGGATTGTTCTCTTAGGATCTATCTGGGGCTGCTCATTTATTTTCAATGCCGTTCTCATTCGCGAACTCAGCCCGCTCTGGATCACAACCTTGCGGGTCGGCATTGGGGCCATCGGCTGTTGGGCAATCCTTTTCCTGCTGAAAAAACCCGTTCCGCGCGATCCTAAGCTCTGGGGGCAGCTGGCCCTTCTCGGCGTCATCGCCTATGCCATTCCTTTTGCGCTGTTTCCAACGGCACAAGCCCACCTCGCCAGTGGTGTTGCCGCCATCATCAATGCGCTCACCCCAATGATGACTGCGATCATGTCCCACTTCTGGCCCGGCGGTGAAAAATCCGGCCCCCGGAAATTCATCGGTGTAGGCATTGGCTTCGTTGGCGCTGCTATTCTGGTGTCACCTGCCCTGCAAAGCGGCGGCAACACGGCACTATGGGCCGTCGGCGCCTGTCTCGCGGCAACGCTGTGCTATGCACTCTCACTCAACATTACCCGCTCCTACAAGCATGTCGAGCCAACCGCCTTCGCCGCCATCGCGCTTACGGGATCGGCCATTTTGAGCCTGCCGGTGGCGTTAAGCCTCAACGGCCTGCCACAGATTACGCAGATTGAAACACTCGGCTCGTTACTCGGCCTGGGCCTCTTGTCGACGGCCCTCACGTTTCTGATCATGTATCGAATTCTTCCGCGCGTTGGCGCGACCAATTTCGCCACCACGACCTTTATTGCGCCAATCTCCACGCTGATTTTGGGCACCTTCCTTTTGGGCGAGGCGATCTTGCCCATCCAAATCCTAGGCATGTTGGTGATCTTCTTCGGCCTGCTCTTCATTGATGGCCGCATCCAAACGCTCCTGCGCAAACGCTAGGAACCCTTCGGGTTTGGACCCGTTCGCTTCCCAGCAAAGGAGCGCGCCATGCCAGACCCAATTCCAGTGCCAGAGCCAATCCCGGGCGTACCGCCGCAACCTGAACCGCCCCAACCCCAGCCCGTAGATCCTGTGCCTCCAGAGCCCCAGGAGGTGCCGCCACACCAGCCGCCGGTGGAAGACCCCATTCCGCCCACGCCGGGCCCCGACGTGCCGCCGCCGCCCTCTCCAGGCACTGTGCCAACGATGTAAAAACAAAAACCCGGCTCAGTGGCCGGGTTTTCTATTCGTTCAACGTTCTGACTGGACCAGAATCCAGACCTGCGATCTTACTCGATCCCGAGCTTCTGCTTCATGAGATCGTTAAGAGCCTGCGGATTGGCCTTGCCGCCGGAAGCCTTCATCGCCTGACCGACGAACCAGCCCATCATGCTTGGCTTGGCCTTAACCTTCTCAACCTGTTCCGGGTTGGCGGCGATGATGTCGTTCACGATCTTTTCGATCGCGCCGCGATCTGTCACCTGCTTTAGGCCACGGGCTTCAACGATAGCTGCCGGATCACCGTCTTTCTCTTCCGAGATGATGATCTGCAGCACGTCCTTGCCACCCTTGGACGAGATCGTGCCCGCAGCAATCAGGTCAACCACACCAGCAATCTGCGCTGGGGTAATGTGGGTTTCGTAAACTGCCTTGCCTTCGCTGTTTGCGAAAGCGGCCACATCACCGTTGAGGATGTTCGCAACAGCCTTGCCGTCGCGCTTGCTGCCACCGTGCGCCACGATGGTTTCGAAGAAGTCAGCGGTTTCACGTTCGAGCGTCAGCACATGCGCGTCATACTTGGTGACGCCAAAATCGCGCACAAAGCGTGCCTGCTTTTCGTCTGGCAGTTCTGGCAGGTTTTCAGCCAAAGCCGCGACGAAAGCATCGTCGAATTCGAGTGGCAGCAGGTCTGGATCTGGGAAGTAGCGATAGTCGTGCGCTTCTTCCTTCGAACGCATAGCGCGCGTTTCCCCGTTCTTCGGGTCAAACAGGCGCGTTTCCTGATCGATCGAGCCACCATCTTCCAGAATGTCGATCTGGCGACGGGCTTCATATTCAATCGCCTGACCCGCGAAGCGGATCGAATTGACGTTCTTGATTTCGCAACGCGTACCGAATTCGCCACCCGGACGACGTACCGATACGTTCACGTCAGCACGCATGGAGCCCTGCTCCATATTGCCGTCGCAAGTACCGAGATAACGCAGGATAGCGCGAAGCTTGGATAGATATTCCTTGGCTTCTTCGGACGAACGCAGGTCGGGCTTGGAGACGATTTCCATCAGGGCGACGCCCGAACGGTTCAAGTCAACAAAGCTCATGTTTGGGTGCTGATCGTGGATCGACTTACCCGCGTCCTGCTCAAGGTGCAGACGCTCGACACCGATCTCAATGGTTTCCCCATCGACGTCGATGGTGATCACACCTTCGCCAACGATTGGGTCCTTGAACTGGGAAATCTGATAACCCTGCGGCAAGTCAGGATAGAAATAGTTCTTGCGGTCAAAGACCGAGCGCTTGTTGATCTGAGCCTTCAGACCCAGACCTGTGCGCACAGCCTGACGCACGCATTCTTCGTTGATGGTTGGCAGCATGCCAGGCATGGCGGCATCAACAAAGCTGACGTTCGCATTAGGAGGATTACCGAAAGCGGTCGACGAGCCAGAGAACAGCTTGCTTTCGCTGGTCACTTGCGCGTGCACTTCCATACCAATGATCACTTCCCAATCGCCGGTCGAACCGGAGATCAGACGCTTTTTGTCGGGAGTACGGGTGTCAACGAGTGTCATGTTTCGGCAGTCCTATGCCGCTTCCGGCAATGCCTTGCGGAAGCGAATCTTGTCGAGTTCGTAGTTCAGGCTGGCGGAAAACTTCATACCGCGCCACACCGGAATATATCCGTTGCGCTCGTAGAAGCGTACCGCCCCGGTGTTGCCGGCCGAGGTTTCAAGCTCCACGAAAGTGTAGCCTGCGTTGGCGATAACCTCTTCCAGCGCTGCAAGCAAGGCCGCACCGACGCCTTGGCTTTGCGCAAACGGTGCGACCCACAGGTCAGAAATCACATTATCGGAAAATTCCCTTGCGCCCCAGCCCACTGGCACATCGCCGATTGTCGCAACATGCATGGTTTCCGACTTGTCGCGACAAAAGGTGCAAAACTCTGCAAACAGCTTTTCGCGATCACAGCGCCCAGCATCCTGCGCTCCAAATTCGCTTTGCTGCCAGGAGGCAAAAGCCAATGAGCCCAGTGCTTCCCAGTCAAGATCACGATCCGGCTGAGAGACACGCATGGAAATTTCCTATTTTGCCCGGCGACGGGCGGCAATAATGCCCTTTTCGAAATTGATGTTCCAATCGATCAGCGTCCGCCAAATCAGCTCGGCCTGATCTTCATCCAAGTCCTGCTCAACGCTGAGCGCGCGAACCTTGGAGATAATTGCTTCGATACGCACCGGGTCAAACGCTTCATGCGGATCGGTTTTAATCTCAGCCATGCGCGTGACATAAGCGTGGCGTTCCGCAAACAAATTCAACAGCGCCCGATCAATGCGGTCGATCTCGAAACGAACGTCTTCTTTTGTCTCGCATTGCGCGGGAAGTTTAGCGGCAGTCACAAGCGTATCCAGTCAAAAAAGCTCGGAAAATTGTGACATGTATTCCACCCGCTTTTCAATGCCACCAATGGCGGTTTCGGTACGCTCGGTCCGGCAGGGAACAGAAAAAGCCTAGCTTGCGGCCCCCATCCGCACAAAGCATCCCTTCATCTCTCCTCAGCGTTTACTTCTGAGGTAAAATAAGCCCCCGAGGCCACTCTCGTCTGCCTGCCCAAGCTCCCCTCTTCAAGCACTTATTCCCATTACGCTTTCGCGTCCCATGGGCATGGCTCGTGCGCGCAATATGCCACGTAAAACGACAGCGGTGCCCCTCCACAGGCCCATAAGTGCCAGCATAATGCCACTTCCAGGCCCCTGCGCGTTCGTCAAAAGAAATTGCCGCCCCCTGTTCCCAGAGAGCGGCAATTCAATCACGAACTAGGCGTGCACTTAGTGCTTGGTCACTTCGCTTAACGCAGCGGCCATGTGTTCCCATTCGGTGGAAACACTCGCCGTCGCACGGCGCTTACCGGCGCGGCGATACCAATAGTCGGCATTGGCGAGATCGGCTTCAATCCAATGCATCAAGGCATGGACCCAATCGAACGCCTGCACACCTTCCATCGACTGGACGATCGCGTGCGCGCGCTCCCACTCCATGCCAATACGAAATTCGCCTTTCTTGAGCCACCAGAGCGCCTGCAACGGCTTACTCATATCCTTCGGCGGCTCAGACCAGTCGAGCGTCGTAAAAATATCTGCGGCCATCGGTGATGTTCCTGTTGGCCCGGGCGCCTCGGCTGGAGGCGTCATTACCAGTTTCAACTTGTGCATGACCCGGAAATAATGCGGAAAGGCGGCACAATCAAGCGCCGCCACCTGATCTAGGGGTTTAGTGGGGTCTTACCACCACTGCTTGGGTGCAAAATCACCACCGGCGCTCTTTTCGATTACGCGCGCTGCGGCGAAGAGAGTTTCTTCGTCAAACGGCTTGCCGATCAGCTGCAGACCGAGAGGCAGACCCTTGCCATCCTTACCGGCTGGCACAGCAATACCCGGCAGACCTGCCATGTTCACAGTCACGGTGAAGATGTCGTTGAGATACATCGCAACCGGATCAGCGGCCAACTTTGCATCGCCAATAGCGAAGGCAGAGGATGGGGTCGCTGGGGTCAGGATCGCGTCAACGCCTGCGTTGAACGCATCCTCGAAGTCCTTCTTGATCAGCGTGCGAACCTTCTGCGCCTTCACGTAGTAGGCATCATAGTAGCCTGCCGACAGCACATAGGTGCCGATCATGATACGACGCTTCACTTCGCGACCGAAACCGGCAGCGCGGGTGAGTTCGTACATGTCGGTGATGTCCTTACCGGACACACGGAGACCATACTTCACGCCGTCATAACGCGCGAGGTTCGAGGAAGCTTCTGCTGGCGAAACAACGTAGTAGGCCGGGAGGGCATACTTGGTGTGTGGCAGCGAGATGTCCTTGACGGTTGCGCCTTCAGCCTTGAGCCATTCGAGGCCCTGCTTCCAGAGGTTTTCAATTTCCTCTGGCATGCCGTCCATGCGGTATTCGCGCGGAACACCAATGGTGATGCCCTTTACGCCACGCTCAACCGCAGCCGCGAAATCTGGAACCGGGATGTTGACCGAAGTCGAATCCTTGGCGTCAAAGCCGGACATCGAGGTCAGCAGCAGCGCTGCGTCTTCAACAGTGCGGGCAATTGGGCCAGCCTGATCGAGCGAAGACGCGTAAGCAACAGTGCCCCAACGCGATGCACGACCATAGGTCGGCTTAATGCCAACAGTGCCGGTGAAGGCAGCTGGCTGACGGATCGAGCCACCAGTGTCGGTTGCGGTCGCGCCAGCGCAGAGCCAGCCAGCAACAGCCGCTGCCGAACCGCCCGATGACCCACCGGCAACCAATTTTTCTTCCGAACCTTCAGCGCGGAAAGGATTGATCGCAGGACCGTAGTACGAGGTTTCGTTGGACGAACCCATGGCGAACTCGTCCATGTTGAGCTTGCCCAGCATGACTGCACCATCGCGCCACAGGTTTGCGGTGACGGTCGATTCGTATTCCGGCTTGAAGCCATCAAGGATGTGCGAAGCGGCCTGGGTGTGGACGCCCTTGGTCGCAAACAGATCCTTCACGCCCAGTGGAATGCCTTCAAGCGTGCCAGCCGTACCGGCAGCAATCTTGGCATCCGATGCTGCCGCCATATCGCGCGCCTTATCCGGCGTCGTGACGACATAGGCATTCAGCGCCGCATTGCCTGCGTCGATAGCCGAGACATAGGCCTCGGTCAGCTCGGTCGCAGTAAACGTCTTTTCAGTGAGGCCCTTGCGGGCTTCGGCGATGCTCAGACGGGTAAGATCGGTCAATGGAGTTTCTTTCTCTTCAGCGTCGGCTGCGCTCAACCAGCGAAGGCGGGTGCCGTCAGCTTCAATTCAAAAAAGTTGGACCAGGGGCTTTCTGGATAGTCGAGAAACGGACCGCGACGGGAGAACCCGTAACGCGCATAAAGACGATGGGCGTCCGCCATGCCGTCTTCTGGTCCAGTTTCGAGCATGACGATGGGAAGATCCTTCTCCCGCGCCAAGCCGACGATTCGGTCGAGCAATAGAGTGCCAACGCGCTGCCCGCGAACGGACGGCAGGGTGAACATGCGTTTGACTTCGCCAAGCTCGGGACCATGCACCTTGAGTGCCCCCATGCCGACAGCCACGCCGTTTTCGTCGCGAGCGACAAAAACCGTCGTGTCCTCACCCGCCATTTGTTCCACAGTCATCTTGAACTGGAATTCAACTGGCGAGGTGGGCAGCAGGAAAGCGTTGAGCTGAGCGACGAGCTCGCGCACGTCGTCCTGCAAAGGGGTCTCAATGGCGATGGAAACCGCCATATTATTCAACGACCTTGGGGACCATGAAGAAGTTATCTTCGGTCAATGGGGCGTTCTTGACGATCTTTTCGGCGATGTTGCCGTCGGTGACCGCGTCGTCGCGGCGGCGCAGGGTCATCGGCATGACCGATGTCATTGGCTCAACACCATCGACGTTAATTTCAGACAACTGCTCGACAAAGCCGAGGATCGAATTGATTTCGGTCTGGTAGCCAGCGACTTCGTCTTCTTCGATGCGGATGCGGGCAAGGCGCCCGATGCGCTTGACGGTATTGGCGTCGACAGACATGGCAAACTCCAGCGAGAACGGCGTATTGGGGCGTTATTAGCAATGCCCGGTATCAAAAGACAATCGAAATGGCACCGTGGCGCGATTACGCTTCCACAGCAAGCCCATGTTCCAGCGCCACAACGCCGGTGCCATCCAGTTTAGATCTTAGAATTTCAAAGGCGGTGCCAATCTCTTCATCGCCTCCAGCTAGGGCGATCAGTCGCGGCGCCGCGGCATCCGTCAGCGTGCCGGCAAGCCCTGCCAAATCGCACCCTGCAATAAGAACCACAGCCTTATCGGCCCATTTCCCGAGCTCGGGCACAGACTCGGTGAGAAGCAACAAGGGCGGCTCATCCTCTGCATCAAAGACAAACGCCCCCTGCCCGAGCTTTGCCACCACAACCTCGCGGAGCGCCCCATCCGCATCGAGCAAGCGCTGCCGCGGCATCGGCTTCCAACTGCTCCCAGAAATCTCGTCGAACGGCGCGCTCGTCTGCAGCAGCACATCCGCTCCAGAACACAGCTCCTGATGGTCAACTCCAACTGCGCCTTGAGCATCAATGACTAGGATCTTCCCACCCGCGTGAACGCGAAACGCCGTATTGCCGAACCAAGTGAGTTTCATAGGGAAGTCTTTTTCATCGCCATTTTGCCCCGCACCCTATAGGACAGACCCAATCAATCCAATGAGTACCCATTCAGTGACCGACGACAATAATCCGCTCTCCGACATTCCGCCTTCCGGCAAGATTTTGGGGTTGGACCTCGGCACGAAAACCATTGGTGTCGCGATCAGTGATGGCATGCGCTACTCCGCGACCCCGATTGAAACCATCAAACGAACCAAGTTCACTCAGGACGCTGAGCGCATCATCGAATTGATCGCACAGAATCAAATCGTTGCGATCATTTTGGGTCTCCCCCTCAATATGGACGGCTCGGAAGGCCCCCGCGTGCAATCGACACGCGCCTTCGCCCGCAACCTCGCCCCCAAGGTCAACTTGCCCATTGCTTATTGGGATGAGCGCCTCTCCACATCTGCCGTCACGCGCATGATGATCGACGCAGATATGCGCCGGGACCGTCGCGCCGAAGTGGTCGACAAACTGGCCGCCAGCTATATTCTGCAAGGAGCGCTGGACCGGCTCCGGCGGGGATAAATTCGTGAGGGGCTTGCTCATCGCGCCCCCAGCCGATAGACCGCACCAAATCGCTAGGGATGCGACATGCCGCAGGACACTCCTCCATCCGTCGCCGGGCAATCCGGTGACTTCCCGCCCTTCCGCCAGCGCCATCTGATTTCTATTGCCGACCTCAAGCAGCACGAGATTATCGAACTGCTTGATCGTGCCGAACGGATGATTGCTGTCAGCCGCCAAGAGCGTAAGTCGCTCAACACTTTGGCGGGGAAGACACAAATCAACCTCTTCTTCGAGCCGTCGACGCGGACCCAGTCCTCGTTCGAAATCGCGGGCAAGCGCCTCGGCGCTACGGTCGTGAACATGTCGGTGAAGACCAGCTCCGTCACCAAAGGCGAAACGCTGATCGACACCGCCGCCACGCTCAACGCCATGCGCCCCGATGTGCTGGTAGTGCGTCACGGTTCATCCGGCGCGGTCGAACTGCTCAGTCAAAAAGTTGGCTGCTCGGTGGTCAACGCGGGCGACGGCGCGCACGAGCACCCGACCCAGGCTCTCCTCGACGCCCTCACCATTCGCAACCACAAGGGCACACTTGCGGGCCTGACCGTTGCAATCTGCGGCGACATCGCCAATTCGCGTGTTGCCCGCTCAAACTTACTGCTCCTCGGAGCACTCCATGTTCGCACCCGGGTCATCGCACCAAAAACCCTCCTGCCCTCCGGCATCGAACACCTTGCGACCGAGGTCTATACCGATATGGAACAGGGCCTGAAGGGGGCGGACGTGGTGATGATGCTGCGCCTGCAGCATGAACGCGCTAGCGGCAAGATGATCCCCTCGGTGCGTGAATACTTCCACTTTTACGGCCTCGATGAACGCAAGCTCGGCTTCGCGAAGTCCGACGCGATCGTCATGCACCCCGGTCCAATGAACCGCGGCGTCGAAATCGACCCAGCGATCGCCGATAGCGCGCGCTCAGTCATCACCGATCAAGTGGAAATGGGCGTTGCCGCACGCATGGCCGTGCTCGATGCTCTGCTCAATAGGAACGACGCATGACCCGGCCCGTCCTCATCGAAAATGCCCGCATTGTTGATCCAGCCTCCGGCACCGATCATCCCGGCGCGGTTCTGATTGAAAACGGCGTCATCACAGACATCGCGCTCAACGGTCCCGTTGGCGTGCCAGACGGCGCCGAAGTCATCAACGCAAATGGTCAGGTGCTTGCGCCCGGCCTTATCGATATGCGCGTCTTCGTCGGAGAACCCGGCAAAGAGTATCGCGAGACTTTGGCTTCGGCCGGTAAGGCCGCCGTCGCCGGTGGCGTCACCAGCTTCGTCATGATGCCCGACACCACGCCTGTGGTGGACGACAGTGCAATTGTCGACTTCCTCATCCGTCGCGCAGAAGCACAGTCTCTCGCTCGCGTGCTGCCCTCTGCAGCCATCACCCGGGGCCTTCAGGGCAAGGAAATCACCGAGTTCGGCCTTCTTAAGGAAGCTGGGGCTGTGTGCCTCACCGATGGCGCAAATTCGATCCAGTCGAATTCGCTCCTCCGCAGCGCCATGAGTTACGCTGCCAACTACGACATGCCTTTCGTTCACCACGTTTTCGACGCCGATCTGGCTGGTGAAGGCGTAATGAACTCAGGACTCTTTGCCACCGTTCTGGGCTTGAAGGGCCTATCGCGCGAAGTGGAGACCGTGCCATTGGCGCGCGATCTTCAGCTCGCACTCGCGACCGGCGTCCGCTATCACGCCGCGCAAATCTCGACCGAGAACTCGCTGACGCTGCTGAAGTTCGCGAAGTCGCGCAATTCGAAGGCAACCGCTGGCGTTTCGATCAACAACCTCTGCCTGAACGAAAACGACATCGGCCGGTATCGCACCTATTTCAAGGTAAGCCCTCCGCTGCGCAGCGAAGACGACCGCCGTGCGCTCATCGAAGGCCTGCGGTCTGGCGTCATTGACACGATCCATTCCGATCACGATCCGCAGGATAGTGAAGTGAAACGCCGTCCATTCGCAGAAGCCTCGAATGGCGCGATTGGTTTGGAGACACTCTTGGCCGCGGCGCTGCGCTTCGTTCACTCGGACGATCTGGACCTGCATACCGTTTTGAAAGCTATGACAATCCGCCCAGCGCAGATTCTCGGCCTTGAAAGCGGTCGCATTGCCAAAGGCGCGCCGGCAGACCTGATCCTCATCGATCTCGACTACCCCTGGCAGGTGCAAGAGAGCGCTCTGGTTTCCAAGTCGCGCAACACCGCCTTTGAAGGCGCGCGCATGACCGGCAAGGTGATGCGCACTTTGGTGGGCGGTAAAACCGTCTTCACCCACCAAGACTGAGTTCAAGCTTTACATGAACACCGCCGCTTCCTTCGGGAGGCGGCGTTTCATTATTGAGCGTCCGTTACTCAACTTCACCACAAGAAGCGGCTACCGTCTTGGTCTGACGGAGACGATTCGATGACCATTCCCTTTTTCGACGGCCACAACGATACCCTGCTTCGCCTGGTAGACAGCTCGCGGCCCGACAAAATCGCAATGTTTGTCGACGGCACAATAGATGGCCAGCTCGATCTTCCCCGCGCCAATCAGGCCGGTATGACGGGCGGCTTCTTCGCCATTTTCCCGCCGCCGCTCAAGGCCGATGCGGCTTCGGTTGTCTCCAGCCCCACGAGTTCCGCTGGTCAACTCCCTCCCAATCTCTTTGTGCGCGATGCGCTTGCCTCGACCATCGAAATGGTTTCGCTGCTTTACAAACTCGAACGCGCAGGCGCCCTAGCCGTCTGCCGCACCGCAGGTGACGTGCAAAATGCCATTAAAAACAGAAAATTAGCGGCAATTTTTCATATCGAAGGCGCGGAGGCGATCGATGTGAAACTCGATAGCTTTGAGGTGCTCTACGCCGCAGGCCTACGCTCCATTGGCATTACCTGGAGCCGCGCCAATGTTTTTGGCACCGGCGTCCCCTTCCTACATAATGTCGATCCTGACATCGGCCCGGGCCTTACGGACGCAGGCAAGGACCTCATAAAACTCTGCGACAAGCGCGGGGTAATGATCGATCTCTCCCATCTTAACGCTGCTGGTTTCCGCGATGTAGCGCGCCTTTCCACCAAGCCTTTGGTCGCCACCCATTCCAACGTCCACGCCATTTCCCCCAGCGCTCGCAATCTGACCGCTTGGCAGCTAGCCGCGATCAAGGAGTCTGCGGGCGTTGTTGGCCTCAACTACGCCACTGGCTTCCTCCGTCCTGACGGCAAATGGGACACCAACACACCGCTTGAGATTATGGTCCGCCATATCGACGCCCTCGTTGACGCTTTGGGTGAAGACGGCGTGGCGCTCGGGAGTGACTTTGACGGCGCGCAAATGCCTAAGGAGTTGAAAGACGTTACCGGCGTCCCAAAACTTCTCAAAGCCCTCCTCGACAAAGGGTACGGCCAGACCCTGGTCAGAAAGATCGCCCAAGACAACTGGCTCTCGGTCATCGAACGGACCATGGGCTAAGCCTTCTTCTCCTCCCCCTTCTCAGCTGGAGGCCGGGTGGGGGTAATTCAAAATTCCCGACGACAAAAAAGCCGCCGAGTACCCTCGGCGGCTTCTTCATTTTCGCTCGACCAAACCTCAGAACGGTACGTCTTTCGGATCAATCGTTTTTGGCGCAGCTTTCTTTGCCACTGGCTTTTTCGCAGCTGCCTTCTTCACCGGAGCTTCTGCCCCGTCTTCAGCAGCAGCGGCAGCCTTCTTGGTCACACGCTTTTTAGGCGCAGCCTCTTCGGCACCATCTTCAGCCGCAGCGGCTTTCTGGGTGGTTGCCTTCTTGGCGGCAGGCTTCTTAGCAGCTGCCTTTTTCGGCGCGGCCTTCTTCTTGGTACCGGCCACTTCAGCGCGCGCCGCAATCCAGGCAATCGCCTGATCAAGCGTTACGGCCTCTGGCGCAACATCCTTCGGAATGGTCGCGTTGATCTTGCCCTGATTCACATAGGGGCCATAGCGACCCGCGCGAACCGTAATCGGCCCACCGTCGTGCTCGAAGGTTTGAATGGCTGCCACAGCCGTGCCGCCACCACGCTTAAAGCCGCCAGCGGCCTTCTGCGCGATCAGATCAACCGCACGGTTGATGCCAACAGTGAACACTTCTTCCACGTCCGGCAAATTGGCGTATTTGCCGTCATGCAGAATGAACGGCCCATAGCGACCAAGACCGGCTTGGATTGGCAAGCCACTTTCCGGGTGCAGACCAACTTCACGTGGCAGGCTCAGCAATTGCAGAGCCTTTTCAAGCGTTAGAGATGGCGCATCCCAGCCCTTTGGCAGAGACGAGCGCTTTGGCTCTTTGCCATCGCCGAGCTGCACATAAGGACCGAAACGACCGGTCTTGAGGAAGACGTCCTCGCCCGATTCTGGGTCCGTTCCCAACACGCCGTCGCCCGCCATGGCTTCCGAACTTTGGCCATTGGCCGCATCCGAGAGCTGCATAGTGTGCTTGCACTCAGGATAATTCGAACAGCCAATAAAGGCACCGAATTTACCGAGCTTGAGCGAAAGCTGGCCTTCACCACATGTTGGGCATACGCGCGGATCTGATCCATCTTCCTTTGGTGGGAAAATGCGGCTTGCGAGCATATCGTTGAGTGCGTCGAGCACCTCTGAAACGCGCAGATCCTTGATCTCTTCAGTGGCCGCTGTGAAATCCTTCCAGAAATCACGCAGCAGCACCTTGTATTCCAGCTCACCCGCCGAAACTTGGTCGAGCTGCTCTTCCAATCCGGCGGTGAAGCCATATTCGACATAGCGGTTGAAGAAGCTTTCGAGGAAAGCGGTAACAATGCGCCCGCGATCTTCCGGATGCAGTGCTTTGCCTTCGAGGCGCACATAATCGCGGTCTCTGAGTGTCGACAGCGTTGCAGCATAGGTGGAAGGACGGCCAATGCCGAGTTCTTCCATCTTCTTGATCAGGCTCGCCTCGGTGTAACGGCTCGGCGGCTGAGTGAAATGCTGTTCAATATCAACGGACTGCAGGCTGGGCTTATCACCAACTGCGAGCGGCGGCAGCTCACGATCGTCTTCGTCCTCGTTGTCTTCGTCAGACTTCGCTTCAATTCCCCAGAGCTTTAGGAAGCCCGGGAAAGTGACAACAGAGCCAGTCGCACGCAGGCCAACAACGCGGCCCGGGACGTTCACCGAAATATCAACCGTGGTGCGGTCAATTTCAGCCGATTTCATCTGCGAGGCCAGTGTACGACGCCAGATCAAACCATAAAGCTTGGCTTGATCCGCATCGAGATGCAGCTGTTCTGGGCGCTTGAACATATCCGTTGGGCGGATCGCTTCGTGCGCTTCCTGTGCGTTCTTGGCCTTGGTCTGATAAATGCGGGCCTTTTCCGGCAGGAATTCGTCGCCGAAATATTTGCCAATCACCGAGCGCGCCATGGCGATCCCCTCAGGGGCCATTTGCACGGCGTCGGTACGCATATAAGTGATCAAACCGTCTTCGTAGAGGCGCTGGGCAATCTGCATCGTCCGCGAGGGCGACAGCCCCAAACGCGATGACGCATCCTGCTGCAGAGAGGACGTCGTGAACGGCGCATACGGATTGCGCTTGGTTGGCTTCTTTTCAACGTTGGAGACGTTGAACTGGCCAGCTTCCACGAGCTTTTTCAGCTCCGCAGCATTCTCGCCGGTCTTGATATCGAGCTTGTCGGTTTTCTTGCCGTCAACCGACAAAAGGCGCGCCAAAAAGCTCTTACCCGATTGGGAAAGCTTGGCTTCCAGCGACCAGTATTCTTCGGCTTTAAATTTTTCGATTTCGGCTTCGCGGTCCGACACGAGGCGCAAGGCCACAGACTGCACTCTGCCCGCCGAACGCGAACCGGGCAGCTTGCGCCAGAGAATCGGGGAAAGCGTGAAGCCGACGAGATAGTCGAGTGCACGGCGCGCCAGATAGGCGTCGACCAGCGGCATATCGATATCACGCGGCTTGGCCATAGCCGCCGTCACTGCGTCCTTGGTGATCGCGTTGAACACAACGCGCTGCACCGTCATATCTTTTTTCAGCGCCTTCTTCTGACGCAGAACATCGAGAACGTGCCAAGAAATGGCTTCGCCTTCGCGATCAGGGTCAGTCGCCAGAATAAGGCCATCGGCCCCCTTCAGCGCGGAAGAAATATCGCTCAACCGCTTTTTTGAAGCGGTGTCGACCTCCCAAGACATGGCAAAATCTTCGTCCGGACGTACCGAACCATCCTTCGCTGGCAGGTCACGAACGTGCCCGAAGGAGGCTAGAACTTCATAGTCCTTGCCTAAATATTTGTTGATTGTCTTGGCTTTAGCCGGACTTTCAACGACGACGACCTTCATGGGTAAGCGTTCCGCAAATGCCTAAGGGAAGAGGCCGCAACATGGTCAAGCCGCAATTAGAAGTCAACGTATCCTTATAGACATGGT
The DNA here is from genome assembly GCF_016461625.1 of Devosia sp. MC532. Classification (NCBI taxonomy): domain Bacteria; kingdom Pseudomonadati; phylum Pseudomonadota; class Alphaproteobacteria; order Hyphomicrobiales; family Devosiaceae; genus Devosia; species Devosia sp. MC532. The sequence goes on along the minus strand of NZ_JAEMNZ010000001.1, from coordinate 58,137 downwards.
CTTGCCCTCGGGGCCCGAACAATGATTTTTAGGCCCGCAATGACTGAAATTCATGACCGCTTGATTCCCAATTTCGACCTGACCCATCGCAACACTTTAGCGCTGCGCTCCAGCTCGAGTTTCGGCATCGAAATCACCGATATCGACGACTTGCCTGCGCTTTTTGCGAACGCCAACACATCGGGCATCGCTGTCCAAGTGCTTGGCGGCGGGTCCAATGTGGTACTCGCTCCGCGCTTTGACGGCATCACCGCCGTCATTGCCCTTAAGGGGCGCCAGCTTGTTGAAGAAACAGAAACACACATCGTTGTTGAGGCGGCCGCCGGTGAAAATTGGCATGACTTCGTCGCATTCACCGTAGGCCTCGGTTTCGGCGGGCTTGAGAATCTAGCGGGCATTCCAGGCACCGCAGGCGCGGCTCCGGTCCAGAACATTGGTGCTTATGGCGCCGAACTGGCTGATAGTTTCCTCGAATTGTCGGCTTGGGATCGGCAAACCGGCACCACGCGCACCTTCTCAAAAGAAGAGTGCAAGTTCGCCTATCGCCATTCCGTCTTTAAAGAAGAGCCCAATCGTTATGTTGTGCTCGCAATTCGCTTGGGACTAGCCAAGGCTTGGCGCGCCAACCTCGGCTTCTCTGGGCTCTCGGATTTGTCCGAAACTCCGCTGGTGACGCCTGCAATCGTCATGGAACGGGTCGTTGCCCTACGCAACTCAAAGCTGCCCGACTACCGCACCGAACCCAATGCAGGCTCCTTTTTCCAAAACCCCATCGTTGGACGCGATGCCGCGGCTCCGGTTTTGGCCGAGTTTCCAACAGCACCGAACTTTCCGCAGTCCGATGGTCGCACAAAGCTATCAGCGGGCTGGTTGATCGAAAAAACGGGGCTTAAGGGCTACAAGCTCGGGCCGGTTGGTATTTCCGAGCGCCACGCATTGGTTGTGGTCAACCACGCCCATGGCGAACAGGCCGATGTGGCCAGATTGGCAGAGCACGTCAAAACCGAAGTTAAAAACCGCTTTGGCATCCAGCTCCACGAAGAGCCGATTTTCACCTAAAACGAAGAGCGACCAACTGGCCGCTCGACCATTCGATATCGCCAGCAATGTCGAGCTCGAGCAGCAGCATTTGTAGCGCGGCGGGCGACACCTCGATCTGAGCCAGAATATCATCAACTGGGGTGGGCACGACCGATAGTGCCTGCCTCAGCCGTGCACGCACATCCTCGCCCGGTTCAACATCGTCTACCGCCGTAAAGTCAGGGTGCCATTCCGGCTCGAAGAGAGCTGTGCGGAAGGGATCAAAGTCTTGCAGAACCTCGACAATGTCCTGCGCGCAAGTGACGAGCCGCGCACCCTGTTGGATGAGCAAGTTCCCGCCCTCCGCGCGTGGATCGAGCGGAGACCCCGGCACTGCAAAGACGTCACGGTTTTGCTCCAAGGCCAGGCGCGCCGTAATCAGCGAACCTGACCGCTTGGCGGCTTCGACAACGACGACGCCCAACGACAGCCCAGAAACCAAACGGTTACGTCTCGGAAAATCCTGCGCCCTTGGCTCCCAGCCCATTGGCATTTCGCTGATTAGTGCACCGCCACCATCGACTATCTTTTCAGCCAACTGGAGATGCTCGCGCGGATAGATCCGATCCAAGCCGCCCGCCAACACGCCGACTGTGCCGGTTTCAAGAGCCGCCGAATGTGCTGCAGCATCGATGCCTCGGGCCAGTCCAGAAACGACCGTAAACCCCGCCTGTCCTAAGCCTTCGGTGAGCAGCCGCGTCATTTTTATGCCTGCCGACGACGCGTTACGCGCACCAACAATGCCCGCTGTTCGTTGCCAATTAAGATGCTCGCCACCGTGAACAGTGAGAACCGGCGGCGCACCGCCAATGTGGCCGAGGAGATTGGGATAGTCGCTATCCCCCTCAATCACCAAACGCGCCCCGAGCCGCTCTATGGCGGCAAACTCGTCTTCGGCGCGCGCCAGCGTACAGGCGACCATGGGACGGCCGGCGCGCTTCGCAATTTGAGGGAGTGCTTCAAGAGCCGCTTGCGCTGAGCCAAATCGGCTAACGAGCTGGCGAAAAGTGATCGGGCCAATATTATCCGTACGGATAAGTCTGAGTATGGCAAGTCTTTGCGCCGGAGAGGGGTTTCTATCCCCTTCCCGGCGCCAACTCATCAAGCAGGCTTTTTGCTTCCGCCGATCTTGGGCTCGGTTCCCTTGATCAGACGTGCAATGTTTTCACGATGCTGGAAGAACAAGAGCAGCGCCAAAATCAGCACCACAATTGCTAGCCCTGCGCCCACGAACAAATAGGCAAGAATTGGGGCTGTGCCCGCGGCAGTTAGCGCCGCCAGCGACGAGATTTTGCGAACATAGGCGAGCAGCAACCACACAGCGCAGAAAATCAGCCCCACGGGCCACGCGAGAGCCAGAAGCGAGCCAATCATGACGGCTACGCCCTTGCCACCTTTAAAGCCGAGCCAAACGGGGAAACAGTGCCCGAAGAAGGCACCAACGGCGGCAATGCGTGCAGCGTCTTCACCCCAAAAGTGGCGCGCAAGCAGAATAGGAACAACTGCCTTCAATGCGTCCAGAAAGAGGGTCAGCGCGGCAATCTTCTTATTCCCGGTGCGCAACACATTGGTCGCGCCGATATTGCCAGAACCGATCTGACGAATATCGCCAAGCCCGGCCGCGCGGGTCAGGATCAGCCCAAATGGAATCGAGCCAAACAAATATCCCAAGACGACGGCATAAAAGAGGGTGAGAATTTCAGCGGACATACACGCACTCTCGCAGTTTCGTTAACCAACACCTAACCTTTGAAAGTCGCGGTTCACAAGGGGTAGAGGCCCGTTTTACCGGGACTGATAAGCGCTGCCTGGGTCACACTCGGCACTTATTGCCCAGCAAATCACCCGTATGCGTTGGAAAACCACCCTTATTCCCCTACATTGGGAGCAACTCCCAAAGAATAGACCATGGCCAAGACACCAAAAGCAAAAAACACATCCGGCCCAAAGCGCTCCCGTCAGCCCGCCGCCGATGCCTTGCCGACCAAGGAACAGATCCTAGAAGCATTGGCGCAGGAAGACGATATTAAGGGCAAGCGCGATCTGGCCAAAGTTTTTGGCATTCGCGGCGAAATGCGTCGGCCATTTAAAAGACTGCTCTCGGACCTTGAGGGGGAAGGCGTCATCACGCGCACCCGCAAGGCGCTGCGCCGTACCGCCGCCCTGCCCCATGTAACCGTCCTCGACATTCCGACGGACGCAGACCCAGACAACCTCCACGCCTTCCCAGCGCAGTGGAACCAGGAAGAAGGTGAAATCCCACGCGTTCGCGTGTTGGTGGATTCCCATTCTCGCGTTGCACCCGCTCCAGGCGACCGCATCTTGGCCCGCATTGACGCTGGCGAAGACATGGTGCCCGATTACACCGCTAAGCCGATGAAGGTGCTCGACAAGCCCCGTCGCGGCCACATCGGTATTGTCCGCATGGATGAGGAAGGCGCTCGTCTCATTCCGGTTGATCGCAAGCAGAAAGAAATGCGTATTCCGCTTGGCGACCTTGGCGATGCCTCAGACGGCGATCTCGTAGAGGTCGACGTTAAGCTCTCCGGGCGCCTGATGATCCCGCGTGCTCGCGTCACCACCGTCATCGGCAATCCAAAGTCCGAAGGCGCGGTGTCGCTGATTGCAATCCACAATCTCGATATTCCCAACAAGTGGCCCGCCTCTGTCACCCGCGAAGCAGAAGAGGCCGAGGAAGCAACGTTGAAGGGCCGTGAAGACTGGCGCGACTTGCCGCTGGTTACCATCGACCCACCAGACGCCAAGGACCATGACGACGCTGTTCACGCTGTGCTCGATACCGATCCAGCCAATCCTGGCGGCTATGTCGTCACTGTCGCGATTGCCGACGTTGCAGCTTATGTCCGCCCAGGGACCTCGCTCGATCGCGAAGCCTATCTGCGCGGCAATTCGGTCTACTTCCCGGATCGAGTCGTACCCATGCTGCCCGAGCGCATCTCCAATGAGCTGTGCTCGCTCAAGCAAGGCGAGTCGCGCGCGGCCATGGCAGTTCGCATGGTCCTCGACGCTGGCGGTCGGAAGACGAGCCACAGCTTCCATCGCATTCTTATGCGCTCGGCAGCTAAACTCAGCTACCAGCAGGCACAGGCGGCCATTGACGGCAATCCGGACGATCAGACGGGGCCACTGCTCGAACCCATCCTCAAGCCTCTGTGGATGGCTTATGGTGCCATGTCAGAAGCGCGCGATGCCCGTGGCCCCCTCGACCTTGACCTGCCGGAACGCAAAATCAAGCTCGACAAGACCGGCATGGTCGCGGACATTTTCATCCCTGAGCGTCTCGATGCGCATCGTCTCATCGAAGAGATGATGATTGCGGCCAACGTCGCTGCTGCCGAAACGCTGGAGCAGAAGCGCACTGAGCTGCTCTATCGCGTTCACGATGAACCATCGTCCGAAAAACTCCACGCGCTGCGCGAGTTCTTGGGCAGCCTCGATATCAGCGTCAAGAAGGCCGACAACGTCCGCGCTGTCGATTTCAACCGCATCCTCGGCAAGGCCCGCGACATGGGCAATATCGAGCAAGTGTCGGAAATGGTGTTGCGCTCCCAGGCTCAGGCTGAGTACTCCAAGGAGAACTACGGCCACTTTGGGCTCAATCTCAACCGCTACGCCCACTTCACCTCACCCATCCGCCGCTATGCCGATTTGATCGTGCACCGAGCGCTTATCCGCGCTTTGGGCCTTGGTGACGATGGGATGACGGATCAGGAGCAGACCAAGCTCAGTGGCATTGCGCAGCACATTTCCACGACTGAGCGTCGCGCCATGTTGGCGGAACGCGAAACCTCCGATCGTCTGCTCGCTCAATATCTGTCGGAGCGGATCGGTGCACGCTTTGAGGGTCGTGTCTCCGGCATCACCCGCTCGGGCCTCTTCGTAAAATTGATTGAGACCGGTGCCGATGGCTTTATCCCCGCCTCGACACTGGGCAAGGACTATTATCGCTACGTCGAAGAACGCCAAGCGATGGTTGGCGAGCGCACGGGCGAAAGCTTCACGCTTGGCGACCGAGTCGAAGTTCGCCTCGTCGAAGCCTCCCCCGTGGCTGGCTCATTGCGCTTTGAGTTGCTTTCTGAGGGCAAGCGCGGCAATAAGCCGCCTACACGCCCCCTGCGTAAGGGCGCATCTAACAGCTTCGGCCCCAAGGGACGCAGAAAGAGGTAGTCATGACTGAAAACAGCGCAGTTCTTCCCGAACGTACCGTTGGTCAGGCCATGTGGCGTGGCGCGCTTTGCCGTTGCCCACACTGTGGCAAGGGCAAGATGTTCGCGGGCTACCTCAAAGTTGCAAACGAATGCAATGTTTGCGGTGAGGAACTCAGACATCACCGTGCTGACGACCTGCCTCCCTACGTCGCAATCACCATCGTGGGCCACATTATCGTCTTCCTGATGTTGCACCTCGACATGACCCATCAGATCCAGCCCATCACCTATGTGCTGACGATGATTCCGCTCGCAATCGTTCTTCCCCTGATTATGCTTCCCTCCATTAAGGGCGCAATTGTAGGCCTACAGTGGTCTTTGCGCATGTATGGCTTTGGAACAGGTCAGAAGGACTGACGCCAACACTTGACTTTCGACCGCAAATTAGTAGTTTGCGGCCAAATTCGGCGCTGCCCTGCTGCAGCGCGTTTCGCTTTGTGAAGGACCACAATCATGGCTAAGGCCGCCACTATCAAGATCAAGCTCGTCTCGACGGCCGACACCGGCTTCTTCTACGTGACCAAGAAGAACGCACGTACCCAGACTGAAAAGCTCGCTTTCAAGAAGTACGATCCAGTTGTCCGCAAGCACGTGGAATTCAAGGAAGCCAAGATCAAGTAATCTGGCTATTCCTTATCGGAATAAACAAAGCCCCGCAGTTTCTGCGGGGCTTTTGTTTTGCGCTGTTGGATTAAAAAGAAGAGGTGGCTGGTTCGGGATACAACGACAACAAGGCCACTCTGTGCGTCACCGAACCAGCCGTCCCAGGGCGACTCAGGAGTTGCGGCGGACCTGAGATATGCCTAGGGAACTTCACGGGTATAGATGCGCTAAGTCACGCCCTAACCGTCATGAAGACCCTAGCGCCTCACTGGCTGAGGGCCAATGAGTTCTTACCGTTAATTATAACAGCTAACCCTAACGGGACTTACGCCGCGTCGACCATGACGCGGTTGCGACCTGCGTGCTTAGCCCTATAGAGCGCCACGTCAGCCCGCTTGATGATCACCTCTGGCGTATCATCCATGTTCTCATAGAGCGCCATGCCGATGGATATGGTGATCGAGATAGGACGGCTCAGGCCAACCTCAAATGGACGGTCAGCAACCGCCTCACGCACGCGCTCAGCCACCAATTCTGCGACCCGCACATCTGTGTCAGGCATCAGCACCAAGAACTCTTCACCACCAAAACGGCACGCCATGTCGACGCCACGAAGATTGCGGCGCAGACGCGCTGCGAACTCCCGGATCACGGCATCGCCAACGTCGTGACCATAGTTGTCGTTGACCGACTTGAAGTGATCGATGTCGAGGATCATCACCGCAACATCGCGTTCTTGCTCGAGCGACTTCGCCATAACTAGGCTCATGTGCCGATCAAAATAGCGACGATTGTAGAGACCTGTCAGTTCATCGGTAATCGCAAGAGCGATGGTGGAGTTGACACTGTCTCTGAGAACGTCCGCGTAGCGTTGGCGGCGGATCTGGGTACGCACCCGCGCCATCAGTTCGCTGCGCTCTACCGGACGCGATATATAGTCGTTGATCCCCAGATCCAGCCCACGCACGACCTTGGGCTTATCCGCCTCATCGGCCATCAAAATAATGGGCAGGCCACGGGCTTGATCAACGGTACGAATTTGCGAGCACACACGGAGCGGATCGAAATCCTTGAGGCTCATGCTGACCAAAGCCAGCTCATAACTTCCACCAGCGACTTGGAATACCGCGTCCATAGGCTCGGTGAGAATGTCGACACGATGCTCAACTTGCAGATAGCCTGCAATGCGCTCCGCATGACGGCGATCGGTATCAACGATCAAGATCGAGCCATCTTTAGCGGAAATAGAGTTCATCGCCTGCAGCGCATCCTCAGCCGCAATCTGCTGGCTGGTTTGCGCCCGAGCCCGCAGCTCATCGGTCAGCGATTTGAGTCGCACCAAGCTCTTTACGCGCGCCAGAAGCTGCGTGTCATCCACAGGCTTTGACAGGAAATCATCAGCTCCGGCGTCGAGCCCCTGCACCCGATCCGAAGTCTGGTCGAGTGCAGTGATCATCAGCACAGGCACGTGCTGCGTCTTAGGGTCAGCCTTCAGCCGGCGGCAAACCTCAAAGCCGTCCATCTCAGGCATCATCACGTCCAATAGGACGATGTCGATATCTTGCTCTTGGCAGATGGAGAGCGCTTTCGCGCCCGAATTGGCCGTAACCACGTCGTAATATTCAGCCAGCAGCCGCGCTTCGAGCAGCTTCACATTCGTTGGAATGTCATCGACGATAAGTACGCGCGCGGTCAAACCACTACCCCAGATAAATGCGACCCACGAACAAGCTCCCCCCGTTCGTGTCGAGCCACTGAAACCTCGCTAGATTTCCCTGCAAGGAAAATCAGGCTGGCCCAATATAGCCGGCAATGGTTTCCAGAAAGTGAGACACGGAGATTGGCTTGGAAATGTATCCCTCGCAGCCGCCCTGAAGAATTCGCTCTTCATCGCCCTTCATGGCGAACGCCGTGACAGCAACAACTGGGATATGCGCCAGTTCTTCATCGTCCTTGAGCCACTTAGTGACCACAAGTCCAGAAACCTCTGGCAACTGGATATCCATCAAGATCAGATCAGGCATATGCGCACGCGCCAGATCCAGCGCTTCGACGCCATTGCGAGTCTGGATGACCGTGTATCCACGCGACTCCAGCAGATCGTTGAAGAGCTTCATATTCAGCTCATTGTCTTCGACGATCATCACAGACTTAGGCATATTCCCTCACTTGGGTACAAACTACGCACCCCAAAAACGGTGGCTGAACGCTGCTCGGTTCTTCGCTTCGCCACGCACATGAGCTAGCATTGAAACCGTTACAAAAAACCAAATGAGGCCGGACGGTGCCGATTTCTGAGCGCGTTACCCCAGATTTGTCGAGCACAGCCGACGCTTGCCTAGCCTATCTGGCCGAGCATCCCGAAGAGCTTTTGGCATTTATGCAGCATGCGGGCATCGACCCACAGGCTTTACGCAACGCCGTCGGCACGAAAATGCTGCAACATGGGCTTATCGACTATTTTGCATCAAACGAAGCGATTCTGCTCGCCCTATGCGCGAACACCGGGATGACACCGGAGAACTTCATGCGCATTTGGCACAAGCTTAATCCCGAGGGATAGATGAGCGCTTGGCTATGTCGCGATTGTCTGAGCACCGGAGCGGCAGGAGTATCCCCCAATCGCTGCCCTCGCTGCGGCTCGCCGCGCATTCGTAGCCACGCCGAGCTGTTTGACCTTTCGATTGCACATGTCGACTGCGACGCATTCTATGCGTCGGTCGAAAAGCGGGACGACCCCTCGCTGCGTGACAAGCCGCTGATCATCGGTGGGGGCACGCGCGGCGTTGTCTCAACATGCTGCTACATTGCCCGACAGTCGGGTGTGCGCTCCGCCATGCCAATGTTCAAAGCGCTGCAGCTTTGCCCAGATGCGGTGGTCATAAAGCCCAACATGGCCAAATATGTTGGCGTCAGCCGAGAAATTCGCACGCTGATGGATACGATGACGCCAGTCGTTGAGCCCCTGTCGATTGACGAAGCTTTTCTCGACCTGACAGGCACTACGGCACTACACAAAGCGCCTCCAGCTGTCATGCTGGCCAAGTTCGCGAAAGCTGTTTCGGATCAGATCGGCGTCACCATCTCGGTTGGCCTAAGCCATAACAAATTCCTGGCTAAAATCGCATCCGACCTCGATAAACCGCGGGGCTTTGCCGTTATTGGGGCGGAAGAAACCCTAAGCTTTCTGCATGACAAGCCGATCAGCATTATCTTTGGCGTCGGCAAGGTTTTCGCGGAAACGCTTCAACGCGATGGCTATTACACCATCGGCCAGCTGCAGGCAGAAGACCCGCACCGGCTCATGCGGCTTTACGGAGAATCGGGCGCGCGCCTGTCGCGCCTTGCCCAAGGTCAGGATGCCCGAAAAGTTTCGACGGACCGCTCGATGAAGTCGGTGTCATCAGAATCCACCTTCCACCACGACCTCTCTGATATAGAGGCACTCTCAACAGAGCTTTTGCAATGCTGTGAGCGACTTTCGGAACGGCTCAAAACCAAAAATCTGGTGGGCGATACCGTCACCCTAAAGCTCAAAACAGCTGGATTTAAGTTGCGAAGCCGCGCGCGACACCTGATGATGCCCACACAGCTGGCCAATGTTCTCTACGAGACCGGCCTGAGCCTAATGCAGAAAGAGGTGGATGGAACCGCATTCCGCCTCATTGGCATTGGCATTTCGGGGCTCGACGAGGCCACTGGCATTGACCCGATCGACCTCCTTGAGCCCCAAGTGGCGCGCAAGGCGGCAGCTGAAAGGGCCATGGATCGTGTTCGATCCAAATTTGGCCGAACCGCGGTAATGCGCGGAAAACTCTATAATGCTCGCACCGGCGCGCCGCCGGAGGCGAGTTCGGAACAAGAAGCAGACGACTTGGAAGGCAAGATCAGATGACCACCCCCATCGAGAAGCTCCGCGAATATGGCTACGAACTTCCTGCCCCAAAGGCACCAGTGGCCAGCTATGCCCCTGTCGTTCGCACTGGCAATTTGCTGTTCATCTCCGGCCAAATTTCCAGCGACGCCAATGGCATCGTCCAGGGCCTGCTTGGCGACACGATGAATGTGGTTCAGGGCGGCAATGCTGCGGAACTCTGCGCCGTCAATATTCTGGCCCACATCGTCCACTCGGCCGGCATTGCGCTGGAAGACGTCAAGCGCGTCGTCAAGCTGACCGTTCTCGTCGCTTCGACCCCTGATTTCACCGAACAGCACCTCGTCGCCAATGGCGCGTCCAACCTCTTCGTCGGCGTGTTTGGCGAGAAAGTCGGCACCCATGCTCGTGCCGCCTTCGGCGTAACCTCGCTGCCGCTCGGCGCAGCTGTCGAAATCGACGCCGTCATCGAAGTCTAAATTTGCATTTCAGTTGAGCTTCAAGGGGCTGGGTAGCGCGAGGCGCACCTGGCCCTTTGCTTTCCCTTGAAGCTCCGGCCTGCAGATAGCATATTCAAACATAAGCAATTTGAGACGTGGAGTGCGGCGTGAGCTTGAACGAATTCTCGGCGCACATTCACCCCACGACAGCCAGCATTCCAGCCGATGTCTGGAACAGCCTTGTACCCTCAACCAATGGCGTTGTGGACAATCCCTTTCTCGACCACGCTTTCTTTCTGGCGCTGGAGCAATCCAACTGCGCCACAGCGGAAACCGGCTGGTTACCGCAGCACATTGTGTTGCAGGACCAGAACAGCGCGCCAATCGGGCTTATGCCGTTGTTTTTAAAATCCCATTCCATGGGCGAATATGTCTTCGACCACGGCTGGGCTGACGCCTTGGAACGTGCTGGCGGGAAATATTATCCCAAGCTGCAAGGTTCTGTACCTTTCACGCCAGCAACAGCGCCTAAGCTATTGGTTCCGAATGGTGATTTGGATGCGCAGGCCGCACTGCTGCAAACCGCACAGCAGTTGACGCAACGCCTCAACGCCTCCTCCACCCACCTCACCTTCGTCCCCGAAAGCGAAGCCGAATTGGCGGGCAATTTGGGGTGGCTCCGGCGCAATGACACCCAGTTCCATTGGTTCAATCGTGGTTACGAGAGTTTCGACCACTTCTTGGAAACATTGGCGTCCCGGAAGCGCAAAACCATCCGCCGGGAACGCCACGATGCCCTTGCCGGCGACCTGAGTGCGCGTTGGCTCACCGGCTCGGACATTAAGGAGCACCATTGGGACGCCTTCTACGATTTCTATGAAGACACTGGTGCGCGCAAATGGGGGCGGCCTTATCTCAATCGCGAGTTCTTCTCGCGTCTTGGCGAGACCATGGCCGACCGCATCCTGCTCATCTTCGCCTATGACGGCGATGAACCTATTGCTGGCGCGATCAACTTCATCGGCAAGGACACGCTTTACGGCCGCAACTGGGGCGCCACGCGTGACGTGCCCTTCCTGCACTTCGAGATCTGCTACTACCAAGCCATTGATTTCGCGATACAACACCGCCTTGCCGTGGTGGAGGCGGGCGCGCAGGGCGAGCACAAACTTGCCCGAGGGTATGAGCCGGTTCTTACCCACTCGATCCACCACATCGCCCACCCCGGCCTCCGCGCGGCCGTGGATGACTTCCTCATTCATGAGCGAAAAGCGGTGCTGCGATCTCAGATCGAGTTAGAAGAATACACCCCGTTTCGCAAAGGCGAGCGGCAGTAGTATCCCGCTCCTCCGAGCGATCCAGATCGCCCCGCATCGCGCTGGATTGCCCGATCATGTCGGGCAATGACGGAGGTGGAGGACAGAGGGAGGATGGGTAAGGGCGTGCGAACTGATCCTTGCCAGTCCCCTTTGCTAAAGCCCCTTCCCTCAAGCCGCAACGCCCGCCTACATAGAACCAAACGCTTCACTGCACAGAGTCTTCGTCATGGCCTACGATCCAACCAATATTTTCGCCAAGATCCTCAAGGGCGAGATGCCGTGCCACAAGGTCTATGAGGATGAGACCGCGCTGGTGATGATGGATATTTTTCCGCAGGCCAAGGGTCACACGCTGATCATCCCGAAGGCTGCAAGCCGTAACCTACTCGACGCCGATCCTGCTGCGCTCTCGGCCGTGATCCCACTGGTTCAGCGCGTCGCCAATGCGGTGAAAACCGTGACCAATGCCGACGGTATTCGCCTCGCACAGTTCAATGAGGCACCGGCTGGGCAAACCGTCTTCCACCTGCATTTCCACGTTATTCCAGCCTATGAAGGCCAAGCCCTCGGTGCTCATGCCTCCGGTCGCGGCGATGATGCGGAACTTGCAACACTCGCTGCAGAAGTTGCCGCAAAGCTCTGAATTCACACCACAAAATAACAAAGGCCGGTTTGATAACCGGCCTTTTTGCGTTTAGCGTTCCAGCAGGATATCCGGGTTTCCGGTCTCTTTGGCGCCCAACTCATCGACGATGGTCGCGCTGGCTTTATTCATCCCCGAGAGCTGAACCTGCGTGTCAAGAGAACGGAATTTGGCCACGACCTTATCGATGCTGGCGACACTGGAAATATCCCAGATATGAGCGTGGGTGAGATCGATCACGACGCGTTCCAGCTTTTCGGTGAAATCAAACGCCCCGACAAAACGCTCCGCTGAGGCAAAGAAGAGTTGCCCTTCGACGTGATAGACCCGCGTGCTCTGATCGACACTCAGTTCCGAGCGCACTCTGAAAATCTGCGCGATTTTCCAGGCGAAAAACACTCCCGATAACAAGACCCCAACCACCACGCCGATGGCGAGGTTATGGGTGTAAAGCACCACTGCAACCGTCGCGAGCATGACAATCGAGGATGACCGCGGATGATCCTTCAAATTACGCACTGACCGCCAATCAAACGTCTCAATCGACACCATGATCATGATAGCCACAAGCGCAGGCATGGGGATAACTTTGAGCAAGTCCCCCGCAGCGACCAACAAAACCAGCAGGTAGAACCCTGCAAGGAATGTCGATAGGCGGCCACGGCCACCGGAGCGAACGTTAATCCCGGACTGACCAATCATGGCACATCCGGCCATGCCGCCGAAAAATGCCGACACAATGTTGGCAATGCCCTGTCCGAAAGTTTCCTGACGTTTTGAGGAATTCGTATCGGTTTCCTCATCGATGATCTGTGCCGTCATCAGGCTTTCGAGCAAGCCAACAGCCGCCACACCCACCGAATAAGGCAGGATGATCAGCAGGGTTTCGAGGGTTAGTGGAACATCGGGAATGAGTAGATTTGGCAAGGCGTTAGGCAACTCACCGATGTCTCCGACATAGCGAATGTCGAAGCCCGCGAAATAGGCCAGCACTCCGATGATGAGAATTGTTGCCAGCGGCGATGGGATGGCTGTTGTCAGGCGCGGGAACACATAGATGATCACCAGCGATACCGCGATCAGCGGATAGGTGAGCCACGGAACGCCCACGAGATGGGGGATTTGCGCCATGAAAATCATGATGGCGAGCGCATTCACAAAGCCAGACATGACCGACTTCGAGACAAACCTCATGACGTTTTGCAGGTTCAACCACCCGGCGACCAACTGCAGTACCCCGGCCAAAATAGTGGCCGCCAACAGATAATTGAGCCCGTGGTCGCGCACCAGCGAGCCCATCAGCACGGCGGTTGCCGCCGTCGCTGCCGAGATCATCGCCGGACGCCCGCCGAAAAACGCGATGACGATGGAAATCACCACAGAGGCGTATAGTCCGACTTTCGGATCAACGCCGGCAATCATCGAAAACGCAATGGCTTCAGGGACTAGCGCGAGCGCAACGACCAGACCAGACAAGAGGTCCGCCCGCACATCCCGCACCCATTCGGCGCGGTAATTGGCGAAATTAAACATACAAAAACCGGATTGGCCCGAGGGCAGAAGACGAGAATTTGCCCCGCTTATACGGTCGAGCCAGCGCTCCCACAAACAAAAAAGCCGGAGCAGAGCCCCGGCTTTCTTGGCAAAATTAGTGCTGCGGAGCAGCGCCACCCTGCTTGTGCGGCGGGGCGAACTTGAAGGCAATTTTGAAAGCGATCGGGTTGATAATTCTGGTCCATATGAACGCCAGCGGCCAAGCGATGAAAAACATTTTTGGCCAATGGCTTAGGAAGTCTGTTCCGGCAGTGATGAAGCCGAGCGAACCCGACATCACAAAGGCCATCATGAAGGTCATGCTCAGTTGCAGAACCAGAGTTGTCTTTTTCGGAAGCATGCGCCTCTCCAATACAAAATGCGCCAGCCCGGACCTAGGCCCTTGCCGTGCAAACTAAAAATCTAATGGAGCCGTTGGGACGCAGTGCGACGAGTACTGCAAAAGCAGCGCCGGGATACCCAACCGGCGACCTCAATATCGGCAGAGGGCCGTTATACACCGTCCAACTGAGCGAGGCACCCCGAGAGCCGTCAATGCTCTTATGCGCTGCCGGGGCTTCCCTTTTAGGCTGAATCAATAGCAATGCTTTGGAATAGCGGCCCTTTTTGCGTGCTTGGGGCTAAGCGACCACAGCGGCACCAATTGGCCTCATATGGGCGTCTTGCTGGCCTTTAAGGGCCGCACGATGGGCGCCGTCTTGGCATCTGGAGTGGCGCAGACACCACACTGTTGTGCAGCGCGACTGCCAATAAAGATGGCTTAGCAGCAACATCAATTTCCTACGTTGCGCTGAAAAATTAGATTGATTTTCCAGCAAGCTACTGCTGATCTAGTAGGGTAGATCGGCCCTCTAAATTTCTGAATTGGAACAGACGACCAATGCAGTCGTATATATTGCAACGTCTGGGCATGATGGCGCTCACGCTTTGGGCCATTATAACTTTGACTTTCTTCCTCATGCATTCCGTTCCAGGTGGTCCGTTCGTTTCTGAGAAGATGCTTGCGCCGGAAATTGCCGCCGCGCTGAATGCCAAATATGGCCTCGACCAGCCGATCTGGCAGCAATATCTCAACTACCTCGGGGGAATGTTGCGGCTCGATTTCGGACCCTCGTTTAAATACCCCGGCGTTTCCGTGAACACGATGATTGCATCGGGCCTGCCGGTCACGCTGCAGACGGGCCTCTTGGCCGTTATCTGTGTTGTAGCATTGGGTGTGCCACTGGGGATTGTTGCGGCGCTGAACCGCAATCGCTGGCCGGACACGACGGTAATGTTCATCGCCACGCTCGGCGTTGCCATTCCCTCTTATGTGATTGCCACGGTATCGCTTTATGTCTTTGCGCTGCGCCTAGGCTGGGTCCCGACCTTTGGTCTGGATGACTGGCGCGGCTACATCCTGCCGGTCTTCGCGCTATCGGGCTTTTGGATTTCTTTTGTCTCGCGGCTGACGCGCTCGTCGCTGCTGGAGACGCTTGAACAGGACTATATGACCACGGCGCGCGCCAAAGGCCTGCGACCAGGTCAAATCCTGATCAAGCACGGTTTGCGCAATTCGTTGCTGCCTGTCGTCACTGTGCTCGGGCCTGTTGTCGCCAATCTGATCACCGGCTCTTTCGTCATAGAGCAGATTTTCGCCCTGCCCGGCATTGGCCGTCAGTTCGTACTCTCGATTACCAATCGCGATTACACGGCGATCATGGGCATTACCATTTTCTACGCTGCCATTCTGATGGTCATGATCCTCATTGTCGACCTGCTCTACGTTTGGCTCGACCCACGCATCAAGTTGAGCAAGGCCAAAGCATGACCGAGATTTCTCCCGATATGTGGGCCAAGCTTCCGCCGGAAGCGCTGGCCGCGCCGGTTCAACCACCCGCGCCGACCTATGGTCAGGAAGTGCGCCGCCGCCTGCTCTCCAACAAGCTCGCCGTCGCCAGTATCGTCTTCATCATCGCTTTGGTCTTGGCCGCATTTTTTGGCCCGATGCTGTCGCCACACACCTATTACAAGCAGGACCTCAAGCTCGCGAATATTCCGCCCGCTTTTGAAACCTATGCGCTGACCAATGCCGAAGGCGAAACTGCGCGCGTGTTCCTCAACGCATCGAACTTCAACATCTATGAGGTCGATGAGAGTGGGTTTGTGCTGGGCCTTGTGCGGGGCGAACGGCGCGACATGATCAAGAAGCAGCAGGCCTTCGAAATCGGCGGCCAGCCCATTACGCTTGATTACAGCAAGCTCCCTGCCCGCATTCTGCTTGAAGATGGCACGGAGCTAAGACCGTCCGGCTGGAGCTGGAACCGCACCTATCTCTTTGGCACGGATCAGCTCGGTCGCGATATTCTCGTGCGCCAGCTTTATGGCGCGCAGATCTCGCTAACCGTGGCCTTTGTGGCGACGCTGGTGAATTTCTTCATCGGCGTGTTTTACGGCGGCATAGCCGGTTATGTCGGTGGCAAGGTCGACGCCGTGATGATGCGTATTGTCGAAATCATCTCGACCATCCCGCTGACGCTCTATGTTGTCCTGCTGATGGTGGTGTTCAACTCCGGCCTGCTGTCGATCATTATCGCGATTGGCTCAGTGTTCTGGGTGGACATGGCGCGCATTGTGCGTGGCCAAATCCTCTCGCTCAAAAGCCTCGACTATGTCGCGGCAGCGCGCACCATGGGCGCGTCTCCGGCGCGAATTTTGACGCGCCACCTGCTGCCCAATGCTCTGGGGCCAATCATCGTCACGCTGACCATGCTGATCCCTTCGGCCATTTTCATTGAAAGCTTCATGAGTTTTATTGGCCTTGGCGTGACGCCACCATTGGCTTCCTGGGGTTCGCTGACATCGGAAGCTGTCGAAACCTTGCGCGCCTACCCGCACCAATTGTTTTTCCCAGCAGCTGCCATTTCGCTGACCATGTTCGCCTTCAACTTCCTTGGTGATGGATTGCGCGACGCACTCGACCCGAGGTTGAGCGCATGACCCAGCCCATTTTATCAGTCAAAGAGCTCTCCACCTCCTTCTTTACCCGCCGCGGCGAGGTGCAAGCGGTGCGTGGTGTTAGCTTTGACGTGCGCCCGGGCGAAATGCTCGGCTTTGTCGGCGAAAGCGGCTCCGGCAAGTCGATTACCTGCATGTCGGTGTTAAAACTGCTCAAGGCCGGTGGCCGGATTAAGTCAGGCTCAGCTCATTTTGAGGGCCAAGACCTGCTCAAACTCGACGAAGCAGAGCTGGCCGATATTCGCGGCGACCGGGTCGGTGTTATTTTCCAAGACCCTATGACCTCGCTCAACCCCACACTGAGCGTGGGCGAGCAGGTGATGGAAACCATTCTGCGCCACCGGAAGGCAACCCGCGCCGAGGCCCGGGCGCGCGCCATCGAACTCTTTGAACTCGTGCGCATCCCTTCGGCGGCCACCCGGCTCAAGTCTTATCCGCATGAGTTTTCGGGGGGCATGCGTCAGCGCGTGATGATCGCCATGGCGCTGGCCTGTGACCCGAAACTGCTGATCGCTGATGAGCCAACAACGGCTTTGGACGTAACGATCCAGCGGCAGATTTTGACACTCCTAAAAGACCTGCAAACACGCTTGGGCATGGCCGTTATTCTGATCACGCATGATCTGGGTGTTATCGCCGAAGTATGCGACCGGGTGCTGGTTCTCTACGGCGGCATGGTGATGGAAACCGCCAATGTTCGGGACCTGTTTGCGGCTCCATCACACCCCTACACCCTCGGCCTGATCGGCGCGGTTCCCGACCTGCGAGATGATAGCCACCAGCGTTTGACGCCAATTCCAGGCAGCCCACCCAATATGCTCGCACCGCCGCCCGGCTGCCCCTTCGCACCACGCTGCCCCCACGCTATGACCCAATGCGTCGCGGCCCTGCCCCCGCTGTTTGGCGACAGCCATCAATCTCGGTGCTGGCTCCAGCACCCCGAGGCCCCTAAGGTCGCAGGGCTGCATGAGGTGGTCGCATGACCCAGCCTCTCCTCTCGCTGCGCAATCTCAAGAAGCATTTTCATCTCCCGGCGCCACCATTCACACAGGCTCCGATCCTACGCGCGGTCGACGGCGTGGACCTGGATTTGATGAAGGGCGAAACCCTCGGCCTCGTCGGCGAATCCGGCTGCGGAAAATCCACATTGGCTCGGACGGTGATCCGCCTGCATGAGCCGACCTCTGGCAGCCTAATCTTTGACGGGCAGGACGTTGGCGCATTGCCGGAGCGGCAGTTGCCAAAGTTCCGGCGTCGCGTGCAGATGATCTTCCAAGACCCCTATGCCAGCCTTAATCCGCGCATGAGCGTTGGCGAGCTGATTGCCGAACCGCTGGAAATCGCGGGTGTCGGCACGCCGGCTGAACGAAGGGCTAAGGTCAGCAAACTGCTGGACCGTGTTGGCCTGCCGACCGACGCGGCGGCGCGCTTTGCCCACGAATTCTCGGGCGGCCAACGCCAACGTATCGGCATTGCCCGCGCTATAGCGCTTGAGCCAGATCTCGTCATTTGCGACGAGCCGATTTCGGCGCTGGACGTGTCGGTGCAGGCTCAGGTCGTCAACATGCTCGAAGACCTGCAGAACGAGCTGGGCCTCACCTATCTTTTCATTACCCATGACCTTTCGATGGTGCGCCATATCTCGGATCGCATCGGGGTTATGTATCTGGGCAAGATTGTTGAATTGGCGCCGAGCGCTGATCTCTATCACCGCCCTTCGCACCCTTATACGCGGGCGCTGCTGTCGGCCATTCCCGTGCCGGACCCATCAGTGACCCGCAAAATTGAGCCAATGCAGGGCGAAATCCCGAGCGCGCTCGACATACCCACTGGCTGCCGTTTCCGCACCCGCTGCCCGCTCGCCACCGAGTTGTGCGCGCGTGTTGAGCCGCCTTTGGTCGATATTGGCGGAGGCCATGTCTCCGCCTGCCATTTCGCTAGGGAACTGGCGGACAGGCCAAACGAGGTCTCTGCGACCTCACAACAGGAGAGAACGTCATGAACAAGATGCTTCTGCCGATTTTAACGGCAGCGCTGCTGGCGACGACTGGGGGAGTCTTCGCTGCTGGGGAATTGACCTATGTGGTCAACAACGAAAGCGCCAAATACGATCCCGGTACCACTGCGGAAACCTTCGCTGCACCGATCATCGGCAACACCTTTGAAGGCCTGATCCGCTACAGCCCAGAAGGCGAAGTCATTCCGGCACTGGCCGAAACCTGGGAAATTTCTGAGGACGGCCTCACCTATACCTTCAAGCTGCGCGACGCCAAGTGGTCGGACGGCGAGGCGGTAAAGGCTTCGGACTTCGTCTATGCGTGGAAGCGCGTGCTCGACCCAGCCTCCGGCGCGATGAACTCGCAGATGCTCTACCACATCGTTGGCGCTGAAGAGGCTTATAACGGTGGCGACGCTGGCGCGATTGCAGTCTCGGCTCCTGACGACAAGACTCTCACCTTCACGCTTAAGCAGCGCGTCCCCTATATGATGCAGCTCTTGAACTACCCGGCATTCTACCCGGTGCGTGAGGACGTTGTTTCGGCTGACCCTGAAGGCTGGACCCGCAACCCAGCGACCTTTATCGGCACCGGCCCATTCCGCGTGACCGCGTTCAATCAGGGCGAGTCCGTCGTCTTTGAGAAGAACCCGAACTATTACGACGCCGACGCTGTCAGCCTCGATAAGCTCACCTTCCGTCTGATCCCAGACCCAGCAACCGCGCTTGCCGCTATGGAAGCTGGCGACGTTGACGGCATCGAAGCTGTGCCATCGCCAGAAATTCCACGCCTGTCGGTTGAATCGGACGCCTTCATGGTCGTTCCGGCGCTGGGCACCACCTATGCGTTCTTCAACCCGAACCAAGCACCACTCGACAATCTGAAGGTGCGTAAGGCCCTCTCCATGGCCATCGACCGTTCAGAAATCATCGAATTCGTGCTGCAGTCGGCTGACACGCCAGCGCTTGGCCTCGTACCACCTGGCATGAGCCTCGGCGGCGAAGACTATACCGAAGGCCGCGACACCTTCGGTCTTTCGGAAACGGCAGACGTTGAAGGCGCACAGGCCGCGCTCGCGGAAGCCGGCTATCCGAATGGCGAAGGTTTCCCTTCGACCGTCTTTGTGACCTACACTTCCCCACCGATCGAAAAGCTGCTTGAAGCTATTCAGCAGATGTGGAAGGAAAATCTCAATATCGACGTCGAGATTCAGGCCACCGAATGGCAAGTATTCTATCCAGAAGTGCAGAAGGTCGAGTACCAGATCGCACAGATGGGCTGGGGCGCTGACTATCCGCACCCAATGACCTTCCTCGACAACTTTGTCACCGGTTCGGCCAACAACCTCAACAACTGGTCGAATGCCGAATATGACGCTGAGATCGAAGCGGCAAAGCAGGCAACCGATGAAGCCGCGTCGCGCGACCATATGCGTGCGGCCGAAGCGATCCTGATGAACGACCATGCCATCCTGCCGCAATATCATCGTTACAATTACATGATGATGAGCCCGCAGGTGTCTGGCTTCTGGCGTTCGTCGCTGAACGTGCCGTACTTCCGCGACGCTACCATCGCAGAATAAGTGCTCAATGCCCTCGCCGCTCATTCGGCGAGGGCACCCATTCTCTTGAAAGTCATCGCATATGATTAAGGTCCGCGTCGAAACCGAGCTGGGCAATTTCACCCTAGGCCTAGAGCCGGAGCGGGCTCCGATCACGACAGAGAATTTTCTCGCCTATGTCGACGGTGGGTACCTCGACGCAGCGCGCGCCTATCGGGTTGTGACGCTGAGCAACCAAGCGCCGGAGCGTGACCCGAAAATCGAAGTCGTCCAGATGGGCATCGATCCCAAGGATGACCAGCCGCAAATCTTCCCACCGATCGCCCATGAGCGGACCTCAGTGACAGGAATAAAGCATCAGCACATGACGGTGTCGATGGCGCGCCTTGAGCCGGGCACGGCGACATCGGAGTTCTTTATCTGCATTGGCGATCAGCCAGAACTGGACTTTGGTGGCCGACGCAACCCGGATGGTCAGGGCTTCGCTGCCTTTGGGAAGGTGGTCGAAGGCGAAGACATTGTGATGAAGATCTTCGCGACCGCTGAGCCGACCGAATATCCGCAGAGCCCGGTATCAGCGCAAAAATTCACGCGGGTTTAGTTCGCGCCCCGGTGTGTCTCAGATGAGGCACACCACATTGCCGGGCTGTATTGGGGCTTCTACGGCTTCATGCGCATCGGCAATTTCGCGGAGGGCGAAGGTCGCAGCGATGGTTGGACGAAGCTGCCCCATCGAGAGCGCAAAGTTGATGTCCGCGAGCCCACGCAGACTGTCGGCCTCCGAAATCATAAAGATCGGCGCGAGCCGAATATGGGCATTGGTGAACTGTAGCGGGTAATACGGAATGGCCGGTGTGCGGTCAGATGGCGAGGAATAGCTGGCAATTTGACCGCCGAGTTTCAGTACGGCAGCGTCAATGGCAGCGTTCGCGCCGAAGTCAACTTCAATAATGCGATCAACGCCTTGCGGGGCGATGCTGCGAACGCACTTCACCACATCTTCGCTCTTGCGGTTAATGATGTGATGAGCTCCAGCCGCACGTGCGACCTCTGCCTTTTCAAGGGAGCTGACGGTTGTGATGACGGTCGCGCCAGCGGCTACGGCGAATTGAACGGCCAGCTCACCAACGGCCCCAGCCCCGCCTTGCACGAGCAGTGTTTTGCCGGTGACCGGACCATCGCAGAAGGTGACGTAGTGCGCTGTACGGGCCGGAATGCCGAGGCAGGCTCCAACCACAAACGAGACATTATCGGGCAGAGGCACGACATGGGACAGCGGCAGGCAGCTGTAGGTGGCTGCAGTGCCTGCTTCCGGGCCCGAACCGCCATAAGAGGCGGCGCCCTGCGCGTTAAACACCCAGACGCGGCGACCAACCCAATGCTCTGGGACACCGGCACCGACGCATTCGACCACGCCCGCGCCATCGCTGTGTGGAACAATGGGCTGAGCGGGCGGCATTGTGCTGCCCCAACCAGACCGCTTTTTGACGTCTGACGGATTGATGCCGGAGGCGTGGATGCGGACGACCACCTCGCCCTGTTGGGGTGTTGGACGGACTTTCTCGCCGAAAGAAAGCACCTCAGCGGCAGGACCGAAGCTGGAGTAGCTGGCGACAATTGAGGTGCTCATGTCGGAAAAATCTTTCATCAGCGGCCGATGGCATAGCCCTGGGAGGTGCGTGGGTCTGCACCGCCCTTGAGGATGCCGTCCTTCTGCGAGACCGCACAGAGGCGACCTTCCGACCAGACTGGCCCAACGACGACGTCATGACCGCGTTCGCGCAATTTGGTGACAGTGGCTTCCGGCATCTGCCCATCGACAACGACGGTGTTGGGCTTAGCGGCGCGTGGCCAGAACGAGCTTGGGAAGTGATCCGTGTGCCAGTTAGGCGCTTCGATGGACTGCTGCAGGTTGAGCCCCGAGACCGCGTGGCGGAGGAAGAGTTGCAGCGACCACTGATCTTGCTGATCGCCGCCCGGCGTGCCCCAAGCCATATACGGCTTGCCATCACGATGGGCGAGCGAAGCCGACAGTGTTGTGCGCGGGCGCTTATAGGGCGCAATCGTGCTCGGCAGACCGGGCTGGAGCCAGAACATTTGAGCGCGCGAGTTGAGCGGGAAGCCCAGCTCAGGAATGACCGGCGAGCTCTGCAGCCAACCGCCGCTGGGGGTCGCAGAAACCATATTGCCATGACGATCCACGACACAGATGTGGCAGGTGTCGCCACGCTCGGCTGGTGGAAGAGCCACTGTTGGCTCACCAACGCCGAGGACCGGAGCAACAGTGGGTTCGCCTGCGCCCGCCGCGGCCTTGGTCTCGCGTGTGCGAATGGCGGCGAGATGCGCCTCCCAAGCAGCGTCGGTTTGGATACCGGGCTGCAAATCCAAAGACGCGGTTTCACCCATGAGGCGGCGGCGTTCTTCGGCATAGGTCTTTGAGAGCAGGTGTTCCATTGGAACATCGCTGAAGTTCGGGTCGCCATAAGCGGCCTCGCGGTCGGCGAAGGCGAGCTTACCGGCTTCGAGGATCAAGTGGATGTATTCATCGCCCGAAGGATCCATGTCTTCGAGGGCAAAGCCGTCGAGCAGCGACAATTGCTGCAGCATGACCGGCCCCTGGCTCCATGGGCCGGGCTTAAAGACTTCAAAGTCCCGGAACTTTAGCGACAGTGGCTTTTCGTAGCTGGCTTCCCAACGCCCCATATCGTCGGCGGTAAGAAGACCCTTGTGCGGGACGCCGTCGACATCGAGGACATCGCCGGATTGGCTGAAGCGATCCATCGCCTCAGCGACAAAGCCCTTGTACCAAGCGCGACGCGCGGCCTCGATCTGGCGATCACGATCGCCGCCGACGGCCTCGGCCTCAGACAGAATGCGCTCATAGGTATCGGCCATGACCGGATTGCGGTGCATGGTGCCCACTTGCGGCAGATCACCATTCTTGAGGTAGACATCGCGCGAGCCATGCCAATGGTTCTCAAAGACGGTCTGCATGCCTGCGACCGCCGAGTTGATACGCGGCAAAACAGGAATGCCATTGCGGGCATAGTGAATAAGCGGCTCAAACACATCGCGCAGACGCATGGTGCCATGATCGCGCAGCATCACCAGCCAAGCGTCGAAGGCGCCGGGAACAACGGTGGCGAGAAGGCCGGAGCCGGGAATAAGATCAAGGCCAAGATCGGTAAAACGTTCTGGCGTCGCCGCGCCGGGTGCCACGCCCTGCCCGCACAAAACCTCAGTCTGCTCGGTGCGCGCATTGTAAAAGACAATCGGCACTTCACCCGCCGGGCCATTCAAATGTGGCTCAACAGCCTGCAGGGTAAGACCCCCGGCAACCGCAGCATCGAACGCGTTCCCGCCACGCTCAAGAATGGACATTGCCACGGCGCTGGCGATCCAGTGCGTGGACGAGACCACCCCGAAGCTACCAACAATTTCAGGACGCGAAACGAAACTCGGTTGGGTTGGAGACAACAGACAAAGCCTTGAGAAGTTGAAGTTCAGAACTAGTCCTGATCGGACTCGAGGTATTCAAACCAATCGCCCCAGGTCCAGGAGCTCTTGGTGACCTCAGCAATTTGGAAAGTGTCGGTGCTGGTCACTGCAGGGGCAACCTTGGGCACCACTTCCGACACGAACCGATGGAGATCTGCCACATCCTTATGGAGGGATTGTATCATCACATCGGCTGGGCCAAAGGAGAGACCAACAAAGCGAACATTGCTTTGCTGACCCAGAATTTCGGCTGTCTCGCGCGTGTGTCCGGGCTTTACACGCAGCAATGTCATCGCTGACACCCCAACGCCCAAAGCAATAGGACTACCCACGAGGGTCACGCGAATAAGGTTTTCGTCTTGCAGGCGCGTGAAGCGCAACCGCACCGTCCCCTCCGAGACGTTTAACTGTCGCGCGATTTCACGAAATGAAACCCGACCATCTTTCGCCAGCAAGGCGATGATGTCTTGATCAAGCTGATCCAAAACCACTTTTTGCATCCCGCATCCTCCCTGCAATAAAATTACGCATTTCGCATCATTCTGCAAACTAATTCTTGACTATGCGCAATTTTCGTATCGTATTTATACGAGATGCGCAGTGCGTGCCCCACGCGCCGCGCATTCAAAAGGGTCGGGAGACGTGAGTACACGTCCCCATACGGAGACTAAGTATGATACGTATTGCAGCGCTGACGGCAGCACTCCTTGGCGGCGTAGCCGTCGCACCCGCCGTATTTGCCCAAGACAAGACCGAAGTTACCTTCTTCATCTGGGCAGGTTCGAACCAGGGCGTTGTCCCTACTGAAATTATCGAGGCGTATCGCGCAGCGAACCCGAATGTGACCATCAACATTCTGGAATCGAACAACGCGATCACCTACCCGCAGATGGTCGCGGCCCGCCGCACCACCCCGGACAATCCGCTGGTTCACTGCGGCTTCTTCAATGCTGACGCTATCACCAAGGGCGACGCAGAGGGCATGTGGGATGTTCTCGACGTTGCCTCTGTTCCAAACCTTACCAACGTCATGGAAAACTTCCGTCGCGCTGAAGACCGCGGTGTTGGCTACCAGATGAACGCTGTCGGCATCCTCTACAACAAGGATGCGGTTCCAACCCCACCGACCTCGTGGGCCGACCTTTGGAGCGAGGCCTATGAAGGCCGCGTGACCATGTTCGACTACGACACCCGCATGATGGCTGTTGCTGCAAAGCTCAACGGCGGTGACGAATTCAATATCGATCCGGGCTTCAAGGTCTGGGCCGAAAACGCCAAGAACTTCCGCGCGCTGGTTGATTCCAACGACGCTGTGAAGAACCTGCTGGTGAGCGGCGACGCCTGGGCTGCGCCATGGTTCTCCTCGATCTCCAACGTATGGATCGAAGAAGGTGGCCCATTTGCCTTCGCAGTTCCAAAGGAAGGCGCGATCGCGTTCCCGAGCTACCTCGCTATCGTTGACGGTTCGGACGAAGCTGAAAAGGCCGTCTGCGCGTCGCTGATCAACTCGCTGCTCGAAGCTGAAAACGCTGGCCGCTACGGCGATCTGACCTCGTCCATCCCGGTTGTGTCCAATGCTGTTCTTACCGAAAAGCAGAAGACCAACCCGATGCTGCAGCTCAGCCTGGCTGAGGAATCCATTGTGTTTGACTACGGCCACATCGGCGAAGTGACGCCCGATTGGCGTCAGCGCTGGGATCGTGAAGTCAAGGTTAACATGCGTTGATCATGAGAGGGGCGCTCTGCGCCCCTCCGCATGTTTGCCGTGCATTCCAAGCGAGTTACGAATGAATTTTGACGTCGAGTTCCAAAATGTCAGCAAGGTTTTCGCTGACTATCTTGCGGTAGACGACATCTCGTTTTCTGTGCCCAAGGGTAGCTTCTTCTCCCTTCTCGGCCCCTCCGGCTGCGGGAAGACAACAACTCTGCGCATGATGAGCGGGTTCGAATGGCCAGATAGCGGCCAGATCCGTATTGCGGGCAAAGACATGCACAATGTTGCAGCTTACTCGCGCCCCACCAATATGGTGTTCCAGCGCTGGGCGCTGTTCCCCCATATGACCGTCGCTCAGAACGTCGCCTTCGGCTTGGAAGTGGCAAAACTCGAGCGCAACGAAATTCGCAAGCGCGTCGCCGATGCACTTGAAATGGTTAGCCTTTTGCCGATGGCAGAACGCAAGCCACGCCAGCTTTCGGGTGGCCAGATGCAGCGTGTGGCCCTTGCCCGCGCACTGGTCAACAAGCCTGAGGTTCTGCTGCTCGACGAGCCGCTTGGCGCTCTCGATTTGAAGCTTCGCCTGCAAATGCAGATGGAGCTCAAGCGAATCCAGCAAGAAGTCGGCACCACCTTCATCTACGTGACGCACGATCAGGGCGAGGCATTGACCATGTCTGACCAGATCGCCGTGATGAACAAGGGCAAGATCGACCAGCTCGCTTCGCCCCAAGAAATCTACGACCGCCCGTCGACCCGTTTCGTCGCGAGCTTCATTGGCAACACCAATTTGCTGCCCGTCGAAATCCTCGAAGTCTCCGGCCAAACCGCAATGGTCCGTGTCGGTGAAGCCAGCTTTGCCACTCCAATCGGCCAGATCGGCAACGGCAAGACCGGCGTCGTGTCCGTCCGTCACGAGCGCGTCCGCGTTGGCGATGCTGCTGCGAACGCGCAGGTGCGCCTGTCGGGTCTCGTCAAACAGACCGTGTTCTCAGGATCCTCGATCCTCGTCACGGTTCAAATTCAGAACACCCCAATCGACCTAACGGTCGAACTCCACCACGATGGTACCAGCGCTGCCCCTGCGGTTGGGACCATCGTGGCCCTTGGCTGGGAGGGGGCGGCAACGACGCTTTTCGGCGATGACTGATGCCGTCTCCAACACCTCGGGCAAGCTGGCTATAACCCCAGCAAAGCCACCGTTCACCCGTCGCATCATGCCCTGGCTCCTGCTGTCACCGGTTATGATCGTGATGCTGGGCGCCTTCGTGATGCCACTGCTGACCTTCTTTCAGTACAGCTTCTACCGCTTTGAGCGGGGTCGTCTGATCGAGGATTTCAGCTTCGACACCTATATCGAGTTCTTCACGGACTCCTATTACCACATGGTCATTCTCGACACGCTCAAGATGGCCTCGGTGACGACCTTTGTGTCGATCGTGATTGGCTATCCGCTGGCCTATGCGCTCTGGCGCATGCAAAAGCCGTGGATGCAGAAGTGGTTCGCTGTGATCATCTTCTCGCCGATCCTCGTTTCGGTCGTGGTGCGCACCTATGGCTGGACCGTGTTGCTGGCCGATCAGGGCCCGATCAATTGGTTCTTGCAGCAGATCCTGCAGTTCCCTGAGCCGGTCCGCCTTGTGTTCAATCTGACCGGCGTCGTCATCAGCTTGACGCATGTGTTCCTGCCGTTCGTGGTCTTCCCGATCTTTTCGGTGATGCAGCGTATCGACCCAAACCTACGCGAGGCCGCAATGGACCTTGGTGCCGGTTGGTGGACCACATTCCGTCGCGTGACCTTCCCACTCACCCTGCCCGGCTTGGTTTCTGGTGCGCAGATCGCCTTTACACTGGCGCTTGGCGCTTTCGTGACGCCACAGATTTTGGGTGGCGGCCGCATCCTGATCCTGCCTTTGCAGGTCTACACCGCGACCACCGAAATCAACTGGCCGCTTGCGGCTGTCGGCGGCATCGCTCTGCTCGGCTTGGCTATGATCACGGTGATGATCTCCAACCGCTTGCTGCGCTTTAGTGAGGTATAGTGATGTCTGATAAAACTATGCCCCATTATCGCTATCTGCTGCTGGGCCTGTTTGCGGTGATGGGTGTGTTCTACGTGCTCGCGCCGCTGGCGATTGTGATCCTGAACTCGTTTTCGAGCGTGGCCCACAACGTCTTCCCGCCGGAGGGCTATTCAACCCGCTGGTATGAAAACCTCTTCGCACAGGACACGTTCTATCTGGCTGCCGGACGAAGCGTCATGCTTGCGCTGTTGGCGACAGCAATTGCGATGGTCATCGGCACCATGGCGTCCTATGCCATCGTCCGCTACCAGCCCAAGCTGGCGAACCTGATCCGTGCCTTCCTGCTCTCGCCGATCGTTCTACCGAACATCGTACTGGGCGTTGCTGCGTTCATGTTCGTCGTTCGCATCGGCATGTTTGGCAATTACGCCAGCCTGCTGTTCGTGCACGTCGTTGTGGTTCTGCCGTTCATCGTGACCGTCATCACGGCCTCGCTCGCCAATTTCGATTGGTCGCTGCAAGAAGCGGCAATGGATTTGGGCGCCAAGCCAGTCCGCGCTTTCACCAAGGTGGTGATGCCGCAGATTTCGGTGAGCATGGTGGTCTCGGCGCTGTTCGCGTTCATGACCTCGTTCGACCAGGTGGAAACAACCCTGTTCCTCGTTCGCGCTGGCGCCAACACCCTGCCGATCGAAATGTTCCTCTACCTGCAGAAATGGCAGGACCCAACCATTGCTGCGCTGTCCAGTCTCTTGATTTTGTTCGCGATTATCATCGTCGCGATCTTGAGCCTGATCATGCGCAATAAAACCATTCCGCTTGCATCGCTGCAGGCGAAGGAGGCATCAGAATGAAGGCGATCGTCCCCCAAGATCTGCTCAATTCCATCAACGGCCCATTGATGTGGGAACACCTCGTTGAGTTCTCGAAGTGGCGGAAAGAATCCGGCATCGACGAAGAGCTCAAGAGCTTGGCCTATATCCAAGCGCAGATGAACTCTTACGGTTTTAAGACCGATCTCATCCTGCACGACGCCTATATCAGCCTTCCTCAAAAGGCGCGCATCGTCACTCCAGACGGTGAACACCGTTGCATCACCCACTCCTTCTCGCAGTCCTCGCCTGCTGAAGGGATTACGGCGGGTCTCGTCGATGTGGGTTCGGGCTCTGCGGCTGAATTCGCTGGCAAGGACGTTCGCGGCAAGATTGTCATCGTTGATGGCGTTGCAGGCGCTGTCGTTTCACAGCGCGCCACTGAAGCTGGCGCACTTGGCCAGCTCCATGTCAGCCCACACGAGCACACGCACGAAATGTGCATCTCGCCGGTTTGGGGCAGCCCGACCGAGCAAACTGTCGGCAATCTGCCACAGACCGTCGTGGTCAGCACGCCGCTCGAAAACGGTACGGCGATCCGGGCAAAGCTCGCTGAAAACCCAGACTATCAGGTCACATTGCACGCGGACGTCGATACTCGCTGGCGCAAGACCCCCATTCTGGTGGCCGACCTGCCAAGCGCGACGGGCGATGACGAAGAGCCATTCGTCTTCTTCACCGGCCACCACGACACTTGGTACTATGGCGTGATGGACAATGGCGGCGCCAATGCCACCATGATGGAAGTTGGTCGTGTTGCCGCTGAGCGCCGCGATCTGTGGCAGCGTGGCCTGCGCATCGTATTCTGGTCCGGTCACTCGCAGGGTCGCTACTCCGGCTCCACCTGGTACGCTGAAGAGCACTGGGAAGAGTTGGAAAAGCGCGCGCTTGTGCACGTCAACGTCGACTCGACTGGCGGTAAGGGCAACATCATCGTGACCGACACGACTGCTGCGGCAGAACTGCGTGCATTGGCCGTTGAATCGATCTGGGACCAGGCTCAGCAAGAGTTCTCCAATCGCCGCATGGCCCGCGCTGGCGACCAGTCCTTCTGGGGCATCGGCGTTTCGGCCATTTACGGCAATATGAGCGAACAGCCAGCTGGCGCGGATGCGAACGCATCGGCAGCCGTTTTCGGCGGCGGCAACCGCAAGGGTGCTGGCACCGGTTGGTGGTGGCACACGCCCGATGATTTGCTCGACAAGATGGACGAAGAGATTTTGGTGCGCGACACCAAGATTTACTTCCACACGGTCTGGCGTCTTCTGGCAGACAAGGTTCTGCCGCTCGATTGGGCTGAACACGGTCGTTATCTCTCCGAAGAACTGAACGCGATTCAGGCGGGCATCGTCGGCAAGTTCGACATGTCGGTGCTGATCGAGCGCGCTAACCGCCTGACCGAAGTCGCGAAGGCATTCAATGCACGCCTTGCCACTCTCTCGGACGCAGCTGGCTACGCCAGTGCAAACGCGGCGCTGATTGGTGTTTCTCGCCAATTGGTCATCCTCGACTACAGCGAGGCGGACCGCTTTGAGCAGGATGCGGCGATCATGACACCCATCTATCCTTCGCTCCGTCCGCTTCGCGAGATGGCGCAGGTTGAGGCTGGTACCGACGCGTTCAAGTTCCTCACCGTTGGCGCATCGCGTGCCCGCAATCGCGTGGCGTGGGGCCTGAAACAGGCCATCGAAATTCTCGAACAGGCTTCGGCCGAACTCGACAGCAAGCAGAACTGATCTCAAAAATGCTTCTTGAAAACAAAATCGCGCTGGTTACCGGCGCTGCTGGTCGCTTGGGCCGTGCGATTACCGAAGTTTACCTTCGCGAAGGCGCAATTGTTGTCATGGCCGACCTCGATGGTGGTCGCGTGAAGGCTGTTGCCGCAGAAATCGCTGAAACCTACCCAGGCAAGGCGTTCGCTGTACAGGGCGACCAGTCGCAGTTTGACGAGGTTCAGCGCATGGTTGCGGAAGCGGAAGCTTTCGCGGGCCTGCCAGACCTCTTGGCCAATGCGCATGGTATTTTCCCAAACTGCTCCATGCTCGATGTGACCGTTGAAGAATGGGACAGCGTGTTCAACGTCAACACGCGTGGCACCATGCTCACCTGTCAGGCGCTGTCCCGTAAGTGGATCGACGCTGGCGTCAAGGGTTCGATCATCAACATCTCTTCGGGCGCGGCGCGCTCGGGTCGTGCCGGTGGCGCGCATTACAGTGGCTCGAAGGCTGCGGTTGAACTGCTCACCCACATCTTCGCCATCGAGCTGGGCCAATATGGCATCCGCGTCAATGCGGTTGCTCCGGGCCTGATCCTCGACAATATCGTCACCGAAACCGATGATAGCCTGCACCCATATGTCAACCTGACCCTCGAAGGCACGCCAATCGGACGTACCGGCGCGGCAATCGACGTTGCGGAAGCTGCAGCATTCCTGACCTCGGACCGCTCGTCCTGGACCACAGGTGCGATCCTCGAAGTCACCGGTGGCACGCACACCGGCCGCACCCACATGCCCTTCTCGCGTCAGTTGCGCTAAATGGGTCAGTCTATTCTCGTTGTCGGCGCTGGCGCTATCGGCGCCATCGCTGGCGTGCATCTGATCGAACAAGGTCACACTGTTGATCTCGTTGACGCGAACGCGGCCCATGTGGCGGCGGTGCGTGCCAATGGGCTGCGTCTGAGTGGCGTGCGCGACGTCACTGTGCCCGCAAACATCATGCTGCCGGAGGACGTCTCTGGCCGCTACGATATTATTCTGCTGGCCGTTAAGGCTCCGCACACGGCAAGCACGCTCGACATGGTCAAGCGCGTTCTCGCGGCGGACGGCTGCGTTGTCTCGCTGCAGAACGGGCTTGAAGAATACCGCATCGCCGACGCTGTTGGCGCGGACCGCACCATCGGTGGGTACCTGACCTTTGGTGGCTTCTTTGTCGAACCGGGTCACATCAAGAACGGTGGCAGCGGCAGCTTCAAGATTGGCGAAGTTGACGGCCAGATTACTGACCGGATCAAGGAACTGGGCGAATTGCTCGCGCCGGTTCATAAGGTCGATATCACCGACAATATTTTTGGCTATCTCTGGGCCAAAATGGCACTTGGCGCGGTCTACTTCGGCACTGCAATCGCCGATATGGACGTCGTTGACGTTTACCAACGTCCAAAGGCGCGCGCGGTTCTGGCCAAGATCTGCGCGGAAGTCACGGCCGTTGCTGACGCCAAGGGCATTCGCATCGAAAATAGCGATGGGTTTGACCCAAAGGCGTTCCGCGCTGGCGGCACCGATTCCGAGATGCAGGCCTCCTGGGACGCCCAGACGCGCTATTGGAACTCCCATGACAATCGCCGCACTGGCGTGTGGCGTGATCTAGCGACCTTCAAGCGTCCGACGGAAGTTGATTTCCAAGTTCTGCCAGTTATCGAGATTGGCGAACAGCTTGGCGTCCCAACCCCTTGGCTGCGAGCGCTGCGCAATGCAGTGAAGGCAGTGGAAGCGGGTGACGCCGAACTCGGCATCGCCCTGCTCGAAGCTCTGGAAGGCTAAGCACCACTATGGAATTTTTCGCAGATTACGGACTTTTTGTTGCCGCGATGATCTTTGCCGGGCTCATGGGCGGGCTCGTTGCCGGCCTTTTGGGCGTCGGTGGTGGTATCATCATTGTCCCAGTGCTCTATTTCGTCCTGGGCGGCCTCGGGATCGATGAGGGCCTGCGCATGAAGATTGCGGTGGCGACCTCGCTCACCACGATCATTTTCACCTCGCTTTCATCAGCACGCTCTCACTACAAAAAGGGTGCCGTTGACTTCGATCTGATCAAGTCTTGGTCCCTGCCGATTGTGATTGGCGTGATCGCTGGCGCGATCTTCTCCGCCTATGTTTCGGGCATTGTTCTCACGGCGATCTTCGCCATTGTAGCGCTGCTCGTGGCGATCAATATGACGCTACGCGCCAACAGCCCGGCCGTCGCAACCGACTTCCCGCATCCGGCTCTCAAAGCCGCATTCGGCACCGTTGTCGGTCTGATCTCGTCGCTGATGGGCATTGGTGGCGGCACGCTGAGCGTTCCGATCCTTACAACCTTCGGTTACGATATCCGCAAGGCCGTCGGCACGGCATCCGCTTTGGGCTTCGTCATCGCCATCCCCGGCACAATTGGTTACATCATCACCGGTTTTGGCGCTGAAGGCCTGCCAGCAGGATCTATCGGCTATCTGAACCTGATCGCACTGGTGGCTTTGATCCCGCTCACCATGCTGGTAGCTCCCTATGGTGCAAAGCTGGCGCACAGCATTCCCCGCAAAACGCTGTCTTACTCTTTTGCAGCCTTTCTGACCCTCACGGCCCTCCGCATGGGCTGGGACGTGATCCAGAATATCTGGCTGTAAACCAGTCATCCCGGCTCTGCCCCATTGAGCCGGGATACCTTTTTCGCGCCGAGGCGCGAACGCTGAGTTTTCTAGCGTTCAATACGGCGTCCGTCTTCAGCCGCAAACAGATGCGCCAGCTCACGCTGGAAACTGATACCAATGGACTGGCCGGGTTGCGCCTCGATGCGCTCGCGGAACACCCCGACAATATCCTTGCCCCCGAGGCGCAGCGTCACCTGCGTTTCCGATCCAGTCGGCTCAATGAGCACCACTTCTGCCTGAACCCCTTGGGCATCGAGGGAAAAATGCTCGGGTCGAACACCAAGGCTGATTGGTCCATTTCCGACGCCACTCGGCAAGGCACCGAGGTCAACTCTTTTGCCGTCCGGGAAGATGAAACTGGTGCCATCCAACGCGCCCGAAATTATGTTCATGGCGGGTGAGCCAATGAAGCTGGCGACGAACAGGTTTGCCGGACGATCATAGAGCTCCAGTGGCGTGCCGATCTGCTCGATATTGCCCGAATGCATGACCACAATCCGATTGGCCATGGTCATGGCTTCAATCTGATCATGCGTCACATAAATCGTGGTGGTCTTGAGCCGCTGATGGTTGAGTTTGATCTCACTGCGCATCTGGACGCGCAGCTTTGCATCGAGATTACTTAGGGGCTCGTCGAACAGAAAAACCTTGGGGTTGCGGACTATCGCCCGGCCCATCGCAACGCGCTGGCGCTGCCCACCCGACAAGTGTCGCGGATAACGTTCGAGATAATCTTGCAGCCCTAAAATCTGGGCGGCATTGAGCACGCGACGGCGGATTTCATCTTTGGGGACACGGCCCAGTTTCAGCGAGAACGCCATGTTTTCCTCGACCGTCATATGCGGGTAGAGCGCGTAGGACTGAAACACCATGGCGATGTCACGATCTTTTGGCTCCAGATCGTTGACCAGCTGTCCGCCGATCTCAATGTCGCCGCCAGTGATGTCTTCCAGCCCGGCAATCATGCGCAGCAGTGTCGACTTTCCGCACCCCGACGGGCCGACGAGA
Source organism: Devosia sp. MC532 (assembly GCF_016461625.1). Taxonomy (NCBI): domain Bacteria; kingdom Pseudomonadati; phylum Pseudomonadota; class Alphaproteobacteria; order Hyphomicrobiales; family Devosiaceae; genus Devosia; species Devosia sp. MC532. Next base: position 24,317 of record NZ_JAEMNZ010000001.1, on the reverse strand, counting down.
ATGACGAATTCGCCATCCTCAATATCGATGGAAACGCCGTGCAGCACCTCGACTGCGCCATAGGCCTTGCGAACATTGCGGATCGTTACGGCACCCATCTAGTCCTCCCAGAACGATGATTTGCGGTTTTGTCAGCCCAAGAACGGCAAATTGTTCTTTAAATAGAACTGACAAGTTGTTCACGCCCGCCTCCTCAAACCGGCAAGAACAACATAGCTAATGCCAATTTGTTAAAGCGCGAACTTCCAAGCATCAAGTCTTTTGTGGGACAAATGTTGACTCAAACCCCATCCTGCGTCAGTCATAGTGCATATTCGGGCCTATTGATGGGACAAAAGCCTGCTTTTGGCGCGGATAGGTGAAGGCAAGGAGAGTCTTCACACGGGAGGTTAAAGCGCATCGCAGTATTCATCGCCGCCTTTACTGGCTCAGCGAGCGCGCAGTCATGTCCAAAAGGAGGAATAGGACGAATGACTTTTAAGAAGATCAATCGCCGTGACGTGCTAAAAAATGGTGGTGCAGCAGGCCTAGGCCTATGGGCAGCAAGCAATGGTATGCCGCTTTTGGCGCAGGAAGCTGAGCAAGCTCTGCCGGAAGGCGCAGCAGGCAAGCTCACCGTTATTCACCGCACAGAATACTTCGAAGCGGCCCAAAACCTTTTCCGCGACACCGTGACAAAATTTGCCACCACCAACGGTGCCCAACTCGACATTTCAACCACAAATCCGGAGTCTTTCGGCGACTTCTTAGGCAAAATGTCGGCCGCCGTACGTGCTGGAAACCCGCCAGATCTGGCTTACACCAGCACGATCTCGGTGCCTCAAATGCAGCTTCTGGGGCTGCTCGAAGACGTCACCGACGTGGTGGAAGAAGCCACAAAACGCTACGGCAATGTTATGCCGGGGATCAACGCTGAGCAGAACGGCAAGGTCGACGGCCGCTGGGCTGCGGTCCCGTTCATCGCCAATTCAACGGGCACCTTCTTCCGCAACGATAAATTGCTCGAAAAGGGCATTGATTGGCGCACGCTGGACACGTGGGGGAAGCGCCGCGACGCGGCTCTGGCCATCTCCGATCCGGCCAATGGCTTTTATGGTTGGGGCCTGACAGTCAACCAGTCCGGCGACGGCTGGGGCGTTGCCTCGGCAATTCTCAATGCCTTCAACGGCCACTTCACCGACGCCACTGGCACTAAGGTTGAATTCGACAACCCGAACACCGTGGCTGCGTTCGAGTTCGTCCGCGAAACCTATGATCGCAACGGCAAATATGCGGCCATGTTGCCGCCGGGCGTAGAAAGCTGGGGCGATATTTCCAACAACGAAGCCTATCTGGCGGGCAGTGTTGGCTATACCGCAAACGCCTTCTCGCTCTATGCGGCCGCCAAGCGCGACAACAATCCGGTGTTCCCCAACACGGTTCTTCTCCGTCAGCCCAATGGCAACGATGGCGGTAGCCGTGATGGCGGCGCAGTGGGCGGGTGGCTCACCATCTTCAAGGGCGCGCCCAATGTCGATTTGGCCAAGCAGCTTGCATTGGACCTGCTCGACCCGGCCAATTTCACGCAAATGTCTTCCGTCGCAGGCGGCCTCTTCATGCCAGCCTATGAAAACCTTTGGACACCAGAACTTATTGCCTCTGACCCGAACTTTGAGATCATCAAGAGCCAGGTCAGCGTCAAGGATCCATACATCGGCGCATCTTGGCCAGCCCAACCTGCCGCACAGATCGACGCGATCCGTGCTCAGGGCGTGCTCGAACAAGCCATGAGCAATGTCATCTCCGGCCGTATGACCTCGCAAGAGGCCGTGACTGACGGCCACAACAAGATCGTCCAGATCTTCGAAGAAGGCGGCATCCTTTAAGCCAGCACAAGCGATCAGTGGCGGTCCTATCGGGTCGCCGCTGTCTCCCTTTCTTCCCGGAGCGGCGAGGCCCTGCCACCCAGGGTCTCGTTGCGCCATAGCGATCTGATGGAGCGCCTTTATGGACGACCGTATGAGCCTGACCACACAATTGCCCCGGCCGAAGCTGACCAGCAAGAAGCAGCTCGAAGGGCTCTTGGGACGTGACTGGAAGGTCGGTTACGCCTTCATCCTTCCGCTCGTCATCATCATGGCCTTGCTCATATTCTGGCCATTTGTCAGCGCCATCTTCATCAGCACCACTTCGCTTAACTTTCTCACCGGTGAGACAACTCAGGTCGGCCTGCGCAATTACCAGCGCCTGTGGAGCAGCAGCGATTTTCTGCAGGCGATGCAGAACACTATCCAGTTCACTTTCTGGTCGCTCAGCCTGAAATTCGTCATCGGCATGACCGTGGCGCTTATCCTCAATAGCCGCCTGCCCTTCCGCGCACTGCTCAGCGGCATCATGCTGCTGCCGTGGATTGTTCCAGAGATCGTCACAGCACTCGCCTGGAAAAGCATTTATGATCCGATGTTCGGCGGGCTCAATCCGATCCTGCAAGGGGTCGGCGTAATCGACCGGCCGCTGGGTTGGCTGTCGGACCCGACCATGGCCATGGGCAGCATTATTTCGGTCAATGTGTGGAAGGGCATACCCTTCTTCGTTCTGCTGCTGTTGGCGGGGCTGAAGGCGGTCGATCGCGAGCAGATTGAGGCTGCGCAGGTCGATGGTGCCAATGCTGTCCAACGGTTCCGTAGCGTCACCCTGCCCAGCCTTCGCTATGTCATCGTCGTAACGCTACTCTTGTCCTTCATCTCGACCTTCAATCAGTTTGGCCTGCCCTTCCTGATGACCCAAGGTGGACCGGGCGGCGCGACCAAGCTCTATTCGATCCTCGCCTATGAGAAGGCTTTGGGCTCACTTCAATACGGCCCCGGCATCGCCATAGCCTTTAGCGTTGCGCCCTTGATGGCGATCCTGATTTGGCTCTTGGCGCGGTTTATGCGCCACGACGATAAGCGCGATGGTGCATCGGCAAAGCGCAGCGGCACCGGTCACAGTGTCATGAAGATTGCAGCGCGGGTGTTTACCGGTTTCATCGATCTGATCTTCCTGCCAATCAATCTGGCCTTTGCGGGTATCGAATGGATGATCCGCCGGGTACGTGTCGCGACGGGCCGCTCCCCCGTGCAACCGATCTTCCGGAAGTCGGCGCGCTCCAATGCGGGGCCAATAGCGCGGGTGATCGTCCTCTTGCCGCTCCTCGCCTTTGTGCTCTTTCCCTTTTATTGGATCATCACCACCTCGCTCAAATCCACGGCTCAAATCAGCGAGCGCCGGTCGATCTTCTGGCCGGAGCCGGCGACCTTGGAGCAATATCGCTCTCTCGTCGGCGACACGCCCTTCCTGACCTGGCTGCTGAACTCCGTCTTCGTTGCCGCTGTCAGCACGGTGATTTCGGTCGCGCTGGCTTCGCTTGCCGCTTATGCCCTCTCACGGCTCCGCTTCCGCGGCGCAGGGCTTCTGACAACGCTGCTGCTGATCACCTATCTCTTGCCCGGTACGCTTCTCTTCATCCCGCTGTATCAAACACTCACCACCATTGGCGTGATCAATTCCCACATCGCTCTCATCATTACTTACCCGACCTTCCTTTTGCCCTTCGCGACTTGGGTATTAATGGGTTACTTTCGGTCCATCCCGGTCGAACTGGAAGAAGCGGCCCGTATTGATGGTGCAAGTCGTCTCTATATCTTCTGGCGCATTACGCTTCCTCTGGCAGCTCCGGCGATCCTTTCCGTCACCTTGTTTGCGTTCACCAACGCTTGGAACGAGTTTCTCTTTGCCTTCGTCTTCATCACCAGTGAATCTCTGCGCACGCTTCCCATCGGCCTGCAGTCGCTTGTGGTGGGCGATATTCTCCCTTGGGGTAAGCTGATGGCAGCATCCTTATTGACCGCTGTGCCGGTCGCAATTCTCTACGTCTATGCGCAACGCTTCTTGTCCGAAGGCCTCACCGTCGGGGCTGTTAAAGGATGAGCGACGCTACAACACGGTCGTCTGATGGGCAGTCGCTCAACGACACTATTGTTCGCAACTCAATCCCGTCCGCTGTGGATGCGATGGTTCAGAACATCAGGGGGCTGATCACAGACGGCAGGCTGACCGTGGGCGATAGCCTGCCCACGGAGCGCGAGCTGTGCGAACGCTTTCAAGCCAGCCGCAATACGGTGCGCGAGGCCATGCGTATCATGAAGGCCTACGGCATGGTGTCCGTTCGCCCCAAGATCGGGGCGATCATTATCGACGACCGTATGGAACGTGCACTGGACCTGTTTTCGTTCAACACGCTCGATATTTCGCGTCAGACATTCTCTGACGTGCAGGGCCTACGGCAATTGATCGAAATCAGCTCGGTCGACATCATCTTTGACCGGATTACCGCAACCGATATTGTCGAGTTGCGCGACATTAATGGCAAGCTGCGTGATGCTGCCACGATTGTTCAGGCGTCGGAGATGGACTTTCAGTTTCACCTCCGTCTGGTCGCCATTCTCAACAATCGGGCCGTTCTCGACGTCTATCGCATCATGAAGCCGGTGATGCTGCGGATTATGGAACGCGCCAAGGAACTCCGCGATTTCACCGGCGTCACTTTTGAACAGCACGACAGCGTCATTGACGGCCTCGCCCTGCGCGATCGCATCCATTTTCAATATGCCCTGCAATCGCATTTGCAGATGGGCAAGAAGGCGTTCAACGACCGCGAAGAAGCGGAGAACACGCTGTCTGCCAACAGTCGCAAGGGCACATCCACACCATAACAAGACGAGGAGTGGCCGAGGGAGCCCACCTTCGGCAGAGGGGGAACAATGAAAATCACGTCGGTCAAAACAGCGGCCACCACCGGCCACTGCATGCACCTATGGGTGAAGATTGAAACGGACGCCGGTATTACCGGTATCGGCGAATGCGTTCATGGCGGGCATCAGGCCATCGCCATTATCCAGCATGAACTCACCGAAATGCTGATTGGGCGCGATCCCTTTGCCATCGACGCTTTGTTTGAAGACCTGCGTCGCCGCCGCGTTTTCGAGGGCGGGTTCGCAGGTGCCCTCATCACCGCCCTGACCGGCATTGAAATCGCGCTATGGGATCTCAAAGGCAAAGCGCTCAACGTCCCAATTTATGAACTGCTGGGAGGAAAGTTCCGCGACGACATCCGCCTTTACTGCGATTGTGAAGTTTCTCCGGGCATGAACATGGCTGAAGTGCAGGCCGTGGTCGATGAAGTGCTCGAAGCAGGATTTTCTGCCCTCAAGGTTGACCTCGACATACGCGCCTATGGGCACACGAGCAGCGAAACCGGCTGGTACCAGAAAGACGCCTTCAACATGACTCCCAATAAGTGGGAGCACGAGCGCATGGTCGAGCTCGCCCAAATGGTCGTTGCTGCAGCGGGCCCATCTGTGGATGTAGCCTGCGATCTGCACACGCGCCTCGACAAGCACAGCGCCATTCGCCTCGCCCGCGATCTCGAACCGCTCAAGCTCATGTGGCTTGAAGAACCAGTGCCGCCCGAAAATATCGACGTTATGGCCGAAATCACGCGCAGCACCTCAACCCCGATCTGCGCTGGCGAAAACCTCTATCTCCGGCATGGCTTCCGCAAGCTCCTCGAACAGCAAGCCGTCGACATCATCATGCCCGATATTCCCAAATGCGGCGGGCTCTCGGAGTGTCGCAAAATCGCAGAAATGGCGGACCTTTATTCTATCCCCTTCGCGCCCCACAATGTTTCGTCGCCGATCGGCACTATGGCCTCGGCCCATGTGTGCGCGACCGTGCCGAACTTCCTCGTGCTCGAATATCACTGGTTCCACCGTGATTACTGGTCGACGATCACCGACGGTGGCGAGATCATCAAGAACGGCAAAATCACCCTCTCCGACCGCCCCGGTATTGGGCTTGAGCTCAATGAAGAGGTCGCACGAGCGCATCAATATCCCGGCACGACTTGGTTCGCCTGATATTTCGCAAAACGGATTGCATAGGAGGGATTTGACATGATCGAGATTGCAAAAATTACCCGGCCACCACGCCACATTATTGAAGCACTACGCGGCCTTGGCACGGCAACAATTGCAGGAACGCTGGGACACATGGGTTTCCGCAATCCGCATATGACCGGGATTCTACCGAAGACCAAGGGTAAGGTAATCTGCGGTCCGGCCTTGACCCTGCAGTGTCTGCCGCAGCGCCCTGATCTTTATAACCATGGCGAGTATGCGGACCCTGAAACGCAATTGCATCGCCATGTCCTCTATCAGGTTGAAGAAGGCGACGTGGTCGTCGTGGACGCCCGCGGCGACATGCGCTCCGGCATTTTCGGCGATATGATGTCCACCTATTTCAAGGGTCGTGGCGGCGCCGGTATCGTGATCGATGGCGTGATGCGCGATAGGCCCAATGTCGAAAAACTGGACCTGTCGCTGTGGCTAAAGGGCTGGTCGCCCAATTTCCACGTCCAGACAGATATTTACCCCAACGCGGTCAATGTCACTATCGCCTGTGGCGGGGTCACCGTCGTGCCCGGCGACATTATCGTTGCTGATGATGACGGCGTGGTCGTGGTCCCCGTTTCCATGGCTCAAGCGGTGATCGACGACGGCCAAAAACACGCAGAATGGGAAGAATTCTCACGCATGAAGCTGATGGCGGGCGAGTCTCTGCAGCGCTACTACCCGCTGCATCCCGACGCTGAGGAAGAATACCAAGCCTGGCGCAAACTAAACAGTTAGGCAGCTCGGGCTGTGGTGCAAGACGGTCGTACCCTATTCATCGGCACCCATAACGCTTGCTGCTTGGCCCAGCTAAACTCCTAGAAATTAGAAATCATTTTGTCATGCTCGATACGTCGAGCAGGGGTCTTTTCTGCCTGCTTAAACGACACACCAAAGCCTCTTCGTGACGGCATTATTTGGCCCGGCGCCAAGGCAATTCAACAGTCCTGTCCAGATTGACCAGACCTCGATTACCGCGAATACGACACACTTCTGCACACAGTTTTGCAGTTGGTCGACTAGATCAACGCAAATCGCCAACCCTTTGGTTGAGCTTATCAATTCACCTACGAAAGACTATTCTAGGGACTGTCTACACCCCTGCGGCTGGTATCCCAACGCCACGTCCCTATTGCTAATGCGTATAAGCGCTGATACGTATCAGCATATTGGAGACCTCGTATGGCAGCTCACAAGAGACTTACGCAAAAGGATATTGCTCAGCTCGCTGGCGTCAGCCAGGCGACTGTGTCTCTCGTTTTGAATGGTTCGCCTTCGGATGCGCGTCGCATTCCTGATGATACGCGTGAGCGCGTTCTCAAAGTCATTCGCGATACCGGCTATGTGGCAGATCCTGTGGCGCGGCGCATGGTCAATGGCCTCAATCGCATTCTGGGTGTGTTCACCTACGAACCTGCCTTCCCGTCCGATCAAGCCGACTTCTTTCTCCCCTTCTTGCTGGGCATTGAAGATGCCGCCCAAGAGCTGGGTTATGACCTGCTGCTGCTGACCGGCGCCGGAAAGAACCGCAAAATTTTTGGCGACAATGTCCGCCTACGCTTAGCCGATGGCTGCATTGTTCTCGGACGCCAATTTGATCGCGATGAACTGGCGCGCCTCGTCGGTGGCGACTTCCCCTTCGTGGCTGTTGGCCGACGCGATGATGCCGGTGGACCTGTGCCCTATGTCGGGAGTGATTATGCGGAAGCCACGGCGGAGCTCGTGGCTCGCACCAAGCGCATGGGTCACCAAAAACTTGGGTTTATCGGTTTCAAAGAAGGCGCTGAATCGAGCGCGGACCGTTGGACAGGTTTCCAGCAGGAAATGGCTGGGGCGGAACTCGCCTTTACCCATCACCATGTCGGCTCAGACGCCAATGCCCTGCTTGATGGCCTGCTGGCAGCTGGCGTGACCTGTGTGTTCTGCACCGAACTGGTCGACGCCATTGGGTTGGAAGCGGCGGCCCGTGCGCGCGGCGTATTGGTGCCCAACGCGCTCTCCATCGTGGTGCTCGGCAACCACATTCGGACCGAAGAGCCGGGCCGAAAATTCACCTCTTTCGCCATCCCCCGTGAGGCCATGGGGCGCGGCGCTACTCAGATGTTGGTGCGACGCCTGGAGCAGAACGAAGACGTTCAGCAACAGCTTCTCACTTGCCAAATGCTTGAGGGTGACACCCTCGGCCCCGTTTCTCGCTAACTCGACCGGAAATTATGACCAAAGAGCTTCACGCAGATATTCTTATTGTTGGCGGCGGCCTCGGCGGTGTTGCAGCAGCGCTCGGCGCTCTGCGCGCGGGCCGCTCTGTTATCATGACAGAGGAATACGACTGGATTGGTGGTCAACTGACCAGTCAGGCCGTTCCGCCCGACGAGCACTCCTGGGTTGAACAGTTCGGGATTACCCGTTCCTATCGCAAACTGCGCTCGGGCATCCGCCAGTATTATCGCGACCACTACCCGCTGACGGAAGCCAGCCGCGCTTGGGATGACCTTAACCCCGGTGCGGGCTATGTCAGCCGCCTGTGCGCAGAGCCACGCGTTGGCCTTGCCGTTCTCGAAAGCATGCTCGCGCCATATATCGGCGGCGGCAAGCTGACCATTTTAAAGCCCTACCTGCCGATTTCGGCTGAAGTTATCGGCGACGAAGTGAAGTCGGTAACGCTGCGCCATCGTGACAGCGGCCGTGTCATCACCTGCTCGGCTCCGTATTTTGTCGACGCCACCGAACTGGGCGATCTGCTGCCACTGACCGGCACTGAATATGCTTCGGGCTTTGAAGCGCAGTCGGACACAGGCGAACCCAGTGCACCGAATGAAGCGCAGCCAGACAATGTTCAGGCCGTCTCGGTTTGCTTTGCGATGGACCATGTCGACGGCAATCACGTCATCGATAAGCCGGACAATTACGACTACTGGCGCACCTACGAGCCACACTTCTGGGGCGGGCCTATGCTGGGCTTTACCGCGCCGCATCCGCGTACGCTCGAGCAGACCACGCGTACATTCACCCCGAATGTGGATGACAATCCGCTGCTGGTGGATGCCGATCAGCGCCGCAATGCTGGCGACGGCAACCTCTGGACCTTCCGACGTATTGCAGCGCGTCGCAACTTCGTACCGGGCGCTTACAATTCCGACATCTGCCTCGTGAACTGGCCGATGATCGACTATCTCGATGGCAATATCATCGATAAGTCGGAAGACGAAAAAGCGCGCATGCTCAAGGAAGCTGCCGATCTTTCCTATTCGGTCTTCTACTGGCTGCAGACTGAAGCCCCGCGCACCGATGGTGGCTATGGCTTCCCGGGCCTGCGCCTGCGCGGTGACATCACCGGCACCGAACATGGCTTGGCCATGGCCCCATACATTCGCGAGAGCCGCCGCATTCTGCCGGTGACCCGTATCGTCGAGCAGGATGTTTCCATGCTCGTCCACGGCAATAATCTCTCGAAAAACTATCGTGATAGCGTCGGTATCGGCATGTACCGCATCGACCTTCACCCCTCTACCGGCGGCGATAACTATGTGGACGTTGAATCCGCACCGTTTGAAATCCCGCTCGGCTCTCTGCTGCCACGTCGCGTGAAGAACCTCCTCGCGGGTGGCAAGAACATGGGCACCACGCACATCACCAACGGCTGCTATCGCTTGCATCCGGTGGAATGGAACGTGGGTGAAGTGGCGGGCATGCTTGCCGCTCATTGCCTCAATAATGGCCTCACCCCGCACCAGGTGCAGGCCGATGACGGAAAACTCCAGGACTTCCAGGCACAGCTGTATCGCGAGGGGATCGAGATCCGCTGGCCGGACGTCCGTGGGTATTAAGAAACTTTCAAGGGAGAGAACTATGAACCGTATTGCTCAGCTTAAGGCCACTGCGGCCCTCGCCGGCATCATGCTGCCGCTCGCATTCAGCGGCGTCGCATGGGCTCAGGACGCAGTGAACCTGCGCATGACCACATGGAGCGCCAACGAAGCGCACATGGCGCTGTTCAACGAAATCGCGGCAGCTTACACCGCTGAAAATCCAGGCGTGACCGTAACCTTCGAACCTCTACCGTTCGACAACTACACCACGACCTTGACCACTCAGATCGCAGGCGGCAACGCACCGGATCTGGCTTGGATCTTCGAAACCAGCGCACAGGACTTTGTTGCCTCTGGCGCACTGGCTCCGCTCGCCGATCGCTTCAACGCCATCGAAGGCTACAATCTGGCCGACGTGACAGAAGGCGCACGTGCACTTTGGCAGCGCGATGGTCAGCTCTATGCTTACCCATTCTCGACCTCGCCATTCGCGATGTTCGTCAACACCGATCTGATCACCGCAGCTGGCGCTAAGACTCCAGCCGAATTGATCGCTGCCGGCGAATGGACTTGGGACAATGCCATGGCATCGGCCAAGGCTGTTGCTGACGCAGGCAAGGATGGCATCATCATCCGCGACTTCAACTACCAGAACTGGCAGAACCTGACTGCCTTCTTCCGTGGTTGGGGCGCTGATGCCTGGTCTGCAGATGGCAAGACTTGCGGCTTCAACACGCCAGAAATGGTCGAAGCCATGACGGCCTTCCACACCGGCATCTTCAAGGATGGCTCCTTCCCAGGCCCAGGTGAGAACGTAGACTTCTTCACCGGCGACGCAGCAATGACCGTCACGCAGATCTCGCGTGCTTCGCTGCTGCCAAAGGAAGACGCCTTCGGTTGGGACCTCGTTCCGCTTCCGGCAGGCAAGGTTGGCACCTATTCGGTTGTCGGTCAGGCCGGTGTTGGTGCCCTCGCTTCGGGCAAGAATGTTGACGCTGCTGTCGACTTCCTCGCTTTCTGGACCAACGAAGCCAACAGCGCCAAGCTGGCGCAGTTCTTCCCACCAGCGCGTGCGGCTCTCCTGAACACCGAAACCTTCACCGCGACCAATCCGCTGCTCTCGGCTGAACAGATCGAAACCGTTGTGATCAACGGCATCGCAACCGGCAACGTGGTCGCTGGCCACACCAACTATGCTCAGATTCAGCAGACCATCCGCGCATCGCTTGACGCTCTCTGGGTTGCAGAAGCTGACGTTGGCGCAGTTCTCGACAACGTCTGCTCGAGCGTTAGCCCACTGTTGATGCGCTAAGCACCACTTGAGCTTCGGCTCCTTCTTCCCTCCCTCTCGCAGGGAGGGAAGCTGAACAGGACCTAGCACGCCAAGTCCGTCGTGAACCAGGGTGGGGGTATGCCCCCGCACACACTGTGCCCGTGGCTAACCCCCACCCTTGATCCCTCCCCGCAAGCGGGAGGGAGACGCAGGAACCTCAATGTCTCAGCCAGTACAAGCGCCGCATAAGCCGCCCTTCTGGACCATCGCTCGTCGCGATGCGGCCGCCGGCTATCTCTTCATCGCACCGCAGCTTGTGGGTACGATCGTCTTCGTTCTCATCCCACTTGCGCTGGTGTTCTATTATTCGCTGCACGAGTGGAACGTGCTGGCGAACACCTTCACCTTTGTGGGTGACGCCAACTATCAGATGCTGCTGCGCGACCCAAACCTCCCCCCGGTTTTGTGGGCGTCGGCCGTCTTTAGCTTGGGCCTCGTCGTTCTCAATATGAGCCTTGCGCTGCTCTTGGCCATTTTGATGGATCAGAAGCTCAAAGGCATTGTCGTTTTCCGCACGCTGTTCTTTTCGCCAGTTGTGGTTTCTCTCGTCGCATGGACGATCGTCTGGAGCTTCTTGCTGCAGGTAAACGGCGGCATCAACGGTCTGCTTGCCATGATTGGCATCGAGGGTCCGAACTGGCTGCGCCACCCCAACACGGCCATGATCTCGGTCGTCGTCGTTCAGGTTTTCAAGAACGTTGGCCTCAATATGATCCTGTTCCTCGCGGCCCTACAGGGCGTGCCGAAGGAGCTCTATGAGGCAGCACGCGTCGATGGCGCAGGCAAGTTCAAGCAATTCCGCCGCATCACCTTGCCGATGATCTCGCCAACCATGCTGCTCACCTCGATCATCACGATTGTGGGTTCGCTGCAGGTCTTTGCGCAGATCGCAATCCTGACCAAGGGCGGGCCGGGCGTATCGACCACGGTGCTGGTCTATTACCTCTACCAGCAAGCGTTCCAGTTCAATTTCTTCGGCTACGGCTCCACTCTCTCAATCCTGCTCTTTGTCATCGTGGCGGTCCTCACCGTCGTTCAGTGGCAGATGCGCAAGCGGATCGTGTTCTATGAAAACTGATCTTTCTCCCCGCATGAAGGTGGCGCTCTACGGCTTGCTCTGCGTGCTGCTGGTGCCGTTCGTATTCCCGACCTGGTGGATGATCACCTCATCGGTCAAACCGATCAGCGACATCTTCGCTTTCCCGCCTGATATCTGGCCCCGTCGCTTTGACTGGACCACCTATCAGAAGGTGTTTGAGCTACAGCCCTTCGCACGCCAATATTGGAACTCGGCCTATATTGCTGCCATCGTCACTGCAGGCACCATGGTCATCTCCTCCATGGCTGGCTATGCCTTCGCTCGGATCAAGTTTCCCTTCTCAAACGCGATCTTCATGATCGTGCTGCTGGGCCTACTTATTCCGTCCGAAGTCACCATCGTTCCGCTGTTCCAGCTGTTCCTGAGCTGGGGCATGGTCAACACTCATTGGCCCCTCATTCTCGTGCCGATTTTTGGTGCGCCATCGGTTTTCGCCACCTTTGTCATGCGTCAGTTCTTCATCTCCCTGCCGGGCGAACTTGAAGAAGCCGCGCGTGTTGATGGTCTGGGCCGGTTTAAAATCTTCTGGAAGATCGCCCTGCCCCTGGCCAAGCCAGCGCTCGGCGCGGTCGCCATCTTCACCTTCCTCCACTCGTGGAACCTCTACCTCGAGCCTATTGTCTTCATTTCCTCGACGCACATGTTCACCCTGCCTCAGGCGCTGACTCAGTTCACCGACGCCTATGGTGGAGCCATGTGGAACATCCAGCTCGCTGCCGCGACCATGACCGCTATTCCAGTGCTCATCGTCTTCATCATCGCGCAAAAGCAGTTTGTCGAAGGTCTTGCCCATACCGGTCTGAAAGGCTGATCCATGGCCAAAGTTTCTCTCAACGATGTCCGCAAGTCTTACGGGGACACCCATATCCTGCACGGGATCAACGTCGATATCACCGATGGTGAGTTCATCGTGCTCGTAGGCCCCTCCGGCTGTGGCAAGTCCACTTTGCTGCGCATGATTGCCGGTCTTGAAACCATCAGTGGTGGCGACATTTCCATCGGCGACCGCGTCGTCAATGAACTGGAGCCCAAAGACCGCGACATCGCCATGGTGTTCCAGAATTATGCGCTTTACCCGCATATGACGGTTGCGACCAACATGGGCTTTTCGCTTGAGCACCGAGGCGCCTCCAAGGCGGAGATCGCCGAGCGCGTAAACTGGGCTGCCGACATTCTGGGGCTCACGCCGCTCCTCGCACGCTATCCCCGTCAGCTCTCCGGCGGTCAGCGCCAACGCGTTGCCATGGGCCGCGCTATCGTGCGCAACCCGCAGGTGTTCCTTTTCGACGAGCCCCTGTCGAACCTCGACGCCAAGCTGCGCGTGGTCATGCGCGGCGAGATCAAGGGCCTGCACCAGCGCCTCGGTGTCACTACGGTCTATGTGACCCACGACCAAATCGAGGCCATGACCATGGCCGACCGTATTGTGGTGATGAATGCCGGTAAGGTGGAGCAGATCGGTGCGCCGCTCGAACTCTATGATCGTCCCGAAAATGTTTTCGTTGCAGGCTTCATCGGCTCCCCAGCGATGAACATCATTTCTGGGACCATCGAGGGCGGCAATTTCACCGGAAATGGCGTCACCCTGCCAATTCCAGCTGGCATCACGGCAACTGGTCCGGTCAAATACGGCATCCGTCCGGAACACCTTTCCCTGTCCGCGTCCGGCATTCCGGCAACAGTCAACCTTGTCGAGCCCATGGGTTCGGAAACTCAGGTCACCATGTCGCTCGGCGGCCAGACCATCGTCGGCGTGTTCCGCGAACGTGTCAGCGCCAAGCCCGGCGAAACCATCCACATTGCGCCAGAGCTTTCTGCCGTTCACCTGTTCGACGCCGCACTCGGCAACCGGATCAACTAATGTACGCGACGACCCAATTTTACACCTCGCTCACCAATGGCGATTTCCCAGTCATCGTCTCCTTGGCGCGCCACGATATTGACCTCGCCAAGGCAGCACTGGATGCCGGTGCGACCGCGATCAAGACCCATTTGAACGCCTATCACCGTGCCACCGACCGAACTTTCGGTACATTTGAGCAGGAACGCCCCTTCTTTGAGGAATTGGCAAAACTTGGTTGCCCATTGCTGGTCATGGCCGGGCAAGAAGTCGTTCCAAGCGAAGCAGAAATGGACGCGCTCCACGATCTCGGGTTCCAAGGGTTCAACGTCTATGTCGACCACTTGCAGCCCCACCTACTGAAATCCAAACTGCGTCCGATGCCAGCATTGGCCTCAACCAGCACGCCCGAAGATCTTCAGCGCATCGCAGCCATTCCCGGCTGCATCATCGAAGCGTCAATCATGACATTTGACCGCTACCGCACTGCGATGACGGAAGACGATCTGGCGCGATACAAAGCCATTGTTGATGCGGTCGATGTCCCGGTCATCCTGCCGAGCCAACTCGCCCTCACGCCTGCGGACGCCCGCCGCCTCCGCGAGATCGGCATCGCCGCCCCCCTCCTCGGTGCCATCGTCACCGGCGACACAGCTGAAAGCATGTTCAAAGCCGTAAGCGGCATTGTAACGGCATAAGTGCTCGATTTTTCCGCTGCGGGACGCGGCGGAGGTAAAAATTCAGAAACGCGGCGACTGAAACCCAGTCGCCGCGTTCTTTTTATTTGACCACAGACAATCGACAGCCCCTACGCCCGCGAAATATTTGCATTTAATGGGCGTAGCGACGAGCGCCATTCGAGACTTTCTAATACCCACTGACCAATTGGAGCGCAGTTCAACGCGCTGATGGACCTCAAAATCCATCCGTCAATCGACCCTATAACGTATATTGCATGCCATATACGTAAATGGTAGCGTGCGGGGCAAGCGGCGGGGAGGAGGAGCTCTGACGTCGCGATCTGGGAGGATCCTATGACATTTCGTTTGAGCGGCCTTGTTGCCGCATCGCTGGTTGTCGCCACGGCTTTGACGCCCGTGGCCGGTTTTGCATCTGACAATAAAATCGCCATCATTTCGGGTGGCCCACACCCATACTTTACCCCTTGGGAACAGGCGGCAGCTGACGCGGCAAAAGATTTCGGCATCGCGGCGGTCGACTTCAAAGTTCCGTCGGATTGGAAACTGGAACTACAGACCGAGCTGCTCGAAAGCCTCGCCGCGCAGGGTTACACCGGGTTCGGTATTTTCCCCGGTGATGCGGTTGGGATCAATTCGACTGTTGCCGAACTCAAGGACAATGGCATCCCCTCGCTCGCCGTCGCGGGTTGCGCTCAGGACCCAACACAGGTCGAGTTCTGCTTCGGGACCGACGTGTATCAATCGGCCTACCTCGGTACTAAGGCATTGATTGAGGCCATGGGTGGCAAGGGCGCAATCGTGCACCTTGCAGGCCTGCTGGTCGACCCAAACACCACACTGCGCAGCGACGCCGTGCAGAAGGCAGTCGATGAAACCAATGGTGCCGTCACACTCCTGCAGACCGTTGCGGATACCGATGCGCAGGAAGCTGCGGACCAAAAGATCAACGCCCTGCTGGCGGCGCAAAAGGATGAGATCGGTGGCATGATTGCGACCGCTTATATACCGTCGGTCGTATCCTCGACAGCGCTGCGCAATCTGGGTGACAAGCGGATCAAATTCGTCGGTATTGACGATGACCCGATTGTTCTCGATGCGATCCGTGACGGCTTTGTTGCCGGAACCATGGCCCAGAACCCCTATGGTCAGGCCTATATCAGCGCTTATGTGCTCGACCTGCTGGCCTCGGGCAGCTGCACGGTGAAGGCCGATGCACCCTTTGTGACAACACCACAGACAGCCAAGTTCATCGACTCCGGCACCCTGGTGATTTCGGCGGCCAATATTGACGCCTACCAGAACGACCTCAAGGCACTGACCACGGAAATCCAGTCGGGCTTCAAGGACAAGTATCTGACCTGCAACTAGGCCTTGACGCGATGCCGCTCCGTTGTTGGTGCGGCATCGCCTTTCCGGATTATTGCCATGACCGCCACTGATAGCGCGCTAACACCGCGCCGCTCGCTGCTGGACTTTTTGGGCAAAGGCTCGACACAACTGGGCCTGTTTGTCATCGTCGCTGCGTTTTGGATCATCTTTTCAAGTCTCGCGCCGGGATTTCTCTCGCGTTTCAATCTCAATTCGCTGGGGCGCTCCCTTGCGGTCGATATCGTCATTGGCTTTGCGCAAATGGCGGTGCTGGCCACAGGTGGAATGAACCTCTCGGTGGGAGCCATTGGTGTCTGCGCGGTGATGCTCACCGGCTTTCTGCTGCAAACCCTCGGCCTGCCGATACCCATTGCTTTGGCAGGCGCCCTGCTCGGCGGAGCGGCGCTGGGGTGGCTTAACGGTTTTACGATTGTCAAAACCGGGGTGAACAGTTTCATCGTCACCTTGGCCAGTGCGAGCCTCTTTTCAGGCGGCATGCTGATCCTGACCAAGGCGGTGCCGTATAATGCCCTGCCCGTGAGCGTCGGCGAGTTTGGCAAGTCGAGCTTTCTCACCCTGCCCTCGCTCTTGTGGGTCGCCATCGGCATCGGCGCGCTGCTTTTCGTCCTTTATCGCTTCACCCGACTTGGCCGGGAAATTCTAGCGACGGGGGCCAATACGCGCGCGGCGCAAATGTCGGGGATCAACACCGGCCGGGCCATTATCATCTCACACGCACTCTCTGGCGTGCTGGCGGCAGCGGCGGGGATCATGCTGACCTCACGGCTCGGCGCAGCCATGCCTTCGGTTGGTGGCGATGATTGGCTGCTGCCGTCGTTCCTCGCGCCGGTACTCGGCGGCACGGCCTTAGCTGGGGGCATGGTCTCGGTGATCGGCACCATGCTCGGCGCGGCTCTGGTCAGCACTATTCGAAGTGGGCTGCTGGTGCTGCAGGTGGGCAATTTCTGGCTGCAACTTTTCCTCGGTGTGATCCTGCTTTCGGCGGTGCTGCTCGAACGCTATCGCGCCAGCCAAGCGCTCAAACGACAGGTGCGCCGCGCATGACTTCTTTCAATCGCGTTTTGCAGGTGGAGTGGTCGGGCATTCTGCTCGCCATTCTGGTGGGCATTGTCGCACTCGCCATCGCCGCACCGTCATTTCTGACGGAATTCAATCTCTTCGTGCTGCTGCGCAGTTTTTGCGTGGCGCTACTCGTTGCCTATGCGCAGATGGTGACGCTGGGCGTGGGCCAGATGAACTTGGCCATTGGCTCGCTCGGCGGCCTCGTCGCCATCACGGTCGGCGGGCTTATGGATGCGCTGGGTGTGCCCGTGGTTCTGGCGGTGCCGGCGGCCATTGCGGTTGGCGGCCTCGCCGGGTTTATCAATGGCTGGCTGACCGTGCGGACCGGCATCAACGGCTTTATCGTCACTCTGGCCACCGGCTCAGCTTTCGCGGGCATCAATCTTGGCATTACCCGCTCAATTCCGTTCTACAATCTGCCCGCTGAATTCGTGTCCTTTGGTACTGGACGCATCGGCATTTTGCCTCTGCTGCTGATTGTGCCGCTGATCGTCACCGGATTGCTGGCGCTGTTCTTTTCGCGCGTACCAACGGGCGGACACATGTTGGCAGTTGGTGGCAATGCCAATGCAGCGCAGCTCTCGGGCATTTCGCTGCCGCGCACGATCATCGAAGCGCATACACTGTCGGGACTGTTGGCGGCTGTCGCTGCAGTTCTGGCGGTGGCACAGCTTGGATCAGCGCAACCAACCATTGGCTCCAACTGGCTCATCATCTCCTTTGCCGCGCCTATCATTGGCGGTGCGTCGCTATCCGGCGGGCATATCTCCATCATTGGTACATTGCTCGCCGTAGTGCTGATTGCGCTGATCGAGAACGGCATGGTGCTGGTCAAGGTCGACCCCTATTGGGTCCAGTTTATTCTCGGTGCGCTCATTCTCGGAGCTGTTGGGATCAATCGGCTGCGCGCCATTCGGACAGGGGGCGACTGAAATGGTGCTGTCAATTGAAGGCGCAACCAAAGCCTTTCCGGGCGTTAAGGCGCTCGACAGCGTCTCACTCGACCTTCGTCCGGGTGAAATTCACGCCCTGATGGGCGAGAATGGCGCGGGCAAGTCAACGCTGATCAAAATCATCACGGGCGTTCACCGGCCGGACAGTGGACGTGTGCTGCTCAACGGCAAGCCGATTGAGCTACACTCACCGCGCGACGCCATTGCCCATGGCATCTCGGCGGTGCACCAAGAGCGCAATCTGATCCCTCGGTTCAGCGTGGCCGAGAACATCGTGCTCGAGCATTTGCCGCGCAAAAACGGACTTGTCGATTACGCGGCGGCGCATGCCGAAGCGCGCAAGTATCTCGATCGCATTGGGTTACCAATCGACACCCATACGCAGGTGCGGAACCTCTCGGTAGCGCAGATGCAGATTGTCGAAATAGCGAAGGCACTGCGCCACGAAGCGCAGGTCTTGCTGCTCGATGAGCCAACAGCTTCAATCAGCGAAACCGAGGCCGACGCCCTGTTCGCCCTATTGCGGCAATTGCGAGATCGGGGCGTCGCTATCGTCTTTGTCAGTCACAAACTGGAAGAAGTTTTTGCCATTTGCGATCGTGTGACTGTCTTGCGGGACGGCAAGATTGCGGCCAGTGGCGAGCCCATGTCGGAGATGACACGAGGCAAGCTGGTGTCCCTGATGATTGGCCGCGAAGAGAAGGAGACGGACTATAAAAACCGTAACCTACCCGAGAACACGCCAACCAAGCTCTTACTGCAAAGCCTCTCAACGAGCCTAGGCCATAAGGACATTACGCTTTACGTCAAGAAAGGCGAGATAGTCGGCCTTTACGGCCTTGTTGGTGCGGGCAGATCGGAGCTGGCTCGGGCCTTAATTGGTGACGCCAAGATTACCAAAGGCGTCGTCAAAATCGATGGCAAGCCAGTGCGGATTTCATCCGTCGAAGAGGCCCTCACCCGGCATCGTATTGGCTATCTCAGCGAAGACAGAAAAAGCGAGGGACTGATCCTCTCGCACCCGATCCGCTCCAATATCGCTGTAACCATCTGGCGACGATTGGCCAATGCCTTGGGTTTCCTTCATGCAGGTGCAGAAACGGTTGCAGCTCGGCCCTTGGCAGAGCGACTGGATATTCGGACGCCCAGCTTAGAGCAATTGGTGGGCAATCTTTCTGGCGGCAATCAGCAAAAGGTGCAGTTGGCCAAATGGTTGGCGGCCAAGGTCGATATCCTGATCATCGATGAGCCAACCGTGGGCATCGACATCAAAACCAAGGCCTATATCCACGAGCTGATCGTGGAACTGGCTGATAGCGGCATGACCATAATCGTCATATCGAGCGATATGCCGGAAATGATCGCGCTGGCTGACCACATCGTAGTGATGAAGGATTTTGCCATCGCCGACCAGTTCAACAATGACCATGTCTATAAAACCATGAGCAGGAAGATCATCGCTGCCATTCACGCCGCGGAAACAGCGCCAGAGGAGGTGCTTTCATGAGCAAAATCGATCGCATTGAGGTGCTGATGGTCGATCTGGTGCCGAAGGTGAAACGGACCGATGCCATTCAGAGTTTTGTGAGCCAAGAGACGCCCATTGTCCGTATCTTTTCCGACGACGGCTTGGTTGGCACTGGATACAGCTACACCATCGGTACCGGCGGCCATGCCATCGTTGATCTGATTGCCCGGCACCTAGCGCCACAGATCATTGGGCATGACCCGGAGATGATCGAAGAGATTTGGAAAAAGCTCTTCTTCCATACCCACGCGACTGCCGTGGGCGCGATTACTGCCTTGGCTTTGGCGGCAATCGATACCGCGCTGTGGGATATGCGCTGTCGCAGGGCAAACCGACCGCTCTATAAAGAGGCCGGGGGCGCGCAGCGCTCCGTGCCGCTTTACACCACCGAGGGCGGCTGGCTGCACATCGAGCCTTCTGAACTCATCGAAGACGCGCTCCGCGCGAGAGAAGCCGGTTTTGGCGGCTCTAAAATTAAGGTCGGGCGTCCGCCGCAAGAAGACGTCAAACGGTTGACGGCGGTCCGGGAGGCACTGGGAACCGATTTTGAGATCATGGTCGATGGCAATCAGGGCGCGAGCGTTGACGAAGCCATAAGGCGCGCGCGGCTCTATGAGCCGCTAGATCTTGGCTGGTATGAAGAGCCCCTGCCCGCCGAAGATCTCGATGGGCACCAGCGGCTTTCCGCATCGACCACACTGCCCATTGCCGTGGGAGAGTCGATTTATCACCCCTCCCATTTCCGCGAATATTTGCAGCGTCGTGCCTGCTCCATCGTGCAGGTCGATGTGGCGCGGATCGGCGGGATCACGCCCTGGCTGAAAGTGGCGCATCTGGCGGAGACGTTTAACGTCGCGGTCAGCCCGCACTTTTTGATGGAGCTCCATGTGTCGCTGTGCTCGGCTGTGCCGAATGGTCGGTGGGTCGAATATATTCCGCAGCTCGATGGCCTGACCCATACCGGCATGATGATCCGCAATGGGCGCGCCGTGCCCTCTGAGGAGCCGGGGCTGGGGATTGATTGGGATTGGGATGCCATCAAAAAGCAGACCAGCGAAGGCACGCATATCATTGTGCGTTAGGGGGCGGGAATGAACAGGCGCAGCATTGGCTCGACCGGGGTCGAAGTGAGCGAAATATCAATGGGCTGCGCATCAATCGGGAACCTAGCAGTTGCGATTAGCGATGAGCAGGCGCAACAGGTTTTGCAGCTCGCGTGGGATCGAGGCGTTCGTTATTTCGACACCGCACCGCGCTATGGCAGTGGGCGATCCGAGGCGCGCTTGGGACAGTTTTTGGCGGGCAAGCCGCGCGATCAGTTTGCGGTTTCGACCAAGGTGGGGCGGGTATTGACCCCCGGCCCACAGCGCGCCGAGGCCTATGGATTTATCGATCCACTGCCCAATGATGTGCACTACGACTATACGGCCGCCGGAATAGAAAAGAGCCTTCGAGGCAGTCGAGAGCGATTGGGGCTTGAGAAGATCGATATTGTGCTCGCGCATGATATCGGCACTTACATGCTCGGGGCGGAGCACAATCCGGCCCATATGCGGGACTTTTTAGAAAGCGGGCTACCCTATCTGGCGGAGCTGAAAGCCAAGGGCCTCGTCGGCGCCTATGGGCTGGGCGTCAATGAAACGGAAGTGTGCCTTGAACTGCTACAAGATCATGCGCTGGACGTGATCCTGCTGGCGGGCCGCTGGACTTTGCTCGACCGCAAAGCAGAGGCAGAACTGGTGCCGCTGTGCCGGGAAAAAGGCACAAAGCTGGTGCTGGGCGGCGTGTTCAATTCGGGGATTTTGGCCGTTGGGCCGAAACCGGGTGCTTGGTTTGACTACGCGCCAGCGTCGCCAGATCTATTGCAGCAGGTCGCAGAGCTCGAAAACCGATTTGCAGCCGCTGAGACGGGATTGGCCCATGCAGCGCTACAATTTGCGCTGACGCGGCCGCAGGATGTGGTGGCCAGCGTGCTGCTAGGCGGTGCAGAGCTTTCAAATCTCAAGAAGAATCTCGACTTGCTGGCCAAGCCGCTGTCTAATCCAGCACGCCATTTGCTCGGTTAGGAGGAACCATGCAGATCATCGATACCCATTTGCATCTGGTCTACCGCCCGCAATTTGATGTGCCCTGGCTGGCCAATTATCCGGCGATAGATCGTGCGTGGACGGCCGATGAGTATTTTGCGGCAGCGGAAAAGCTAGGCATCGTCGCGGCGCTGCATATGGAGGCGGATGTTGCCGAAGGGCAAATGCTCGCCGAAGCCGAGTTTATGGCGACCGCGCATCCGCGCGTGAGCGGGGCGATTGCCGCAGGACGGCCGGAACATGCGGATTTCTACCAACATGTTCAGGCACTACAATCCCTGCCCCACGTCAAAGGCGTGCGCCGAATTTTACACACCATGCCCGATGAGCTGAGCGAGAGTTCGCAGTTCGTGGAAAATGTGAGGCTGTTGGCAGAGGCAGACTTGAGTTTTGATCTCTGCGTGCGGGCCAACCAATTGCATCTCGCCTATGAACTCGCGGCCTCAGCTCCAAAAGTCCAGTTTGTTCTCGACCATTGTGGCAATCCCGATATCGCCAATGAGGGTTTTAAGAGCTGGAGCGTGGGGCTGAAGAAGATCGCCAGCCTGCCCAATGTTGCAGCGAAGGTTTCTGGCATTGCTGTCAACGCTGCGCCGGAATGGAGCACTGAGACGCTCAAGCCCTATGTTGAACACCTCATCGAGGTTTTCGGCTGGGATCGCGTTGTCTGGGGCTCGGACCACCCGGTGCTGCTGCTCAACGGCAGTTTGGAACGCTGGGTGGAGGCTTCACTCGCCATCACCGCCAGCGCAACGGAAAGCGATCGCGCAAAACTGTTCAACCGCAATGCCAAGCGGATCTATCGCCTGGAGGCTGCGTTATGAAACGCGTGGGCTCAGTGATCGGCGTCAAGCCCGAAGAGATTGCGGACTATAAGGCGCTCCATGCTGCGGTTTGGCCCGCTGTGCTGGCCAAAATTGAAGCCTGCAACATCACCAATTATTCGATTTTCCTGCGCGAGCCGGAGAATTTGATGTTCTCGTATTTTGAGTATGTTGGCTCAGACTTTGAGGCAGACATGGCCAAAATGGCGGAGGATCCAGAAACGCAGCGATGGTGGGCGGTCTGCGGGCCAAAGCAGGAACCACTGACCACGCGCGAGCCGGGCGAATGGTGGGCATCGACGGAAGAAGTTTTTCACGTCGACTAAACCTCATCCTCGAAGAAGCAATCCAGATCGCCCCACTCAAAGCTGAGGACCGTAGAAATCTCGTCACAGGTTGATAGCCGCCCAACGGCACCCGGAAAACGCTCCGATGCCATTTACGCAGTGCTGCACGATCACCTGACGCGCGGCATTTTTAGCCAAGGTCTGGTGCTGACAGAATCCGCGATTGCCCGCGCCTTCGGTGTCAGCCGCTCGCCTGCTGCAGCGGCCTTGGAAAAGCTGGCCCACGACGGCCTCATTTGCAGCTTTGATGGTCGCGGATTTCTGGTCGGCTCAACGACCAATATCCCTTTACGCCTCGATCTCTTCGAAGCGGGATTATCGCTTGAGGCCGACAAGCTCGACGAAATGCAGCAACGCGGCTGGCGTGACCGTCTCTATCCGCTCGTTGAGCGCGATGTGGCCGCCTCCATGGCCTATGGCCCCTTCCAAATCGTCGGCACCAGCTTAGCCGAAACTTTTGGGGTCAGCCGCACTGTGGCCCACGAAGTGCTGACACGCCTTGAGCGCGTCGGCCTCGTGCAGCAGGGCAACAATGGCCGCTGGTACGTTCCGCGGCTCACCGTGCGCGATGTTGAAGAACACTATGAAGTGCGCTCGGTGCTTGAGCCGCTCGCCTTGGTTCAAGGCGCTAGGTCACTCGCAAAAGACGACATAAAAGTCCGCTTAGACAGAGCCCGGTCGCTCGTTGCGCGTGGCACGGCATCGAGCGAAGCGGAAATCGTCCAGCTCGAAAACGATTTACACCGCGACATCGTCCTCGCGTGTTCAAACGCCCAATTCCGTCAGATCATCGAGCGCAGCCAACTGCCGCTGATCGCGACGCATCTCACTTTCGAGCGCTATCTCAACGACGAGGAAATACTGCCCTCGGCCGAGCAGCACGTCAAAATCTTGGAGGCACTCTACAAAGGAGACGACGCGACCGCTGCGAAAGAAATGGTCCACCACCTCCAAGCAGCGCTCGTCAGCACCGTAAAAGTGCTCGAGGCGTCCGTGACCACACCCACATCCCGCATTCCAAGCTATCTGGTTCAGTCGTACCAGGGATGAGCAAGCTCGTCACAGAACGGCAGCTACCTAGGCCTTAATAGGCACCAACGCATTGAGCTGCTGCCGGTTCGGTGGACCCACGGTTAGGCTAACTTAGCTTTTTCTTCGTAGTCTACGGGGCTCAGATAACCCAGTGTAGAGTGCCGGCGCCTCGGGTTATAGAAGCGCTCGATATAGTCGAAGACATCGGCCTTGGCATCGTCCCTGGTGCGATAGACCTTACGAGCGGTGCGTTCGGTCTTGAGCGATGAGAAGAAGCTCTCCATCGCCGCGTTGTCCCAGACATTGCCAGACCGGCTCATCGAGCAGGTGATGCCGTGATC